>JBEKVJ010000001.1:0-120503 GCA_049514105.1 Acidimicrobiales bacterium
CCTCGTTCAGGGCACAGGTGTCCTAGCAGAGGTGGTCGGACTCTCCAAGTGAGTGCACGAGTCCGCGTCCTCGTCACGCCGAAGGACGAGAACCCCTACCAGGGTCTGCTTTACGAAGCAATCGCATCAGCCGGAGGCAAGTTCCGCTACTCGGACGGCCCATCTGGGTCGCAGAGCTTCAATTTGCTGGTGGCGCCTCTGATGCTCGTGCGGTACCGGCTCCTCGGCTACCGCATATTGCACATTCACTGGGTTTTCCAGTTCTCCTTGCCGTGGGCTTCTGATGTGCCTCTGGCGCGCCGGGCAATGCAGCAGTGGTTCCGGCTTTACCTCTGGTGGGCGGGCTTTCTCGGCTATCGAGTCGTCTGGACAGCCCACGACATGCTGCCGCACGATCAAGTGTTCTTTGACGATCGTGAGGCGCGTAAGCACCTCATCGAGCATGCCGCCACGGTGATCGCGCTCTCAGAGGCAAGCGCGAGCGAACTGAGGGAGCTCGGAGCGCGCGATGTAAGAGTGATCCCGTTGGGCTCATACAGTGAGCCATATCCGAGAACGCTCGGACGCCGAGCGGCCAGGGGTGCGCTGGACTTCGAGTCCAGCGATGTCGTCGTTCTCCTGATTGGGAAAATCGAACGTTACAAAGGCGCGGACTTGCTCTTGGAGGCGGCGGCGCGCCTGCGGGCCTCTAGTCCGGTCAAAGTCGTTGTGGCCGGCTCATGCAAAGACACGGCCCATCGAGCAGTGCTTGAGGGACTCGCCAAGCGCGCAAACTCGCGCGCTGTTGTCCGACTCGAGCGGATTCCCGACACCGAGATGGCCACGTACCTCGAAGCCGCAGACTTCGCTGCCTTCCCGTTTCGCAAGGTTACTAACAGCTCATCAGTTCTTCTCGCGCAGTCGTTCGGACTCCCAGTTCTGATTCCGCGGCTCGCGTCTTTGAGCGATGTACCGGACAACGCAGCGATTCGCTATGAGCCTGGGGCCGATGGTTTAGTCGAAGCCCTCGAACTTGCCGCCTCGATGTCGGTGCAGGCTCGTTCGGAGATGGGAGCGGAGGGAAAGCAATTCGCCAACGCGATGGACTGGCCCACCGCTGCTCGACTGCACCTGGAGATATATTCAAGGCTTTTGAGTAACCGGTCCGTGTGAAGCGCTTCGTTACCGCGCCTTGTCCGCGAACGGCTTCAGCGACCTCGCGCTGCCGTCGCGAGTTCGATGACCAGGCGCTCACGTGACACCATCGGGTCGAAGTGCGAGAGCCTTTCGAGTCCCTTGAGCCGAAGATCCGCGGCAAGGTGAGGATCTCGCATGCGCATTATCCCCTCGGCGATCGATGAAGGATCGCGAGGGTCGACATAGACCGCGGCGTCCCCTGCAACTTCGGCAAGCGAGCTGTTTGCTGCCGTCAGCACAGGCGTTCCTGTGGCAAAGGCCTCAAGCAGGGGAAGTCCGAAGCCTTCGTAGAGAGATGGGTATGCCATTGCAGCGGCGAGACTAATAATCGCGGACCTCGTATTTTCATCTACATAACCCGTTCGAACGATACTCTTCGAGATTCCGAGTTCCGCAATCGGTGAGTCAAGGCTTGAGTAGCCGCGCCCCATCATTACGAGGAGAAGATCAGGCCACTCTCGACCAACCATGGCAAAGCCCTTCAACAGATTGAGTACATTCTTTCTCGGATCAAGGCCCCCGTTATAGACGATGTAGTTCCTGTGTAGGAGTCCTGGTGGGACAAGAGCAGGATCACCTTGGGTCGCTAAAGGGTAGAAAACTGGTGGGATCACTATTGCGCGGCGGCCGGAGAAGTGCCGTATGTCACGCGCTGACGACCTGGATACTGTGAGGATGGTGTCGCTCCGCAACATTACGGCACTCGTCCAGACTAGATATGGTAGGGCGAACAACGGGCGGCGAACCAGGTAGAGTCGCGGTAACCGGATTGGCACCATGTCGTGCGTTGTGGAAACCTTCGCTGTTCGCCCCGCGGGAAGGAAAGGTATGCCGTTGTTGCAGGGAGCCCAGTAGAGATCGAAGGCTTTCCGGCGAAGGAATTTCGGAAGGTCGTATTGGTCCCAGATGAGATTCCTGTGGCTGCCGAACTCAAGCCATTCTGCTGTGGGGAAGAGACTTTCGTAATTCTCTGGGGGGAAATTTGTGAGAAGGGAGACCCGCGCTCCCATGTCGAGGAGGCACTGCATCGCCCCTTGAAGGTAGGTGTAGAAGCCGATTCCGGGCCTCTTCACGATGCGGGCGTCCACAGCTATCGACAGTCCCTCCAGGTTCGCGACGAGGCTCTTGCCATTCACGGCGAACAACACCCAAACGGACTCATAATGAAGCCTCCGATCGAAACAGCTAACACTTCCGATCCAGCTGACACTCCGATGAGGAACCCGAGACGGATGACGTCCAGCAGAGCGATCTTGACGCGCCAGACGCTTCAATCTGTGGATCCTTATGTTGGTCGGTTATGGTAAACGTCATCAGCGAAGCGTCGTGCCGACGATTCGCGGCCCAGGTTACACAAGAGTGCCTGACCGAGAGAGCGGCCGGACCATCTCTAATTGTCGCGAACGCGCGCGGTCGGCGAGTCTGAGCTCGGGCGTGTGCAACTCGCGAACTCACATGATCCGGTGAGCTCGAGCACCACCGACATGCGCCGTCGGCATTTCGAAAAGGGCCGTGCTCGCCGACCGGGCGCTTCAATCCTGCAGTTCGGCTCCTCGGCTCGACGGCTATGAGGTATAGCGAGTGCGGTCATGGACACCGTCGGAGATTTGGCGAGTGGTTTGGGTGCGCGGTTCGAACTCATCGCGGCGCGGGTCGGCTGCATAGGTCATACCGGGTTCCAGCCGGATCATACATGCCCTGACTGCCGATCTCCGAGGGTCCAGTTCAGTCAACTAATATTAGAAACCCGTTCTATCTGGAGGTGCTTTTGCCGACGCGGGTTTCATTTGTCGTCGTGAACTGGCGCGAAGCCGAGGCGACGGCAACGTGTGTCGAGAGCGTGAAGGCGCAAGAAGCCGATGCTGAGGTGGAGATCATTGTTGTTGACAATGAAAGTACGCTAGCGAGCCGGACCCGTCTCGAGTCGATCGCTGGGATCGTCCTGCTCGCGCATAGCGACAACCGTGGTTTCACGGGTGGAATGAACGCCGGTTTCGCTGTCGCCACAGGCGACTACTTCGCGGCGATCAACAACGACTTGATTCTGGGACCCGATTGGCTCGCTGCTGGATTGGCTCAGCTTGCCGATCCAAGTGTGGGTATCGTCGGTGGTACCGAATTTCTTTGGGACGAGTGCAATCCTCCTGGAGATACCTCCAACGAGTTCCACTCTCAGATGTTTATCGACGCAGACTCCGGCTACTCCTACCGGACCGACGAGCCGATAAACACTCGTGACGTGTACGCGCTTGACGGCAACAACATGCTCATGCCCCGGCATGTCGCCGAGGTGCTGGGGGGCTTCGATGATGACTTCTACATGTACTACGAAGACGCTGATCTGTGCGCGCGAGCACTCGCACTGAATTACCGGATTCGCTTTTGCGCGGACATGCACGTTTGGCACCGGCGCAACCTGAGCTCGAACCGTATTCCGTACCGTCGCCAGTTCCTTGCCCAGCGCAACCACCTTGTATTCGTGGCGCGCCACTTCCCATCAGGATCGTGGCTTAGAACTGTGCGACGGCTATCACTCCAATACCTACTGTTCGGAGCGATCGGCCGCGAGGCCGGTGTGCGTCGATGGAGGAGCGCTCCACGGGTCAGCGCGGCCAGCCGCCGGGCGCATCTTGCCTCTGGATTGTGGGGTCTTTCACATCGGTCTTACCTGGTTGCCAAGCGTCGCCAGCTCTCAGGTAACGGCCAAAGATCCGACTCGTACGTAGATCGTCTGCCGACCCGCTCGGTACCGCTCTGAGGTTTGTGAAGGCTCCTCCATTGAAAGGCATGGAGCCCGGCCAGTACTGAAGAAACAAGAAGTTGAGCTCAGGGACCCTGCCGCAGGCATCGGCTTTCGAGATCGGTGAGGAAGCCAATGAGAAGCGGGACGCGATCGTCAAGCTTGCTGCCCAACGCCTCAAACCCGAGAGGCTGCGCAAACTGCGTAAACCAGGCCGACACCGCTCAGGGCCGTTAAGCAACCCCGCCAGGGCTTTCAGCTCTCGGTGCATGAGGCGAGCTTTCTCGGACAAGATCGATCGCCGAAGAAGAGCCACTTGCGCTAGGGGCCGAAAAGGCTCCTTTATTACGGCCATTCCGCGACGACATCGACGACGTGAGGCTCCGTTGGCTGGCTCGGGACCGACAACTGAGGTCGAAAAAGGCGATGGCTCTCCCTCCGAGTGCAAAGGGTCGCGGGTTCTCACAAAGGGTGGTTGTGCCAACGCTACAAGTGATGTATAGATCCTTTCCGGGAAGGGGCGCGGGTCTCGTTCTGACCACACCAAGTGACTAATCAGGTGCCGAGAGTGACAAGTATAGACGGATCGGGTCCACCACTTCCTTGGCTCTCATTGATATCTTGCTTGGGGGGACAGCGTCGCTCCAGCCGAAGGTTCCGATCTTGGGGCAAGGGTTGGGCTGCCGTCGTTACACTCCCAGCGAGGGGACGGAGTTGTAATTTGAGACGGACGATATTTGGCGACGATAAGTGCCTGAAGCCTTGGAAAAGCAAGCATTTCGGACAAGCACGGGCGTGCTTTGTCGGTCGTGAGAGCGCACAGTGTCCTGGACTGGGGGCACACGCGGGCGAAGGTTGCAGGGCACTTAAGCACGCCACGTTCACCGAGTTCGCTGGAAACTCGGATATCTATGAGATCGTCGATCAATGAGCCCGACGAGGCTATTTGGTCCGCCGCTTGACATCAGCCTTGTCTCGTGTCAACATCGAAGTCGCGAGGGAAGCGTTGAACCCCAGCTCCCATATGGTCGCTTGAGCTGGGCAGAGCGAGTAGCGAACCCGTCCTCGTTGCGCACTTAGAAGTCTTTACTGCGAGGAAAGTGGGCGGGAAATGAGTTTTCTCCTGTTTCAACACAGGGAAGGGGCTGGCCAGCGCTTGTCGCTCGCCCGTCGCCGAGCTAAGGCCGTCAGATTTGAGTCTGACGACGATCTGCCGGGTGCCGACCAACTAAATGTGTCGCGTGGCTCGAAGCTGACAGGCGTTCTCGATGCCCCCGAACGACTTGCTTCAGGGCTTTGCGAGACACCTGTCCATGACGCCGTGTTCGAAGAGAGGCGGGACACTTCTTCGGCCCGCCGAGTAAATGTTCCACACTCCGGCGACGTCCATCTTTTCGTTGAGGAGGTCGCAGGTGACGGTACCGGGGTGTCGCCAGCTGCGGTGGTGCGCATCCAACGAGGTTCACCCCACTCCAGGGCATTGGCGTCCGTTTCCGAGCTCGAGCGTCGCCTAGCGTCGCCGACCAAGCTTCCGCATCCGACGTCAGCTGTTCCGTTCAAACTGACGATCGTCGTTCCGGTCTACAACGAGGAGCACACGATTGGTCGAGTGCTCGAAGCTCTGGTTGCCCAGTCGATCCCGGGCGACTTTGAGATCATCGTTGTGGACGATGGGTCGACGGATCGCACGAGAGAGATGCTCCAGGCCAGCTGGCACAGCCGGCATGTGCACATACGCCATGAGACAAACCGGGGCAAAGGCGCTGCTGTTCGAACCGGTATCGCCCGGGCAAGTGGTACGCACCTGCTCGTGTTCGATGCTGACTCCGAGTACGATCCGGCCGATATACCGAGGCTCATCGCCCCCATCCTGAGCGGTCGTGCCGAAGTCGTCTACGGGGTCCGAGTGCGAGGCGCCGGCGTCGTATTCCCTTCGTTTATCAATTTGCTCGGCAACCGAGTCATGACGGCCGCCGCCAATCTCCTCTACGGTTCTGCGATGAGCGACCTGCACACGTGCCTGAAGCTCCTACCGCTTCCGCTGTTGCGTCTCATGCCCCTTAAGGAGGAAGGCTTCGGTCTCGACACCGAAGTGAGTGCCGAATTGCTGCGCCGAGGCTTTCGTCCCTTCGAGGTTCCGGTGAGCTACGTTGGGCGCTCTCGCGAAGAGGGAAAAAAGATTCGGTTGTCCGACGCCTTTCGATGCTTTGAAGTGCTCGTCAGGGTCAGGTTGCGCGGACGTACGCGATACGGGATTCGGGACAAGTCGCTTCTTCCAAGTGTCTCGGAGTCAATGCTCTCAGAGACGACGGTGTTGTCCGAGGTCGCAAACGCAATGGACATGTGAATCGGACAAACTTGCAAGGTGGCGATGGCCAGTCCGAAGGCGAGGATGTCGGTCGCAGTCGTAACGGACGCGCTCCATCCGTACCATCGCGGTGGCAAGGAGATGCGTTACTTCCAGTTACTTTGCCGCTTGCAGTCGTCGTTCGACGTTCACGTTTACACCATGCACTGGTGGCCTGAACGCTCGAGGATCAGGCGAGACCAGGGCATCGAGTACGAAGCCATTTGCCCACTGTTTGAGCTGTACAAAGGGACTCGAAGATCGATGCTGCAGGCGATTGTCTTTGCGATCGCCTGTCTTCGGCTGGTCGGCAAGCGATTCGATGTTGTGGAGGCCGACCACATGCCCTACCTGCAGCTTTACACTCTGCGAGTCGTGACGAGCCTAAGACGACGGCCCCTTGTCGTCACATGGAACGAGGTCTGGGGCCCGGAGTACTGGCGTACGTACCTCGGCTCAGTATCTGGGACTCTCGCCTGGTGGATCGAGCGGACGGCTATGAGGTTGCCGAATCAGATTCTTGCGGTGTCGCCAGGTACGGCGGACCGGTTGAAGGCTTACCTCGGGGACTCCGCGCCAATTCGCCTGATTCCCAACGCTGTGGACCTCGCCTTGATTCAACAAGTCGAACCCGCTGACCCAAGTGAGGCGTCTGACCTCTTGTTTGTCGGGCGCTTGCTGGAACACAAGGGTGTCAACCTTCTTATTGACGCGATGGCTCTGCTCAGGACCGATTCTCCGGCCCGGCTGTTGATCGTCGGGGACGGTCCCGAGAAGGCCAATCTCGAGAAGAAGGTAGCGGAGATGGGCTTGGCGAATATGGTGCGCTTCCGCTCGGACGTCAAGGACAACTCCGAAGTCTTCGCTCTGATGAAAGCCGCTCGAGTTTTCGTCTTTCCCTCGCTTCGCGAAGGTTTTGGCATCGCGCCCCTCGAAGCACTCGCCTGTGGCACGAGCGTCGTGACGACCTCTCATCCTGACAACCTGGCGCGTCATCTAGTAGCGCGGTCCGACCGGGGCTATGTCACCGAACCGACGGCGCACGCCCTCGCCAACGGCATCAAGAGAGCCCTGGACGACCTGACCTCGGGCAGCCGGCCGGTCGAGACTTGGATCGAGGAGTTCGACTGGAGCACTGTCGCGGGCGAGTACGTAGAGGCTCTAAACTTTGCCGTCGCGGGTTCCACCGCGGCAAGTGAGGGTGGTCGGGCGGCCTCGGCCAGCCAGCAGATCTGATTTCGGGGCGACTATATGGCGCACTCACTATCAGCTCAACCGGACCGCCTTGCTGGGCGTTCCGCGTCTCCACGCGTGACGGTTGTTTTGCTCCCCGGGGCGTCGGACTGGGCTGAGGCCACGGCGGTCACTCTCGAGACACTCGCTTCACAGACACTGTCGGCGCAGTACGAGATCGTAAGTTCCGTTACTGTCGACCCCGCGCAAATCTCTAGGACCCTTGGCGATCGCGTTGTCAGTTCCACGAGCGCCGGAACCGGTCCGCCTGACCTCAGACGATGTAGCGCTGAGTGGGTGGCGCTGGTTGCCGCTGGCGACCGATGGCCGACAGATCGGCTCGCGACGGCTTTCGAAGCATCCGAAGGCGTCGATGTCTTTTATAGCGATGTGAGCCTGGTCGGGCCAGGGCGCTCCGAAAGGAGAACACTAGGGGAGTTCTTCCCAGTTCCACCCCCAGAGGAGTTGTTCGACGGACTCCTCGACCAACTGTGCCTGCCCCGTTCCTCCGCGATAGTTCGCAGGGCGGCATGGGATCTGGTCAAACCCACTGATGGTGTCGGAAACGCCTGGGACCTCGACCTTTGGCTGCAGCTGTACGCAGAGGGCTGCACCTTTCGTCGACTCGATGAGGCTCTGCCGGTGGTCGAGTATCCCAAAGCATGGACCCAGGTGGAGCGCTTGAAATTCCTCGTCGGTTCGGTGGCGGCTTACCGCGCGCTCGCCAACCGTGGCGGTGCTCAGGCTAAACGAGCGCAGCAGAGGCAGTCCGATGCGCTTTCGGAGCTTCTCATTTTCAGCCGGTACCAGGGCCTCGCGCCTCGGGACCGCCTTTCGGTCCTTGCCGTACCTGAAGTCCGGCGGTCGATGCCCACCGCCGTCGCGCAGCTCGCTGCGGGACTGATGCCCGGCGTGATCAGACACTACCGACCGGGGCTTGTGAACTTCCGCCCTCGCACTCCGACGCTTGACTTCCTGGCGAAGCGCCCGCTTCACGACTGTTCATTTCTCTCAGATTCTCTCTGCAGCCGTACTCCACTCGTGACGATTGCCATACCCTGCTACAACCACGGACGCTTCCTTGCGGGGGCAGTCAACAGTGCTCTCAACCAGACATACCCGAAAATTGAGATTGTTGTCGTCGACGACGGCTCTACAGACGAGACACCGCAGGTCGTAGCCGGATTCGGAGCCTCGATCCGGGGGTTCCGGCACGACAACGCCGGGGCTGCGGCCACATACAATTTCGCCGCCAGCGTCGCCAGTGGCGAATATCTCGTTTACCTCGACGCGGACGACGAGCTCCACCCGCTCTACGTGCAAGAGCTGCTCGGAGCTTTCTGTGATCGAGAAGGCGACGATTCTCTGGGGTTCGTCTACTGCCAGATGCAGCTATTCGAGCGCGAGCGGCGAATAACCTGGTACCCGGATTTCAATCTAACGGTGCTCGGCTATGGTAACTATGTGAATTCGGCGGCGCTTTTGCGGAGCCGAGCCCTGCGCGACGCCTCGTTCGATCCGACGTTCGCGGGTACGGAAGACTGGGATTTCTTCCTCACTCTTACCGACCACGGATGGACTGGGCAGCTTGTCGACCTGCCCTTGTTGCGGTACCGGACACATGCTGACGAGGGAAGCAGAAACGACCGTATGCGATCGCGCAAGCGTCACCGTACTTTGCTTTCCCAAATAGCGCAGAAGCACAGCGGCTTGCCGCGTCAGCCCATCGTGCGGCGAGGCCTCGGTTTCGACTCTTACGTACGAACCGGCGCGCGATGAGCCTCCTAGTACGACTGAAGCGGACCCATCCGACAGAGGCTCCTACTGGCAAGCAGGCTCCTTTGGTCCTGATTTCTCCGCATCTCGACGACGCCGTATTCAGTTGCTCCCAGGTGCTCTTGGCTCATCCCGGCACAACGGTTATTAGCGTATTTGCAGGACGCCCCCCTGACGGTCGCTGGAGCGAGTGGGACGAGAAGTGTTTCTTACCTGGGCAAGACCCGATGACAGTCCTGCGGGAGGAGGATCGACAGGCACTCCAGTGTCTAGGCGCGACGCCAGTTCATCTGCCGTTCCTCGATGTCGAATACGGAACCACTTACGAGATCGAAGAGATCGCGGATGCGATCGCGGCGCAGCTGGATGCCCTTGGCCCTGAGTCGGTGCTTATCCCGCTCGGGATCCAGCACCTAGACCACGTCACAACGCACAGAGCGGTCGTTCGTCTGATCCGGGAACGTCCACAGATCCGATGGATCATCTACGAGGAGCTTCCATACCGGCTCGAATACGCGGAATACCGCCAGACCCAAGTGCGTGAACTGCTTGAAGGGGGATTTCGGCTGTCCGAGCTTGCCTTGCCCCGTAATCTGAGCACGCGGCCAAAGTTACGCGCGATCCACAAATACGAGTCTCAGTGCAAGGCCATGGGCAGGAAGAGGATCCGGCTGGCTCTGCTGGACGAACGGTATTGGGAGGTTTCGGTAGTGGGAGATACCGAGGCGGTCGGCCCGTGAGCAAGCCTTGGTCAGCCAATAAGACTCCTCCGTCGCCTCGATGACAGACCCGTTCGCACCCGAGCCAACTGTCCCAGAGGAAGCAGCTCCCGGATGTTAGAGACGGCGACTTCGAACCGTTCGGGAGTTCGAAGGGCGAAGCGGAAGCACCTCCGAGGTTTTAAGCGCAACGCCAGCCGGCTGGCGGGCGGACTCGTTGTTCTCGGGCTCGTCTGTTTCGGCGTGGTGGCAACGAGCACGACATTGGCCAGGAAGGACGTAGGTGTCTCCACTGGCCCCCCGACCGTCCCTGGGTCCACGACGATGCCGGTTTCCACTCGGCCTTCGACTGTTCCCACTACTACGGTCTTTCCGGTGGTTGGATCCGGCGGATCTGACCGGCCTCCAGGCCTCGTACAAGCCGGTGACTCCAAGACAGCGTGCATTTCCGGTGGACCGGGTCCGGGTTTGCGCGAGGTAGAGAGGATCACAGGGATCACCTACAACTGCATCGAGACCTACACCGACGTCGACCACACATGGGCCTCTTGGGTCAATCCCTGGATCGCGAGTCCCGCCCAGCCCTTTATCGCCTGGGTGGCAGCTGATCCCACCCACCGTCAGCTTATTGACACCCAGAATCTCATTCCCGATAGCGAGGAGAGTAACGCCAGCTGGACAGCGGAGTGCGCTGCCGGTGCCTTCAATGCTTACGCCAAGGAATTCGCGGCAAATATGGTTACAGCTGGCTTCGGCTACTCGGTAATCCGCCTGGGCCACGAGATGAACGGCACTTGGGAGAACGACAGCCTCGGGGCCAACGTGACTCAGTGGCGACTGTGGGCGCAATGCTTCGCTCAAGAGGTCACGGCGATGCGGTCGGTTTCGAGCGCCCACTTTCTCTTCGAGTGGAATGTCAACGAGGGCTACCGTGTCATTCCGCTTGCTGATTACTACCCGGGCAACGCCTACGTTGACATCATCGGTCTTAGTTTCTACGATCAAAGTGGAAATCCGTTGCCTCCAGTTGGCAACTCGCGCAGGTGGCAAGCACTCGTAAGCGAGCCAATGGGGCTAGATCAGGTTTATGCGTTCGCAGTGCAACATGGCAAGCCGTTCAGCCTCCCCGAATGGGGCACGGTGACGACCCAGGGTGACGACGGAAACTACGTGGCGAACGTGGGCGCTTTCGTCACTGGCAACGACGTCGCCTATCAGGCGTGGTTCAATGCCGGAGATCTGAAGATCTTTCCGCTCAGTCCGACCCAGGACCCACGCTCAGTCGCCGCGTATGTGCGGACCATGCCGCGCGGGTGACCACAACAGCTTCGACCTGATCGCGGGTGCCAGAACCGAGCACGGCGCGAAGGAACGTAATACTTAGGGTTTCGTGGCTCGGATGCCAACAAGGCATGGCCAGTAAGGGTCGTTAAGCCGCCAAGCGCGCTGTGGCAGATCCTCAACAGCCATACCGCACCAGATGCCGATTCCCACCAAGGCGTTTCCATAAGGTGTGACGGAGACCTCCCAAGAGAGATCAGCAAACAACGCCGAAGCACCTGCGGGCAGGAATCGCCAGTAGTCGATACCGTCCCCCCCAGCTGGTTCTTCGCGTCCCAAGCAGGCGACCGTAAGGAGCGCGGTTCCACCAGCGGCAAGGATACGATGCAACTCGCATACGCCCCGGCGCGGGTCACGGAGAAATGACAGCGTCTCCGTCACAACAGCACAGTCGTAGGACGCGTCTGGCACCATATTAAGATCTTGGAGGTCTCCCACTACATTCGCACGGTGGTTGTCAACATCGATATCTAGGACGTCGAACCTGGTAACTCGATCACCGCCGAATCGGCGAAGATAGGAATCATCCCTTATCTCGATACAACGGCCTCGGATATACTCTCTGTTCTGCGCCAGGAATTGCTCGATATAGCGTCGGTCTGCCGGTTGTCCACGATCGAAGCCATACACAGTACTCAAGGGATGTGTGCGCATCGTTGCGAGATACAAGCGAGAGCGGAATTGAAAAATCCGCGAGATTCGTTGCCGCAAACTCATGAGCTCATCAGTCTCCCGAGTTTCTGACAGCCTCTAGAACGACACCGAACTCCTCTTCGGTTAGGGCGTGTGCAATCGGGAGGCTAAAGCACCTCGTAGCTAAGTCCTCGGCAAGTGGCGTTGGCGAGGCTGCCATTCCTGGTAGCGAGGACAAAGCGTACGGATAGAACCTGCGGGTCTCGACGTCGTGCTGCCGCAGGCGGTCCTGCAGTGTTCCCCTCATCGCTTCATCGTATGCCGACACGGTAAACTGATGGAACACGTGCCGTGGAGAAATCTGATCGTCCAGTCTTGAGGCTTCAGGCGGAACAGTTACCGAATTCGGCCAAGCCTCGATGCATGCATCGGCGAGCTGACGGGCGCGATCGCGCCGACGCTGCGTGAACTCAGCCAACATCGGCATCTGAGTCAGTGCGAGCGCGGCGCCTAATTCGTTCATCCTGTAGTTCAAGCCGATCAATCGCCGCCCGTCCACTTCAATCGTCTGGTGGTCGGCGAGCGCGCGCACCCGGTCGGTTATCTGGGTATTCGGTGAGACAACGACTCCCCCCTCTCCAGCAAAGACATTCTTGGTCGCGTACAGCGAGAAGGTTGTCACATCCGCTCGGCGTCCAATCGGCTCTCCCACACTGTCGTGGGCGCCAACTGCCTGAGCAGCATCCTCGATGACAACCAGTCCGTGCTGTCGAGCAGTGGCGATTGCTTCGTCAGTTCCTGCGGTGTTTCCGAACAGGTCGACAACTACGAGCGCTCGAGCTTGCGGGTATCGCCGGATCGCGTCCGCAAGAGCGCTGTCGTCGATGTTGTACGAGTCCGGGCTGATGTCTACCGCGACAACCCGGCACCCAAGAGCGAGGAAGGCGTTGGCTGTACTGGCAAACGAGAACCCTGAAACCAGTACGGTGTCATCAGGAGCAATGCCGGTGGCCATGCCTGCGAGAACAAGCGCGACAGTGCCGTTCGCGACAGCGACGGCATTCTCAGCACGCGTAACGGCTAAGAAACTCTGCTCAAGCGCAGTGATACAGGGACCGCGAGCTACGACTCCACTCTTGAGCGTGGCAGCGACGGCATCGAGACCGCTGGCCGACACTCGTACTGGGTTGCTGTTGATCATTCGTGGAGCTCCTTGAGTCATTGTCTCGATTAGCCGAGTAGTCAGTTGGGCTCATCACTTACCGTGTTGGGTCCGCCTCCATTATCATCGCACTTGCAGCATCGGCGATAAACGACACAGCTAGTGCACTTTGAGGTGTCGCGAGCATTGGATCGGGTCCGCCACTCAGGCTCGCAAGAAGTGCCTTGAGTTCGTCGGCCAGAGGCTCGCGAGTTCGTGGCGCGAGACGCATTCCGAGGTCATGGGGTGAGACCGTGGCGAACGCGGCCAGCTCGCCGTCGTCGAACGACTGGGACGGGCTCTTTAGGACGTCCATGTGCTGGCCGAGGAGATCGGCGACAAGGTATGCCTTCTCCGTCAGTACCGAGATCGTCCGTTCCCGGCGCGCCGCCATCCTGCTCGACTCGATGCCGACGGTCAGATCATCAGAGCGAAGGAGTAGCTGTGCGGTGTGAATCTGTCCAGTGGAGTGGTCGACACGACCGCCAGCTCCCAGCAGCCGCGGCGCGGCATTCAGGTTACAAACCAAGTCGATGTCATGCACCGATAGGTCATGGATCACGTCCGCGTCTTGCGGCTCCGAAGCGGGAATACCGAATCGCTTCATGACCATCGATATGGGACCTCCGATCACACCCGAGCGCATAACGTCACCGAGCAGCCGCACTACCGGGTTGAAGCGTTCGACGTAGCCTACAAACAGCGCAGTTCCTGTCGAATTCATGAGCTCGATCAGAGCTTCCCCCTGAGCAAAGTCTGCGGCGATCGGCTTCTCAACAAGGGTCGGCACGTTGCGCCTTAGCAGCGTTTCTACGATCTCGGCATGCGTTGTCGTAGGTGACGCCACGATGGCGGCGTCGTAACCGGAGTACTCAAGGGCGGTAGCCAGATCAGTAAAGTGTTTGCCGGCACCAGTCCTTGTAGCGAATCTCGGATCCACGGTCACTATCAGCTGTGCGAGATCGAACCGCAATGCGACGTCGAGATGCCGGTGGCCTTGGCGGCCATAGCCGACAATAAGAAGGCTGTCAATCAATTCAGAACCTCCGATCGAAACGTAGATGGTGGTTGTCGCGCTCGGACGTGCAAGCTTGTCTCATCACGCTTGCTTGCGCTGGGCCACCTGCTGGCGCAGCATGCCGATATAAGTTGAGCGCTCCTGAGAGTCCAGCATGACCGAAAGGCCGAAACACACGGCGAACACTCCCGCAGAGGCTGTCAAGAGCACGAGCAGATTAGAGAACTCTTTAGGACCCGCCGCTACCAGTCGGAGAATCCCGTACACGGCCGCATTGACAGCGACGGGTAAAGCGAGGCGGCGCAAAAGCCGGGAGTAGGGAAGCTCGATCAGTCGGCAGGCTAGGGGTATGTAGATGCCGAGCGCCATCACAGTCAGCGGGATGGTAGTGCCCAGTGCCACGCCGAGAATTCCCATCCGCTTGGCGAGAATGACGCTCAGGATCAGATTCGCAGCGGCCTCTGCGAGGGAAAGGAGCGAGATAAGCCGGTAGCGGTTGAGAGCCAGTACGACTTGATTCGCGGCACCCTCCAGCGCGGCTAACAGGTAGCCGATTGAGAGAACGACGAGGGTCGAGAGGGAGCTTTCGAAGGAGCGACCGACCCAAAGCGCGAGTAGCTGTCGGCCCCATAGGGCGAACACCACGACGCCTGGCATGGCCACAGCCGCGACTAGACGCGTGGCTTCGAGCAGCAGTCTTCGTAGGTCATCCATCGCACCTTGGGCCCGCAGCGACGCCGCGGCCGTGAGCGACACCATGTTGAACTGGTCGCCGGCAGTCTGGAGCGTTGACGCCGGACCGAGCGCCACTTGGAAGGACGCGACCGCAGAGGTACCGATCACAGCGCCGACGACGATGTTGTCCGTGCTGAAAATGAGATGTGAAGCAAAATTCATTAGGAAGATCCAGACGCTCATGGAGAACATCTGTCGGGTTATGGCCCAGCTGAACTTTCCCTGACGGACTTTCACCCCGAATCGCTTGCGTGAATGGCGGATCTTGGCACAGAAGCCGACGACGTTGAGGGCGGCCGTCAAGGAGACCAATGCCACAATGCCGAAGCCAGCTAGCAGGAGTACCATGCCGACACCTACCTGCAGCGCCTGGGTCAGAATTCCGAGGACGTTCATGTACCGGTAGTCACCGTGTGCCTGATGCACCGCTGTGTAAATCGCCGAAGGAAATGACACACCGATTCCGAGGGCGGCGATGGCCAGTGTGGTCTGGAAGAGATGCAGGTTCTCTCCAGATACCTTGAACAGTCCACCAACGAAGGGCTCCATCCCGAGGAGCACGGCGAATACGACCGCCCCGATCGCGACGAACATGGCGATGGCATTGCGGACGATAGTTGTTATCTCATCGGTCGGACCGGCGTGGGCGCGCTCGGCAACCATCTTCATCACCGTGATGCCGATGCCGAGGTCGAGAAGATTCGAGTACGAGATAATCGAGGTTGTGAGGACGAGTATCCCGAACCGGGCGTGGCTCAGCCGGTGTACCACGAACGCTGTGTAGGCAAACCCCGTGATGGTTATGAAGCCTGTGCCCAAGTAATTATAGAGGATGCTACTGACGACCTTTGAGGCCTTCATCGCGTCTATACAGCCTTGTTAGATTCCACACGACTGGCAAGCGACGACGACGCCGAGAGTGGCTGTAAACCAGTGGGTCGAGCCACCCGATCGCAACCAAGAGCTTGCGAGCCGGAAGGGAGTTGCGACGATGACCATTCAAGGCCCGACGGCTCGCCCTTGTTTTCGGTGCTGGCACAATGGCGTCGCGACCCAACGGACTGTTTGGTTGCCGCTTCGCGTACTCTCATCGATTGAACACCGCGGTTGACCCGGTCGAGTAGACGACATTGAAATACTGATCAAGGAACCTCGAGGGAAAGACGAGGTCAAGTACCCCCGAGTTGGTCTGACCCCACGTGCGATCTCCGACGACGTTAGTCGTTGACGCGAAGATCCAAGCGTTCCGATCGATAGTACGCGGCGTGACATCGTTGAAGACGGCGGTGCGGAGATCGGTGAATTGGTCCAGTCGAAGCTGGGCGTAGTAGTCCGCGTAAATTATCCTTTGCTTCGGCACGGCGCTCGCGAGCCACTGCGCCGTGAACTCCTCCTGTTCGGTCGTGTAGAGGCGAGCGTGATCTTCGCCGTTGTTGTACAGAATAAAAGGTGGATCGCCGCCAGTGACCGGTGTGGCAAGACCGGAGTTGCTTACGAAGGCGACTAGCAACACCATACTAAAGCCCCCGAACAGCACAAAATGTGTCAACGGTCGCGACTTCAACTCCTTCACCAGCATTTCGACGAAAGCCGCTTCGAGAAGCGCAAGGATGAAGAGGCATTGAAGAAAGAGGCGCGAAGAGTTGTAGTCGGCTGCGAGCGTTCCGCTGAGTCGACTCGCGGTGAGAACGAAGAGCGAGGCGAGTCCCATAGTCCCCATAATGCGCAACAGGCGGCCTCCTCGTCGACGCAACGCGAACAGGAGGGAGCTCAGAACAGCAAGTGCGTTTATACCCTGTTGCACTAGCAACTCAGCGTCACTGAGGAGAGCAGCTATCGCCGGAGCATGATCATCGATCTTGGCCGGTGTCGCGGCTCGAAGGTTGTACTCCGGGCGTTGCGCGGCAGCGAGTGGAACGAGGAAACTCAGGTTGTGGGCGTAGTAGGCGGCAATCGAGCTCTGGTAGTCGGACGGCGACGAGGGTGCTTCCCGGGGTCCGTTGAAGTACGCGCTGATGATGTTCTCGCCGCGGGTACGTCCTGGAAGCAGGTTGATACCAGTTTGGCGTAGTGACTCGGCGACGTCGCTGACGTTGCTCCCCGAATGGGTGGCAGGTACGTACCAGATAAAGGCCGACACGGTCATGACACCAGCGGCGACGAGCCATGGTCTGACCCGAAGCGGTGTTCTCTTCGTCCTGGCTACAGTGACGGCCAGTAACGATGCCAATAGGCAAAGCAGAATGGCAATATACGTCGTCGAGTAGTGGCACACGACGAGCGTCACCCCGAGTACAGATATCAGCGCGCGCTGCGGCCGCCGCCGCAAGGAGTTGTCGAGCAGAGCGCCGATGATGCCCGCGAAGATCAGTAATGCCAACTCCTGCCTGGCGATCTCAGGCTGCTGCTCGAAGAAGTACGACTGAGCTATCACGACCGCGGCAGCGAGGAAAGCTGCACGGCGGGAGAGAAAACGCGTTCCCAGCGAGAACACTGCAACCGGGAAGAGTGCGAAAAGGGCGGGATAGCCGAGCTTGAAGATCCAGACATCTTGGCCGCCGATCAATGCGTGAAGCGAAGCCGGGAGCACCGTCAGGCTGAGCATGGCCTGGTAAGGATCCAAGTGGCCAAAGTGCCAGACTCCTTCGACCACGGTTCGGTGGAAGTCGAAGTACTCCGAGTTGATGTCGAAGCCGATGACGTAGGAGCTGCGCATGCTGGTGAGAAGCATCAGGGCGAGACCACTGCCGTAGAGGAGGAAGTTGATCTCCTGGTTGTGCATCTTGTTCGCTGTGACCACGCACACTGGGATCATGACTGCGACGGCTATGAGGACCACGAAACAAAGGGTGTTGCCATCGCCGTTGTCGAGCCTCACGGCGGCGGCGACAGCGATGGCAGGCAGGATCAAGGGCCAAAGCCACCGCGCGCGTCTGACGATGTCGGAGGCGCGCAACTCATGAATGTCAGTCGCGTGGCGCCCGCACAAAGCGAGTCCGACCAGTGCGAGATTCAGCCCGACGAACAATGGCAATCGCCGGAGGGGCTCATGTACACCCAGGACCGGGCCGACGATATCCACCGCGAGGGAAGTGGCGACAAGTACTGCTACGGACGCGCAAGGCAGGTACGCGATGTACCGACGAACTGACCTAGCAGGGATCTTCAGTGCCCGGAGGAGCAGCTGGCCTGGAAGTGCTGAGAGCAGGAGAGCGGAGACGGCCCGTGACAGCCAGAGGGAGTTGGCGGCGACAGCCACATCCAAGAGGGCGAGCTCAACGAGCCACCTGGGCGGCGGCGTTCGCCATTGCTCAGAAGTTAGGCGCAGAGGCCACGTTGGCGACCACTTGTTCCTCACCGTCGGCCACGACACGTGAGCCAGAGGGTGATACGTGCGGACGAATGCTCGACCGAGACGCTAAGGCGAGTTCGCTTCCCTGAGCAACTGATTCGGACACTACGCACTATGAGGTCAGTTCGGTTCGCGGTCACGACAGAATCGCCTGAAGTTAGTGATTTACCTGTTGGCCCATATACCCGCCAATACAACGAGTGACTCCTCGACCCTACGTAGCCGAGCGCGAAGCGGACGGTTAGCCGTCCGGAAGCTGGCAGTGCAGAAGGCAGAGCTCGTGCGTCAGGGAAGTACAACTCAACGAATGAATCACTTGGGCGAGTCAACCCGGCTGCTTGGAGAACAGAGTGACCGAACCCGGTTTGGGCGACGAGGAGGAGGACTATGAGGATCCCGCCGAGCCACATTCCGCCTTTGCGCGACCGCGGTGGATCAGGGTCGGTCACGCGGTAGGAGAAAGAGGTGGATGCGTAGAATCTCGAGCTTCGCGAGCTCATGGCCGACGAGACTCGCTCTGGAGGGCGCGGTCGGCTCACCTACCGCGCCCTCCTGGTCGTCGCGCACCGGCCAGACGGGTATCGCCCGCAAGTCTGTTCCGGCTTAGCTTCCCGCTCGAGAGGCCCGATCGTCTGGGAGGTTGAAGTGTCATCAGTTGCGAGTACCGGCTCGTTGTTTCTCCTTGGTGACGTCTGACGATGTTAGGTGCCGACGGCCGCCTCGAGGGACCAGGCAAGCTAGCCCGCCGCCCTTGGAGTACGAGCCTCTGTCTGGCGGACTCGCTGCGACGGTAGCTACGAGCTGACCGATGGCTAGCTACCAAATGAGCGCCACAAACCGGTGACGAATCCGATATTCAAGTTCGCTTCTTCGGCGAGCTTCAAGTAGCAATCAAGGAGCGGCACGAGAGAATGTCGCTGCAACGCGCTCCTGCAACCCTTTGAATATAGCATCTGAGGGAGTAGGAGAGCACATATCAACCGCACTGCTCGACCGCGCGACCAGGCTAGCAATCCCGCGATGAGTATCGGGAATGGGAACACTGTAGGGGGGAGATCGTTGCGTTTGCAGTACAGCCTGGCCGCGCCCATGCCGTACGAGCGACAGCGGCGGAGCAGGGCTCGCGGGTCAGTATCGAAGTGATGCTTGATAACCGCGGAAGGCTCGAAGCGAAGTGCGCCGGGTCCGTACTCATCGCTGATCCGCAGGCAAAGATCGAGGTCTTCACCGCCCTCATCGCTGTGAAAGCCCTCGTCAAAACCGCCCAACTGACGAAGGGCTTTAGCGCGGAAGGCGCCATTGGCAGTGGCGAAGGCATGAACTGAACGCGCGCCGGTGGGGGAGAAACGCGCGTTGCGAAGCAGATACAAGCCGAATCGATACGCAACTGTCCTCTTTGTGGCCAAATCAATCTCGAGCGGAGCCAGTGGGTTATTGCGGTCGAGATAACCGTTGAAGAACCCTTCATTCGAGGCCGGTAGCGCTAGCCCTCCGATGCCGACTACTTCTTCCGTGAATCCGCCCAGTAAGCGCTCGGCCCATTCCGGTTCAGGCTCACAGTCGTCGTCGAGCGTCGCGACTATAGGGGCTCGCGCTGCGGTGATCCCGGTGTTTCGTGCGGCCGCAAGTCCGCGGTTTACTGGGTGGCGAATCACCTCGGCGCCGTACGTTGCTCCGACCTCGGCACTGTTATCGGTCGAGCCGTCGTCAACAAGGATGAGCTGAAGCTCTGCTCCAAGTGACTGCTGTCGGACAGCAGCGAGACAGTTGTGGAGCCTCTCTGCTCCATTCAAGGTACAAACAACGACGCTGATGCGCGGAGCGCCAGCTGCTGACGATTCGGCGTCCACGCTCGAGCCCTCCTCGACATTAGTGGAATCGGAACACTGACTTCGGAGAACAACAGTAGTGAACCAGCCAGCGAGCCCGGAGACACTGCCCTATCCGAGACCGGAAATGGCAAGCCGCACACTGGGTCACCAGTTCGCAATCGCAAACCGGAGGTCGGTCGTGCTCCGAAAAGGCTGGCGTAGATGACGGCTCACGGCCATCCGCCTGTGTGTGCGAGCGCGGCGTTCGACGGCGGCAGTGTCACGAGTCCGCGAGCGGGAGATCGCGACTAAGCGAATCGGGCACGATCTCATCGGCCTGCACGAGCTGGTACTCGGACCTTTAGCGAGCCCCAGGTTCACTTACCTGTTGTGGGCTCGGAGTTGAGGCAGAAGTGGACGACGCCGACCGCCCGTCCCGCAAAGTACGCCGCGATCAGGCCCGCGTTGACGACAACCGCCCCTACGTAGCGCTTGCGATAGCCGGGTGGCCCTGAGGCGGCAAACCGGCCGTGCAAATGCAATTCGCTGGTCGCGACGAGGTACGCCGGCAAAAAAAGCCTAGCGACGAACCGAGCCCTCGATCGAGTGAGCAGAGTGATGGCGACGATGGCGAGCATGCCCACGAAGGCGAAGTCGGGCGGCCGGAACTCGTGATAACGGAAGAGCTGACGTGATGCGCCGCGTCCACTCTCGTACAACCACATCACCGAAGCAGCCAGTGATTTGTGTTCGGAATGCTCAACTTCGAGCCCCGGAATACAAGCGAGCCTGAAGCCACGAGCTAACAGCTGATGGTTGATATCGACGTCCTCTCCCTCCCGGAGACCTCGGTCGAACATTACGTGCTCAAATACTCGGCGCTTGTATAGGCCGTTGTTGCCCGTAATTGCAGTTGTTGCCTTTGCCCCCAGAGCTGTTAGCCGAAACGTGTTGTAAACATAAGTTACGTCACCGTCTGGCACTGCAGTCCCCCCGACGACGTCATATTCATTGAGGCTTTGCAGACAGATCTCGAGCCAGCTCGGCGGCAGGCAGATGTCGGCGTCCACCATAGCGACGAGCTCACCTGTCGAGGCCTGAACGCCTGCCGCTCTAGCTGCTCCGCGACCAGCGTTTTCTTGTTCAACAAGGCGGAGCGCGGCAATCTCCATTTGCATATCACGCACTACGTCGGCGGTGGCGTCTGTCGAACCATCATCGACGATGATGATCTCGTGGTCCACGAGGCCAATCTGCGCTTCAATGGACTCCAGGCAGCGACGGATATGGCGCTCTTCGTTATAGGCGATGACGACAAAAGAGATCACAGGAAAAGAACCACAATTCACCTCACTGACTCGGTTATTCGAGGATTTCGAGTCGCCAGACTATGCCAGTACCTAATCAGACTATGCCAGTACTTAATCTGGCCATTAGCGCCCGCGTTTGGAGATCATACCGATACCAGCCCGTCGTGCGCGACCAAGAGAAACCGTTGGCGGTGACACGCAAACGAGCTCGCAGCCCCCTCGTCGGCGCTCAAGTCTATGCACGAGCATCGCCCGTCGGAACAGAACGGCGTGCCTCTGCATTCAGTAGCGCCTCCGGTAGAAACCTCATCCACGGTAGCGACGCGTCCGGGCCGCGGCCATCGACGGACTAGTTGCAGTGCCCCCCTAGCTAAACGCGGTGCCTGAGTGCTTTTTCGCCACCTTCGCGTCGTCGATCGAGACGTTGGACGAGCTGCCTCTCAGCTGTCTGGTTTGGCTCGGAGCAGGGACGCGCAAGCGGGAGTTCATCCTGGTGACCACGCTAAGTGGTATAGTTACTACGGAGAGTGCTTGGGCTAGCGCCTAGACATCATGAACGCGGAGAGTGGTGTTACAAGCGCGCTAAGTGCTCAACTGACCTAGGAAATGCGCCGATATCTGTGGCATGCGAGGGAATGCGGAGTCACGGTCTAGGAAGTCGTCCGGAACGAGCGTCAACGGAGATCGGGCTCGAAACTCTCCCGGCAACGGGCGGCAGGTGGTCGCTTATCGTTCCGGAGAGTATTTCCACGGCACAGCGACGATCTATCGGCGTCGGGCGCTTGCAGGTGGCCTTGTCGCTGCGCTCGCCATAGCGGCGATCGTCAACTCGGTGATTGTCTCTGGTACCTCCGGGGCAACATCGCATTCGAGCACGCCGCAAAAGGCTCGCCCTGTCGCCACGAGGTTGCACGTGGTTGCCCCCCAGAAGCTGATGAGCGTCCTAACGTCGAACACCACACGGAGGTTGCGTGTGGTCCCCACGCAGGTCAGGCCAGCAAGCCTCGGTTCTGCGTTCGCCACAGCGGGCCGTTCGACTTTGGTGACCAGTCGCCCGACTTCGGGGCGCGGACACGGGTTCCGCCGGCCAACTACTACGACTCTGCCGCCGACTACGACAACCGATCCGCCGACTACCACGACACGCCCGCCGACCACGACGACGGATCCGCCGACTACCACGACCGATCCACCTACAACCACGACGCGCCCGCCGACCACGACGACTCTGCCGCCGACCACGACGACTCTGCCGCCTACTACGACGACCGATCCGCCGACGACGACTACGCCGCCCTCGGGCAGCAATCAGTCCGGACTGGTTCAGTCGGGTGCCACGAAGCTCAAGTGCATCTCGGATGGTCCTGCTCAGCTTGCGCAGGACCTGCTGTACACAGGTGTTACTTACAACTGCATCGAAACCTTCAGCGACGCTGACCCGGCGTGGTCCGACTGGGTGGATCCATGGATCGCCCGCTCAAGTGCCCCATTCCCTGCGTGGGTCGCGGCCGACCCCACGGGCCACCAGTTGATCGATACCCAGAACCTGATTCCTGACAGCGAAGCGAGTAACGCCAACTGGACGGCCGAATGCGCTGCTGGCGACTACAACACCTATGCCACCGAATTCGCCACGAATATGGTGGCAGCCGGCCTGGGCTACACAATCATCCGGCTCGGTCACGAGATGAACGGCACTTGGTACAACGACTCCCTCGGAGATACTCAGGCAGCATGGACGCAGTGGGGTCAATGCTTCGCCCAGGAAGTCACGGCGATGCGGGCCGTACCGGGCGCCCACTTCCTATTCGACTGGAATGTCAACGAGAACTACCGCGACATTCCGCTCGCGGACTTCTATCCTGGGAACGCCTATGTCGACATCATCGGTGTCGACGCCTACGATCAAACTGGCGTTTCGATTCCACTCGTTGGGCAATCCGGCCGCTTTGCTGCGCTGGCGGGCGAACCCGACGGTCTCTATGCCGTGGAGGCGTTTGCTTCCGCACACGGCAAGCCTCTCAGCATCCCGGAGTGGGGCACCGTCTCGACGCAAGGTGACGATCCCGATTACGTGACCAACATTGGGAACTTCATCGCCTCGCACGACGTTGCCTATCAGTCCTGGTTCAATGCGGGCGATGACAACATCTACCAGCTGAACCCCGCACAGGACCCTCTCTCGGTCGCCGCGTATATCGCGGCGTTCGGCTAGAGGCAGCCATCCGGTTCCTCGAGGGCACCGATTCTCGGTGCACTCCCGACTGGCAACTCATGGAGTTGTCGAGCCAGGCTCAGCGTCACCCTTGCGGCGATTGCGACGCCCGATCGGTAGTGGCATCCCCTGGCGACAATTGAGCTAGTCGAGACTTGGCAAACACAGTGTCGACTCGTTGGTTCGACTCAGTGACCTACAGCTCGGTGTGTTCGCGGGTTCGAAGCAGGAAAACCACGAGGAACGCCACGAGCACCGCGGCAGCTGTTCCAACTGCGAGAGCGGCGGGGCCGCTTCCGACGGCAAGACTACGCGTTGACACTGCTTCGTAGGACAGCGCCCCTGAGCCGAAAGCCACACCGAGCACCCAAGCCAAGCTCCAGTGGCCGCGAACGCGACGCTCGACGTGGCCAATCGAAACGAGCGAACCATCTGCGACCTCAAACGCGCAGAACAGGATGCCTCCCGACATAGCGAGGAAGCTTGCCCGAGATCCGGAGGTGTTGTGCGCCGCGCTGGTCACCACAGCCGCGCCGACTAGCACGAGACCCGTGGCCATCGTGCGGTGGCGCCTCGCCGCGAACGGCCTGGAAAGCCCGAACGCGAAGGTCACGACGCCAGCGACACCGGCTAACGCCACAGCGGCAGCCTGGGCCGGTGCAGAGCGGCTGACGGCCCACGCAACAACGCCTGAGATCGCGAGGATCGACAGGGCGATGCCGACGAAAGGCCGTGGTGTTTCGAACTTTGTCATCTCACGGCACGCCCTCGCGCGCGACGCCGCCAAGTGGCAAGCGCACTGAGGGGTGCTTCCAATGGTTCACCATCGCGCCAGGCGACCACTGGGACGCCGCGACGCCCGAACTGTCTTCGCATTTCTGCGCGGTCGAGCTCTAGTAATCGTGAGGCGATCTCGCCGGCGGGAGATGACGGTTCTTCCGGGCCGCCGACGGTCTCGATCACAGCAAGGTCGACACCTCGCGCACGGATCGTCGCGAGCGCATTCAGCATCCGAGAGTCGTCGAGAGGGCTGATCGCGACCACCAAGCCGGTCGACGGCAACGTGCGAGAGGGGATGGTCTCAGCGCTCTTCCAGGCATAGGAGTGGTGCCACTGTGTAGCCGTGAGCGCGGCAACGAGCCGTTCAAGCTGCACCTGTCCCATGGCTGGCTCGACCCAGTGCAGCACACCACCGAAAGCTACGAGCCCAACACGGTCGTGGCGGGCGAGGTAAGCGGCCGCCAAACCCGTGGCGGCACGTACCTGACGAGCCAGTAGAACAGCTGAGAAGGTGTCGACCAGCACGATGAGATCCGTGCTCCGCTCGGGATGGTGCAAGTTCACATACGGCTGTCCAGTTCGGGCTGTGACACGCCAATTCAGCCTGCCTGGTGCGCCCGCACAGAAGGGCCTCACTTCGGCGAACTCAATGCCGTCTCCAGGCTGGCGTGCGAGTCGATCACCGGCCGTCGCCCGCACCTCCAGCGCCCGCACGAGGCTTCGCACGGTGCCGAGCGCCGGTCTCACCTCCAGCTGAATCTTGCCGCCCGCAAGGTCCGATCTCACGAGCAGGCCAAATAGGCCCGGGACGCGCACCTTGGCTGGTCCGATCACGAACCGGCCGAAACGATTGGCCGTGAAGGGCAACTCGATCAGCTGAGGGGTATCGACGTTCAGGCGGAGCGCCCACACTGTCGTGCCTTTGGAGCTCAGGCCAGCGGGGATGTTCAGCGCGATGTCGCAACGCGGCACCGTAACCGGCGTGATCAACTCGACGGAGACGGTCGCTTGCCCCCCCTCGACGAGCTGGGACTGGTCGACACTGAGGCGAATATCCGGCAAAGGAGCGACGGGGACCAGGATGCCTATAAACAAGGCGAACGCGAAAGGCGCCGCAAGGGCGACGATCGACGCCTCTCCGAGTACAACCGCGGCGAGTATCCCGATTCCAGCGAGGGCAGCGTAGGCCACAACCTTCGGGGTCGCGCCCGGTACGCTCACGAATCCTCAGCTACAGGTACCGGCACGGAGTCAAGGCATTGGGCAACAAGCTCTTCTGGTCGGCTGCCTCGAAGCCAGAGGTCCGGCAAGAGCGTTAACCGGTGGGCTAGGCAAGCAACGGCGAGGGATTTGATGTCATCGGGAAGCACGAATTCGCGTTCATCCAGGGCAGCACGGGCTCGCGCCGAAAGCAGCAGCGCAAGCGAGCCGCGGGGGCTGGCTCCAACTTCGACACCCGCGAGGGACCGTGTCGCACGGACCACGTCGACGAGGTACCGGCCGACTGGCTCGGCGATCTCTACGCGCTCGACCACAGCGCGCATGGCGAGGACGGTTTTGGCGTCGCAGACCCGTTCGAGGTCAACCTCTTCGCGTCCGCGGTCCGCTCGACGCTTGATCACGTCCCACTCTGCGTCGCGGTCCGGGTAGCCGACCGGGACGCGAAGCAGAAAACGGTCGAGTTGTGCCTCTGGAAGGGGGTACGTCCCTTCGTACTCGATCGGGTTCTGGGTCGCCACCACGGCGAAGGGCGACGGCAGAGTGTGCGTGACACCGTCTGCGGTCACCTGTTGCTCTTGCATCGCCTCGAGCAACGCCGCTTGGGTCTTCGGAGGAGCACGGTTGATCTCATCGCCGAGCACGAGGTTTGCGAAAACTGGTCCGGGTCGGAATACGAGCTCCCCGCGAGCCTGGTTGAAGACGCCAGAGCCTGTCAGGTCAGCCGGCATGAGGTCTGGGGTGAATTGGATTCTGGACATTTCCAAGCCAAGGACTCGCGCGAGAGAGCGCACAATGAGCGTCTTGGCAAGTCCGGGCACGTCTTCGAGGAGGACATGGCCCCCAGCCAGCACGCCGATGAGCACGAGAGAGATCGTCTCGCCTTTGCCGACGACCGCATGCTCTACCTCCGCGACGACGTCCTTGGCAATGCGGGCGACGTCGGCGATGCCGAGCGAGCCGGCCGAGTCTTGGGTCTGAGCGGCTGTCATCGATCTCCTTCAAGCGCCTCGAGCACTCCGACGAATCTACGCACCCGCGATAGAGGAACGCCGCGAGCGAAACGATCGGTTGGAGGCTCGATGTAAGGGTCGACTAGCTCGAAGGCATCGGCGCCCAGCAGATCCGCGGCTCGCTCCCTGTCCGAGAGCGCGACACCCTTGCGAGCGAGGCACGCGCTCGCGATCTGCACGAGCCTCGGGCGCGTCTGGGCATAGAAGTCGCCGGCAGTCGAAGCACCGAAACGCAGCGATCGCTCGATCGACAGGAGGTCAGCCGTGCGAGCATCGGGAGGCTCGTCGGCCCCCCCGGGCGGCCTAGTTCGAGGCGGCGTCTCGACAGCCGTGGAGAGCGCGATCGATCCAGCGCCGATACCGAGCAAACCGAAGGCGCCGGCTGCAGCGCGCTCGAGCACAGCGGGGTGGGGCGCTCCGACTCCAAGCGCGATGGCTAGAGCAACTCCTACCAGGGCCGCGATCGTCAGGAAACCGACTGCGAGCGCCCGCGTCAACGTATTGTCCTGACGGGCAGCGTATTTTTCAACGCACCGAGCGCCGCGATCGCGTCGTACCGCATCGACTCGTTGACTGGTTGTCGACTGTATCGAGCCCGCTCGAACAACCCCGTGAGCGAGATCGCCGGCGTAGCGGCGGCCGCGGTCACCACGAGCATCCGGCGGAGATACTCTGCCGGCGTCTCGCTAGTCCGGCGCTCAGGGCCGTGCCTCGATCCGATATCGAGCAGCTGCAGATAGCACGCGATCACCGCGCGACGCGGATCAGGTTCAATGCCCGGGTCCGGCACAAACAGACCGTCGAGCTGCGAACTCAGAGCGTCTGGTTCTGAGCCCGTGAACTCGAACACTTGAGCCGTGTCTGCTTCAGACCCGACAGGACGAAATCTGTGCAAGGCGCGTCGCCACCCCATCGAGTGCACGAGCCGCGTAAGGATGAGGACGACAACGATGCCTACGACGAGTCCGGAGGTCGTAAATGACGCGGCGGCGTTGAGGGGCAGTGAATTCACCGTGGAGGTTCCCGGTGAAAGCGCCCCTTCCCTCAGTCCCAGTGGGGGCTGGACATGTCGCTGGTGGGCGGCGAGCGCGGCCAGGAACGTAAGGCCCGCGAAAACCGCCAGCAGCCCTCCGGCTGCCAGGATTGGGGAGTGTCTTTGCGCCTCGGAGCTGTCAAGGCTTCTCCGATGTCTCGTGACGAGGCCCCAGAACAAAAGGGCGAGCGAAGCGATCCCAGCCAATCCGGCGAAGGTGATGAGCACGCTCAGCAGTATTGACGCCGGCCCACGACGTAGCTGAGAGGTCCCGGCCCCATGTAATGCCGAGGCTCCCATGACAGCGAGCACAATGAGGAAACTCGGCAAGACCACACCGGCGGCCACCCTTGCCGGGAGCATCGTTGACCGCTTAGGCGTAGGGAGATTGCCACCGTTAGATCGCGAATGCACCGTGGACATTCTAAGGGTGGGCCTCGCTGGCTGAGAGCTTGGCCGATCTCTAGGTGTCGTTGCCGAACTACTGACTTCGAGAGAAGGCCTGCATTGCGATCGGGACGAACCTGTCAAAGGCCGCCCGGATTCTGTGGTGGCTGGCGTCCGCCACAACAACAGCGTCAGGCCATGATCTCCTCGACGCACCTCTGTGCGTCCACGAAGGCCCTGAGGCGGCTCTTCGGTGACGGGATGTAATGGGTGAAGTATCGAACGCCTTCAGTGAGAGAGCCGAACACCCAAATTCTATGCGCAGGCTGACCCCAGGAGTCGATCGGGTGGAACGACTCGTTCAAGGCGATGCTGCCCACCTCGGTGCTGCCGTAGCTGAGGGGCTGGAGCCTTCCGTCCTGCCAGAGTCTCCTAAGCAGGCTCGAAGTCGAACGGGAGATTGTCGGGTTCTCGAGGTGCCCACGTATCAGCCAATCCACGTGTTCGCAATACGGCTCGTCGAAGCGCCTGGAGCTCAACTCGAACCCACCTGCCCGATCCTCGTTCACGACGGGCGAGGGCCCGAAGGGAATCGTGACGAGCCCCGCGTCTATGAGCGCGAGGAGCTGTTTGGAGCGCAGCGGTGGAGGTCCTGCCACAAGGTGGTTAACCCTGGTCTTGATGTTGTCGCGAAAGTCGAGGTATGACTCGAGCGTCAGTCCTTTGAACTCGACGACCAGTCGCATGAGTTCGCGCATATGACGGAGCACCTCATAGGCAGATTTCACCGGGGCAGAACCGCCGCGGAGGGCCTCACCGAGGTCGGCCTCGACAATCGAGTAGATCTGGGATCCGTAGTCCTTGGTGGAGACGTAGTTGCTGTGCGGCCCGAACAAGTGCCGAGCGGGGTCGAACTCGCCGTAGTTGGCGGAAACCTTGCGCACTAGCGACTGGTAGGACCCGTCGCTCCAGGCCCGCCCGAGCCGCTTGCGTACTTCATCGCACGCAGAAGGACCCTCGGTGATGAGGGCCGACTGGGAGTAGTAACGGATCTGCATCTCGGCGAGTATCATCGGCAACACAGCAGAACGGAAGTCAATCTGACGCCTTGGCCGGCCGGTACCGAGCCCGCCCTGAATGGCTCCGATCGCCTGCCTGGAGCAGACGACCGCCTCGTACTCGTCGCTCTCGTCCACGGTCGCGATCGCCTTGGCGGCATAAGGGACGCCGCTGCGCGAGAAGAGGCGAATCGCTGGTTCCTCGCCCGATCTCATGTAGTGGAACTGCTCTCCGCGTTCTACGTACGAGCCACCTCTTCCCACAGTCAGAGCCGTCAGGACATCTACAGCGGCGAGACCCATGCCTTCGATGGCGACTTTGGCGTCACGTGGGATCGTGTTTGCGAAGCGGCTTACAGGATAAGGCCTTGCCACGAGGGCCTGGTTTGTGGGTGGCTGGACGTTGTCGGTGTGGCCAGAGGTCAAGATGACATGATCAACCTCGAACTGCTCGCCGTTTCCCAACAGAACGCACTCGCGTCCAGTAGAGCGGGCCAGAACGTTGACTGCTTCGGCCCGGTGGTGGACGATCTCAACCTTTGAGGGAGCCGACGCGACGAGCTTTTGGTAGAACCACTGTAGGTATTCACCCATGATCCGCAGCGGGACATAATCCTGCGGACTCACCGGCCGGCCCTCGGGGCGGATTCGGCAGCTATTGCCCACCCACCGATGACCAGATTCGGCCAACCACCCGTAGAGCCCGAGAGCGTATTCGGGGGACGGCCCGGCATCTTGCCACGGGTAAAGGGAAACCTGCCCGCAAGGAGTGTTTAGGGTCAGGTAGTCCGGCTGGTCAGAAGCGTAGATGCCAGACCCCGGCATCCCGGGCTCGACCACGTGCACGCGGACAGGTCCCCACTGTGAGCGCGAATTCGTGATTATGCGCTCAAGGAAGCTCAAGCCCCAGGGACCAAGCCCGACAATTGCGACTTCCGTCAAAACGTGCTGCTCCGGCGCAAGAGCACGGGCTGAGCCTACTACCACATCCACCGGATCGGGACATTCTCGGTTCCCAATCGAACGCACGTCGTCGCCCTATTACCACGGAGAGTGAGCATAAGCTACTGGCGTCAGGAAAGGCGCTCGGGGCCACAGGATGGCTAGAATTTGCCAATGCCCCCCGAAAAGCCACATTGGTCGCATCTATACCGGGAGGTCGTAACTTCCGGTCTTTGCACAGGGTGTTCGGCGTGCGTTGTCGTTTGCCCATATGACGTTCTTGGCTACGACGACCAAAGAGGCGTCTACCACCCCTTCCACGTCCCCGAGATGGGCGGAGCCGACGACTGCGTTCACGGTGAGAAGGGCTGCACCCTCTGCACGCGGGCCTGCCCGCGCTTTCGCGCCTGGGAGCCAGAGGTCGACACTTTCCTTTTTGGCCGCGATCGCACGGAGGACGAGATCTACGGGGTAGCTCAGGATGTGCTCCTCGCTCGGGCCACAGACCCGGAGGTAATGGCCGCGGGCCAGGACGGGGCCCTTGTCTCGGCGCTGTTGATATGGGCGCTTGAGCATGACGTCATCGACGCCGCGCTCGTGTCTGAAGTCGAAGGTGACGGCACGAGCTGGAAGGCTGTGCCCGGCGTTGCCCGCAACCGCGCCGAAGTGCTCGCGGCGGCAGGGTCGCGCTATACCTACTCGGCCAACCCCCTTGCCTATGTGGCAGCAACTGATGCAGGCGCGGAGAGGATTGCCCTTGTGGGCATGGGCTGCCAGGCCTCGGCGCCGGCGATCATGTCGGCGCGAAAGGCGGGCAAGGTCGCGCGACGTTTCGTGCTGACTATAGGGCTGTTGTGCTCGAAGACCTTCGACGACGCGATTTTCCCGGAGCTGTTTGAGGCGCGCTACGGCTTGGCCCGCGAGGACATTGTGAAGATGAACATTAAGGGCATCTTCCAGGTCTGGACCCGCGACGGCGAGCTACACGAGATCCCGCTCAAAGAGGCACACGAGTGGACCCGGGAAGGCTGCAAGCACTGCCCTGACTTCGCTGCTGAGCACGCCGACATTTCCACCGGCGGAATCGGGACTTTCCCCCGCTGGACCCTGACGATGGTCCGCACCGACAAGGGGCGCGAGCTGATCTCAGCCATGCAGGCCGCCGGCGCCATAGAGACTCGGCGCGCCTTCGACGAGGATCCTGACGCTGTGGCGCTCTTGCGCAAGCTGTCCCGGGTGAGCCGCCGGCGCTGGCCTGAAGACGCCGAACCGGCTCCGCGCAGGATCCCGGTCGCGAGCGCCTGAGGGCCTTTTCGAAAAAGAGCTCAGGCGCTGAGGACGCGGGCACGAGCAAGCAGCTCGTCGAACATCTTTGCAGTGAGCAACCCCGTGAATACGTTCCTCTGACTCGGATGGTAAGAGCACAACAATGTGCGCGGAGGCACTGCGCCGAAGGGCGGCAGTGCCAGTTCGAGCCCGTGAGCAAAGCGCTCGCGTCGTAGCCTCTGACCGCCTCTCACTTCTGGCAGGCGCCAGAGCGCCTCGTAGGCGAAAGCACCGAGGGCGAGCAGTACGCGCGCTGATGTGAGCTCGTGCAGCTCCGCGGAGAGATAGCAGGCGCACGTGTCGCGCTCTAGAGGCGTCGGCTTGTTTGCTGGCGGGGCACAACGCACGGCCGCCGTCACCCAAGCTCCAGCCAGCTCGAGCCCATCATCGACCGAGCGGCTGAGCGTCTGGTTGGCGAACCCGGCGCGGTGCAAGGCGGCGAACAAGAAGTCACCCGAGCGGTCCCCGGTGAACATCCGTCCGGTGCGGTTTCCGCCGTTGGCCGCCGGTGCGAGGCCTACGACGACGAGCCTGGCATCGGGATCGCCGAAGCCTCGTAGCGGGCGTGCCCAGTACGCCTCGCCGGCGTGCGACGCAGGTGGTTTGGAGGCTACTAGGGCCCGCCAGGCCACCAACCTGGGACAACGCTTGCAGGTGGCCACTTCGCGGCCTAACTGTTCCAGACGCCAGACGGCCGATCGCACGATCAAAAGGCTACGGTGTCAGTCGTGCCGTCATCTCGTCGCAAACCACCTCGCTCGACAGTGGTCTGCCTCGTGCGCCATGGATCGACGGCCACCACCGGCAAGGTGCTTCCTGGGCGAGCACGGGGCCTGCACCTGTCTGAGCAGGGTCGCGCCGAGGCTGCCAAGGCAGGCGAAGCCCTCTCATCGATCTCTGTTGCGGCCCTTTACTCGTCTCCTCTGGAGCGGACGCGCGAGACAGCTCTGGCTATCTCCGCCCACGTGGCTCGGCCCGTTGTGGCCGAGCGCGGCCTCATCGAGTGCGATTTCGGTACCTGGACGGGCGAGAGCCTCGCCCAGCTGTGCAAGCTGCCCGAGTGGCAGACGGTTCAACGCTGGCCGTCCGGATTCCGCTTTCCAGGTGGTGAGTCGTTCGTCGAGCTCCAGTCCCGGCTCACCGACACGATCGCGATGATTCGCGACGGTCATCCCGGTGAGGTCGTCGTGGCCGTCTCACACGCAGATTGCATAAAGGTCGTGCTGGCGAGCGTCCTCGGCGTGCCCCTCGACCTTTTCCAGCGCATCGTCGTCGCCCCCTGTTCGATCTCGACGATCGTCTACGGCCCTGGAGGACCGGCGGTGCTCGCCATGGGCGTGACAAGCGGCCCTGCCGGTCTTGTGCCGACGCGGGAGATGTCGAGGTGAGCGACGATTTCGAGCTGGCCAACCCTGACAGGGTGACCATTGGGACAGTCGGCCCTGTGGGTGAGCGCGTCTTCCTCTTGCAAGTGCGCGAGGGCGTCTTCATAAGAACGCTGAAGCTGGAGAAGGCTCAGGTCTCCGCCTTGGCTCGTTTCCTCGGTCGGATGCTCGCCGAGCTGGAGCGTCCGGGCGAGCTGCCCTCTGGCAGCGAGCTCGCGCTCGAGCCCTTCGCCGAGCCCGACTTCGTTGTGCGCTCCCTCGGCGTCAGCTACGACGAGGATCTTGATCGCATCATCCTCGTCGCCGAGGAGATCGACCGAACTGAGCCGGAAGCCGATGTCGAAGCGCTCTTCGGCCTCGCCGATGAACTCGAGCTTGAGATCGAGGAGGACGCCGGTTCGAGTGTTCGCGTCTCGATAACTCGAGAACAAGCCGCCGCACTGGCCATCCGCGGGACAGAGCTTGTCGAGGCAGGCAGGCCCCCCTGCCCGCTATGCGGGTACCCGCTCGATGCGAGAGGCCACGTGTGCCCGAGGACGAACGGCCACCGCCCGCCGCTGACCTGAACGGGCCTGCCTGGCTGGAGCTGCTTGCCAGAGGAGACCTCGAGATCCTAGGCAGGCTGCCGTGGAGCTCGAATTATTCGTTCCTCGCGGCGGTGCGCCAGGACGAGACCGACGAACGCGCTGTCTACAAGCCCGGGCGCGGCGAGCGTCCGCTGTGGGACTATCCCGGAGGGCTGTTTCGTCGGGAGGTGGCGGCCTACGCGCTGTCAGCTGCACTCGGTATTGATGTCGTGCCGGAGACCGTCCTACGTCACGACGGGCCACACGGTGAGGGGTCTCTGCAGCGCTTTGTCGACGCTGATTTCGCGGAGCACTACTTCACCTTGTTGAATGAGCCCGTCTACCATCCCCAGCTCCGCAGAATCGCGGCTTTTGACCTGCTCATCAACAACGGCGACCGCAAAGGTGGTCATCTTTTGAAAGACCTCGAAGGGCGGATTTGGGGAATTGACCACGGTCTGTGCTTTCACGAAGAGGCGAAGCTGCGCACAGTGATGTGGGACTTTGCCGGCGAGGAGCTGCCCGCAGAGATGCTCTCTGCCTGTGAGGTCGTAGTCGAGGCGATCCCGGATACAGTCGCAGCGCTCCTCGAGCAAGACGAGTGTCAGGCCCTCAAGCGACGGGCAGTGTCGCTGCTTCGAAAGCGCCGGTTCCCCGCGCCGCGAGAGGATTACAGGGCCTATCCCTGGCCGCTGGTCTAGAACGCACGGCTCGCGTGTCAAGGACAATTGCGACCGTGGTTGCGGAGGCGCCAATGGCGGGCTGCGCGCGTCGATGGCAGGGATCGTCAGCAACGGCTTTGCCGACTGGCAAGCTAGTGGCCAGGAGGTCCGGCTGTGTCAGTGGGATCAGTTGACAAGATGCGCGACGAATCCGGCGCGCTCGCCAGTGTCTCAATCGTCCTGCCTGTCCTAAACGAGGCCGCCCAACTTGACCGCTGCCTGAGATCGGTCGTTAGGCAGAGCTATCCCGCCATCACGGAAATTGTCGTAGCCGACGGCGGTTCCAGCGACGAGACGCGCTCTGTCGCGTCCTCATTTCCCAAGGTCGTCGTGGTCGACAACCCAAGGCGCATCCGTCCGGCTGGTCTGAACGCCGCGATCGCGGCCGCCTCGGGCGAGGTCATCGTACGCGTCGACGCCCGAACCGCCCTCGCCCCGGACTACGTGGAGCGCTGCGTCGCAGCTCTCCAGCACTCCGGGGCTGGCATCGTCGGCGGGCAGATGCGTTATGAGGCTCATGACGCCCGCCAACGCGGCATTGTCGCGGCGATGACCTCACGCATCGGCGCGGGGCCGGCGGCTTTCCGGCGCGAGGGCGGTGCCCCGCGCTTTGTCGACACCGTTTATCTCGGTGCCTACATGGCCGGCACGATTCGCGAGATGGGCGGTTACGACGAATGGTCGGGCGGCAACGAGGACGCCGAGCTCGCCTGGCGGGCTCGGGACTTTGGTGGCGTATACCTTGATCCTTCGATCAAGTCTTTCTATCTAGGTCGCGACGGGCTCGGGCCGCTGGCGCGGCAGTTCTATCGCTATGGCCACAATCGAGCCCGCACCATCCGCAAGCACCCTCGGTCAATCTCCTACCGACAGCTCGCTGTGCCCGCGCTTTTCGTCGGTCTGGTCAGCCCGTGGCGGCGCCAGGTCATGGCCGCCTACCTTTCGCTCGTCCTCGGTCGCGGTGTTGTCGAGCTCGTGAGCGATCCTCCCGCGGTCCCGACTTTGCTTGCCTCCTTCCCTACGATGCACGCTGCTTGGGGACTGGGATTCGCGCGAGGCATCGCAAAAAGGTTTGGACGTGAAGCCGAGATTCCCTCTGGTGTGGCGGGAACTGCCATACGCTTCCCATCGTGAACGACACGCTCGGTGCGTCATCTTCAGGAACTCCGCTCGTCATAGTGGGTGCAGGAGGGCACGGTCGGGAAGTTCTCGACGTCGTTCGGGCGGTGAACTCGGCCACACCCACGTGGGACCTTCTCGGGTTTGTCGCGGACGGAGGCGGCGACCTAGAGGAGATCGAGGCTCTAGGGGTCTCGTTTCTGGGGCCTATAAGCGAACTTGAGGTCGACCGAGGCTATGGCAAAGACAAACTAGGCGCTCCGCGCTTTGTCGTCGCCATCGGAGCGGGCGCAGTTCGACGATCAATCGACGAGAGGCTCACGAAAGCAGGTTTGGTGCCAGCAAGCGTCATCCATCCGTCTGCAACCGTCGGTGCTCACTGCGAACTCGCACCAGGAGTTGTCATTGTCGCTGGCGCGCGTGTGACGACGAACGTTCGTCTCGGCCGCCACGTTCACCTGAACCTGAATTCCACTGTCAGCCATGACAGCGTCCTCGGCGACTACGTAACCATAAGCTCAGGCGTGAATATCTCAGGACGAGTGACACTCGGCGCAGGTGTCGACTGCGGCGCAGGCTCAACGGTTCTTCCAGGCGTACACATTGGCAGTGGCACCCGAGTTGGCGCTGGCGCTGTTGTTACGAAGGACTGTCCGCCAGACTGCACGATGGTCGGTGTACCTGCGCACCCGTTGCCACAATCAGCGCAAGGAGGCTCCTGCTAAGCCTGCAGAGCTCCAACCACTAGCTCGCAAATATGATCCACTTCCTCGAGGGCAAGATCCGCGTAGAGGGGGATACATAGCAATTTGAGGTGGAGGTTGTCAGTGGCCGGATAGCCGCCAGAGCCAGAGTATCGTTCGTAGGCGGGCATGGTGTGTAGTGGCACAAAGTAACGTTTGGACTGGACATCCGCGGCACGCAACGCTCCCTGTACTGCTTCCCGCCGATCGCCGGTTCCTAAGTCGATGGCCAGGTCCTTAAATGTGGATCGATCTTCGTTTCGGACTTGCTGCCAGCCGACTAGGCCGTCGAGCCGCTCGTGATATCGAGCCAGTAGGCCGAGTCGCTGTTCAAGCAATGGCTCGATGAAATCGAGTTCCAAAGTGCCGAGCGCTGCATGCAATTCGGATAGCTTGCCGTTCAGTCCAGGGGAACGGGAGATGTAGTCATTTTGGAATCCATAGGCACGCAAGTAAGTGATCCGCTCTGCGAGTTCAGGGTCGTGTGTGGCGATTAGGCCGCCCTCGCCCGTCGTGACCAGCTTGGTTCCGCTGAAGCTGAAAATCTCGGCGTCACCAAAGCCGCCAACCTTCGTTCCGCCGCGCGTACTACCGTAAGCGTGCGCGGCGTCGAAAACGAGTCGGGAGCCGTGAGCATCGGCTGCAGACCTTAGAGAGTCGACGTCGCACGGGTTTCCAAAGACATGTGTAGCAAGGACTACGCCCGGCGGTTGGCCGCGCATGGCAAGGGTCAAGGAGTCTTGGCTCATGTTGAACGTCAAGGGGTCTACGTCGACAAGTCTGGGCGTTAGCCCAGCCCAGATAGCAGCATTCACCGTCGAGTTGAACGTGAAGTCCGAGATGAAGCAGGGCGCCCCGTCCGGGAGACCAAGCGACTTTAGCGTGACGATCATACCGATATCGCAGGAAACAACGGCCCGTGTCTCGGGGACCTTGAGATAGTCCGCCGCCTGTTGCTCGAAAATCTGGGAGAACTCGGAGAAGTTCGAGAGCATCCTCGTTTCCCAGATGCGCTCGAGCAACGTAACGTACTCCTCTAGTGGCGGTAGCCAAGGACGGACGATCGGGATCACTTGGCTGCCTCTACGATCAGCAGTGAGTCAGGCCGGCGCTCGAGCCCTCTGAGTTCAGGGTGGTCTGACTGTCCCCACTCCTGAGTCGTGACCTCAGAAAAACCCGCCTCGTTCAACCTCAATGTCAGCTCGTCGATGTCGTACACGTACAGATGCTCCCACGATCGCAGGGCGAAGTTGAGCATCCGGGCCGGAGTGTCGATCATCGAACAACCCGGGTCCCGCAACCAGGCCTGGTCTTTCCAGTCACCCAGATAATGGTCCACGAGGTAGCGCAAATCAGGCATCGCTATGCGCATCACGCCGCCAGGAGAGAGAGCATTTCGGCAGTCGACGAGAAGCTGAACCCCATGCTCGAGGCTGAGGTGTTCGAAGACGTGCTCGGAGAAGATGAACGCGATCGATGATGCAGGAGCAGGGAAGCCGTAGCGCAGGTCGACGCGAAGATCAGGCTTGACGGCGCTGTCGATATCGACGTTTACCCAGTTCACGAGGCGGACAGGTCCGCATCCCAGGTGGACCTTTGCTCCCTCGGACAATCCAGCGCTCCGAAGATATCTTTTTGTCCGGCTTCTCCGGAGTCTGCGGAGGGCGGTTCTCGTGATGGCCCGGCCGCGACGCCGTAGGCGCGCCATGGACGGTAGTCGCATCAGCCTCTCCGATCCGGCTACAGATAGTGCCGGTAGGTAACGTGCTCCACGAAACCCATCTTGACTCCGGCGGCTTGCATGCGCTGCCATAGGTTCCAGTCTGCTGGTTCAGCCAGCTTCCAGCTGTTCTCGTTGTGGTGAAAGAACCGAAGCCCTCCGGCGTAGAGGACAGATCCGTGGCTTATGTGGCCGCGCGCGAGCGGCGACCTTCCCACGTCCTCCCAAATGCCAGGTTCAAGCTCCATCGCAGCTTTGCTCCACACGAACTCGAGTCTGCGCGAGCGGGCCTCGCGAAGCAGGACTTCTACATGATCGTCGGTGATCTCGTCGTCATCGTCGCACGGTGCAATCCAGGCCCCCCGAGCGATCGCGAGCGCCGCATTCATTGGCACCGTTCCCGCCACCATCCATCGCAGTGTCGGGTCCGTAGGGTAAAGGCCACGCTCGGCGAGGTTGAAAAAGCGAAGCCGAGGATCCTTTACCGACATAACGGCGCGTTCGGTGGCATCGTCGCAGTGGTCTCCCACCACGAGAATTTCGAGCCGGCCATAGGTCTGGCGGACCGCGGATGCGATGGCTCGTTCAGCGACAAGAGGGCCACGGTTGTAAGTGGCGATCCGTACGGTGACAAGAGGTTCGGCTTCGTCACTGGCAGCCCAGCACACGTCATCGTCGCCGCGAGCCTGGGCCAATAACCGTCGTTCATCGGTCGTTTCGATACCCCTCCGAACAACCTCGCTAAGGTACTGCGCGGGGGCCCTTTTCAGGTAAGGCAGTCGCTTGTGTCGGTAGTGCCACGTGCTACGGGCAAAACCCCTCACGAACGACGGCGCGCCGTCGCGCCGGTGGGTGAAGGAGGGAGACTCCCATGTCTTGGTCGACATGCAACTAGCATGCCAGCCGGCTCACGGGTCGCGGTGTCTCATGATCATCCCGATGATCAGAGGGTCCTCGCGTCGCGGATCATTGTCGCCAAGATAGAACGCCCACCGTGACGAAGCAGCAAGAGTCCGAGGGCGAAGCTGACGCCGCCGCCGAGCGCGACGCCCACAAGAAGTCGGCTCCAAGTGGCACCGAGTTGGAGCGCCGGGGCCGATGCAAGCGCAGCGATGGCACCGCCGACGATTATCGATCCAAGTGCCTCCAGGACAGTCTGGCGCGCCGCTCCCGTTGAGAACTCCTCGCGTACCAGGTAGGGAAAGATGACGACGTTTGATACCACAATTGTGACCAAAGTGGCGTAGGCGGCTCCGATCGGACCTATGACTATGGCGAAGACAACCGTAAGGGCGAGATTTGCGGCTGCTTCTGTGGCTACCAGCCACACGAAGCGCTTCTGACGACCGCGCGCTATCAGCAGAAGACTGAGTCCGTGAACGGGGACATTCGCCAACCAGACGCAACAAAACACCACGAGAACGGTTTCACCGAGATGGGACGCGCGGCCAGTAACGACTGCGATGACATCGACGCGTAGAACGATCACTGTCGCGAACATCGCGCCAGAGATAAACGCGGCTACGCGCGTCAAAAAGCGTGTAGCGCTCTCTTGGCCATCGCTGTCGCGGGTGCCGGCGAGGTGGGGAAATACCGTGTCATAGCCCGTGAAGAGCAGCGTGATCGCTTGCGACGGCACGATCGATCCGGCGCGGTATAGGCCGACGGCGGCCGCAGTCGCGACGGCCCCAACCACTACTAGGTCGGTCGCGGAAATGACCTGTCCGGAGACCGATAAGACCAGAAGAGGAGCAGAGAATGACGCGACTCGACGAATGTCGACCCAGCCAATCCTTCGCGGGAGAGTCCGGAACCAGCGTTCGTGCCGTCGGGTCCACCAGCCACAATAGCCTTGGCAGACGACAACACTTGCCAGCAGACCGGCGCCAAGGGCGACTAGATGTAGAGAATTTATTGTCGCGACGACGATCGCGATCTCGACTGCCGTTCCGGCAAGACCCCCGATTGCGGGAACGTGGAACTGACGTCGTCCGGCAGGGATGCCAGCAAACGAGGAGCTGGCCAGGTTCAATGCAACCGAAAGCCCGACGAGAAACACCAATAGGGGGACGTGCCTACCTGCGATGGACCGGTACCTGCCGAAAGCGACCACCAAGGTCACGATGCACGTGGCCGCGAAAACTGCGAGGCCCCACGCGACGTAGGTCGTGTGCGCAGCCTCCACATCGTTTCGGGCGCGATGTCGCTCGTCTTCCTGGAAGGACGCGGAGTCTCGCGCTGTAGCTCTGATGACCAGGAGCCTCAGACCGAAGTCGACAGTGCCGAAGACACCAAGGACGGTCGCCACGAGAGCGTAGATGCCGTAAGTGGACGCGCCGAGGTGTCTGAAGGAGAAGGCGAGCAAGTAAAGACCACCCAACACTGATGCTCCTGCATTCAGGTACAACCACGCGGCGTTACGACCAAGGCCCGTGACCTGTAGGGCTCCGGCTTGTGAACCTTCATCCGGTCCGGAGGGCGGGGGAAGCGCAGTCAACTTACGATCGGGGCTCTCGTCGTCAGCTGACGGTCCGCTGTCGACGAGAGCCCCGATCGGAGTCTGCCGTTGGCAGCTGTCCCAAGAATGCCTGCATCGCCAAAGAGTGTAGGGGCTGGTCTCGAGGATGGGGCGAACCGATCGCCGCCATTCTTACCGAAATCGTGCCTCGTCTCATTTCGGAACGTTCGTTCACTGTTCAAAGGCCTAGAGGAGAGAGCTAGGTTCACTACGACGCCAAAGAGCGGAACCAGGCAAATGACCACGAGCCATACGTCCAGCCTCTGCGCATCTGGTCTGCCAGTCGGAGTCCGGAGCCATCCTAAATGCATATAGTCTCCACGGAACGAAATCTGCAGATGAGTACACTTCCCCCGTGTGCGACTTGACGAACATCTTGGCGCGTACGGGTAGCGGCGATCAGGGGCAGGAATTCGGACCTGACTTTGTGCTGGGAATGACTTGAACTGGCGCGTTCGTATCGGCTGGTACGAGGGCAGACAGCGTGCCGCCTTGAGGCTGGTTTCAGCCGCGCGCCGGTGGTACTACGCGAGCAGCGATGGGCGTGCCGGCGATCCAAGTAATGATCCTGCACGTCCCACCAAGGCTGCGTCGCCAGGCGCTGCTGGATCGAAGCTCGCAGGTCCGCTCGGAAACAGCCGCCGCGTAGCGATGTCGCTATGGGCCTCAGTTCGTCGCCGCCGATACCCGTTGGACGCCGGAGCAGACCGCGTCCGTTATGAACAGTGGCTTGTCGCGCGTGGCGACGAAGTGCTGCTGCCGGAGCGAACCCTTGAGGTCATCTCGTCGAGAGTCCGCCCGGACTCTGAAGGCCAGCCCCTGTTCAGCATTGTTGTGCCCGTTTTCCGGCCGCCGCTCTGGGGTCTGGAGAGGTGCGTCACCTCAGTGCTATCCCAGCCATTCGATGATTTCGAGTTCAAGCTCTGTGATGACTGCGGCGGAGACGGAGAGGTCCTCGCGCTGTTGCGCCGCTGTGAGGCAATTGATAGCCGGATCGAGGTCATCGTTTCTGAGCACAACGAAGGAATTGCCAATGCAACCAACCGCGCTCTAGCTGCCTCAACGGGGCAGTACATCATATTTCTCGATCACGACGACGAGTTGGCCGGCGACGCCCTCGAAGTCATCGCTGCAGCGATAAGAGACCGGCCCGAGACAGACGTCCTGTATAGCGACTCCGACAAGATCTCAGCCGATGGCCGCCGCTTCGCTCCCGCATTCAAGCCGGCCTGGTCGCCGGATCTTTTGTGTTCAGGCATGTACTTCGGCCACGTTCTGGTCGTGCGCCGCGCTCTTGTCGAGAAGGTCGGAGGTCTACGAAGTAGTTACGACGGCAGCCAGGATCACGATCTTGCGCTTCGCGTAACCGAGATCGCCGGATCGGTAGTGCATATCCCTCGCATTCTGTATCACTGGAGATCAGGGACCGGTTCGGCCGCGACGGATCCATTGGCGAAGCCTTGGGCGCGAGAAGCAGGCCGATCCGCGGTCGCCGAAGCCCTGCTCCGGCGCGGCGAGCAGGCAACTGTAGAGCAGGACCCGAGGTCAATCGGGCGGTACCACTGCTCTCGTCATCTGGCATCTGGAACAGTGGTCACGATCGCGCCGATCTTGCGGGCCCCGGCATCGCCAGCAGGCATCGGGCGCGTTGTGCGCGATTGGGAGGGTCGCTCCCGGGACTTGGTCGCCACTGCTGGCATGGCTGTCAACCTGGGGGATGTAATCCTTGAAGAAGGTGATTGGGCGCTTTCTTGGGCATCGAGGGCGAGCGCGGCTCTGCGGGCTGCTCGAACGGATCTGGTCGTTCTCATTGACCCGCTCTTGTTGCCGCTTTCACGCCAGTGGGCCAGAGAGCTCGTCGTGCTCGCAGATCGACCTGGCGTAGGTGCCACCGGTGGATGTGTGGTCGAGGGATCCCATATTGTCGGCGCAGGGCTAGTGGCTGGGCTAGGAGGTTTAGTCGGACCTGTCCTCGCGGGCCTTCCGGCGCTTCGTCCCGGCTATCAGGCGATGGCGATAGTGCAGCGGGAGGTCTCTGCTCTCGGGGCTGAATGCATCCTGGTACGCCGCGACGCCGCGGCGATCTTAGAGAAGCTCCCGCTATCACTATCAGCCGAGCTGGCCGTGGCCGCGCTTTGTTTCACGCTGCGCCGCAACGGTGAACGAGTCCTCTACGAGCCGGCTGCCCGGTTCAAACTTCCCAAATTCCATCGCCAAACCCCACCCCGACAGCTCGGTCACAGCATGCAACTGAGCGAAGTCGAATGGTTTCGGAGCGAGTTCGCATCCGAGCTCGCCGAGGCCGACCCCTACTACCACCCAGCTCTGTGCCTGGACGATCCCTATTGTCGTCTCGGGTCCGCCGGGGTCGAGCTCCCATTGTTCAGATGAGCGCGTCGACTTCCATCTGTCTGTGCACATACAACGGTGCCGAGTATCTGTCCGAGCAGCTTGCTTCCATCTCTGCACAGACCCGGCCGCCCGATGAAGTCATCATCGGTGACGACGGGTCGAAGGACGGCACTGTCGAGGTGGTCGAGCGTTGGGCGTCGTCGGTATCTGTCGCTGTTTCAATCGAGACTCGAGCCGTTCCACTCGGCCGTGTCGCCAATCTCGAAAGCGTCCTTCGCCGCGCAAGGTCCGACATAGTGTTCATTTGCGATCAGGACGACCGATGGCGTCCCGAGAAGATGGAGCAGATGACCCGTGTTCTCGAGAGCGCCCCCGCATCGGCCGGTGCATTCTGCGATTCCGCTCTGATCGACGAAGCGGGTAATCCTCTGGCGGGATCGCTGTGGCGAACGCTGCGATTCGGAGTTGCCGAACAGGCATCCGTCGCCACTGGCGCCGGTTTCGAGGTGCTGCTGAGACGAAACGTTGTTGCTGGCCACGCGCTTGGCTTTAGGCGGGACAAACTCGACTTGCTGCTACCCATTCCGGAAATTGCCCACGCTGATTGGTGGCTCGCGCTCGGCCTGCTCATAGACGGGGGCCTCGTGCCTTTAAGTGACGAGCTCGTGGAGTATCGGCTCCATGGCGCCAATTCCGTTGGGCTCAGGAGCCGAACCAGCCTTGCTCGCCGGATCACAGCCACTAATCCCAGAGCGCGCTCCATTACAGACGCAGCGCTTCTCGAGGAATTCCGGCTCCGCCTCGAACGTGCCCGTCCCGGCTCGCTGAACGACCGAGACTGCGACGCCTTACAGGCCAAGATCGCTCACTCGCTGTTTAGGGCCTCGTTGTCAAGTTCTCGATTGGGTCGGATCGTGCCCGCCCTAAGAGCACTTGCCTCCGGGGACTACCGACACTGGTCGAACGGCTGGCAGAGCGCGTTTGTCGACGTTCTAGGTCCTGCGCGATGAACTCCTCGGAAGACCAGCCGTCGATGTGCGCCATTGCCGCCGTCATCGTCAACTACAACGCGGGGGACGCTCTCAGCGAGTGTGTCGCAAGCTTGGAGCGAGAGCACGTCCGAGAGATCGTTGTCGTGGACAACGGGTCGACCGATGGTTCACTTGACTGCCTTCCTGCAAGGTTCCCAGAGGTAAGAGTGCTGCATACGGGCCGGAACCTCGGATACGGCGGCGGAGTCAACTTCGGTGCTCATGAAGTCGGGGGGGATCTGATTCTCGTTTGCAATCCCGACCTCCAGATTCAAACCGGGGCCGTGAACGCCCTGCTTAGCCGCATTGAAAGGGATCAGTCGCTGGGACTGGTCGGGCCGGCGCTGGTCGGCATCGACCGAGGCCCGCACCCGTCCGGACGAGCGTTCCCAACGGTGCGTCGCTCGAGCCTGCAAGCGGCCCTCGGCGTGTTGGCTCCCGGGAGCACGTACAGCAGGCGCTACCGAGAAGCGAACCGCGCCCGGGCCGCCACTGGCATCGTCGATTGGGTGACCGGTGCCTGTTTTCTAGTCCGACGAGAAGCCTTCGATGCCGTCGGCGGGTTTGACGACCGCTACTTCATGTACGTGGAGGAAGTGGACCTGTGCTGGCGGCTGACACAGGCCGGATGGCGCATTGGCTACGAGTCGTCGGCTCACGTGCTGCATCTTGCAGGCGTCTCGACCGCTGCCGCCCCGTTTAGGATGATCGCTGCTCACCACTGGTCGTTGTGGCGATTCGCCCGCCGAACCACGAGTGGTTCCGACCGGCTGTTGCTTCCTTTCGTGGCTGTCGGGATCGCTCTTCGCTTCTCGGTCGTGTGTCTTCGCCGACTCGTGGCCGCGGTCGCCAAGCCCAGTCGCCGGAGGTAGCACTTCTAGGCGAGCGGGCTTAGCGCGCCTTGTCCTCGAAGACGGTTCGCAGCGTTCGGCCGATGATCTGAAGGTCCAGGGCCAGGCTTTGGTGGCGGAGGTAGAAGAACTCGTACTGCAGCTTCTCGAGAGCGTCTAGGTCGCTAGCTCCGTAGTCATAGTTGATCTGCGCCCATCCCGTGATGCCAGGTCGTACGAGATGGCGGAGGTCGTAGAAGGGGATGGTCTTGGCGAGGAGCTCTACGTAGTGCGGTTGCTCCGGTCGCGGACCGACGATCGACAAGTCGTGACGAAGGACGTTCCACATTTGCGGCAACTCGTCGACATGAAGACGCCTGAGCATTCGCCCGACGTTGCCCAGCCGAGGATCGTGGGCAGCGGTCCAAGTCGACGAGGCGCTCCCAGGGGGCATGGTCCGGAACTTGTGAATCATGAAGATGACTCCGCTCTTGCCGACACGAGGTTGACTGTAGAAGAGGGGACCACGATTGCCGAACAGGTTTGCTGCTGCGACGAGCGGAACGGTCATGGCGAGAGCCACCATTCCGACCAGCGCGATCACAAGGTCCAAGAAACGTTTGCTACGTGCGTAGGATGGCCGGTGAATCTCGTTGATGTCGAATAGAAGCGAAATGCGCTCGAGCTCCGAGATCGGTAGCTTGCCCAGCCAGACGTCATAGAACAGCGACAGGGTCCGGATTCGGATCCCCTTCGAATGGAGCTCGGCTGCCTGGGTGACTATCTCCTCGCGCTGTTGGGCTTCGCGATCGAGCACCAACAGATTGGCGTTGGAGGATTTCATGAGTTGTGCGAGAGGCCGAGCCTGCTCGGGCGTGGGCATCATTTCTTCGGATCGCGCCATTGCCACGAGCTGGGCTGGGCGCTCAGTATGTTCTGTCGTGTCGCGGGCCAGGCGCTCAGCTTCTTCGCCGGCGATTATCGCCACAACCCGATCCTGGCTAGCTCGTCGGCGCTCGGTCGCGCTCGAAAGCTGGGAGACAAGCATGAAGACGGGTAAGAGGATGGCTGATGCGACGAAAACGACAAAGCGCGGGAGGAGTTGGGCGCCCGTGAAGAGCTGAAGTACCGAGATAATGACATCGGCGGCTACCAGAGCAGCAGTGGCCCTGGCGAAGCTCCGTGTAAGACGCCCACCGACGTCCGGTAGCCCGGCAGCGTAGCTAGTCGCTCCGATCAAGGCGATGAAAACCAGGATCCACCCGAAACGTGGTTCTTCAGTTAGAGAATAAACATGCCGAGCTACATAGTGTGAATGAACAGCTTCGGTCGCGATGACGACGGCTAGCGTCAAGACGGGAAGGAGCCACTTGACCGGACGACTCATCACAGACCATTCAACCTCAGTTGAGGTCGTCAACGGTGCCAATCAGCCTGCTGGTGAACCCGCGCCCGAAACGCTGCCTTTGCACAATGCCTCGTTTGGAGTCCGGTCCAGCACTGTTACCGGCCTTGGTGCGTTCGCCGCCATCGGCGCGGCCGTACTTTGCCTGGCGGTCTCGCCGAAGGTGAACTCGGGTACCTTCACGCCGAAATTCGCGGTACTCCTTATCTTTGCCGCTGTCGGTGTCGTTCCTCTGGTACGTCTCGTGAAGACGGCCTCGCCCCTGCGGTGGCCGGCGACGGCCGCGGTGGCCTTTCTCGCCGTGGCGCTTGTTTCCGCGCTCGTATCACCCTCGCCCAACATCGGAATCTTTGGGCTTTACCTGTGGGGTACGGGCTGGTTGTTCTGGCTCGGGGTAGCCGGCGCGTTCGCGATTGGAGCGTCCCTTGGACAGCATGATCGGCAGTGGCTTTTTGCCGGGCTGGCCTTTGGTGCACTCGCCAGCGCAGCCGTGGCGGTCTTTCAGATCGTCGCGAACCCCCAGATTGGGGGCCTAACTCTATACGACGGCACACAGGCAGACGCAGCCCTTGGGAATCCGATTCACCTCGAGGCTCTTCTGCTTGGTGGACTGGCGCTCATACTGGGAAGGGCATGTCGCGCTCCACTGCGTTGGGCGGCAGCGGTCTTGCTCCTCTCGGTCGGGCTCGAGTTCACCTTTGAGCGTTTTGCCATCGTTGTCCTCGCCGGTCTGATTCTCTACGCCTTGTATTCCTACGGCGCCCGTCGCGGAGGCGTCTTTGCGCTCCTGGTCTGCGGAGGTTATGCGATCGCCTACCTCAGCGGAGGAGCTGGCCTCAGCTCGCGTGTGACATCGGGCACGACTGAGACGACATTTGGGGCGAGGATACGGATTTGGTGGGCGGCTGGCCACTACGTGCTGCACCACCCTCTGCTCGGAGCCGGCCCAGGTCAGACCCGAACCGCACTTGACTCGACCGCCACGCTTTCCTTCTTCCAGCATGTCCTGGTTGGTCGCGTCCTCGCGGACAGTCATGACGTTTTCGTCGAGGTTGCGGTGACGACCGGCCTGCTCGGTTTGGCTTGTTTCCTTGTCTGGTTGTTCGGCCTGGTCAGGAAGTCTGCGCGATGTGGCTTCCTTGGGTTCGCGGCTGCGCTGATCGCGGTGAACCTGGTGGAACCGCTCAACATAGCCATCCTCCCGCTCGCGTTCCTGGCCCTCGGAGCTGCCACGGCACTACGCCGAGACGTCCCACATGTACGAGCCGCTCCAGCTCCCCAACTCGAGCCCCAACCTGTGAGTTCATCCTCGGGTGCCGCGGCGACGGAGCGCTCCACGGCTCCCTACGCAGCCATCACGACCTTCGCAGTCGTGGCGATAGCGCTGTTGGTGGGAGTGACCATGGTGCTCGGGGACGCTGACATGGCTCGGGGCACGGACTATCGCCAAGGCCAGGTATTCAGTCTCTCAACCACCAAGAATGCCAGCACCCTCTTGCCCTACTGGCCCGATTCGGCGCTCGAGGTTGCCCAGGTCGAAGCTTACGAAAGCCTGACACCGGCCTCTGTCGATCTGAGGATTCTGGCAGAGTCACGGAACTGGACCGCTGTTGCCGCAAGCCGGGACTCGCGGAACCCCCACATCTGGGTTCTGTTGGGCAGTGCCGATCTCGAGCTCAAGCAATACCAGCAGGCCCGAGTCGCTTACCTCCACGCCCTGTCGTGCGATCGGTGGTACACCCAAGCATTTGAGGGACTTGGGGCCGTGGCCGAGGCTCAACGGGACTGGACCCAGGCCGTCCATTGGTACCGGACCGCTCTGGTGACAGCTGAACTCGACCCTCTGATATCGGCTTCCATCAAAGGTTCTCTGCTTCGAGTGGAGCAACATTGATGGTGTGAAGTAGGCCAACGATGGGCTCGCGCTGCGGAGCGCCGGAGGAGCAGCGAGAGCAGAGTTTGATGCCAGCACCTCGACTAGGCCTAAGACTCCGGAAGGCACAATCCGCTAAAGTTCCTGACGGTGCTGTCGATACTTTACTCGGTAGTACTTTCATTGACCCGAGGGAGGAAAGCTTCATGAGAAATGTTGAGAGGCTGCGTGCACGGCGCCTCCAGATAGAGGAAGCAGGCGAGCAAGGCTTTACACTTATCGAACTGCTCGTCGTCTTGCTCATCATCGGCATCCTGTTAGCGATCGCGATCCCGACGTTCTTGTCGGTGACCAAGACCGCGAACAACACCGCCGCCCAGTCGAACCTGCAGACGGCGCTCACGGGTGCCAAGACCTACTTCGAGGCGGCGAATCAGACCTACGTTGGCATCAACGGTGGCCCGCAGAACGCCGCGGTTTCGACCATAACCGCCATTGACACCGGCCTCACCTATGTCACCGGCACGACAGCGTCGACAGCGTCGAACACTATCTCGGTCTACGCTGTGCCTTCGAGCACCGGAAGCGACATTGTGTTGGCCGCCTACTCAGCCGGCACGAAGGAGTGTTGGGCCATCGAGGACAACACAGCAGCTGGATACGATGTATTCGGCGGGACCGGCGTCGGCACAACCTACGCCGTGTGGAGGACCGGACAGTCCTCGACGACTTGCAAGGGCAGTCAAACTGCTCCAACTCAAACCAGCACTACGGGTTTCCCAGCCGCATAACGAACTAGAGCATCCCTGCCTCGATTGCCTCTGGGACGGCGGGTCGAGCAGGAGATGAGGTTATGAGAACCCCCCGTGACCGTTGGCCACGGGGGGTTCTTTTGTCGTTGCGGCTCGCGCAGTGTCAATGCCGCATGGCCGACTAAGCATTCTCCGCGTACCCTAACAGGACAGTGTGTCGATCGACTGGGCCGGAAGCTCTTAAATCCTTGGCGAAGCGACAGAGACCCGCAATTGCAGCCCAATACATCACGTCAGGAGGCGCTCAGCAGCCTTCTGGGGAGCAGTGTTCGATCTCTCCGATGAGGCTGCGTCGTCACGTGCAGCGACTCGCGAGGAAAGCCAAGGGATGTGAGAGACGAGATCCTTGCTGCCATTGCACCGGAGCCTCGCGCGGAACCAACTCAGGCGAAGAGTCTCGTCACAGAGAACCGCGGAATGACAAGCTCTACGCGTTTGACTGGGAGCGCAAGCCCAGATCCTCAAGGGACGGTGTCGTTGCTGCCAAGCGACGCAGCCGGCGTGCAGCAGCGCTCATAGCTGGTAGTTCGAAACGCTGAAAGCCAGTTCACGCCCTTGGTCTGGCGCAAGAGTATTGTCTCTCGCTCGGCCCATTCGAGGCGCCCGTCGGGTAGTGATCTAGATCTCCTGTTGCCAGCGTTTGGAAGACGAGTGAGACGATCTCGAGAATCTCAATCTTCGTTCGACACGGGTCGGCTGTCGCTTTTCGAGGAGGAAGTGCTCTTTGTTTTGAATCGTCGGCGGGATAGACGTCAGGAGCTGACTCCTTGGCGAACAGAGCCGAGGTTCTCGTCGGATGGGTAACCGAGGTGCAGTTCCGAACTACACCCGCTCGTACCCGCGGTCGTCAACTCGGCACCGGAGAGGAGGAGCTCTCTTATCCGATAGAGCGGGTCTTCGTCCTGCGGCGCCCGGTCAATCGTTGTGTACACGACTCGAGCCGTCTGCAGATCACGGGCTCGTTGTCGGGACTCGATTCGTGTGGTGCTCGTGTCATCGAGGATGACGACGCGTTGCGGAGCGCATGGTCTTGCAGCGGGCGGACAAGGAAGGCGGCCTCCACCAGGTCCGCGCCGCCACCTCCCGCAAGCTAATCCACCCGGCGCTTCTCCTCAGGCCAGTTGGGACTCAGAGACTGGGAGGCGACGCTCGCATTTGAATGCGACGAGCTGGTTATCTGGTCGGCGAACAGGCTGGACCGCGGGTTGACCGAAGCTCAATGCGGGCTGCAGACACGCCGGACCACCGACGCGCAACGCCATCCAATGTTCTTACAAACGGCCGCATGCAGCATGCAGAGCTCAGGTTGTCCCCGTTGGTGCTACATAGGTCGTGTAGGCCGTTGCAGTCAGGGCCATGCTGTATGGCTGTCCGTCACCAGCGGCCAGGATGTTGGCGGCGGTGCTCGTTGGCGCGAGGCTCACAGAGTCGATTGTCATGAGCCGCTTCATTTTGTAAAAGCGGTTCAGGAAGCTAAACACATCACTGTGGGTCCCGGAGAGGGCGAAAGTGACGCTGATGTTCGACAAGCCGGGCGTACCGCTGGGCGTGGGGCTGTCTGCTGGTGTGACCGACGAGAGATTGCAACCGGTCTGATTTGCAAGGGTGTTGAGCGAGTCGACGATCCCAGGGGGATCCTCTGTCGGAGGTATCGCAGTCGTCACCTTCTTTAGGAAGGGGAGCTCTTTCAGGACGAGCTTCCTCTCCGCCTTCAAGGACGTCAGCTCCGCGTTCAACTGGCTCACGGTCGTCTGATCAGCTGCGATTTGCGAGTTGACCGTGGCGAGTTTGTTGCTCTCGGGTGTCATCCAGGCGAACCACCAGATGATGAGAAGAAGGATCACACTTCCGGTGATTATCAGCACGACCTTGGATTTCAGAAGATCGAGATTTATAGCTCTAAGTCCGCTCATTATGGCACCTTGAATTCGTTGGCCCTGATCGACGTGACTTCGCCAGTTACTCCGACGGTGGCGGAGAATGTGACGCTTGGTGACGTTACCTCTGTAATCCCACTGAAGCCGTTGACGGTGAGCTTCCCCGAACCGTCAACGGAGTAGTACCAGCTCCGGAAGTAGGGGTATCCAGCCGACGACGCGAGAGACAGGTTTAGAGTCGCGATCTGGGTCTCGGAGGGTGGAAGTACTACCGCTGCCGGGGCGCCGGCGGTTGTGGCGGGAATCGTACGAGGAACGATCGCCGCCGAGAAGGTCGAGATGGTGCCACCACTCGGCGTTGAGTGCCTCAGGGCAGCTATCACGCCGGGCCAGTAGACCTCGTCGTTCACGATCGGGTTGCTGACTGCCGACAAGTCGACGATCTCGGATCGCTCCTGTTGCACCTTGTTGTACTTCGGTATCTGAATCCTGACCGCCGTGATCTGGTTCTGGAGGCTCGCGACCTGATTCTCCGCGTCGTGCACCTTGAGGAAGCGGAGGGCACCGAGTGCGACCATGACCAGAACAATGAACACGGCGACGAGCATGAGAGTGCGCTCGAGTTGCTTGCGCTTGCGCCCCAGGATCACCTCAGGTGGGAGAAGATCGAGCTCCTTGACGTCCTTCGATCCCTGGATCGCAAGACCAACCACAACGGCCACCGAGGCGTCCAAGCGGCGGATTTCCTCGGTCGGCAGATGGAGTCGCGAGCAGTCGATCTGGTTCAGGACGCTGCCGATGAACACCGGCAGGCGAAGCTGCTGTTGCAGTTGCTCAGCGAAGCCGTAGAGACGGGACCCGCCACCGGTGATTACGACGCGGCGAACGGGGCTACGACCCGTCAATGTCGCGTAATAGTCGATCGAGCTGCGGAGCTCGCCAATCAATGACATGGCGGCGTCGCGGGCGGCTCCGATGGCGGTATGAATGTGCGGAGCTGCCCCATCCAGGTTCTGCTTCAACGATTCGGCGTCTGCAAGGGGCAGGTCAAGTACGCCGGCGATGGCGGCGGTGATCGTGTCGCCACCTTCAGCGATGGTTCTCACGAAGTGCGGGACTCCGTTTTCGTGCACAGCAACCGTCGTGAGGTCGGCACCGACCGAGACAATTGCCTCAGGGCCATCTATCGCCGTCTCAGTGCTGAAAAGGGCCCGGATTATCGCGGAGGACGTCGGCTCAATGCTGACCGGGACGAGTCCGGCCGCGGTCGCAACCTCGACCAGGGGATCGACCAAGTCGCGATGGGCCGCTGCCACAAGAACGCGCCTTTCGGGCATTCCGTTGGGGCCGACGGTCTCCTCGAGCGGTCGCGCGGAGATGAGAGCCTTGTCGATCGCGAACGGGATGACGTCGAGGGCCTGAAGGCGCACTGCAGAATCGATTTCCGCGTCTGGCAGAAGCGGCATCTCGAGCTCTCGGGTTATCGCGCGAAGACCTGCGATTCCCAGATGCACATCCCCGGCGGTGAACCCGCCTTCTTTCATGCAGCGTTCCAGCGCGACGCGGACGACGCCTTGCTCGAGGATGACTCCATCGATCACGGCCTGCGGAGGAAGAGCCACCTGGCCAAGCCGGATCAGCTCTGGGCGCCCATGCCCAGTCACGACTTCGGCCATGCGCACCGCGCTGCTGCTGATTTCGACACTCACGCGCCGCGTAACCATCACCATGCTCCTGACGCTGAGAATGAACTCGCAGTGTTATCAATATCGAGAATCATGCTAGCTGTTCGCTTTCCGAACGGTTGGGACCCAAATCGACCCCACACTTCGCGTAAGGCCCTCTACTAACACACTCAACATGCACACAGTTTCCATCGGCTTTCTGGCGACATTTCTTGAGTCGATGAACATCGGCAGTTCCACAGGGCCGTCTTGAGATTGGCTCCGCATGCAAGCGAGCTCAAGCGTTCGGCGACTGGAGAAGCTTGACGTAGTCGAACATCGGCAGGTACAGGCTGATGACGATGGCACCGATGCACGCACCCATGAATAGGATGATCAACGGCTCGAGAATCGACGTCAGGCTGTCGACTGTCGCGTTCACCTCGTTGTCGTAGAACGTAGCCACCTTGTCAAGCATCTCGTCGAGCGCACCCGACTCCTCACCGGTCTCAACCATCTGGGTCAGCATGATGGGCATGACCGGATACTGAGCGAGGATCGTCGAGAGGTTCTTTCCCTCTCGAACGCCGTCTTGGGCCCCGATCAGCGCATCCGCGACGACCTGGTTACCGGCGTTCACGGCAACTATGTCGAGTGCCTCTATGACCGGCACGCCTGCTGAAAGCAAGGACGAGAACGTAGTGCAGAAACGGGCGAGCGCCACCTTGTGCGAGAGCGGACCGAACACAGGTGGCCGCAGCTTGAAGGCGTCCCACTTTCTCCTGCCGCTCGGCGTCGCGATCCAACGGCGCATCAGGAACACAACCAGCACGATCGTCGCTATGACCGCTAGAAGCCAGACGCTAGCCACCACATTCGAGATCGCGATGACGATCCGGGTCGGGAGCGGCAGCTGCCCGTTCAAGGTGGTGAACAGCCTCTTGAAGATCGGGACGATGAAGATCATCATCGCTGTCACGATCACGATGACGGCACAGAAAACGATCGTCGGATAAGCCATGGCGGAGCGGACCTTCTGGCGGAGCTCGACCTGCTTTTCAAGGGTTGACGAGAGCTTGAGGAGCACCGAGTCCAGCTGGCCCCCGACCTCTCCGGCTCGAACCATCGCTATGTACAGCGGCGGGAAAATCTTGGGGAGCTTCTCGAGCGAAGTAGACAATGACGAGCCCTGCTCGACATCTTGGCGCACCTGGAGCATTGCTTCTCGCAGGGGCTTGGACTCGATCTGATCGGCGAGGACGCCGAGAGCCCTCACGAGCGTCAGCCCTGCCGCAACCATGGTTGCCAGCTGACGGCTCATGAGCGCGACGTCTTTGAGGGCTACGCGGTCGGTGACCCCGGGTATCGTGATCTCTCGTCTCAAGTTGAGAGAGACGGGTTTGATCTCGACGGGCGCGTATCCCATGTCCCGCAGGCGTGCCGCGACCAAGGGGACGCTGTCGGCTTCTAGCTGGCCCTTGACCAGCCTGCCGTCCGCGTCGCGGACCTTGTAGTCATAGGTAGTCGTTGGCATGGATCAGTCTCCCAAATCCTGCGACATGATGATCAACGGTGTCTCAGATAGTCGCGAAGCTCACTTGGATCGTGGCATCGATCGAAGGCCATCGCCTCGGTGATGCTACCTGCTTGGACAGCTTTGGCTAGACCCTGGTCCATTGTCTGCATACCGTTGGCCGCCCCGGTCTGGATCAGAGAGTAAATCTGGTGTGTCTTCGCGCTCCGGATGAGGTTGCGAATAGCGGGATTGCAGAGCATCACTTCTGCGACAGGCGTGCGGCCGAACCCGCTGGCGCTCAGCACGAGCTGCTGGGTGACGACGGCTTCCAATGACCCGGCAAGCTGGATTCTTATCTGGTCTTGCTGGGCGCTCGGGAAGACGTCAATGATGCGGTCGATCGTCTGAGGAGCGTCCTGGGTGTGCAAGGTGGCGAAGACGAGGTGACCGGTCTCGGCGGCCGTAAGGGCCGTGGCGATGGTCTCGGTGTCGCGCATCTCGCCAATGAGGATCACGTCAGGGTCCTGACGCAGCACGTGGCGCAACGCCTCGGCGAACGACTTCGTATCCGTGCCCACCTCGCGTTGGTTGACGATTGAGCGGTTGTGGGTGTGGAGGAACTCGATCGGGTCCTCGACGGTCACAATGTGGAGCGGCTTGGACTGGTTGATTATGTTGATCAACGACGCCAGCGTCGTCGACTTTCCAGATCCCGTCGGTCCTGTCACGAGCACGAGGCCTCGGCGCAGCTCCGCGAGTGTGGGAACGACAGCCGGCAGACCGAGTGTGTCAAAGGGCGGTATCTCGTGGGGGATTGCCCGCATGACAGCGCCGATCGAACCGCGTTGTTGGAAGAGATTGACCCGAAATCGCCCCACGCCCATGATCGTGTGGGCCGTATCCAGCTCTTTTTCTGCCTCGAACCGCTCACGCAATCCCTGGGTCAGGACCCGATAGACCATCTCGCGGATCTGCTCGTTGTCGATACGCTGCAGGCCCTCGATCGGTCGAAGGGATCCGTCGATTCGGATAGCCGGAGGAAGCTGGTTGGCCAGATGCAAGTCGGATGCACCGTTGCGAACTGCGTAGGTGAGCAGCTCGTCGATGTCTAGCGTGCCATCAGGATTGTACGTGGGCACGAACGGCTCCATGTTTGGCATGCCGCCGGAACCGCCCGGCAAGTTCGTCCGCCTGACGTCAATGGCATAGTCGCCCTGCCAATCGTCCGCGTCGTAGCGGGGCTCAGCCGAGCCGTTCGAGGACACGTCGTACCCGATCTGGGCACCGGCCATGACGGGCTCGTGGATCTGCGCCGGCATGCTCGCGACGGGTTCGGGAACTGGTATCAGGCCCGGGCTGGCAACGACTGTCGAAACTGGCACCGTCGGAAAGGACGTAGTCTGCGGTTCTGGTGCTGCCGGCGGTGGTGTCGGTGCCGGTGTCGCGGCGGTTTCCTCGCTCGGCGACAGGCGCGGATATACAGCGTTCATGAGATGCTCGAGTGCGATCGGGTCGGCCAGAACACAGCCTGCGACCTCGATTCCCAAGAAAGCGGACACTTCGCGTTGCTGGGAGATATCGAGCGGCTCAGCGGCCGCAAGCGTTAGGCATCCGGCTTCAAGCTTGTAACCGATCACCGTCAGCTCGCGGGCGAAAAGCTCAGGCACGAGACGAAATGCTTCACCCATTGGCCGGCTTGCGGAAATGTCAACAGAGGGGACTCCGGATATCCGGGAGAGCTCAGCCAATGTCGCGGCCGAGTCCACAAGGCCGCGGTCCGCCAGTACCGCTGCCACGGGTCGTCCGGTCGAACCAGCCTCTGAGAGCATGGCGACGGCGGTATCGCCCTGAACGCGACCAGAGCTGACCAAGGTCTCGGCGAGACGCTTGGACCATTCTGTAGGTGACCTGCGGTCGGCGCTCATACGACCACCCGCAGAATTTCCTCCAGGCTCGTTATGCCGAGCGCTGCTTTGCGCAATCCGTCATGACGCAATGGAACCATCCCCTGTTCGAGGGCTAAATGTTGTATGTCATCGTTCGAGCTGTGGGCGATAATTGCCCTCTCGAGTTCTTCGTCAATAAGTAGGAGTTCCTGAAGGGCAATTCGGCCGCGGTACCCCGTTCTGCTGCAGGCCTGGCACCCGACGGCGCGACGGAAGCGGACCTTTCCGTTCGGGGGCTCGTCGGCCTCGGTGAACCCGATCAGCTCGAGGTCCTCGGCGGTCGGGGAAAACTCCTCGAAGCAGTTTTCACACAGTTGGCGGGCTAGTCGTTGAGCCAGCACACAGTCCAAGGCCGAGCCGACGAGGAAAGGCTCGACGCCCATTTCGACAAGTCGCATCGGCGTGCCGGCCGCGTCATTGGTGTGAAGGCTCGAAAGGACCAGGTGGCCTGTGAGAGCTGCCTCGATGGCTATGACAGCAGTCTCGCGGTCTCTGATCTCGCCGACGAGCACGACGTCGGGGTCCGAGCGCAGGATCGAGCGCAGGGCGTTAGCGAAGTGAAGGCCCGCCTTCGGGTTCACCTGCACCTGACTCACGCCACGTAGCTGATACTCGACCGGGTCCTCAACTGTGATGAGGTTGCGCTCGGGCGAGTTGAGCGCATTCAAGGTCGCGTAGAGTGTCGTGGACTTGCCTGAGCCAGTCGGTCCAGTTACGAGGATGGTGCCGTACGCCTTGCGGTAGGCGACCTCGTAACGCTTCTCGACAGTCGGCAGGAAGCCGAGCTGGGACAGCTGCAGGGATGCGCTCGACTTGTCGAGCACGCGAAGGACGATCTTCTCGCCGTGCACCGTCGGGAGGGTGGCCACGCGCAGGTCGATCTCACGCCGGCCGGCGGTGAGAGTGATGCGGCCGTCCTGGGGGATCCTGTGCTCTGCAATATCGAGACTCGCCATGACCTTAAGACGCGTCGTCACGCCACCTTGGATTGCCTTGGGGGACCGGGTCACCTCGTGCAGCACGCCGTCGATGCGGAACCTGATCCGAAGATCGTCGGAGGTGGGCTCGATGTGGATGTCCGAGGCACGCTCTTGGAGGGCCTGGCGAAGTATCAAGTTGACGTACTTGACGATCGGGGCGTCCTCGACGACAGCGTGAAGGTCGGTGAGTTCGGTGATCTTTGTCTCGTCACCGGCGGAGGTCTGCGAAGCAGCCGTCTGAGCGGCGAGGGTTGTCTCGCGGTCATGGCGATAGACCCGCGACAGGTACTCGGAGATCTGGCCCGCGCTGCACACCACGATGTGGACGTTGCCGAGCAGGGTGCGCAAGTCGTCGACGGCGAAGACGTCGGACGGGTTTGCCATCCCGATGATCGGCGTATCGCCGCGAAAACCTAGGGCGAGGACGCGGTGACGGCGCGCCAGCGCCTCGGGAATTAGCTTTGTCGCCTCGGGGTCAAGTGGTTGCTCGTTGAGGTCGACGAACTCCATGCCGCCCTCTGCGGCCGCAGCTCGTATCAGGTCCTCTTCAGAGACGAGGCCGAGCTCGCTCAAGATGTCGCCGAGAGACCTACCGGTCGCTGCCTGCTCTCTTAGGGCGGCCTCCATCTCCTCGCGCGTGACCTGGCCCGAGCTCACGAGAAGCTCTGCGAGCGCCGGCGTGCCCTTCTTCTCGATGACCGCAGCGACTTGAGCTGGGGGACTCTCAGCTTTGGCAGATGCGTTCAGAAGCTCCGAAGCGGCCTGGAGCGCGACCGCGTCCGCCTCCTCCTCGGAAGCCTCTTCGGCCCCGGCTGACTCGAGCGAGACGGCGAGCTCGGCTGCCTCGTCGGCTCCGAGATCGTCCTCCAAGGACGCAGGATCGGCGTCACTCACCGAGACGGCGCCTTCTGTCTCGGGGGGCGGCTGTACCTCGGCGGCATCAGGCGGAGCAGGCGTCGTGGGCTCCTCTGACGCCTCCTCGGGAGCTGGGGGAGCTTCAGCGAGCGCAGTTGCGGACGGGCTCTTCATTGCGCCGTCCGATGTGCCGCGAAGCGTACGGGGATGAGCACTCGCCGCGTTGGTTTCGCTCCGGGCGTACATGCGCTCGACATAGGCGTCGATCTGAGACTCACATGCGACAACTGCGTGAATGTCGCGCCCGATCGTCGTGCGAAGGTCGTCCATGGCCATGACATCGTCCGGCCTGCCAACTGCGATGACCGGGGTGCCGAACTTCCATCCGACCGCCAGCGCGTGGTGACGACGGGCGGCCTGGTGTGGCAGCAATGATGTGGCTGCGGCATTGAGCGGATAGCGCTCGAGATCAACGTATTCAAGCCCGACCTCTTTCGCGAGAGCACGTGCTTCTGCCACCTCCGCCTTGGAGGGTGACACCTGGCGTCGAGCGGCGGTCGACGTGCTCTGTTCGGTGGTACTCATTCCCTAATACCATCGGGCGCGCGGGAAGGTTTCTTTATTCGATCATTTTGATCTGTTGCCAACAGGCGCCTCCGTCCCTCCCGTCGAGCCGCGCGCGGGCGCGCTAAGCGGTCATAGCCGCGCGCTACGCGTTCAGGCTCGCTCGGATAGGGTACGCGAGGCGTAACCGCGGAACAAGCCGGGCAGGAGGGAAAGCCGTGCATCTGGTCGCAGTTCTCGTGTCGGCGCGAGCCCGTCCGGCCGAGGGGGCAATCGGACCCGGATGTCCCCAACTGTAGAGGCCGTGGCCGGCGTGTTCGGCCTGGTCATCGGCTCTTTCGTAGGCGTCGTCGTCGACAGGGTCCCCCGTAAGGAGTCGATCGTCTCGCCGCCGTCGCACTGCGTTGCCTGCTCGGCGCCCATACGCGCCTACGACAACATCCCGGTCGTCTCCTACGTGCTGTTAAGGGGTCGGTGCCGGAGCTGTGGGGCGCATATCCCCCCGCGGGATGCGTTGTTGGAAATTGGGACCGGGGCGCTGTTCGTCCTGATGGGCTGGCGACTGGCCTCGGTCTGGGAGTTGCCTGCGTTTTGCCTGCTCGCGGCAAGTTTCGTGGCGATCTCGGCTATCGATGCCGAACACATGCGAATTCCCTCTCCGATCGTGTACGCGACCGCGGCCCTCGGCGCGCCGCTCCTGGTCGTCGCCTCGGCTGGCACTCACCGCTGGACGGCGCTGCTCAGCGCGTTGATCGGCGGCGCGGCGGCTTTCGCGGCCTTCTTCGCGCTCTTTTTCGCGGTGCCGAAGGGTATCGGCTTCGGCGATGTGCGCCTGGCGGGGCTGTGCGGGGGATTCCTCGGTTGGTTCGGCTACCGCTATGTGGTCGTGGGCTTCCTCGTCGGCTTCATAGTGGCAGGACTACCTGCTGTGGTTCTGCTCGCGATGCGAAAGGTGCAGCGCCGCACCCAAATTCCTTTCGGCCCGTTCCTGGCAGCCGGGACGATCATCACGGTGCTCGTCGGACCCCCGCTTGTTCACGCCTGGGCGAGGATCTGATTGGCTCAGTACTTGGCGGCAGAGCCGACCAGGCCACGCTTTTGCAGCGCGACGCGTAGGTCGTGCGGGTTCGATGCTGCTTGAGTCGCCGAGCGAAGGTCGATCGTGCCCTGCTCGAGCAGGGAAACGAGCGCCTGGTCGAAGGTCTGCATGCCGTAGTACTCGCCCTCGCGGATGATCGAGGTGATGTCGCCGCCCTGTCCCGGCTCGATGATGCACTGCTGGATGCGGCCGTTGGCGATCATGATCTCGAGTGCTGGCACTCTTCCGGAGCCGTCCGCAGTCGGCACGAGACGCTGGCAAAGCGTGCCCTTAAGCGCCCCTGCCAAGCTAAGACGGGCTTGACGCTGCTGGGCGGAGGGGAAGAAGTCCACGATCCGGTTAACGGTCTCGACGCAGTCGATCGTATGCAGTGTGGCGAAGACCAAGTGGCCGGTCTCTGCGGCGCTGAGGGCGGTCTCGACAGTCTCGACGTCGCGCATCTCGCCGACGAGGATGACGTCGGGGTCCTCGCGAAGTGCCGAGCGAAGCGCCACGAGGAAACTCGAGGTGTCGAAACCCACTTCGCGTTGGCTGACAGCTGAAAGCTCGTCGCGGTGCAGGACCTCAATGGGGTCCTCGATGGTGACTATGTGGCACTCGCGTGTGTGGTTTATGTGGTCGATCATTGCGGCGAGAGTGGTCGTCTTGCCGCAGCCTGTCGGACCGGTGACCAGTATCAGGCCACGTTGCTCGTCCGCGAGTCGACGGACCGCCTCGGGCAGGTTCAACTCGCCGAATGACCGAGCATGGGATCGCACGAGTCTGAAGACCATTCCGATCGTGCTGCGCTGGCGGTAGGCGTTCACGCGGAAGCGACCGAGGTCCGCAATCGAGTAGGCGAAGTCTGCCTCGTTGGTCTCCTCAAAGTGGTCCCAGGTCCGTTGTTGCATTATTTGTTTGGTGACCTGAACCATGTCTTCTGCTTTGATAACGGGCGAATCGGCTATACGAGTCAGGTCGCCGTTGATCCGCATCCTTGGTGGGGAGCCCACTTTCAGGTGCAGATCGGAGCCATCCGCCGCGGCAAGACGGCGTAGCAAATTATCTAGATCTGAGCGCTCCATACACATAGCGTCGCGCATATCACGCAAAGTGGCAAAATTTTCGCGCTGAGAGCACCCGTCCTCGTATCACACTCATCTGTTGAGCACCCCCGCGCGCTATCGTGCGGTGGGGCTAATGACAGGCTTGTAGTTCGTCCACAGGCTGTGGACGAGGCCTGTGGACAGGGAGTGGGCGAGCGGTGGTCGAGGCAAGCGAAGCTAGAGCGGACATGGGTAATTCCTTCGTCCACCTGCACACCCATACCGAATACTCGATGCTCGACGGCGCGGCCCGTATCGGTGACCTGGTCGCGGCGGCGGTTGCGGACGGCCAGCCGGCGCTGGCGATCACAGACCACGGCAACATGTACGGGGTCCTCGACTTCTACAAGGAGTGCCATGAGCGCGGCGTGACGCCGATCATCGGCACCGAGGCCTACATGGCGGCGCAGTCTCGCTACGAGCGGCCTGTGCGTCGGGGCCGCATCGACGACACGGGGGGTGAGGGCGACAGGGGCGAGAAGCTCTACTACCACCTGACCGTCCTCGCCGAGACGACCCAGGGCTATCGCAACCTCATCAAGCTTTCCTCGGCCGCCTACCTCGAGGGCTATTACTACAAGCCGCGCGTCGACTGGGACCTGCTCGAGGCCCACCACGAGGGTCTCATCGCCACCACTGGCTGTCTCGGAGGCGTCGTGGCTCAGGCGCTTTTGGCTGAGGACTTCGACCTTGCCTTGAGCCTTACCGGGCGTCTCCAGGACATCTTCGGCAAAGAGAGCCTCTTCGTCGAGCTGCAGGATCACGGGATCGCGGCTCAGCGCACGACCAATCCCGCCTTGATAAGGATCGCCCGGGCCGTCGGCGCCCCACTGCTTGCGACCAACGACAGCCATTACTGCAGGCGCGAGGACGCGGTCGCGCATGACGCCCTTTTATGTGTCCAGACCGGGGCGACGATCCATGACCCGAAGCGCTTCAAGTTCGAGGGCCAGGAGCACTACCTGAAAAGTGCCCGGGAGATGCGTCAGCTGTTCGCAGAGGTGCCAGAAGCCTGCGACAACACGCTTTGGGTAGCACAAAGGGCCCGAGTCGAGATCGAGCTCGGCAAGCCCGCTCTCCCGCAATTTCCTGTTCCCGACTCTTTTAGGAGAGACACCTACGAACAGTCAGCCGCCGACTACCTGGCTCATTTGACCTACGAGGGAGCCGCTGGCCGATATGGCAGCCCGATCCCGCCCGAGGTGGCCGAGAGGCTCGACTTTGAGCTGAGGGTCATCTCGGAGATGGGCTTTGCCGCCTACTTCCTTGTTGTCTGGGACATCATCCGCTACGCGAGGGACTCGGGGATCCGCGTCGGTCCCGGCCGCGGTTCGGCTGCGGGGTGCTGTGTCGCCTACTGCTTACGCATCGTCGACCTCGACCCGATCCGCTACGACCTTCTTTTCGAGCGTTTCTTGAACCCCGGGCGCAAGCAGATGCCCGACATAGACATGGACTTCGACGAGCGCCGTCGGGGCGAGATGATCCGCTATGTCGCAGATCGCTACGGCGCTGACCACGTCGCTCAGATCGTCACTTTCTCGACCATAAAGGCTCGGGCCGCGGTACGCGACGGCGCCCGCGTTCTCGGGTTGCCCTATGCCCTCGGCGACAAGATCGCCAAGGCCATGCCACCGCTCGTCATGGGCCGTGACACCCCGCTGCGGGCATGTTTTGAGCGCGTGGATGGTCACGAGGACGGCTACATGGCTGCGGCGGACCTGCGCGAGATGTACGAACAGGACCCTGATGCAAAGCTCGTGATCGATGTCGCCCGGGGCCTCGAGGGCCTCCGGCGCCAGGACGGCATCCATGCCGCCGCTGTTGTGATCACCCACGAGCCGCTCACCGAGTACCTCCCGGTGCAACGCAAGCCCGAGCCGGGTGCCGAGCCCGGCGACGCCCCGATCGTCACCCAGTACGAGATGCACGGCGTCGAAGAGCTTGGTTTGTTGAAGATGGACTTTCTCGGGCTGCGCAACCTCTCGGTCATCGAGATGGCGCTCGACCTCATAGAGCAGACGACCGGCACGCGCCCTGACATAGACAACGTCGCGCTCGACGACGAGGCGACCCTCGAGATGCTGAGGCGGGGAGACTCCATCGGGGTCTTCCAGCTCGAGGGTGCCGCGATGCGCTCGACACTGCGTTCGTTGGCGCCCACGAGCTTCGACGACGTCGCCGCGCTTGTTGCTTTGTACCGGCCCGGCCCGATGGCCGCAAACATGCACCGCGACTACCCGGACCTGAAGAACGGCCGCAAGCCCGTCACCTACCTCCACCCGGAGATGGAGGCGATCTTGGGGGACACATACGGGCTGATGCTCTACCAGGAGTCGGTGATGCGCGTGGCGCAGCGTTTCTCGGGCTACAGCCTCGAGGAAGCCGACAACTTGCGCAAGGCCTGCGGCAAGAAGAACCGTGAGCTGATTGCCGCCGAGCGGGTGAAGTTCATCGCTGGATCTGTCCGTCAGGGCTACGACGAAGCGCTCGGAAAACAGCTGTTCGACATCATCGAGCCTTTTGCCGACTATGCCTTCAACAAGTCCCACTCCTACGGCTATGGGCTCGTCGCCTACCAGACGGCCTGGTTGAAGGCGAACCACCCGACCGAGTACCTGGCCGCGTTGCTGTCGTCGGTGAAGGGCGACAAGGACAAGACCGCCGTTTACCTCGCCGAGTGTCGCACGCTAGGCATCGAGGTGAGGGTGCCGGACGTCAATGCCTCGACGTCCAACTTCACTCCGATACGGGCTACTGGCGACAGCCCCCAAGCAGCTGGGCGGGGCGTGATCATTTTCGGGCTTTCGGCCGTGCGCAACGTCGGCGAGGCCATCGTTGAGCACATCGTCGCAGCCCGGGACTGCGGGGGGCCCTTCACCGACTTCTACGACTTCTGCCGCCGGGTCGACCCGAGCTCCCTCAACAACAGAGCCGTCGAGTCGCTCGTAAAAGCCGGGGCCTTCGACTCGCTCTGCCATCCGCGCAAAGGTCTTTGCCTCGCGTTCGAGGGCATCATCGAGCGCGCGCTCGTTCGTCGGCGCGAGTCCGAGCAAGGGATCACGACCTTGTTCTCTCTGCTCGACGACCAAGCCGGCTCGGCAACGGCCGAGGGTGCGTCGCCGGCGAGCTTCGACGGTACATGGGTGGCGATCCCTGGCCTCGAGTTCGACAAGGGCGAGCGGCTGGCATTCGAGAAAGAGATGCTCGGGCTGTACGTGAGCGACCATCCCCTCATGGGCCTCGAGCAGTCACTTCGCAACGCCACCGAGGTGACCATCCGGGACCTGCTCGACGCAGCCGCCCCGGCCGATGACGCCCCGGGGGCCTTAGCCGGCGGGGGGGACCTGGCCGAGAGCTTCAGCATCACGACCGGCGGCGTCGTGACCTCCCTCGTCAGGCGCTACACACGCCGGGGCGAGGTCATGGCCACCTTCGTTCTCGAAGACCTCGAGGCCGCGATCGACGTGATGGTCTTCCCGAAGACGATGATCGAGTACGGGGCTGTTCTCCAACAGGACGCCATTGTGGCCGTGCGGGGCCGGCTCGACCTGCGTGAGGACCAGCCCAAGCTCATCTGTCGCGATGTGCGTCGCCTCGAGCTGACCGCACCGGGCAACGAGCCGCCAGTCGAGGTCGTGCTGCCGCTCAACAGGCTGACGGACTCGCTCGTGCGCCAGATCCGCGACCTCGTGAGCGAGCATCCTGGTCCCTGCGCGGTCCACCTGCGTGTCGGCGAGAAAGTGCTCCGGCTCCCGCCTCAGTTCAACGTCAATCCTCGAGGTGGCCTCGTCGGCGCCCTGAAGGAGCTTTTGGGCACGTCTGCGGTCGCGCGCTGAGCCCCCGGAGGGGCCCCCTGGCAGGTCGTCGCCTCGATCCCGTACACTGTTGGTGGTCCGAGCCGGGATGTGCACGCACAGGTGGCATGTTGAGGCTCGGCGTCGCCATTAATGGCCAGCTTTTTCTGGGGCGGTCACGCACCGTTGTCCTAGATGGCCTGGGCGGCAGGGTGAGAGCGACGCACGGGAGCATTGGACGGTCATGGCCATCGATATCGAGGTCGCTACGAAGGACTGTACGGCGCTCACTGACGCGGAACTGGCCGAGATGGCTGATATATCCGCGGCGGAGAGAGCCGGCTGGGAGGTCGGCTTCCTTTCCAAGCAGCGCGAGGACTGGGTGCTCGTCACCCAGGTACGTGAGCAGGGAAGGCTGCTGGGCTACGCCCTCGCGACCCTAGAACGCATCGGCGGCACGCCTAGCCTGCTCATCGGCGTGGCGGCCTTCACGCGGGGGCTCAATGCGAGCTACGCCCTCGACGCGGCGATGCGCGACCTGTATCGGCGGGCCGTGCTCGCCTTCCCGGACGAGGACGTCCTCGTCGGGACCCGGTTCGCACAGGCCTGCGGTTTTCGTGCCTTTGCGGGGCTCGAGGACATCGTCCCGCGACCCGAGCACCGCGCGACCGGCGAAGAGCGCGCCTGGGGCCGCCGCCTCGCCAAGCGCTTCGGCGCCGACGGGAACTTAGACGACAGGACTTTCGTGCTTAAGGGCGACGGCGACGCCGGCGGTCTGTTGGACTTCGACCCGCAAAACCCGCCCTCTGAGTCCGATTCTTTATGTCTGCTGTTCGCGCCCGTCGATCCGCAAAGGCGCGACAGCCTCGTCGCCTTCGGGTGGGCCATGGCCGAGGCACTCGCTGCCAGCGCCCTTCCTCTCTGAGTCCGGCGCACCCGGCTAGGGCCTCGGGAGCACGCCCAGGACTAGCTTTGGAGCCTGCCCGCGGCGTGGAACGCCGAGGCCCACGACCAGGTAGCGCGGCTGTCCCCCGATCGCGCGCTCGACCGCCTCGCGAGCAAGCGTGCCTCCGCGCGACGGGCCGTCGATCTCAACTATGCGCTCGTCGGTCACCGGCAGACGGTGCTTGCGTTCCCCGAGGGTGAACTGGCACCAGGTACCGCTCGAGTCCCACGCGAACAGCGGTGTCCGGTCCGGGGCGACGACAGCGACCGAGGGGCGCGAACCGTCAAGGTCCTCGTAAGCGATCGACGGCCCGAGGAAGCCCAACAGCGGCCGGCGAGCGTCCACCGGCAGCAGTTCGCGCAGAATCCGTCGGACGGCCCGGCGCGACGGCCGGCCGACGAGCTCAGGGGCTTTGAGGACCATCACCGCCTCTGGCCGTGCCGGGTCGGATGGCTCGTCGTCATCGGCTAGCTCGATGTCGACCACGTCGAGCTCCGGGCCGCTTGTCACCGTCGCGGGGCTGTGGCGGGCCTCCGCGGCCCCAAGGCGGGAGTCGGCGGGCACGACCGGCCAGCCCGAGGCGTGGCTGCGCACGACCGCACCAGTGGCGACATCGACGGCAACCCACTCCGGGCCCCGCGCAAGAAGGATGCAGCGGAGCACCTCACCGGGCCGATTAGCCCGCAGCGTCCCAGGCCCGCGATGTCGTGGCGAAGGGAGCCTGAGGTTGCGGTGCCTCATCAGAATCTCCCCGCCGAGCCCACGGCTGTCAACAGGTCCTCAACATTTGCGACCGGGGCGAGGCAGGTACCGCGGCGGCACACATATCCGAGGCCCTCCTCACGCCCGTCCACGAGCGCGCCCGAACCCCAGGCCAACACGGCCAGGGGCCAAAACCGCGACCGGACGGCGCGAACGAGGTCGTCGCGCTCGCCCGTCACCACTACCTCGACCGGGCCGTCAGCGCAGAGCTCGCCCGCCCAGATGAGCTCGGTCAGTGCGAGTGGGGCGGTCTCGAGCTCCGAGCTGGCCGCCTCGACGATGCGCTCTGCGGCCGATGAGAGCTCGTTCTTGCCGCTAAGGGCCCCGAGACGGGCGAGCGCTATGGCCGCGACGGACCCAGCCGTCGGCGTCACACCGTCGTGGGCATCGCGAGGTCGCACAAGGAGAGTTTCCCTGTCCGACCCGGTCGTGTACAAAAAACCCCTCTCCGGATCGGCGAAAAGCTCGAGGAGCGCCTCTGCGATCTCGACAGCCTTGGAGGTCCAGGCGGGGTCCCCGCCGAGCTCGCCGAGGCGCGTGCAGCAGTCGACCAACCAGGCGTAGTCGGCGGCATAGCCCGGCAGGCTCGCCTGGCCCCGGCACCACGAGCGCAGCACGCGACCGTCTTCGCGCTGGAGATGGGCGAGCAGGAACCTCGCGATCTCCTCCGCACCTTGTGCCCAGTCCGCCCTTCCGGTGGCTGCCGCGGCTTCGGCGAGTGTCGAGCACATCATGGCGTTCCACTCCGTGATGACCTTGTCGTCGAGGCCTGGCCGGACCCGCCCGGCGCGCGCCGCGAGAAGTCGGGCGCGGGCGTCTTCGATCTCGGGTGGGCGCACGATGTCGCCGCGCCGCGCCCGGTGCAGGACCGTGCGGCCCTCGAAATTGCCTTGGGCGCTGACCCCGTACCATTCGGCCGCCGCCGCGCCTCGCGCCGGACCGAGCACCGAGGTCAGCTCGTCTGGCGACCAGAGGTAGTAACGGCCTTCTTCCCCCTCAGAGTCGGCGTCCTCGGCCGAGTAGAGGCCCCCGCCCTGATCTCGAAGCTCGCGAAGCACATAGGACAAGGTTTCGTCCAAGACCTGCAACAAGCGCGCGTCGCTGGTGAGCTGCCAGGCGTGGAGGTAAACACGGGCGATGAGCGCCTGGTCATAGAGCATCTTCTCGAAATGGGGCACCGACCAGCGCTGATCGACCGAGTAGCGGGCGAACCCACCGCCGAGATGGTCGTAGATTCCGCCCGAGGCCATGGCCTCCAAGGTGAGCTCGACCATCTCGAGAGCGCGCTTGTCGCCCGCACGGGCGTAGTGGCGGCAAAGCAGATCCAACAGCAGGGGCTGGGGGAACTTCGGTGCAGAGCCGAACCCGCCGTCTTTCGGGTCGAAGATCGAGCTCAGCGCCTCGACGGCCCTGTTAGAGACGAGATTTGCCCACTCTTCGCGTTCAAGGCGGCTCACCCCGGTGGTGTGCGCCGGCACAGGCGGGCCGAGCCTGCTCGCGACCGCTTCGGAGAGGGCCTGTGCCCCTGTCATGACGTCGTGGCGTCGCGAGTCCCAGGCGTCCGAGACTGCCGCGAGGACCTGGCCGAACGAAGGCATACCGTGGCGGGCCGTGTCTGGGAAATAGGTCCCGGCAAGAAACGGGAGGCCATCGGGGGTGGCGAAGATGCTCATCGGCCAGCCCCCCCGTCCCGTAGCCGCCTGTACGGCCTCCATGTAGATGGCGTCGAGGTCGGGGCGCTCCTCGCGGTCGACCTTGATGCTGACGAAATGTCGGTTCATCAACTCCGCGGTGACGGCATCGGCGAATGACTCGTGTCCCATCACGTGGCACCAGTGGCACGACGAGTAGCCGATCGAGACGAACAGAGGGCGGTCCAGTTCCTTGGCGCGCGCGAGTGCCTCGTCGCCCCACGGGTACCAGTCGACCGGGTCAGAGGAGTGCTGGCGCAAATAAGGGCTTGTCTGGCCGGCGAGCCGGTTCAACTGCCCGTCCCCCAATCTCGACTTCGGAGAGATCTCATGGCTGGGAATCTAAGGTCTTCGGCCATGGAGCTAGGTCTCGGTGGCAAGGTTGCTCTCGTCACGGGTGGGTCGCGCGGCATCGGCAAGGCGATCGCGGCCCGATTCGCCGAGGCGGGGGCGCGGGTGATGATCTCGTCTCGAAAAGCTGACGCTCTCGAAAAAGCCGCAGCCTCCATCGACGGAGAGGTCACCTGGTTCGTGGCCAACGTGGGCGACCGGGACAGTGCCACCGCCTGCGTGCAGGATTGTTTCGAGCGCCTGGGCGGCCTCGACGTCCTCGTCAACAACGCCGGCACGAGCCCCTACTTCGGGCCCCTAATGGGCCTCGACGACGCCCGTGCCAGAAAGACCGTGCAGGTCAACCAGGACGCCGTTCTTATGTGGACCCGCCTTGCCTGGCAAGCGGCAATGTCAAAGCGCGGAGGAAGCGTCATCAACCTGGCTTCGGTCGGCGGTCTTTCGGTCGAGGCGGGGATCGGCTGGTACAACGTCACCAAGGCCGCCGTCATCCACCTCACGCGCCAGCTCGCCTGGGAGCTTGGCCCCTCGGTGAGGGTCAACGCCCTCGCCCCGGGCCTTGTCAAGACCGACTTCGCCCGTGCGCTGTGGGAGGGAGCCGAAGACGCCATCGCCTCGCGCTTGCCGCTTTCGCGCTTAGGCGAGCCCGACGATGTCGCCAAGGCGGCACTGTTTCTCGCCTCGGACGCAGCGAGCTGGATAACTGGCCAGACCCTTGTCGTCGACGGGGGCGCCATGGTCATGCCGTCAGGCGGCCTCGGTGCCGGGGAGTTGGTCCCGGGGCGGGGCTGAAACCCGGGAGTCAGCTCTCAACCTGCGAGCGCCCGCGGGCCATCCAAAGCCCTGAGCGAGGCGCGGTCTAGTTTCCCGATCGCGCTGCGGGGCAGCTCGGCGACAAGGACGAGCTCACGGGGCGCGGCGTAGGGCGCCAGTTGCTCTTTGACTATCTCGCGCAGCTCGGCGAGCAGGCCTTCGGCTTCGAGGCGACCCTCGCAAGACGCGGGCACGACGTAGGCGACGAGACGCGATCCAAAAAGCGGGTCCGGCGTGTCGCCGACGGCGACCTCGGCCACGCCAAGGTGTGCGCGAAGCACCGCCTCGACCTGAGCTGGCCAGATGTTCTCTCCGCCAGAGATGACGGCATCGTCGAGCCGGCCATGGATCTCGAGTCGCCCTGACTCGTCCAAAGTGCCGGCATCGCCGGTGAGCAACCAGCCGTCAGCGGTCTTCGGGTCGGTGCCGTCCCGGTAGCAGCGAAGCAGCATCGGGCAGCGGAGCCGGATCTGGCCAGAGTCAACCTGCACCTGCACGCCCTCGAGGGCGAACCCGTCGTAGACGACTCCTGACCCGGTCTCTGTCATGCCGTAGGTCGCCACAGTGTTCGCCGGGCGGGGCGAGGGAGGCTCTTGGCCCCCGAGCAAGATGGTGCGGAACATCTCGGCTCCTTCGGGCCCGAGGCGGGTGAGGGCAGCAGGCACGAGGCTCACGAGCGTCGCGCCCCTCTCGAGCGCGGCGCGTTGTGCCTCCGCTGGCTCAAAGCGGGGCTGGATCTCTACCGGAGTCCCCGTCAGCATCGCCCTCGTGAGGACCGAGAGCCCGCCGACATGAGAGAGCGGCAGGCAGGCGAGCCAGCGGTCGCGCGACGCCTCGACACCGAGGCGGGCGCTCGTCGCGCGCGCAGAGGCCTCTACGGCGGCGTGAGTGAGGACCACACCTTTTGCCTCGCCGGTCGTCCCGCTCGTCGCGACAACAAGGGCGTCCCCGTCCTCAACCGGCTCGCCCGGGCGCGAGAAGGCCTCGCCTTCGGCATCGACCACGACCGAAGGCCGAAGTTTGTCGATCACTCGGCCCAAAGCGGCTGGCGAAAGCCGGGTGTCGAGTGGCAAGACGGCATCGCCGTCGTCCCAGGCACGCCGCAGCGCCTCTTTAAAGGCCACCCCAGCCGGCATCGCTAGGGCGACAAGGCGGCGCACCCCCTAAGCCTAGAGGGAACAGGGCCCGGACCCGCATTAACGTGCAGCCGATGGCCGAGCTCGATTGGACGACGAAAGGTGATTTCAGGGACATCGCCTACGAGAGCGCAGGCGGGATCGCGAAGCTGACGATATGTCGCCCCGAGGTGCGCAACGCCTTCAGGCCCCAGACGCTTTTCGAGCTCTCGCGGGCTTTCGACGAGGCGCGCGACGATCCGGAGATCGGCGTCGTGATCCTTACTGGCCAAGGCCCGGACGCGTTCTGCTCGGGCGGCGACCAGCGCATCCGCGGCGAAGACGGCTACATCGGTGACGACGCCGTGGCCGCGCGCGGTATCGGTCGGCTGAACGTGCTCGATCTCCAGATCCAGATCCGCCGCCTGCCCAAGCCCGTCATCGCCATGGTCGCCGGCTACGCCATCGGCGGCGGGCACGTGCTGCATCTCGTCTGCGACCTCACAATCGCGGCTGACAACGCCCGCTTCGGCCAGACAGGGCCTAGGGTCGGCAGCTTTGACGGGGGATACGGGGCCGGGCTGTTGGCGCGCACGATCGGGCTCAAAAGGGCCAAGGAGATCTGGTTCCTCTGTCGCCAGTACGACGCCGCACAGGCGCTTGAGTGGGGGCTCGTCAACGCCGTTGTTCCCCTCGAGAACCTTGAACCTGAGACGGTGCAATGGTGCCGGGAGATCCTCGCTCTCTCGCCGATAGCGCTTCGCATGTTGAAAGCGAGCTTCAATGCCGCAGACGACGGCCTGGCGGGTATCCAGCAGCTGGCCGGCGACGCGACGATGCTCTTTTACATGTCCGAGGAGGGCCAGGAGGGACGCAACGCCTATGTCGAGAAACGCCGCCCCGATTTCTCACGGTTCCCACGACGCCCCTGAGCAGGCCGGCGCGCACGGCGTGACTAGCGCACGCGACTGGCTCGACGGTGCGCGGCCGCGCACCTTGCCGGCTGCGGTCGTGCCCGTGGTCGTCGGGACCGCCGTGGCCTATGCCGGCGGCACGGTGGACTGGTGGCACTCGGTGCTGGCTCTCGTCGTGGCTCTCGGGATCCAAATCGGTACCAACTATGCCAACGACTACTCCGACGGCGTCCGGGGGACCGACGCAGAGCGCGTTGGGCCGGTCCGGCTCGTCGCCTCCGCTCTCGCAACCCCGGGTTCTGTCAAAGCGGCTTCGTTCGGGGCCTTTGGTGTAGCGGGTCTGGCCGGGCTCGCTCTCGCCCTTGTGACAACGCCGTGGCTCGTCGCCGTCGGCGCTGTGTGCTTTGCGGCCGGATGGTTCTACTCCGGGGGCTCGAGACCATACGGGTACGCGGGTTTCGGGGAGGTCTTCGTGTTCGTCTTCTTCGGTCTCGTGGCGGTCGTGGGCACGGCCTATGTGAACCTCGGGCACATCACGGCCCTCGCGCTGACAGCGGCGGTCCCAGTCGGCTTTTTGTCCACGGCTCTGCTCGTGGTCAACAACCTGCGCGACATCGAGAGTGACAAGAGGGCCGGCAAGAAGACCCTCGCCGTTCGTTCGGGTGCTGGCGCGACCCGCGGGCTGTACGCGGGCTTGGTGATCGGTGCCTTCGTGCTCGTCGCCGTCATCGCCTATTGGCGCCCGGCTGCTCTGATCGCGCTCTTTGGCCTCGTAGCGGCATTCCCACCGCTTCGGCGCGTTCTCGGGGGCGCCCAAGGTCGCGACCTCGTCGCCGCCCTCGTCTCGACAGGGTCCCTCCAGCTCGCCTTTGGCGCCCTCTTGGCCCTCGGGATCGCCCTGTGAGCCCTGAGAGCGGACGCCTAGGTGTCCTCGGTGAGGAATTCCTCGAGGAGAGATACGAACGCCTGCGGCCGTTCGAAGCAGGCCGCGTGGCCGGCCCCGTCCAAAATGGCGAGACGGGCGTTCGAGCCGATGGCCTGAGCGCACTTTTGTGCGATGGGCCGGAACCTGTCATCTCGCGCCCCCACGACGACGAGGACCGGCATGTGAAGCTCGCCGAGTCGGCCCCAAAGCGGTTCCTGGGTCCCGGTCCCCGCCGTGCGCAGCGAGGCGGCCAGGCCTGCAGCGGTGTTCACGAGGCGCGACGCCTTGTCGGCCTCCTTGTCGCTCAGATGGGCGAAGAGCGGTCCTTTGAGCCATGTGTCGACGAAACCAGCCACGGCTTGGTCGCCACCTCGTTCGAGATCAGCCGCCATGGCATCATCGGCGTCGCGGCGCGCACGTCGCGCGTGGGCGTCGGCGATGCCCGGATGTGCTCCGACGATTACGAGGCGCTCGACGAGCCTTGGAGCTGCGAGGGCGAGATGCATACAGCAGCGTCCGCCGAGCGAGTAGCCGACATAGCTGGCCCTGCCTCCGGCTTCGCCGAGTGCCCTGGCCGCCTCGTGAAGATCCGAGCCGACCGGCGGGACGCTCGAGAGGCCGTGGCCGGGAAGATCAACGCTCGCGACCTCGAATCTTTCTTGCAGCTCGCCTGCGATTGGCGCGAACGAGGCGCTCGACTGGGTAAAGCCGTGCGCGAGCACGACCCGGGGCCCACGCCCGCGCGTTGTGCTGTGGAGAGAAAAGGCCATCGCCGGTGACCGTAGCGGCCAGCTTCTCGGCCACGCTCGTCGACGAGTGGGTCCGCTCCGGGCTCACCGACGCCGTCTTGGCACCCGGATCACGCTCGACCCCTCTTGCTGTCGCGCTTGCCCGTGAGAGCCGTATTGCTATCCATGTCCGCCTGGACGAGCGCTCGGCGGGTTTTTTCGCCCTCGGCATTGGGCTCGCTACGGGCCGGCCAGCGATCCTTGTCACCACGAGCGGTACGGCGGCGGTCGAGGTCCATCCGGCCGTTGTGGAGGCGCACCTGTCACGCGTGCCCATGATCGTCTGCACGGCTGACCGTCCTCCTGAGCTGCACCATGTCGGTGCCCCGCAGACCCTCGAGCAGGCGGGCCTTTACGCTGGGGCACTGCGATGGGCGGTAGAGCCCGGAGTGCCATCCGAAGATTACCGCTGGGCCTGGCGCTCGCTCGGGAGCCGCCTTGTGGCCGAGGCCACGGCAGGCCCGTTGGGACCCGGGCCAGTGCACGCGAACCTCGCGTTTCGCGAGCCACTTCTGGCCGAGCCGGACGACTTGCCAGTGGGTCGGCGCAACGGCCGCCCCTGGCACCGAGCCGACCCAGTCGCGAAACTGCCCGAGCCTGCCTCGCTCGATGCTCTCGTGGGTCTCGCCCGCCCAGCGGCCCGGGGCCTCATCGTCGCCGGCGCCGGCGCCGGGCGCCCCGAGCTACTGCGGCGACTGTCGATGGCCCTCGGCTGGCCAGTCCTGGCGGATCCTCGCTCGGGCGCCCGCATCCCGGGCGAACCCGGAGCGCCGACCATCGCGGCCGCGGACGCTTTGCTCCGCGTCGAGAGCTTCGCGAGCGGGCACCTGCCCGAGATCGTCCTGCGCCTCGGAGAGCCCTGGTCCTCGAAGGTGCTCGCCAGCTGGCTGGCGTCATGTTCGGCCGGCGGGGCAGCCCAGATCCTCGTCGACCCGCACTGGGCCTGGCGCGATCCAGGGCGCGAGGCCGACCTCGTTGTGGCCGCCGACCCGGACCGGGTAATGGAAGGGCTCCTCTCGCGTACCCCCGAAGGCTCCGCCCGCTCGGTCTGGGCGGCACCAACGAGTTGGGCCGAGGCCTGGGCACGAGCCGAGCTGAGCGCACAAACAGCCATAGCGCACGTGCTTGCTCGCCACGGTGAAGTGACCGAGCCAGGTGTCGCGAGGACGCTTTTCTCCTGGTCGCCGCCTGGCTCGACCCTTGTGGCGTCATCCTCGATGCCGGTGCGCGACCTCGAATGGTTCGCTGGGGCGCGTTCTGACCCACCCCGCGTGCTCGCCAACCGCGGCGCGAACGGGATCGACGGCGTCGCCTCGACGACCCTTGGTGTCGCGGCCGCTGCCGCCGGGACCGGCGGGCCGGTCATTGGCCTCCTCGGCGACCTCGCCTTCTTGCACGACTCGACCGCCCTCGTGCGAGGCAGGCGTGAGCCCGCCTTGGCGGCGGTGCTCGTCGTCGTCGACAACGGCGGGGGCGGCATCTTCTCGTTCCTGCCCCCGTCAGCTGGTCTCGACGAGGCGCTTTTCGAGCGGCTCTTCGCCACGCCGCAGAAACTCGACGTCGCCGAGTTCGCGCGGGCGGCGGGTTGCGACACGATCGAAGTAGGAACCGGCTCCGAGGTCGCCTTCCAGCTGGACACGGCGCTCGCTCACGCCGGCCGGCGTGGACCGGCGGTCGTGATCGCGCGTACTGACCGCAGGGCGAACACGGCCCTGCACGCCGAGCTCGAGGCAGAAGTCGCCCTCGCCCTCGGCTGAGTGGCACGCTTTGGCCATGGGGAAGATCTCTGAGGACCTCGCTTTTCGCGGCCTCGTCCACCAGGTGAGCGACGAGGCCTTATGGACGTTGCTCGACACGGGGGCGACGACTGCCTATGCCGGCTTCGACCCCACTGCCGACAGCCTCCACGTCGGTCACCTCCTTGGGATATTGACCCTGCGCCGCCTGCAGGAAGCGGGCCACCGGCCGATCCTGCTCGCGGGGGGTGGCACGGGGATGATCGGTGACCCGGGTGGGAAGTCGGACGAACGGCTCCTGCTTCCGGCCGAGCAGGTCGCGGCCAACCTCGAGGGCATCGGTGCCCAACTAGGTGGCCTGCTCGACATGTCGCCATCGGCCGGAAGGGCTCAGGCACTCCTGCTCGACAACTCGTCGTGGCTGTCGGCCTTCGGTCTCATAGAGTTCCTGCGCGACGTAGGCAAGCACTTCACGGTCAACCAGATGGTCGCCAAGGAGTCGGTGAGGACCCGCCTGGAGCGTGCGGAACAGGGCATCTCGTACACCGAGTTCAGCTACATGCTGCTCCAGGCCTACGACTACCTGCACCTGCACGACACTTACGGGTGCTGTCTGCAGATAGGCGGCAGCGACCAGTGGGGAAACATCACGATGGGCATGGAGCTCATCCGCAAGGTCCGCGGGGCGGAGGCCTATGCCCTCACGTTCCCGCTGTTGTTGCGTTCCGATGGCACCAAGTACGGAAAGAGCGAGTCGGGAGCGGTGTGGCTGGATCCGTCCAAGACGTCGCCCTACGCGATGTATCAGTTCTTCGTCCGCGCGCCCGACAACGAGGTCGGCACTTTGCTGCGCCAGTTCACGTTCCTCTCCCGCGAGGAGATCGAGGCGCTCGATAACGAGACCACCTTGCACCCCGAAAGGCGCCAGGCCCAAGAAGCTCTGGCTCGCGAGGTCGTCACACTCGTGCACGGAAAGGCCGAGGCCGAGCGCGCCAGCGCGGCGGCGCGGGCGCTGTTCTCCGAGGACGTCGAGGTCCTGGACGAGGCCATGCTCCTCGAGGTGTTCAAGGACGCCCCCTCCTCGGCCCTGGCCCGGGCCAAGCTCGACGGCGCCGGCCTCGCTCTTGTCGAGGCGCTCGTTGCAACCGGGCTGTCCGCATCCAAGACCGTGGCACGGACCGCTGTCGGACAGGGCGGCGTGTACGTCAACAACCGCCGCCGCAACGACCCCGAGGACCTCATAAAGCGCGACGACCTGCTCGTCGATCGGTACGTGGTCCTTCGCAGGGGACGGCGCGACTACCACTTGTTGCGCTTCGAGTGAGCCTTCCTCGCCCGCCGGGCGCGCTTCGGGCGGTGATCGTCGCTCTGGCGCTCGGCGGCGCGTCCTCAACGGCCGGCTGTACCGGCTACTCGGGACCGGTTGCAAACCAGGTCGGCCAGTGGGCCTCGCAGTACAGCGTCGTCTCAAACGACCGGACCGTGGTCTCAGACATCGATGCCATCAAGCTCTCCTTGCAGGCGGGCCGCCTAAAGGACCTCACGAGCAACTGCGCGGGCCTGGTCGATGACGCCGGGACCGCTTACGGGAACCTGCCCACCCCGGACAACACCTTGACGAACGAGCTGAGCACCGCCTATCAGGACTTCGCCAACGCCGGCAGCTCTTGTGCGACGGCCAGGAGCATCGACTCGGGAACGATCACAAGGGCCTTGGGCACGATTTCGCGGGGCCTCGTGGCGCTCGCTCGAGCGGACAGGCGCCTGGCTAGAGACGGTGTCCACTAAGGGGCGGCTCAGGCCCGCTCTGGCTCGTCGCCAGCGCGCGCTGACGACGCTGGCTCCCAGGCAGGCTACGGTTCGACCTATGAGCACCCGCGGTGTTCAGGTTGGCCCCTACCCCGATCAGGTTGACCCGGTCGAATACGAGCGGTTGCGTCGTCGCGTGCTCTGGAAGCTGCCGACCGGTCTCTACCTGCTAGGAACAAGGGCCGGGGAGCGCCGGAACCTCATGACCATGAACTGGGCCATGCAGGTCTCAGTCGACCCCAAGCATGTCGCGGTCTCAGTCGAGGCCTCGGCCCTGAGCCACTCGCTTGTCGTCGAGGGAGGCTGTTTCTCGCTCGTGCTCGTCGCCCGGGACAACAAAGAGGTAGTGCGCAAGTTCGTCAAGCCAGCCGTTCACGACCTAGATGCGCGTACGCTCGCAGGCTTTTCGTACCGGGACGGCCTCAGCGGGGCTCCGATCCCGCAGTTTGCTGTCGGCTATCTGGACTGTGGACTGCGACAGGTCATCGATGTCGGCTCTCACTCGCTGTTTGTGGGAGAGGTCCTCGACGCCGGGTTCGCTCCCGGGTCCGAGGAGGTCCCGGTTCTTCGCATGGAGGACACACGAATGAGTTACGGGGGCTAGGTATCAAGACGGAGAAGATGAAGTGAGGGACCGGAGCAGCAGGGCCCCCGGCGCGGGATTTCGGCGCTCGGAGGGAAGCGACGGCTCGGGTGCCGAGAATCTCGCGCCTGGGTGGATAGCAGAAGCGGTCGGTGGTTCCGGGACGGTCGAAAGGCGCCCGGCGGGCGTTGGCGACTACCGCTGGATCGGCGACGCCGCCGCGTTCGGCTCTCTCATCGACGACCTGGCGTCGTGTGAGGTTTACGGCCTCGACACCGAGTTCCACCGAGAGAGGACCTATTTTCCTCACCTCGCCTTGCTACAGGTCGCCTGGGAGGGCGGGATCGCGCTCGTAGACCCGCTCGCGATCGACATCTCGAGCTTTTCCACGATCCTCGACGGACCTGGCCTCGCCGTCGTGCACGCTGCCGAGCAGGACCTCGAGGTCCTCGAGCGTGCCTGCGGGACCGTACCTAGCAGACTGTTCGACACCCAGGTCGCGGCTGGCTTCCTCGGCCAGGTGTCGCCCTCGCTCGTAAAGCTCGTCGAGCGCATACTCGGCATCAGGCTCCTAAAGGGCGACCAGTTGACCGACTGGACGCGAAGGCCACTGTCCGCGGGCCAGCTCGCCTACGCGGCTGGCGATGTCGCGCATCTTCTCGCCCTTCGCACCGACATCAGCGCACGGCTCGAGGAGATGGGGCGCACCCGGTGGGCCGAGGAGGAGTTCGCCATCGTCTTGTCCAAGGACCGCTCGAGCACCGAACCGACCGAGGCCTGGTGGAGGCTCCCGCGTTCGCGCCAGCTGCGCGGACCGGCACGAGGCGTCGCACAAAGCGTCGGGGCCTGGCGTGAATTGCGCGCCCGGCAGTTGGACCTCCCCGTCAGGTTCATCCTGCCCGACCTCGCCCTGCTTTCGATCGCGCAGCACCCGGCGCGGACCCGGGAGGATCTTCGCCGCACGCGAAGCCTCGACGGCCGCCATCTCGGCGGTGGCGCCGCCGAGGAGCTGTTGTTAGCGATCGCCCATGGCCTCGAGCTCGGCCCTTCGGAGCTGCACCTGCCGCCCGCCCACGAGCTCGACCAGCCCAATCGGGCCGTCACGACTCTCGCCACGGCCTATGTAGCCCAGAGGGCGACCGACCTCGAGCTCGACCCGGCCATATTGGCGACGCGTGCCGACCTGGTCGAGTTCATGCAGGACCCCCCCAAGGGCCGCCTCGCGGGCGGGTGGCGCGCGGACCTGGTCGGCGAGGGGCTCCAGCGCCTCGCGGATGGGAAGGCGTCGCTTTCCTTCGACGGCCGCGGGTCGCTCGTGTTAGAGGAGCGCTCTTTCCTCTCGGTCGACCAGCCAGGCCCGCGTTAGAGGCGCGGCTCTAGCTGGGGCCGGGTTCCTCGTCGGTGCCGGGCGGCCGCAGATCGACGCGGAGGGTCAAGATCCCTTCTTTCAGGCTCGCTTCGGCGTCACCGAGCATGGCGAAGTCCTGGAAGTCGAGCTGCATCTGGCGCAAGATCAGCTGCCGTTCGGCGCCCTCGACCGGCGGTAAGCCGCGGCGGCGGACCGCGGCAGCTCGCTCTCTAAATCGCGCGATCATTTCTTCGGGTTCGAATCCCTCCGTCACGGTCGTCACGATAATGCGGGCGGGGCAGAGGGCGAGATCCATCGATCCTGGGTCCGGGCCCCGCCCGGACCGTGACCTGGGTCGATATGCTGTAGTCAGCTGTTAGGGCGACCTTGGGGGCGCCAGTCGGCTAGTGCGGCAGCGGCGCTGTCGGGACACCTCACCGCCGTTGTTTTGAAGCGGCATCCGCGAATCTTGGGAGCGGCTCGTGAAAAAGGGACGTCATCGGCGTTTCGAAGAGGCGCGCAGCCTAAAGCGCGCAATCGAAGTAACTGTGGAGCCGTGCCCCGAGTGCGGGGCCGACCCTGAAGAGGAGCACGCCTCTTGGTGCCTTTACGAATCGGAGGAGCTCGACGAGGCCGATGAGGCCGACCAGGCAGCTACGCGCTTTGGTCTTGTGACCCCCGAGCCCGAGCACAACGGGGCACAGCGGGTAGAGCCCGGCCCACGGCCGAGCTAGCAGGTTCGGTCCGCGTCGGGATCGGCGCGCTTTCGAACGGTGGGATGAGCGAGCAAAGCCGCGCCGCGCGCCCGTCGGCCGGTTCTCGTGGCCATATAGGAGGCGAGCAGGTCGTAGACGACTTGGCCAGCCATGGCCACGATCTCATCTCTAAGCGAGACAAATACCGGCACCCGGCCCGTGAAGGCCTCGGGAGCTTCTGTGCACCACCAGGCGAACTCCCTCCCGCCTTCGCCCCAGTGGCGACGGGACCATTCGCCGAGCGAGCTCGTCACATGTCCGTCCGGGGCGACGGTGTCCTCACGGCGCAGCGGCAGCTGCCAGCAGACCTCCGGCTTGAGCTCGAGCGGCGGGACGCCGCGCTCGAGCGCGGCGCGGTGCAGAGCGCAGCCGGCCCCACCGGGGTGCGAGGGCCGATTCAAGAAGATGCAGGCACCACCGACGAGGCGTGTGGTGATGACGCCTTTGGCGTCGCGCTTTATCACCCCGGACCTGCGCCGGCCTTTGGCATGGAACTGCCACTGCTCGTCACTGAGCGTCGCGGCCGCGGCTACGACGCGGCTCGCATCTGCCTCGTCGGTGAAATGCGCCCCGTATGAGCAGCACCCCTCCATGAGCTCGGGCGCTGGTGCGGTCAGCACACCTTTACAGCCCGCCCCGTAGATGCATTGCCAAGGGCTCGAGAGGAACGTTACGTCCATGAGCCAGGTCCGTTCTTCTGTTGGGTCCTCGAAACTCACCCATTCATGGGCGTCAGGGGGAACTTGTGGCTCGACGAGCATCGGGCCAAGGTAGCGTTTCGGTGTGGACGAGGTGATCCGTGTGACGCCCGCCGCCCTGGCGCTGGTGCGCGAGGCCCTCGCCACCCAGGCCGAGCCGTCTGGCCTTGGCCTGTGGCTCGAGGTCAATGGCATAGCGAACGGCCAGTACACCTACGATTTGTGGTTCGGCCAAAGAGCGACGATCGCCGAGGGCGATGCCGCCCAGATCGAGGGCGAGGTCTTCTTTGTCGTCCCGGCCGAGAGCGTCGCGCGCCTGCGGGGAGCGGTCCTCGATCGAAGCGAGCGCAGGGGAGAGGCCGGCCTTGTTATCGTCAACCCGAACACGCCTGGGGTGCCGACGCTCCCGGCCGAGGTCCGCGGCGAGCTCCAGGGCCCGGTCGCAAGAGCCGTGCTCGATGTCCTAGAGCGCGAGCTCAACCCGTTCCTTGCTGGCCACGGAGGCCGCGTCGTGCTCGTGGGGATCGACGGAGCTGTCGCCTATGTCGAGATGTCAGGCGGATGCCAGGGCTGCGGGATGGCTCAAGCGACGCTGAGCGAGGCGATCGCGGTCGCGATCACCGATGCCGTGTCGGAGATCCGCGAGGTCGTGGACGTGACCGACCATGCCTATGGGACGCACCCTTTCTACGAGCCGGGACGGGTCTAGCCATGCCCGTGGCGAGATGAGCGAGATGGGCGGCCACCTCGTGCTCGTCGGGATGATGGGCGTGGGCAAGTCAACCGTTGGTCGTATCGTGGCCGATCGTATGCAGCGACCTTTTTTCGACAGCGACGCGGAGGTCGAGCGCCGCTGCAAGAGGAGCATTCCTGCGGTCTTCGCGACAAACGGCGAGGCCGCCTTCCGCTCCTATGAGCGCGAGGCTGTGTGCTGCCTGCTCGCCTCGAGGGTCCCGGCGGTCATCTCCTTGGGTGGCGGGGCAGTCATCGACCCCGAGACACGCCGGCGCCTCGGATCAGGCAACGTCGTGGTCTGGCTCGAGCTTTCTGCCGATGCCCTCGCTCTTCGTCTTGGTGACGGCGCCGGCCGCCCGCTCATCGAGGGGGACCCCGTTGGTGCCCTACGGCGCCTCGACGCGATGCGACGGCCGATCTACCGGAACCTCGCCGCTGTTGCCGTGCCCGCCGGCAGCCGTAGTGCCCCAGTTGTCGCCGAGGCCGTCCTTAGAGCCGCGCTAGGCCGGCTCAAAGGCCCGTGTGGAGCCTCGAGATGACAGCGGCGTCTCGTCTTTGCGCTGAGGAGCGCGATCCCATAGCTGTCAAGGTGGCGCTCGCCGAACGCTCCTACGACGTCCTCGTCGGCCCTGGCGTGCGCTCGCGGCTCGCGGCCTTTGTGCCTCCGCTCGCTCGCCGCGCGACCGTCGTCACCCAGAGCGGGATCGGGGTCGATCTCGATCCGGGCGTCGCCTACGAGGTGATGACGATCCCCGACGGCGAACGGGCCAAGTCCTTCGCCACGGTTGAGGACATCTGTAGCTTTCTGGCTCGAACCGGCATGCACCGCGGCGATGTCGTCATCGCCCTCGGCGGCGGGGTGGTGACCGACGTCGCCGGCTACGCCGCTTCGAGTTACCACCGTGGCGTTGCCCTCATTAATGTCCCGACGACGCTGCTCGGCCAGGTCGACGCCGCCATAGGTGGCAAAACCGGGGTCAATCTCCCTGAAGGCAAGAACCTCGTGGGTGCCTTCTGGCAGCCACGTGCGGTGTTGTGCGATACCGAGACGCTCGCGAGCCTGCCCGCGCGCGAGTGGCGGTCCGGGCACGGGGAGATGGCAAAGTACGCCTTTTTGGGGGTGGACGATCTAGACCGCCTCGAGATCTCCGAGCAGGTGGCCCGCTGTGTGGCTCTAAAGGCCCAGGTCGTCGCCGACGACGAGCGCGAAGGCGGTCGCCGCGTGATCTTGAACTACGGCCACACCTTGGCCCACGCGCTGGAGGCGGCCGGGCTCGCGAGCGAGGACTCGACGAGCCCGACGGGCTTGCTGCGTCACGGTGAGGCGGTCGGCACCGGCCTCGTGTTCGCCGCGGAGGTGGCCCATCGCATGGGAAGGATCGACGCCGCCCGACTCGAGCGCCATCGAGAGGTCGTCGCTGGTTACGACCTGCCCGTTGGCTTGCCCGCGGGCGCAAGGATCACCGAGCTGGTCGCTTTCATGGCGCGCGACAAGAAGTCGGACGGCACTCTCACCTTGGTGCTCGACGGACCAGCCGGGGTCGAGCTCGTCGGCTCGGTCAGCCCGGCGCTGGTGAAAGAGGTGCTCGAGGAGATGGGAGGCGACCTTGGGCGCTGAGGCACATGACCGCATCAAGGCCAGTCCGGTCCTGTTGTTGTTGTCGGGGCCGAACCTGGCTCTGCTCGGTGAGCGCCAGCCGGACATCTACGGCACCGACAGCCTCGCCGATCACGTCGCGCGAGCCACCCAAGCTGCGCAGCGCTCGGGATGTGAGCTGAGGCACCTGCAAAGCGACCACGAGTCCGAGCTGATACGGGCAGTTCACGACGCCCGTGGCGTCGTCGACGCCATCGTTGTCAACGCGGGAGCCCTCTCGCACACGAGCTGGGCCCTTCACGACGCCCTGGCCAGCTTTGCCGGCGTTGTGGTCGAGCTCCACCTGTCCAACCCCGATGCCCGCGAGCCCTGGCGGCGGATCTCAGTTATCGCCCCTGTTGCCGACGGGACCGTGGCCGGATTCGGCGGCCTCGGCTACGAGCTCGCCGTTGAGGCGGCCGCCCGGCTCGTCGCGGGGCGCTCGAAGACGCCCGGCGGGGCATAGCATCAGCGCCGTGCTGAATGGTCGTGAAATCGAAACGCTGCCAGCAATGGATGTCGCCGGACGCTTGCCGCGTCTTGTCGAGCGTCTGGGTGAGTTCGACTGCGACGGCCTGCTCGTCACGAAACTGGCCAATATTCAGTACCTGACAGGCTTCACCGGCTCGGCCGGATTGCTGCTCGTGCTCGCCGACGAGTCGCTTCTCGTCTCCGACGGGCGCTATCGCAACCAGTCCGCAGAGCAGCTAAAAGCGGCCGGAGTGCCCGTGCGCCTCGAGATCGGCCGCCCCGCTGTCCAGCTAGAGGCGATAGAGAAGGTCGCAAAGTTGCTCCCGCGCCTCGGCCTCGAGTCCGAGGACATCACCTGGGGTGCCCAGCAGCGCCTCAGCGCCCATTTCGGCTACAGCACGACACTCGTCGCGCTGTCGCGGGCGGTCGAGTCGCTGCGCTTGATCAAAGACGAGGGCGAGCTCGCCCGGATCGAACGCGCGGCCGACATCGCCGACGTGGCGTTCGCACAGGTCAAAGAGATGCTGCGCGAATCGCCGACCGAGCACGATTTCGCCATCGCCCTCGATTTCGAGATGCGCCGACGGGGGGCAGAAGCGGTCGCGTTCGATACCATCGTCGGCAGCGGCCCGAACGCAGCCATGCCGCACGCACAGCCCTGCGAACGGCGCATCGAGCCGGGTGAGCTCGTCGTGGTCGACTTCGGGGCGGTCGTGGACGGCTACCGCTCCGACATGACGCGAACCTTGTGTGTGGGCGAGGTCCGCTCGAACGAGCTCCGCAACCTTTTAGAGGCCGTCCTTGCCGCACAGCGCGCTGGCGTCGCGGCCCTTCGCGCAGGTGTGAAGGGGGGCGAGGTCGACGCCACCTGTCGCGAGTCGCTGAGCGCGTCCGGCTTGGGCGAAGCCTTCACGCACGGGACGGGTCACGGGGTCGGCCTCGAGGTGCACGAGGGCCCGTCTGTCTCCCAGGACAGCACTGATATCCTCGAGGAAGGCGCCGTCGTGACCGTCGAGCCCGGTGCCTATCTCTACCCAACGGGCGGCGCGCGCATCGAGGACACCCTCGTTGTCACAGCCGGTGGGTCGCGTCTTTTGACCAAGTCGACGAAGGACTACGTGCTCTGATGGCTTTTTCAACAAACGACCTCCGCAACGGCATGACCCTTCTGCTCCCCGACGGGCTTTTCACCGTCGTCGAATTCCAGCACGTAAAACCCGGCAAGGGCGGGGCTTTCGTGCGGACCAAGTTGCGCAACGTCCGCACCAAAGCCGTGATCGAGCGCACCTTTAGGGGGGCCGAGCAGGTTGACCAGGCCGTCATCGACAAGCGGGAGATGCAGTACCTCTACCGTGACGGCTCCGAGTACGTCTTTATGGACAACGTCTCCTACGACCAGATGCACGTGAGCGAGGCCAGCCTCTCCGAGGCGGCCCCGTACATGAAAGAGGGCGACTCGGCGGTCATGCAGATGTACGACAACGAGATCGTCGGCGTGGACCTGCCCGCCGCGGTCGAGCTCACAGTTACCGAGACCGAGCCCGGGCTCCAGGGCGACCGTGTCTCGGGTGCCCGCAAGCCTGCAACCCTCGAGACGGGCCTCGTGGTCCAGGTGCCGCTGTTCGTCAACCCCGGCGAACGCATCAAGGTCGACACCAGGACCGGTGAGTACCTCACCAGGGCCTGAGGGCTCGCCGCGCCGCAGCGCCCCTGGAGCACGCCGCCGGGCGCGCGAGCGAGCCCTTGAGCTGCTCTATGAGTCCGAGACCAAGTCGCTCTTGCCGTCGGAGTTGTTGGCGGAGCTCCCGGTGACGCCCGAGGACTACGCCGTCGAGCTCGTGCTCGGCGTCGAGAAGACCGCCGGCGAGCTGAACGAGCTCGTCTCGCGTCATGCCACCGGCTGGACGGTCGAAAGAATGCCGGTCGTCGACCGCTGCCTGTTGAAGATCGCTGCCTTCGAGCTGTTGGGCGAGCCCGACGTGCCCGTCGCCGTCGTGTTGGACGAGGCGGTCGGGCTCGCGAAGTCCTACTCGACCGAAGACTCCGGGCGCTATGTGAACGGGGTGCTCTCGGCCATTGCCGCCGAGGTCAGGGAAAAAGAGCGCGAACAAGCCCGCGCGCCGTCGCCCGACTGGTTAGAGTGACGCCTCGGACGTAAAGCGGGTCCGGAGAGGCCCGTACGGACGAGAGGAGCCCGAGTGGCTGACAGAGAGAGAACCACGCGCCCGACTGGGCGCGTTTTTGTTGCCCGAGCGCAGGTGATGGACTCAGATGAGCTGCGAAGAGCCCTGATGCGGATCGCCCATGAGGTACTCGAGCGCAATCGGGGCCTTGACGACGTTGTCGTCGTGGGCTTGCAGACCGGCGGGGTTTTCCTTGCCGAGCGCCTCGCGGCCATCTTGGAGGAGATCGAGGGGGTGCCCGTTCCGCTCGGCTCGATCGACGTCGCCTTTTACCGCGACGACATCGGCCTGCACCCGGTGCACCCCGAGGAGGTCACCGACCTCGCGTTCGACATCACCGCCAAGACGGTCGTGCTAGTTGACGACGTCCTGTTCACCGGCAGGACAGTGCGCGCCGCCCTCGAGGCACTAGCAGCGCGGGGCCGAGCAGGTGCTGTGCAGCTCGCGGTGATGGTGGACCGTGGACACCGGGAACTACCGATCCGGCCCGACTTTGTGGGCAAGAACCTGCCGACGCGTCGCGACGAGAGCGTGAATGTGAGCGACGAAGGCGTCTCGATCGGCGACCTCGTAGCCACCGAGCGCGAGAGGGGGACACGATGACCATAGACGAGCTCCTAGCCGATCGCCCCGCCCCCGCGGTCTCGCACCTGCTTTCCATCAACGATCTCAACCGGGAGGGGATCCTCGAGATCATGCGCCTTTCGGATGCCTTCGCCGAGGTCTCCGAGCGACCTATCCCGAAGGTGCCTGCGCTTCGGGGCCGCACGGTGGCGACGGTCTTCATGGAGCCCTCGACGCGCACGCGCCTGTCCTTCGAGACGGCCGCAAAGCGCCTCTCGGCCGACACGATGACCTTCACGGCTGCCACCTCGGCAACTGTCAAAGGTGAGTCACTTCGCGACACAGTCGAGACGATCGACGCCATGGGCATCGACGCCATGGTCATCCGCCACCACGCCTCGGGAGCACCGCTTCGTGTCACCGACTGGGTAAAAGCGAGCGTGATCAACGCCGGCGACGGCACCCATGAGCACCCGACTCAGGCCTTGTTGGACTGCTACACCATCCTCGAGACACTGCGTGCGCGAAACGGCGGGGAGGGGCCGGAGGACCTGAGCGGGCAACGCATCGCCATCGTAGGCGATATCAAGCACTCACGAGTCGCCCGATCTGACGTGCTCGCCTTCGCGGCGCTCGGGGCCGAGGTCGTGCTCGTGGCGCCGCCGACGCTCATGCCGGCCTCGCTTGAGGGCTGGCCCGTGCGTGCGACGGGTGACTTTGACGCCGCCTTGGGCGAGATCGACGTCGTCTACCTGTTGCGCATCCAGGCCGAGCGCCTCGGCGAGGTGCTCCTGCCCTCGCTCGACGAGTACCACTGGCGCTACGGGCTCACCCGGGCGCGGGCCGCGGCGTTGAAGAAAGACGCCCTCATAATGCATCCGGGCCCGATGATCCGCGGGGTCGAGATCTCGCCCGATGTGGCGGACCTGCCGGCTTCACTAGTCACCCGCCAGGTGAGAAACGGGGTCCTTGTCCGCATGGCGGTCCTGTTCCACCTGCTCGGCACGGGGGAGATCTGATGCAACGACCGCACACATCTGAGAACACCGCTGAGATCGTCATCCGCGGCGGGACCCTCGTCGACGAGAAGGGCGAGCGCCGCGGCGACGTGCTTGTACGCGATGGCCGCATCGTCGCTGTGGAGGAGTCCATCGAGCCAGGAGCGGGGGCTGAGGTCTTAGACGCCGGAGGCTGCCTTGTCTCCCCGGGACTTGTCGACCTGCACGCCCATTTGCGCGAGCCGGGCGGCGAGATAGCAGAGACGGTCGAGTCCGGCTCGAGGGCAGCCGCCCTCGGCGGCTACACGGCCGTCGTGGCGATGCCGAACACCGAGCCTGCGATCGACTCGGCTGCAGTCGCGCGAGACGTTCTTGCCCTTGGCGCCGACGCCCTGGCCGAGATCGCCGTCGCTGGCGCCATCACGATCGGGCGTCGCGGAGAGCGGCTTGCACCGATGGGCGAGCTAGCCGCCCTCGGAGTGCGGTTGTTCACAGACGACGGCAGGGGGGTGCAAAACGGCGGGCTCATGCGCCGTGCTCTCGAGTACGCCTCGGGGCTCGGGATCGTCCTCGCCGAGCACTGCGAGGACCTCCAACTCGCCGCCGGTGGTCACATGAACGAGGGACCGTGGTCAAGCCGCCTCGGCATCGCCGGCCAGCCGGCGCTCGCCGAGGAGATGATGCTCGCACGCGACATAGCTCTCGTGCGTATGACCGGGGCCCCCATGCACTTTTTGCACCTGTCGACGGCGGGCTCGGTGGCCTTAGTCAAGGCGGCCAAAGCCGACGGGCTCCCCGTCACGGCCGAGGTCACGCCCCATCACCTGGCGCTCAGCGACGCCGCCGTTAGCAACTACGACCCGGTGTTCAAGGTCAACCCACCGCTTCGCACGGCGAGCGACGTGGCGGCGCTGAGGGCCGGTCTCGCGAGCGGTGTCATCGACGCCGTCGCCACCGATCACGCCCCGCACGCGCCCGAGCGCAAGGAGGAGCCTTTCGACGAGGCCCCTTCGGGCATGCTCGGCCTCGAGACCGCTCTCGCGGTCGCATACGGCGCTCTTTGCACCTCGGTGCCCAGACACGACGAGGGGGCCGACGAGGGCTGGGTGCCCGCAGGCCTTGGGGCGACTATGACTCTTGTGGACCTGCTCGGAGCCTTCTCGTGGAAACCGGCCCGTATCGCAGGCCTCGACGGGGACGGTCACGCTCAGGGCGGACCGATCCAGCCCGGGGCGGCGGCACACCTGGCCGTGTTCGACCCGAGCGCCACCTGGGTCGTCGACCCGGCCCATCAGGCGAGCCGGAGCCGCAACACCCCTTATGGCGCTCGCCGGCTCACAGGCAAGGTCCGCCATACCGTCTTCGGCGGGGAGATAGTGGTCCTAGATGGTGAGCCACAGCGATGACGCCGGGGCGCAGTTGAGGGCGTTGTGGCGATGAGCAGGGCCGCCGGCGAGAGGCCGTGAGGCGCCACGAGGCCCATGGCGAGGTCGACCTCGCGATCTCGGTCGCGAGCGTCGGTCTCCCGTCTCCTGTTATGACTGCGGCCGGCACCGCCGGGCACGGTGCTGAGCTAGAGGCCTACTTCGAGCTCTCCAGCATCGGGGCCGTAGTCGTGAAGTCGCTCGCCGTGTACCCCTGGCCCGGCAACTCGAGCCCGCGGGTGTGCCCGGTGCCGGGAGGCATGTTGAACGCCGTGGGGCTACAAGGCCCGGGAGTCGAGGCGTGGCTCAGCGACGAGCTGCCCGCCCTCGAGGCTTGCGGAGCTCGGGTCGTAGCGAGCATCTGGGGTCACAGGGTCAAAGACTACGAGCAGGCCGCAGCCGCGCTCGCCGGCGCTCCGGCGTGCGTGGTCGCCGTCGAGGTCAACATCAGCTGCCCGAACCTCGAAGACCGCAGCCGCATGTTCGCTCACTCGCCCGGCGCGACCGCCGAGGCCGTGGCCGCCTCGGCTGCCTGCGGCCGGCCGCGCTGGGCAAAGCTGTCCCCGAACACCTCCGAGCTGCTGTCGGTCGCAGAGGCAGCCCTCGGGGCGGGGGCCGAGGCGCTGACTCTGACCAATACCTTGATCGGCCTTGCCATCGACACCGAGCGCCGCGCTCCTGTGCTCGGGGCAGGCGGTGGGGGGCTCTCGGGCGACGCCCTGCACTCGGTCGCGCTTCGCGCCGTGTATGACTGCCGGGCCGCTTTCCCAGACTGCGCCATCGTCGGCGTGGGCGGAGTCAGCGACGGCCTCGGCGCTGTCCGCATGCTGATGGCGGGGGCGAACGCCGTCCAGGTCGGCACGGCGAGCCTGGCAGATCCCCGCGCGGCCTCAAAAGTGCAATCCGAGCTCGTGTCGTGGTGCCGGCGCCATGGGCTCGGTGCGGTACGCGACCTTGTGGGTGTGGCAAACACAAACTGGCAGAAAGGGTGACTATGAGTGTGGACCAAGCGCCCCCGCAGGTGCGCGAACGCCTCGTGCTGGCCCTTGACGTCTCGAATCTGGACGACGCGGTCGCGCTTGCGCAGCGCCTGCGACCGTGGTTTTCCTTGGTGAAAGTGGGCCTCGAGCTGTTCTCGGCCGAGGGGCCGCTCGCGGTGGACGCCCTATTGGACGAGGGCTTCAATGTGTTCTTGGACCTGAAGTTGCACGACATCCCCAACACCGTCGGCCGTGCCGCGCGCCGCATCGGCGCCCTCGGGGTCTCTTATGCGACCGTGCACGCGGCTGGTGGCAACGAGATGCTCAGGGCCGCGGCAGAAGGCTTCGAGGAGGGCTGGGCCACAGCGGTCGAAAATGGCCATCCGGACCCTGCGCCGGGCACGGCGGGCATATTGGCGGTGACGGTGCTAACGAGCGACCCGGGCGCGAGCACCGAGCTCGTCGGCAGGAGGGCCTCGCTCGCGGCCATGTGCGGGTGCCTCGGGGTGGTGTGTGCCGCCAGCGATCTTCGCGCCGTCGCCGAGCGTGGTCCCGGGCTTGTTACCGCCGTCCCGGGAATCCGCCTCGCCGGCTCGTCACGCGATGACCAGGCAAGGGTCGCGGGACCGTCATTTGCCATCGGCGAGGGTGCGGATCTGCTCGTCATCGGGCGGACCGTCACGGCATCGCCGTCCCCCGAACAGGCCGCCTCCCAGCTCAGCTACGAGGTTTTGTCCGCTCTCGCCCCGAACCCCGCTACGGGCGAAGCCTGAGCAGGCTCAGATCACCGCCCCATTACCTTGACAAATGTTACGGCTGCGCTACGGTGTGAATGACGGATTCTCGCCCTGGGGGGCGATGGCCCGCTATTTTACCCATCGAAATAGCCAAATGATCACTTGAGCAGGAGGTCCGGCCGATCATGATTCGAAAGCACAAGCTGGGTAAGTTCGCAGCTCTAGGTACAGCGGTGGCGTGCGCTGTGTTCGTGCTCGCTGTTGGTGCGACGAGCTTCGCCAGCCCGTCTAAGACCACCAAGGCTCAAGTGACCCATTACGTCAAGATCCCGGGCGGGACGATGACGATCGCCGAGGCCGCCGCCGGCGGCCCTAACTACATCTTCCCGATGATGTCGGGGCAGTACTTCTCGGTGTCGAACTTCCAGCTGATCTACCTGCTGTTTCGGCCGCTTTACTGGTTCGGCGTCGGGAGCACCCCGAACCTGAACCCGAGCATCTCGCTCGCCTACGACCCCGTCTATACCAATGGCGGCAAGACCGTCACTATCAAGCTCAAGAACTACGAGTGGAGCAACGGCACCCCAGTGACGTCAAAGGACGTCCTTTTCTGGATGAACATGCTGAAGGCCGACGTCACCAGCTGGGCCGGTTTCGCACCCGGGCCGGGCCAGTTCCCCGGCGACGTAACCAACGTCACGGCCCCGAACTCGACCACGGTCGTATTCAACCTTGACGCGGCCTACAGCTCTTACTGGTTCACCTACAACGAGCTCAGCCAGGTCTCGCCACTGCCGCTCAACTGGGACATCACCGCCGCTGGCGCCAAGGCCGGCTCTGGTGGTTGCTCAAGCGCCAGCTACACCTCGATCGTGACCTCGTTCAGCTCCGCAGGCGCTCTTGTCGACAACTCGGCGGCTGCCAAGCGCTGCGCAGCGGTGTTGGGCTTCCTCACCGGCAAGACCGAAGCCGGTGACCTCGGCACCTACGCCTCCAACCCGCTCTGGCAGATCGTCGACGGGCCGTTCAAGCTCTCCAGCTACGACGCCACCGACAACGGTGCCTCGGTCGTCCCGAACCCGAAGTACTCGGGCCCGAACCCGCCCTCGATCTCCAAGCTGGTCATGGCTCCCTTCACGACCGACGCCGCTGAGTACCTCGAGCTCGAGGCCGGCAAGACGATCAACATCGGCTACATCCCGCCTCAGGACCTGCCCACCTACAAGGGAGCGGCGTTCTCAAAGAACGGGGCACCCCTTGCGGGTAAGAACGCCGGCGCCGTGACGAAGAACTACAACCTCGAGCCTGCTTACCCCTGGGGCGTCAACTACTTCGCCCTGAACTACTCCAACCCGACCGATGGGGCGATCTTCAAGCAGCTCTACATCCGCCAGGCGATGCAGGAGCTGATGAACCAGACCTTGTGGATCCAGCTCTACAGCGCCGGATACGGGGCCCCGACCTACGGGCCGGTGCCGGTGTACCCACCGACGGACCTGAGCGACTCGGGTGAGACGACCAACCCGTACCCCTACAGCCCGTCGAACGCGGCAAACCTGCTCAGGAAGCATGGCTGGACCGTAAACGTAGGTGGGACCAGCACTTGTTCGAGGCCTGGAACGGCTTCGAACGAGTGTGGAGCGGGCATCACCTCTGGCGAGCCCCTCGAGTTCACCTACCTGTACGAAAACGGAGCGACGTCGTTCAACGAGCAGATGCAAGAGCAGAAGTCGTCTTTTGCACAGGCAGGCATCAACCTGCAGCTCGAGGGCAAGTCCTTCGGTGACGTCATCGCCCAGGCTTTCGGCCCGCTTTGCACGGCCGGGAAGACCTGCGGTTGGGAGGTCGCCAACTGGGGCGGCGGCTGGATCTACTCGCCGGACTTCTACCCGACCGGTGAGGAGATCTTCGCCACCGGGGCCGGGTCGAACGCAGGTGGGTTCTCCAACGCGACCTTGGACAAGCTCATCAGGGCGACGAACGTGTCCTCGTCGCTCAGTTCCCTCTATGCCTATGAGAACTACACCGCCCGCGAGCTTCCAGTCATCTGGCAGCCCGAGACGGCTCTGGCGTTCAACGAGGTCGGAAAGAACGTCTGTGGCTTCAACCCGGAGAACCCGCTTTTCAGCTGGGAGGCCGAGAACTGGTACTTCTGCAAAGCTGTCAAGTAGTTACCAAACAGCCTGACCCCGTTATCTAGGGCCAGATGGCAGTACCCCCGGGCCACGGCGATCACCGTCGTGGCCCGGGGTGCAACTGGGCTCGGGGCAGCTCGCAGTCGATACATCGGGGCATGCCTGACAAAGTCGTTAACAGGCCCGCCTGTTACCATTGGGGCCCGAGCAAAGGGACAACGCAACAGCGTCCCTGTCGGGCAAGGGGAGTGGCACATGATCGGCTACCTCATTCGGAGGGTGATACAGGCGGTCATCGTCATCATTGGCGTGTGCCTGATCACCTTCGGCCTCTACCACCTGTTCCCCGGCGGGGACGTCTCCGAGGCCCGCATCATCCTCGGCCCCAGGGCTACCAACGGGCAGATCCAGTTGTTCATCAACCAGAACGGGCTCAACAAGCCCATCTGGACACAGTTCTTCATCCTCGTCGGCCATGTCTTTACCTTCAACCTGGGCTACTCGTACAAGCTCAACGAGCCCGTGTCGACCATCGTGCTGCAGAAGTTGCCGAAGACCGTCCTCCTGCTCGGGCTGTCGACGCTTCTCACAGTTATCGTCGCCATACCCCTCGGCATCTTCCAGGTCCTTCGCCGCAACAAGCCCTCGGACTACGTCCTAACGACGCTGTCGTTCATCTTCTATGCGACCCCGACGTTCTTCCTCGGGATCGTGCTCATCGAGGTCTTCGCGATCCACTGGCACCTGTTCCCGCCCGAAGCGCCGCAATCGGCCTCGATCGGGGCGATCCTTGCTGACTGGCGCGGCCTTGTCCTGCCGGTGGTAACACTCGCCGCGGTCTATATCGCAGGCTTCAGCCGGTATATGCGCTCTTCGATGATGGAGGCGCTCACCGAGGACTACGTCCGGACGGCGAGGGCCAAGGGCCTATCCACCAAGCGCGTCAACTACGTCCACGCGCTGCGCAACGCCCTCATCCCGATCATCACCTTGTTGGGCCTGACGCTGCCGGCGATCGTGAGCGGGGCGCTCATCACTGAGTCGGTCTTCAACTATCCGGGCATGGGGCTCGCCTTTTTCCAGGCGGCCATCAACAATGACTTCCCGCTCCTCATCGGCACGGTCGTGGTCGCCGCCATGGCGACAGTTGTGGGATCGCTGCTCGCCGACATCTTGTACGCCGTGCTCGACCCGAGGATCCGTTATGTGTAGACCGATGGTTGATTGCCGAGTCCAACGAGGTCATCGATGATCCCGCTCAGTGAAGACCCCGAGAAACTCCTCGCCCAGGGCGAGGCGGCCGGCTCGGTCCTCGGTGTAAGCGCGACCGAGGTCACCGAAGCCGGCGAGGCGGGCGGTATCGGCGGTCTCGGCAAGATCATCTGGCGTGTTTTCGCGGAGAACAAGCTCGCCCTCGTAAGCGTGGGCGTGATCGTCTTCATGCTGCTGTTCTGCTTTGTCGGGCCTCATATCTACGTTACGAACCAGACCGACCTCGTGATCACCTATGTCGGCCAAGCCCTCGCACACCCGAACGCGCACGACTGGCTCGGCACAGACCCGAACGGCTACGACATCTTGGGCAGGCTCATGGTGGGCGGCGCCACCGCGCTTGAGATCGCCCTTTTGGCCGCTGGGATCGCGACCGTCTTCGGGGTGTTCTTCGGGGCCATCTCCGGCTTTGCCGGTGGCGTCGTGGACGCCATCATGATGAGGATCGTCGACACGGTCCTTTCCATCCCGGTGCTCTTCCTCCTCATCGTCATCGCGGCGATATTGCACCCCTCGTTCTGGCTGATCGTGTTCATCGTGGCGCTCGCCGCGTGGCTCGTCCCGGCCCGGCTCATACGGGGCGAGACGCTCACGCTAAGGACGCGCGAGTACGTGCAAGCCGTAAGGGCGATGGGTGGCGGGGGCGGGCGCATCGTCGTGCGCCACATCATCCCCAACGCCGTCGGGACGATCATCGTGAACGCCACCTTCCAGATCGCGGACGCCATCACGCTTCTCGCGGCGCTCGGCTTCCTCGGCTTCGGCGTCCCGCCGCCAGCGACGAGCTGGGGCCAGATGCTCTCCGACGGAATCAGCTACGCCCAAGAAGGCGCCTGGTGGCTCATCTATCCGGCCGGGATCTGCATCATCTTGGTCGTGGTGTCGTTCAACTACATCGGCGACGCGCTTCGCGACGCATTCGAGGTGCGTCTGCAGCGTCGTTGAGCGGCCGGAGACGACCCCGGGGAGACAAAGCGCCAGCTATCTGGACAAAAGGGCCCTGACAGCGCGAAGGATTTGGCTCGAACCCAGATCTCGTTTAGTGGTCCGTCGCTGAGTTCGTCAGACCGTGGCGACGAACTCGTCAGCTCCTTCACGGTTGTTCTTTCAAGCACCGGCGGCCGAGAGCGCGACGAGCGCCCGCTCGGCGGCGGCCCGCACGCGCAGCACTGGGTCGTCGCGCAGGGCGACGACTGCTTCTAGCCCGTCGCCGACGAGGCGGCGGGCGATCACCTTTGCGGCCATCTCGCGCACCCGCCAGTGCGCGTCGCCGGTCGCCCGCACGATGGCGGGCTCCGCTGCCACGTCCCAGGCGTACAGGAGGGCGCGGGCGCCCCACACCCGCGGCCAGTAGCCCGTCCGGCCGCCCTCGCGCCCCTCCAGGACCTGGCGCGCGGCACCGCAGCTGATCGCCATGAGGAAGGCATCGTCGACGTCGCCCCCATCGATCAGCAGGACGCAGCGGGCAACGACCTCGTGCTCGCCGTGCTGGGCGCACTCGGTGGTTACGTTCTGCCTTGGCGTCGACATGAGGGCCATTCTGGTGCGATGTTGCAGCGACGATCTGCTGTGATCGGTGTTGCAAACTTCGCTGGATCAAAAGCGACACGCGGCGATGAGATGTGCTTGAGCATCAGGCTTTCGCGCTGGCTGGCTTGGATGCTTCAGCTACAGCCACGACGGCCCATTAGACAGCGGCGGCTGCGGAGCCAGCTGATCCGACCTGTGCCCCAAGGGCCGGGGATTGGAGCGGGAAGTGGCAGGCTGCGAGATGGTCGCCGCCGAAAGAGCGCAGGGGCGGCTCCTCGGCCGCGCAGATGTCCTGGGCTGCAGGACAGCGCGTGCGGAACCGGCACCCCGACGGTGGTGTGAGCGCGGAAGGCAGCTCACCGGAGATGTGGTGGCCCCTGCGGGCGGCTGCGAGCACCGGGTCCGGGACCGGAATCGTCTCGATCAGGCCGTAGGTGTAGTGGTGGGCAGGGGTCTCGTAGATCTCCTTGGCAGCTCCGACCTCGACGAGCTTGCCCAGGTACATAACACCGATGCGGTCCGAGAGGAACCTCAGCACCGCCAGGTCGTGCGAGATCACGATGTAGGTGAGCCTGTGGGTCTGCTGGAGCGCCTTCATCATGTTGAGGATCTGGGACTGGATCGAGACGTCGAGGGCCGATACGGGCTCGTCGGCGACGATAAGGCGCGGGTTCAAGGTCAGCGCCCGGGCAAAGCCGATGCGTTGGCGTTGACCACCGGAGAACTCGTGCGGGTAGAGGTCGATCGCCTTTTTCGACAGCCCCACTTCGCGCAACAGGCTCGCGACCCGCTCCCACTGCTCTTTCTTGTTGCCGATGTCCTGGACCTTCAAGGGCTCGCGCAGGATCGTCCCCACGCGCATTCTCGGGTCGAGTGAGGCATACGGGTCCTGGAACATGATCTGGAAGTCGCGCCGCCCCCGACGCAGGTCGGCCCTGTTGAGTGTCGTGACGTCGGTCCCGTCGAAGCGGATCGCGCCCGATGTCGGCTTCTCGAGCGCCACGACGAGGCGCCCGATCGTGGTCTTGCCGCACCCGGACTCGCCCACGAGACCGAACGTCTCGCCCTCGCGCACCGAGAACGACACGTTGGAGACGGCCTTGACGCTGCCGATCTTTCGTTGCAGGACGGCCCCAGCGGTGACGGGGAACTCCTTTACGAGCTGGTCCACCTCGACGATGACCTTGCGCGAGCTGAGCTCGTTGACCCGCTGCAGGGCAAGAGCGCTCGCGACAGTGGCATCGACGACCCGGATCGCGTGCCGGGGCGCCGACGCGCTCCCGACCGGGTTGTAGCAGGCGACAAGGTGCCCCTCGATATCTGTGAGCGGGGGCTCCTCGAGCCTGCACTGCTCGGTGGCGTTGCGGCAGCGGGGCTCGAAGCGGCACCCTACAAACTCCCCGCTCAGGTCCGGCGGGGCGCCGGGAATGGAGTAGAGCGGTGCGCTCGCGTCGGCGTCCATCTTCGGGATCGAGTCGAGGAGGGCCTCGGAGTACGGGTGGCGCATCTGCGCGAACAGATTGCGCGTGGTCGCGCTCTCGACGATCTTGCCGGCATACATCACCATGCACCGGTCGCTGCGGCCGGCGATCACGCCCATGTCGTGGGTGATAAGCAGCACCGCCATCTTGAGGCGGTCGCGAAGCTCGTCGATGAGATCGAGGATCTGGGCCTGGATCGTCACATCGAGAGCCGTTGTCGGCTCGTCGGCGATGAGCAGCTTCGGCTCACAAGCAAGCGCAATCGCGATCATGACGCGCTGGCGCAGTCCGCCGGAGAGCTGGTGCGGATAGGAGGCAAGGCGCTCGGCGGGCCGTGGCATGCCGACGAGCTGGAGCACCTCGATCGCCCGGTCCATCGCCGCCTGCTTGGAGACTCCCTTGTGGACCCGCACAGGCTCGGCGATCTGGCGGCCGATTGTCATCGTCGGGTTCAACGAGGTCATCGGGTCCTGAAAGATCATGGCGACGTCGTTGCCGCGAACCTCACGCATCTGGCGGTCGGGCATCTTCACGAGCTCTTTGCCGAGCAGGTTGATGCTGCCGCGCACGATGTGGCCGACGTTCGGCAGCAAGTTCATTATCGACAAGCCCGTCGTGCTCTTGCCGCACCCGGACTCGCCGACGAGCCCCACGCTCTCGCCTTCGCCGACGGAGAACGAGACGCCGTCGACCGCACCCACATTCGCCGTCCTCAGGTGGAATTCGGTGCGGAGGTCGACAACCTCGAGAACGTTGGCCATGGAGAATTCACCCCTGTGATCTGGCGACCGGAGCACCTGTCATGCCACCGCCCGCCATGATTGTATCCCTGATCCCTGGTCACCCAGCTTGTGCTGCGCTATCGTAACCGCCCATGCCACAACCTCCTAGCCTCACGCCCGAGCAGCGCCACGCGGCGCTCGAGAAGGCGGCCCGTGCGCGCCGCGAGCGCGCCGAGATCAAGGACCATCTCAAGAGTGGTCGAGTCACCCTGAGAGAGCTGCTTGTCAAGGCCGAGTCTGACGAGATCGTCGGCAAGATGAAGGTGCTGGCGGTTCTCGAGGCGCTACCTGGGACCGGCAAGGTCAAAGCCCGGCGTCTCATGGAGCACGTCGGCATCAGCGAGACTCGCCGGCTCCAGGGTCTTGGAGCAAAGCAGCGCGAAGCGCTGCTCGAGGCCGCGACCCGGCCCTGATCCTCGTCGTCTTCGGCCCCGGAGGAGTCGGCAAGGGAACAATCGTCCGGCGTCTTGTCGCAGATGACGACAAGCTCTGGCTCAGCCGTTCGTGGACGACTCGGCCCCGCCGACCCGCCGAGGCCGAGGACGCCTACTGCTTTGTCGACCGCGAGAGTTTCTTGCGGCGCGTCGACGCGGACGGTTTCTTGGAGTGGGCGACGATCCTCGACGAGTACTACGGCACTCCCACCCCAGAGGCGGGGAGCGGCCGGGATATCGTGCTGGAGATCGACGTCCAGGGCGCCCGTCAGGTCCTCGAGCGCTGCCCACAGGCCTACTGCGTGCTCGTGCGCGCCCCTTCGTCCGAGGTCCAAGAGCAACGGCTCCGTTCGAGGGGGGACCCCGAGGAGCACATCCAACGACGTATCGCCCTCGGCAAGCTCGAGGACGCCCAAGGTCTCGAGCTTGCCCACCACGTGCTCGTCAACGACGATCTCGAGCGCGCCGTGGGCGAGCTCGAGGGCATCGTCGCCGAGGTTAGGGAAAAGGACCAGCCCTGCCCCGCCTAGGCGGGGCAGGGCTGGTAGGACCCTTTAGGCCCACCCTGCCACAGCGGTGGCCGGGTGGGAGGTGATGGCTACTTAGCCGACTTGCAGAAGTACCAGTTCTCCGCGACCCAGCTAAAGAGCGGATTTTGAGGCGTGAAGCCGCAGACGTTCTTGCCGATCTCGTTGAACTCGAGGGCCGTCTCTGGCTGCCAGATGTCGGGAATCTGCTTGGCGAGGTAGTTCTCGTAGTTGTAGAGCGCCTGCAAAGACGAGGAGGTGTTGGTCGCCTTGATCAGCGCGTCGTCGTGCGAGTCGGAGTAGTCGCCGAAGTTCTGCGACGCCCCGCTGGCGAAGATCTCCTCGCCGGTCGGGTAGATGTCAGGCGAGTAGACCCAGCCACCGCCCCAGTTGGCGATGTCCCACGGGCAGGCTTTGCCGGGCGTGCACGGCGTGGCGGCGACGGTGAGGACGTCACCGAATGCCTTGCCCTCGAGCGACAAGTTGATGCCCGCCTGTGCCCAGGATGACTTCAGCTCTTGTTGCTGGCTGTTGAAGGCCGTTGCGCCGTTGAAGTACAGGTAGTTGAAGGACATCTTCGCCCCGGCGCGGATCCCTGCGCCGCACTCGTCGGGCTTGGTGCCGGGCCTGGCACAGGTGCTGGTCCCGTCCGGCACGACATTCCAGCCGTGGGACTTGAGCAGGCCTATGGCGTGCGAGGGGCTGTAGGGGTACGGGTCGGACTTCTCCTGGGCTGTGGCGAGGTCAGTCGGCGGGTACACCGGCACCGGCCCGTAGGTCGGGGCCCCGTAGCCGGCATTGAAGAGCTGGATCCACAAGGTCTGGTTCATGAGCGACTGCATCGCCTGACGGACGTAGAGCTGCTTGAAGATCGGCCCAGAGGTCGGGTTGGTGTAGTTGAGGGCGAAGTAGTTGACGCCCCACGGATAGGCCGGGTCGAGGTTGTAGCTCTTTGCCACCGCGGAGGAGTTCTTGCCCGCGAGCGGTGCCCCGTCCTTGGAGAACGCCGCTCCCTTGTAAACAGGAAGGTCCTGGGGCGGGATGTAGCCGATGTTGATGGTCTTGCCCGCCTCGAGCTCGAGGTACTCGGCGGAGTCAGTGGTGAACGGGGCGAGAACGAGCTTGTTGAGCGAGGACTTGACCGGGCCCGAGTAGGAGGGGTTGGGCACCACGGTGGCGCCGTTGTCGGTGGCGTCGTAGGCGGTGAGCTTGAACGGCCCGTCGACAACTCCCCAAAGGGGGTTGGAAGCATACGTACCGAGGTCTCCTGCCTCGGTCTTGCCCGTCAAAAAGGCGTACACCTTGGCGCATGCCTTGGCGGAGGCGGAGTTGTCGGTCAATGTCCCCGAGGCCGAGATGGTCGTCCCGATCGAGGAGTACGAGGCGCTCGAGCAGCCACCCGAGCCCGCCTTGGCACCGGCAGATGAGATGTCCCAAGCGACCGGGAGGGGCGAGATCTGGCTCAGCTCGTTGTAGGTGAACCAGTACGAGCTGTAGGCGCCATCGAGGGTCAAAGTGACCGTGTTGGTCTTGGTGTTGGCGACGGCGTTGGAGATGTCACCGGGGTACTGGGTCGGGCCCGGGATGTAGGCGGCCCACGAGGTGGCATTGGCCTTCAGCATGTTGAGCCAGAAGATGACGTCCCTCGCGTCGACGCTCTCACCGTTGGACCACTTGTAGTTCTTGAGCTTGATCGTCACGGTCCGGCCGTTGTTGGAGTAAACGGGCTCGTCGGCGACAGACAGGCTCGGGTTCAGATCCGGGGTGTTGCCGAGGCCGAACCAGTAAAGGGGGCGGTAGAGCATGTAGATCAGCTGGAAGTCCGCCACCGAGAAGTACGCCCCGCCCATCATCGGGAAGATGTAGTTGGGGCCGCCCGCAGGCGCCTCGGCGATCGTCAGGGTGCCGCCGGGGACCCGGACCATGTGCGAGGCCGGCGTCACCGGCCTGGTCGTGGTCGTCGTGCCTGCCGAGCTCGACCCGCAGGCGGAGAGCATGAGGGCGCCAGCTGCGACTGCCGTTGCCACAACTGCGAGCCTGGTTAGCTTGCGCTGTCTTGTCATCTCTGCCCGACCTCCTCGGCCTCAGTGTTAATGGTCTTCGCCTGGTTTTTCAAAAGTGCAGGCCATCGCCTCTTTGCGGCGGCCCTCCGATCATCATCGTAGCGTATTTGTAATATACCCGGACATCAGCAAGCTACACCCTCGCTCCGTTGGGAACCTGACGGCGGCCACTTGCGGGTTGCAAGCCTGCGAGCAGCTCGCGGGTATACTCGAGTCATCTGCCAGGGCCGCCCACGGCTTTGGCGCGAGACGCCGCCTCCACCGGGTGGCACCAAGCCTAGAAGGAGCCCCATGGCCGAGCCGCGCAGCACGATGATCGATCCTCCGATCGAGGTCCTGCTTGACAAGGTCGACTCCAAATTCACCCTCGTGACGCTGGCGGCCAAGCGCGGCCGGCAGGTCAACTCCTACTTCAGCCAGCTCGGAGAGGGTCTCGGGGCCATTGTGCCGCCGCAGGTCGCTTCGATCGCCCGCAAGCCCTTGTCGATAGCTCTTGAGGAGATCGCCGCTGGCAAGGTCGTCGCGTTCTGGCCTGTGGAGGAAGAGGCGGTCGAACAGGCCGAAGAGCCCGGCGCCGAGACAGACGCGATCGCCCCCGAGCCCGGAGAGGCCGGCTGACCAAGCGCAAAGCGCGCGAGAGCTGCGGCCGTGAGCGACTCCGGACCAGGCCCGGACACAGCCATGGGCCGTTCGTCCTCGATGGCCTTGCTCGACGGCGTCACCGTCGTACTCGGTGTCAGCGGCGGCATCGCGGCCTATAAGGCCGTAGAACTGTGCCGGCGCCTCGTCGACGCCGGTGCCCATGTCGTACCGGTGCTGACCGAGAGCGCCACGCACTTTGTCGGTGTCGCGACCTTCTCGGCCCTGGCCTCTGAGCCCGCCCGCCTCGAGATGTTCGCCGAGGAGGCGACGATCCCCCACACAGACCTCGGCCAGCGCGCCGACCTCGTTCTCATCGCGCCGGCGACCGCACGCCTGATCGGGTCCTACGCGGCCGGGATCTCCTCTGACTTGTTGGTCGCTACCCTTCTTGCGACCCGGGCGCCGGTTCTTCTGTGCCCGGCGATGCACACCGAGATGTGGGATCACCCCGCCGTGCAGGAGAACCTGGCAACGCTGCGGCGCCGGGGGGTCCATGTTCTCGAGCCGGCGACGGGCCATCTCGCCGGTGGCGACAACGGTGCCGGCCGCCTTCCCGAGACAGAGGCGATCATCGAAGCGGCCACAAGCGTGCTCAGCGCTTACCAGGGGGGGAGAACACCAGCCGGGCCGCTCTCGGGTCGAGGCGTGCTCGTGACCGCGGGGGGCACCCGGGAGCCCATAGACCCCGTCCGTTACCTGTCGAACAGGTCCTCGGGGCGCCAGGGCCACGCCCTCGCCGAGGTGGCGGCCGAGCTCGGGGCGAAGGTCACCCTCGTCACGGCATCGGGGCTTGGCGTCTCGGCCGGTGTCGAGGTGGTCGAGGTCGAGACCGCGGCCGAGATGGCAGACGCCGTGCTCGCGCGCTCGGCCCGGGCCGACCTCGTCGTCATGGCCGCGGCCGTCGCGGACTACCGCCCCGAAACTGTGGCGCCCACCAAGTTGCACAAGTCAGACGGCGTGCCCGAGATTCGTCTCGTCCCGACATTGGACATCCTCGCCGAGCTTGGCCGGCGTAGGCGTCCGGGACAGGTGCTCGTAGGGTTCGCGGCCGAGACCGACCACCTCGGCGAAAGGGCGCGGGCCAAGCTCGAGGCCAAGGGCGTCGACCTTGTCGTCGCCAACGACGTCGCGTCCGCGCAAGCAGGATTTGGACACGAGACGAACGCGGTGACGATCTTCCACCGAGACGGAGGGCGCACCGAGGTCCCTCTCCAGTCGAAGAAAGATGTCGCGAGAGCGGTCCTTCGCGCTACCCTGCCGCTGCTTTCGGGCGGAGTGGCCCAAGGCCCGGGCACCTCGCATGAAGATGTCCCAAATACCACAGGAGTGTTGGACGGACCGTCAGGCCCTTTGGCACTCGCGGGTATCGAGAATGAGGAGCCGGAGCCTTGAGCAGTTTCCTTTTCACCTCCGAGTCGGTGACCGAGGGGCACCCCGACAAGATGGCCGACCAGATCTCCGACGCCATCCTCGACGCGATCTTGGAAGAGGACCCGCACGGCCATGTCGCCTGCGAGACACTGCTCACGACCGGTCTTGTCGTCGTGGCCGGGGAGATATCGACGAGCGCGTACGTGGACATCGCCCGCCTTGCCCGCCGAACGATCTGTGAGATCGGCTACGACCGCGAAGAGCTCTGCTTTGACGGGAACGCCTGCGGGGTGCTCGTGTCCATCGACGAGCAGTCGTCCGAGATCAACAACAGCGTCTCGGCCGCTCTCGAGGTCCGAAGCGGCACTGCCGGTGAGGACATCTTGAACTCCCAGGGGGCGGGGGACCAGGGGATGATGTTCGGCTATGCCTGTGACGACACCCCGGACCTGATGCCGGTGCCGATCTGGCTCGCCCACCGTCTCGCCCGCCGGCTGGCAGAGGTCCGCAAGGCCTGGGTCATCCCGCACCTCGGCCCGGATGGCAAGACCCAGGTCTCGGTTCGCTACGAGGACAACCGACCAGTCGAGCTCTCGACAGTTGTCATCTCGACCCAGCACACCAAAAACGCCGATCTCGACACCCTGGCCGACGACCTGCGCCAGCACGTCATCACCCCGGAGCTCCCCGATTTCTTAGACACCGAGAGCTACAAGCTCTTCGCCAATCCGAGCGGGCGTTTCGAGCTAGGTGGCCCGCAGGCCGACACCGGGCTCACGGGGCGCAAGATCATCGTCGACACCTACGGCGGCTGGGCACGCCACGGCGGGGGCGCTTTTTCGGGCAAGGACCCTTCGAAGGTGGACCGCTCGGGCGCGTATGCCGCCCGTTGGGTCGCAAAGCACGTCGTTGCCTCCGGTGCCGCCAAGCGCTGCGAGATCGAGATCGCCTATGCCATCGGCGTCGCCCATCCCGTCTCGGTCATGATCGACACCTTCGGCACCGAGACGGTCGCCACCGAGCACATCTCAAAGGCCGTGGACGAGCTGTTCGACCTCCGGCCGGCCGCGATCGTGCGCGACCTCGACCTTCGTCGGCCCATATACCGCCACGTCGCCGCCTACGGGCACTTCGGGCGCTCCGCCTCCGAGGTCCCCTGGGAGGCGACGCCGCGCCTCGAGGACCTACGCGCCGCTCTCGGGCTCTAGCCCGGCCGCCCTGTACCAAGCCGAGGCCCGGCCCGCTGCCGGCGCGCCTGCGCCCGAGCCGCGCCAGATGAGCAGCACCGTTGTCGAGGTCCTGCCAGATGTGAGCGGGATCGACCGGGCCTTTGCCTACGAGGTTCCAGCCGAGCTCTGTGAGATGAGCATCGGGAGCATCGTGCGTGTCGTTTTGAACGGCCGGCGTGTTCGGGGCTGGGTCGTGGCCGAAGGAAGCGACCTCGCTCCCGGCATCGCGCTGCGGGCTGTGAGCGAGCTCGTCTCGCTCGGGCCTCCCGCCGAGGTCGTCGAGCTCGCCCGATTCGCGTCGTGGCTCTATGCAGGGCGCCTGCGCCCCCTCCTGGTGGCGGCCTCACCCCCGCGTGTCGTGCGTAGCCTGCCGCCGGCGGCCCAAAGCGCCCCAAAGGCGCCGAGAGCAGCGGAGGGGGCTCCCAAGCGATCTTCGGAGGCGATGGACGCCGAGGTCGCATCAGCCACCACAGAGGCGCTCTCGTCAACCTCGGCGGTGCTGCGCCTGCCCCCTGGCGCCCCGAGGCTAGAGGTCGTGCTGGCCGCCATCGCGCCTAGAGCCGGCCGGTCCGGGGACCTGCTCGTGCTCGCCGCCTCGCGCAACGATGCCGTCACGCTCGCGGCCCGTCTCGAGCGCCAGAGCCACCTCGTGGCCCTGCAGCCGGAGGCGTGGCGCGAGGCCGCCGCCGGGGGGCGGATCGTCGTCGGGACCCGCTCGGCCGTGCTCGCCCCGGTTCGCGCCCTTAGCGCCGTCGTCGTCCTCGACGCCCACGCGGACGCATACCAGGAAGAGCGCGTCCCGACCTGGGAGGCGGTCGTGCTCGCGACCGAACGCGCCCGGCGAGAGAAGGTCCCCTGCCTGCTCGTGAGCCCGTGCCCGACCCTGGACATGCTCGCGGACCGGCGCCTCGTGACGCTGTCGCGCGCGGCCGAGCGCGCCGGATGGGCGCCGATCGAGGTCATGGACGTCCGCGAGGAGGACCCTCGCGCCGGGGGCTACCCGAGCGCGCTCGCGGCGGTGATACGCCAGGGTGTGAGTGCGGACCCAGACAGGCCGGTCGTGGCGGTGCTGAACCGCAAGGGCAGGGCCCGGCTTCTTGCCTGCGGGCGTTGTCGCAGCCTGCTGCGCTGTGAGATCTGCGGCGGCGCCCTCGTTCAGCTCGAACGACCCGCTCAAGGCGCGACAGCTGTGCTGAGCTGCCCGCGCTGTTCGAGCCAGACCCTCGCGTGTTGCGCTTCGTGCGGCCCGACAAGGCCCCGGATCGTCCGGCCCGGTGTCGCCCGGGCGCGCGAAGAACTCGCCGCTTTGACCGGGCTCGAGGTGGTCGAGATCGGTCGCGGCGCTGGGGAGGACGCCCTTTTGCACGGACCTGTGCTGATTGGGACCGAGGCCGTGCTGCACCGGGCCCAGTCTGCTTCGACGGTGGTGTTCTTGGACTTCGACCACGAGCTCTTGGCGCCTCGGTACCGATCCTCCGAGCAGGCGCTTTCGCTCCTGGCGCTCGCCTCGCGCCTTGTCGGTGGGCGACGACGCGCCGGTCGTGTGGTGGTGCGCACCCGCCTTTTGGACCACGAGGTCATCGACGCGGCGATGCACGCCGACCCGGGGCGTCTCGTCGCCGTCGAAGGGCCGCGTCGGGCCCTGTTGCGCCTTCCCCCGACGACCGCCCTCGCTCTTTTGAGCGGCGAGGGGGCAGCCGAGTTCGCAGAACGCCTTCGCGCCGGGGAGGTGCCTTTGGAGCTGGGCGGCCTCGCGCCAGACCGTTTCCTGATCCGCGCGAGCGGGCCCGAGGCGCTCGCGCGGGCGCTTCAGGCTGCCGGGCATCCTCCGGCGGGAACCCGACTCGAGGTCGCCCCGCGCCAGGTCTGAGCCCGGTGCCGGTGGCCTCTGTTTGGAGTTGACCTGCTATCGTGGCAACGCCGGCCCAGGTCGGCGCGGAGTGGCGTCTTGGCCACCACCGCAGTTTGTGTACCCGTTCTCTTCCCCGCCTGGTCGGCGTGGCCGGCCGGCACAGCAAGAAAGCACGCCACTTAAGCATGCCCGACAAGACGGCCACGATCACCGAGCACCGCCTTCACGAGACCGACACCGGCTCTCCAGAGGTGCAGGTGGCGCTACTCACCGGACGTATCAACCATCTCACCGAGCACCTCAAGATGCATCGTGGAGACCACCACACCCGGCGGGGGCTGATGAAGCTCATCGGCCGGCGCCGTCGCCTTCTCGACTACGTGAAGGACAACGACGTCGAGCGGTACCGGACGCTCATATCCCGGCTCGGGATACGGCGCTAGGGACCGGGTGACCCCCGCGGCGTCGCCGTGCGGGGCTTTACATAGGGCGGTCGCCAGGATCGAACCTCGGCTGCAGCCGCCCGCCATAGGACAAGCGGTGCCTCAGGGCGCCAGCTGCCAGTCGCCGAATACCGGGAGGAGCCAACAAGGCCCGCTCCGGTGCACGCCGACTGGGAACTGGCAAGCGAGGCACCCCAATCACATAGGAGTGTCATGGCTGATGCCATCACCGTGTCTGGCCCCGTTAGCGGGACCGACCGGACCCTGTCGTTTTCCACCGGCAAGCTTGCCGGTCAGGCAGATGGAGCCGTCGTGGCCCGAATGGGCGACACGATCGTGCTCGCGACCGCCACAGCGGCCCGCAAGGTGCGCGAGGGCACCGACTTCTTCCCTCTCACAGTCGATATCGAAGAGCGCATGTACGCCGCCGGCAAGATCCCGGGCTCGTTCTTCCGGCGCGAGGGCAGGGCGACTGACCAGGCCATCTTGACCGCCCGCCTCATCGACCGGCCGCTCAGGCCGTCGTTCCCCGAAGGGTTCCGCAACGAGGTCCACATCGTCGGCACGATCCTCGGCGCCGACCAGATGAACCCGCACGACGTGCTCTCGATCAACGCCGCCTCGGCGGCCCTCATGATCTCCGGCATCCCCTTCACCGGGCCCATCGGAGCCGTGCGTATCGCCTACTCGACCGAGGGCGCATGGTTGCCGCACGCCACCTACCAAGAGGGCGACGCGTCGACTTTCGAGCTCGTCGTGGCCGGACGCGCCCTCGGTGAGGAGCCCGACGCCGACGTGGCAATAGTCATGGTCGAAGCCGGCGGCACCGAGAAGGCTTTCGAGTACTTCGCCGATGGCGCCCCGTTGGTCACAGAAGCTGTCATTGCCGACGGTCTCGAGGTCGCGAAGACCTGGATACGCGAGTCGATCGAGCTCCAGCGCGAGGCACGGCCGGGAGCAAAGAGACGATCGAGTTCAGCCTGTTCGTCGACTACGGCGAGGACGTCTACGACCGTGTCGTCGCCGTCGGGGCCGAGCGCCTGCAGGCCGCGAACGCGCTCACTGCCAAGGCCGAGCGCAACTCCGCTCTCGATGTCGCCACCGACGCCATCGTCACCGAGCTCTCGTCCGAGTTCGAAGAGCGCGAGCGCGAGCTTCGCGCCGCCGCGCGCTCGTACACGAAAAAGATCGTCCGTAAGCGCATCGTCGAGGACGGCATCCGCATCGACGGCCGTGGCCCCGCCGACATCCGCCCCCTGTCTGCCGAGGTCGGCCTGCTCCCCACCGCACACGGGTCGGCTCTGTTCCAGCGTGGCGACACCCAGGTCTTAAACGTGTGCACGCTCGGCATGCCCCGCATGAACCAGCTCCTCGACACGATCGGCATCGACGAGACCAAGCGCTACATGCACCACTACAACTTCCCGCCTTTTTCCACCGGGGAGACGGGCTTTATGCGCGGGCCGAAGCGGCGCGAGATCGGCCACGGCCTTCTTGCCGAACGCGCCCTTTTGCCGGTGATCCCGCCCGAGACCGAGTTCCCCTACGTGCTGCGCCTGGTCTCCGACGTCCTGTCTTCGAACGGTTCGACCTCGATGGCCTCTGTATGCGGCTCCTCGCTTTCGCTCATGGACGCTGGCGTGCCGATCAAGGCGCCCGTCGGCGGCATCGCCATGGGGCTGGTCTTCGCCGAGGGCAAGTACACGACGCTCACCGACATTCTCGGAGCCGAGGACGCTTTCGGTGACATGGACTTCAAGGTCGCAGGCACTGCGGAGGTCGTGACCGCCCTCCAGCTCGACACCAAGATCGCCGGTATCCCCGCCGACGTGCTCGCCCAGGCCCTGAGCCAGGCGCGCGACGCCCGGCTCAAGGTGCTCCAGGTCATGGCGGACGCGATCTCCTCGCCCCGCTCCGAGGTAGGCGAGAACGCCCCGAAGATCGTCACCTTCGAGATCCCGATGGACAAGATCGGCGAGGTCATCGGCCCGAAGGGCAAGGTCATCAACGCCATCCAGCAAGAGACCGGCGCAGATGTGAACGTCGACGACGACGGCCAGGTTGGCACGGTCACCATCGGCGCCAAGCAGCGTTCGGTCGTTGACGAGGCGCGCCGGCGCATCGAGCTGATCTTGGACCCGCCCACGCCCGAGGTTGGTGCGGTCTACTCCGGACGGGTCGTAAACATCACCAAGTTCGGAGCCTTTGTGAACATCCTGCCCGGGCGCGACGGACTGGTCCACATCTCGCGCCTCGGCCAGGGCCGCAGGGTCGAGCGTGTGGAGGACGTCGTCACCCTCGGCCAGGAGGTCGAGGTCCGCGTCGACGAGATCGACCCGCAGGGCAAGGTCTCGCTGTCGCTCGCGGGCGAGGCGCCCCCCGAAGCCGAGCGCGGCTCAAACGATCCAGGGGCCGAAAACGGCCCTAGGCGTACGAGCTCGCCCGGAGCACCCTTAACTGCCACCGGCCCCGGGCACGACGACGACTCGGGAGCCCAGCGCCGGCGGGCCTCGTTCGAGGACGCCTTCGCGACCGAGCTCGAGTCGACCTTCGGCAACCTCGGCCCCGCCGATCTCGCCGGTGGAGCGCCGGCCGGAGCGCGGCGCAGCTCCGAGGGCGGTGGCGGGCGGCGAGGGCCCGGTGGCGGCTCGGGCACGGCCCGGCGCCGTCCCAGGAGCAGTGGGGGGCGCTGAGCTGACGCATCTTGGCGCACAGACGCGGCGAACGGCACGGCGATGATCACGACGACGACGCTCGATAGCGGCATCACCGTCGTGACCGAGTCGATGCCCGAGGTGGCGTCGCTGTGCGTCGGAGTCTGGGTAGGGACCGGCTCGCGTGACGAGACCCCGGAGCAGTCCGGGATCTCGCACTTTTTGGAGCACCTTCTGTTCAAAGGCACGCCGGAGAGGACCGCGCGCGAGATCGCCGAGGAGGTCGACGCGGTCGGGGGCGACATGAACGCCTACACGACCAAGGAGTACACGACCTTTTACGTCCGGGCGCTGGCCGAGCACCTCGAGCTTGGCCTGGACATCCTCTGCGACATCTTGTGCCGGCCGGCGCTGCGGCCCGAGGAGGTCGACGCCGAGCGCCAGGTGATCCTCGAAGAGGTCCTCATGCACCGTGACGAGCCCGCGGACGTCGTCCAGGAGCTCTTCGCGGGGGCGATGTTCCCGCTCCACCCGCTCGGGCGCGAGGTCCTCGGCGAGCCCGAAGTCATCACCAAGGTCACCGTGGCGGAGATTCGCTCGTTCTTCGAGGCCCACTACCTGCCCGCGAACATGGTGATCGCGGCGGCGGGCGAGCTTGATCACGACCGTCTCGCGGCCGGGATCGAGGAGCGCTTCGCCGGGCGCTTTGGTGGCCACTCGCCCGAGAGGAAAGCGCCTGCGGCACAGAGCATTCCCCTTGTAGTCGAGTCGCGCGAGACCGAGCAGGCACAGCTCGTCTTAGGAGTGCGGGCCCCGGACCGTCACTCGCCCCAGCGCTTCGCGCTGGCAGTGTTGAACCACGTCCTCGGCGGGGGCCTTTCGAGCAGGCTCTTCCAGGAGATCCGCGAGGCACGGGGGCTCGCGTACTCGATCGGGTCCGACCGCAGCGCCTATGACGACGCCGGGACGCTCGCGGTCTCTGTCGGCACCGCCCCCGAGCACGCCCATGAGGTGCTCGGCCTGCTTCACGGCGAGCTCGACCGGCTTGGGGCCGAAGGGATCACGCAACGCGAGCTCGAGGTGGCCAAGGGCCACCTGCGCGCGGACATGCTGTTGTCGCTCGAGGACTCCGGTTCGCGCATGTCCCGCATCGGCTCGGCCAAGCTGCTCTTTGGCACCGTGCTCACGACCGAAGAGCTCCTCGAGGCGGTCGCGGCGGTGACGCTCGAGCACGTCGCGGAAATTGCCGGAGAGCTCCTCGGCGAGCGCCGTACGCTCGCGGTCGTGGGCCCGTTTTCCGATTCGGACTTCGCTTGATACGCGTCGGGGTCTTCGGGGCCGCCGGGCGGATGGGGGCCACCGTCTCAGCTGCCGTGTCAGAAGCGAGCGACCTCGAGCTCGTCTGTGCCGTCGACCCCGCAGCCGCCGGCCGGTCCCTCGACGAGGTCGCCTCCATTCGCGGGAGCGGTCTTGTGATCGCCCCTGAGCCTCGGGCTGCGACCGAGGCCGGGGCCGAGGTGGTCGTCGATTTCACAGTCGCGAAGGCGGCCCGGGCCAATCTTTCTTGGTGCGCCGAACATGGCGTGCATGTCGTGTGCGGGACGACTGGCCTTGTCGCCTCGGATCTCGAGGCGATAAGGCAGTGGTTCTCCCACAAGGCAAATGCCATCTTGGCCCCGAATTTCTCGATCGGTGCCGCTTTGATGATGCGTTGTGCCGAGCTGTGCGCACCTTTTGTTCTCGGGGCCGAGGTCGTCGAGCTCCACCACGACAAAAAGCGCGACGCTCCCTCGGGAACCTCGCTCGAGACGATCCGGCGGATGCAGGCGGCTCGAGATGCCGCCAACGGTGGTGCATGGGCCGCGGATCCGACCGAGAAGGAGGTCCTCGCCGGGGCGCGGGGCGCAACGAGCGAGACCGGTGTGCACGTCCATTCGGTTCGCCTGCCCGGCCTCGTCGCCCACCAGGAGGTGCTCTTCGGCCTTTTGGGCGAGACGCTTTCGATCCGCCACGACTCGCTGGATCGGGCGAGCTTCATGCCAGGGGTCCTCCTTGCGGTGCGCCGTGTCGGCGAGCTCGAGGGGCTGACGCTGGGCCTGGCAGACCTGCTCGGGCTCTGAGCTGGCCGGCGAGGGGCGCCAGAGGACCTGCGGAGGGCCCGGCAGGGCCGAGGGCGGGTTTCCCCCGTCGTGTTCGAAGCTCTGCTGCTAACTTTCGATTCGTGATAAGGCCGCGGCAAACATGACGGCGGCTCGACGAGCCGGGCGCTTCGGCACAGTGCTGACCGCGATGGCGACCCCGTTCGACGCACAAGGGCGCCTCGACTTAGACGGCGCCGTGAGGCTCGCGCGCCATCTCGTCACCGACGGCAGTGACGGGCTCGTGGTGACGGGCACGACGGGCGAAGGCCCGACCCTCAGCGACTCGGAGCGCACCGAGCTCTGGGCGGCGGTGGCGGGCGCGGTGAGCGTGCCGATGATCGCGGGATCGGGGACCAACGACACCGCTCATTCGATCTGGCTCACCCGGGCGGCGGCCGAGGTGGGCGCGGCTGGGGTCCTTGCCGTCACGCCCTACTACAACCGTCCCTCCCAAGCCGGTATAGCCGCCCACTTTGCGGCCATCGCCGGCGCGACGAGCCTCCCGGTGATCGTCTACGACATCCCGGTGCGCACCGGGCGCAAGGTGAGTCTCGAGACCATGCTCGGCCTTGTCGCGAAGTGCCCGAACATCGTTGCGCTCAAGGATGCCTCAGCTGACCCGGCCGGGACGGCGAGGCTCCTCGCCCGGGCCGGGGACGGCTTTGAGTGCTACAGCGGCGACGACTCGCTCACATTGCCGCTTGTTTCCATCGGCGCCGTCGGGGTGATAAGCGTCGCCTCGCACTGGGTCGGTCCCGAGCTCGGTGAGATCATCGCCCGCTACCTCGCAGGCGACGTCGACGGTGCCCGCGAGCTGAACGCGGCCATCATGGACGCGGTCTCGTTCCAGTCGAGCGACGAGACGCCCAACCCGATCCCGACCAAGGCGGTGCTGCGGGCGCGAGGGCTGCCCGGCGGACAGTGTCGGCTCCCGATGGGAGCGGCGCCGGAGTGGCTCGAGGCCAAAGCGCGTGAGATGCTCGCCGCACTCGACTCCTGGCGTGCCATGAGGCTCGCCCCGGTCTCTGGCGCGAGGGCAAATGGCTGAGCCGGTCCGGATCTCGTTCCTCGGCGGCCTCGGGGAGATAGGGCGCAACTGCGCCGTCCTCGAGCAGTCGGGCCGCCTCGTCGTGCTCGACTGCGGGGTGATGTTCCCCAACCCGGAGATGCCGGGCGTCGATCTCGTCCTGCCTGACTTCTCGATGCTTCGCGAGCGCGCCGGGGATGTGGACGGGATCGTGCTCACCCACGGGCACGAGGACCACGTGGGTGCGCTCGCGTACTTGATGCGCGACGTGGACGCCCCCGTGTACGGCTCGAGCCTGACACTCGGCTTCGCCCGTAACCGCCTCGATGAGGCGGGGCTCGGCCAAAAGGCGCCCCTTGTGGCCGTGCGAGACGGCGAGCGTCGCAAGATCGGCCCGTTCGAGGTCGAGTTCATTCCTGTCACTCACTCGGTGCCGAGCGGCTTCGCCCTCGCATTTCACACCGCCCAGGGGGTCGTGCTCCATAGCGGGGACTTCAAGCTTGACCTGACCCCGGTCGACGGGCGTCGCACCGACCTCGCCCGCATCGGCCAGATCTCGGCCACAGAGGGCGTCCGGCTCCTGCTCGCGGATTCGACCAACGCCGAGCTGCCCGGCTACACCGGCAGCGAGAGCACGGTCGGCGAATCGCTGCGACGGATCTTCATGGCCCAGCGGGGCCGGCGCATCGTCGTCGCCTGTTTCGCGAGCCACGTGCACCGAATCCAGCAGCTCGCCGATGCCGCCATCGCGAGCGGCCGCAAGGTTGCGCTGCTCGGCCGCTCGATGATCAAGAACGTCGGCATAGCCCGCGACCTCGGCATGCTCTCGATCCCGGACCGCTCCTTTGCCGACATCGAGACGATCGGCGACCACGACCCCGGTGAGATCTGTGTCATCTCAACGGGCTCGCAGGGCGAGCCGATGTCGGCCCTCGCCCAGATGGCGGCCGGCGAGAGCCGCTGGCTGCACGTCGAAGAGGGCGACGTCGTCGTGCTGAGCTCGCACGCGATCCCCGGCAACGAGTGGGCCGTCGCCAAGGTCATGGACGGTCTTGCCCGCCGGGGCGCCGAGGTCATCCATGCCGGAGTGGCCCACGTGCACGAGAGCGGGCACGCCCATCAGGGCGAGCTCGCCACCTTGCTCTCGATCGCCCGGCCGCGCAGCTTCGTGCCCGTGCACGGCGAGTACCGCATGCTGGTGCGCCACTCGCGCCTAGCCATCGAGATGGGTGTCTCCGCCGAGGAGGTCCTCATCTGCGAGGACGGCGACGTAGTCCAGCTCGGCGACGAGGGGATCGACTTCGCCGGGGAGGTCTCCGCCGCCCATGTCTTTGTCGACGGCATCGTCGGTGACGTCGGCGTCGGGGTGCTGCGTGACAGGCGCGTGCTCGCCGAAGAGGGCGTCGTCGTCGCAGTGGTCACCGTCGACGGGCGTTCCGGGGAGATCGTGGGCTCGCCCGAGATCGTGAGCCGGGGCTTCCTCGACGAGCCCGGAGCCGAGCCGGTCGTCGACGAGCTGCGTTCCGCGCTCGTAAAGGCCATCGACGCGACCGTGACAGAGGGAGGCATGGACGCCGACGCCCTGCGCAGAGTGATGCGTCGGACAGTGGGGCGCATCGTGAGCGACCGCACCCGGCGCCGCCCGATGATCGTCCCGGTCGTTCTCGAGGCCTGATCGCTCTTTACAACAGCGCCTGAGGTCCCAGTCATCGCAAGTGGCTGGTGTTAGCGTTGTGAGCATCGTGGCAGTGTCCAGACGTGTTGTCTCCAGTCAGTCCGGTCCATCCCGGGGCGCTCCCACCAGGGGGAAGCCTTCCTCGAAAGCGACCGTGAGGCCGCTTCGCGCGGCTGGCCCGCCGGCACGCAAACCGAAGAGCCACTCGCGCGGCGCCAAAGCCAAGAGGGGGTCTCTCGGTCGCGGTCTCGATCGCCTCGCCGAGGTGCTCGCAGCGCCTTCAGAGGACGCCTGGGGCTGGACACTTCTGCTCCTCGGGGTGCTCGCGGGTCTCGGTATCCACTTCAACGTGCTCGGTCCGGCCGGCCACCTGTTGCGCAAGGAGGCGGCCCGCTCGCTCGGCTGGGGCGCGGATGTTGCCCCGGCTTCGCTTTCGGTAGGGGGGGTCATACTCCTCGCCGGGCGCGCCCGACGAGGCCTTGTCGGCGTGCTGAGCGCCTTGGTGATCCTGCTCGTGGTCTCGGCAGGGCTGGCGGGCCTTGCCGGGGGCTCTCCTTCGATCTCGGCCGCGGCCGTCCAGCTCGGCGGGGCAGGGGGAATTGTCGGTGCCGCGCTCGGCGGAGGTCTCGCAAAGCTGATCGGTGTCGCCGGAGCGTCGGTGGTGCTCGGCGCCGTCGGCCTCGCGGCCATGTGCGGGCTCGTGGGCATGCCTCTTTTGGCGGTCGTGCGCCTCGCCGGCCATGGCGTCATGGTCACGGGTCGCTATACGGGGAGGCTTTTTTCGGACTGGGTCGCCTCGATGCGTGTGCAGCCGGACGACAGGCTCCTAAAGCGCCCCGGGCGCGTCGAGCCCGAGGCTGGCCCTGACGGTTTCGGGGTCTGGCCGAACAGCACCGGCGCTGTCACAGCCGGGACCGGGCACGTCTCGGTCCTGCCCACAACCCCAGACCAAGCCGAGAGCACCGGGGTGGCTCACGACCTCGACTCCGAAGAGATTCGCGTGGGATCGGCAGACGCGGCGGTCGCTAGCGCGGAGAGCTCCGACGAGGAAGCCCTTCGCGCCGCGACTGCTGCAGGCAAGCCGGAACAGCTCGTCCTGGCCGTCGGTGGCACCAAGACCGCCTGGAAGCTCCCGCCCCTCAAGCTGTTGAAGAAGAGCAAGGAGCAAGAGCTCGACCGCAAGGTGATAGAAGAGCGCGGGCGGGTCCTCGAGCGCGCGCTCGGCGCCCATGGCGTTGAGACGCATCTGGTCGGTTACACCGTCGGGCCGACGGTGACGCGCTTTGAGCTCGAGCTCGGCGCGGGCGTCAAGGTCGCCCGCGTGACCACGCTCGCCAAGGACATCGCCTACGCGATGGCCTCGCCCGATGTGCGCATCCTCGCCCCGATCCCGGGGCGCTCGGCCATCGGTGTCGAGGTGCCCAACCGCGACCGCCAGCTCGTCACCTTAGGAAGCGTGCTCGCCTCGCTCGAGGCGCAACGCTCCCGCCATCCCCTCGAGGTCGCCCTCGGGCGTGACATCGCCGGGCGGTCGGTGATGGTGAACCTCGCAGAGATGCCGCACCTGCTTATCGCCGGAGCGACCGGAGCCGGCAAGTCGTCGTGCATCAACTCGGTCATCACCTCGATCCTCATGCGTGCGACCCCCGACGAGGCCCGCCTCATCCTCGTGGACCCAAAACGCGTCGAGCTCGGGCACTACAACGGCCTTCCCCATCTTTTGACCCAGGTCGTGGTCAATCCGAAGCGGGCCGCGAACGCCCTCTCGTGGGCGGTGACCGAGATGGAGCGCCGCTACGACCTGCTCGCCGAGTGCGGCATGCGCGACATCACCGGCTACAACGCCGCCGTGGAACGCGGAGAGCTCGACGGCGGCCCGATCGTCGACATCGAGCCTCCGAGCCTTGTTGAGGCGACCGCGGCGCCTCAACAGAGTGCCGAGGAGGCCCTCGGCACCACCCCGGGTGACGATGCCAGGCCTGTTGAGGGCGAAGCTGAGGGCTTGACCCAGCCCGGCGAGGAGGCGCCAGACGAGCTCTGGCCGGTCGACTACGAGGCCCGAGCGGTGCCGGAGCGGTCCTCCGAGCCAGCGGGGCGTCATGTCCGCCTGCCTTACATCCTCATCGTGGTCGACGAGCTGAACGACCTCATGATGGTCGCGGCGCGCGACGTCGAGGAGTCGATCTGCCGGATTGCGCAGATGGCCCGCGCCGTCGGGATCCACCTCGTCATCGCCACCCAGCGGCCCTCGGTGGACGTGATCACCGGAGTCATAAAGGCGAACATCCCCTCACGGCTCGCCTTTTCGGTGTCCTCCCTCGCCGACAGCCGCGTCATCTTGGACCAGCCGGGCGCCGAGCGGCTCGTCGGGCGTGGTGACCTGCTCTTGCTCACGGCCTCGTCAAGCATCCCGCGACGCATCCAGGGCCCCTGGGTGGGCGAGGACGAGGTCCGTGGTGTCGTCGCCCACTGGCGGCGCCAGAGCGGTCCGCGCTATGTCGAGGGCGTCGAGGGCGAGGAGGCGGCTGCTGGTAGGGGCAGGGGGGCCGAGGACGACGACGACGAGTACCTCGCCCAGGCAATGGAGTTGGTGGTCCGGCACCAACTAGGCTCGACGTCCATGCTCCAGCGCAAGCTCCGGGTCGGCTTCGCTCGGGCCGGCCGGCTCATGGACCTTCTCGAGAGGCGGGGCGTCGTCGGCCCGTCCGAAGGCTCCAAGCCGCGTACGGTCCTGATGACGGCCGAGGAGCTGGACGAGCTGTAGCGCCGCAGGCCGGATAGGCGACGGGGTCAGCGCCATGAGCACCAACGGGATAGGACCGAGGTCCATGTCGTCAGTCGCGGCCGCGCTCGACGGAGACGTCGCCGCCTGGCCCTACGCGAGGCCGAAGCGCTCGGCGACCAAGGCCCGTCAGCGCCGCATCTTCTGGCGGCGACGCCTGGTGGTTCTTGCCTGCCTTGCAAGCTTGGTGGCGGGCCTCGGTTGGCTCGTGAGCACGCCGGGCTCGGGTTCTCTAGGTGCCTCGAGCGCGGGGTCGATGCGGCCGATCCGCGTCCCGCTGCCTTCGCTCGTGGCGCTCGTGCCGGGCTCGAGCAAGATCGCGGGCTCTGTCGCTTTGCTGCCGTTCCCCTCCACGGGCCAGTCAGCGGTCTATGTTCGCGGCGTCGGGCTGCTCGGAGCCACGCCAGATGAGGCCTCTGTGCCCATCGCAAGTTTGACCAAGGTGATGACCGCGGTCATAGTGCTTCGCGACCATCCCCTCGGTGACGGGTCGGGCCCGAGCTTCACCATGACCGCGGCCGACCACGAGCAATGGATCCAGGCCGTGGCCAACGGCGACTCGTCCCTCGAGGTCGTGGCGGGCGAGCGACTCACCGAGCGTCAGCTGCTCGAGGCGCTGATGATCCCGTCCGCCTGCAACATCGCCGACTACCTCGCCCGCTGGGACGCGGGGAGCATCCCGGCTTTCGTGCGCAAGATGAACGCCATGGCCGCCACCTTGGGCCTGCGCCAGACCCACTACGCCGACGCGAGCGGGGTGAACCCGGGCTCGCGCTCCACCGCCCTCGACCAGGCGCTCCTCGGTTCTTACGCCATGACCGTCCCGGGCATGGTATCGATCGAGGACCACCCCGACATGCGCTTTCCCGTTGAGGGTCTGGCGCCCAACTACAACCCGGTCGTGGGCGAGGACGGCGTGATCGGGCTCAAGTCCGGATTCACCGACGCAGCGCAGATCTGCCTCGTGATCGCTGCGAGGCGCAAGGTCGGCGACCGGATCGTTCTCGTCGTCGCCTCGACTTTGAGCCAGCCTTCGAGCCTGCAAGGAGCGGGCGACATCGAGCTTCAGCTCTTAGATGCCGCCACCGCCGATCTCGGGGTGCACGAGGTCCTTTTTGCGCACGAGCCAGTGGCGAAGGTCGTCGCCGGTTGGACAGCCAAGGCAACCGAACTCTCCGTCCCGGTCTCGATGACCGTGGTGGGCTGGCCAGGCATGTCCGTGACCACCGTCGTAAAGGCGTCCATCCCCGTCCGGCCCGGTGCGGGACACGGGTGGGATCAAGGGACGAAGATGGCGACAGTCGAGGTCTCGACTCCCGCCGCCATAGAACAGGTCGCGCCCGGGAGGTTGAACGGCTTTTTGCCGTCGGCCCCCCTCGGGTGGACGCCCGTCTCCTCGTCGAGCTCGACCACCGTCGCTTCCAGCAGCCAGGGGTAGCCTTGCGCGCCCGAGCTCCGGCTTCTACGGCCAATCTCGGCCCCGGCTTTGACGTCTTGGCACTGGCGCTCTCGCTCTATGTCGAGGTCGAGGTCGTCCCCGCGAAGAGTTTCTCGCTCTCGAGCCAAGGCGAAGGCTCGGCGATTGCCTGTGACGAGAAGCATCTCGCCGCCAAGGTTGCCCTGGCGGTGTGCGGGCACGACCGGGTCGCGATCCGGATCCGCTCGGAGATCCCGCTGCGGCGCGGGCTCGGGTCTTCTGCTGCTCTTGCCGTCGCCGTCGCGGCGGCCGCCGGCGCCCCCGACCCGTTCCAGGTGGCGGCCGAGTTCGAGGGGCACCCGGAGAACGCGGCCGCATCTATACGGGGCGGCCTCGTCTGTGCCGCCGTGTTGGGTGCCGGCCCGGTGCTGCGCAGCTTCCCGCTCGATGAAGGGCTCAGTTTCGTCGTCATCGTCCCCGAGCGCGAGCTTTCGACTCGCGAAGCCCGGGCAGCGCTTTCGCCCGAGCTGTCGCGAAGCGACGTCGTGTTCAATCTTTCCCGTATGGCCCTGTTACTGGCCGGCCTCGCCGATCGCAGCCTGCTTGTGCCCGAGGCCGGACAAGACCGGGTCCACCAGTCCCAGCGCTCGAGGCTGTTCCCGGAGGCGTCAGAGATCCTCGCCCGGCTCACAAGAGCCGGTGCGCTCACCTCGTGCTGGTCCGGAGCCGGGCCGAGCCTGCTCGCCATTTGCGACGGACCGCTCAGAGCTGGCCTTGTGCGCGACGCGGGCGAGGCGGCGCTCGCAGATCTCGGGGTCAGCGGGCGAGCCCTTGTCCTAGAACCTGACCTTGAGGGTCTCGTCGTAGGGCAGTGACGCTTCGGCCGTGTGAAGCTTGTGGTGGGCTATCTCGAGCCCGGGACGTGATCGGACCAGGTAGGACCGTGGAAGTGATCCGACCAGGGATCGTGCCAGAAGTCGGGCCCTTTTGGGCGTGAGGTCTCCTCGCCAAAGCGCGGCAGTTTCGGGGGCAGCTCGATCGGCTGGACACGGTCGCCCGGGGCGGTCCCCTTGAATGGGTCGAGCTTTCTCGCGATCCACTCGTCCACGTGCCAGCCGAGCCAAGCTATCGCGGCGGTCGCAATGGTCATCGACAAGGCGAGCCCGAAGCCTAAGACCGATGCCTCGAGCAGGGCATCTTCGGCGAGGAGGAAGGCCGCGATGGCCACGATCCAGCCTCGTGTGAGCCCGTTGGCGCTGTGTGGCCGGAACCGTTCGTAGCGGGGGAGGTCAACAGGCGGCTCTTCTGATCCGGTGTCCGGCCCCCAGCTTTTTGAGCCGTCTCGCTTCGTTGGGTTCATGGAGCCTCCGCCTCGCGTGTCGCAGGCTCTCGGTGCCAACGGGGGGATTGACCGCCGTCCGGCTGCACCCTTCCTGGACAAGCTCAAGCTAGCCCCGCGTCGGCGTTTCGGGGACGGACACGGACCGTTAAGGTCGCTCCAGGTGCGCAGGGGGGAGCTTACGGACACAGATCAGCCAGTTCGGGCCCGCACCGACACCCAGCGCGACCGCTACAAGTGGGTGGCGCTGTCGAACACGACCCTCGGCGTGCTGATGGCGACCCTCGACGCCTCCATCATGCTGATCGCCATGCCCGACATCTTCCGTGGCATCCATCTTGATCCCCTGCAGCCGGGCAACAGCTTCTACCTGCTCTGGATGATCTTGAGCTTCCTCATCGTGAGCAGTGTGCTCGTGGTGAGCCTCGGCCGCCTCGGCGACATGTTCGGCCGTGTGCGGATGTACAACCTCGGCTTTGCCGTCTACACCCTCGCCTCGCTCATATTGACCGTCGACTGGCTGAGCGGCCGGGCCGGGGCCCTCTACCTCGTCGGCTTTCGTGTGATGCAGGGCGTAGGCGCCGCCTTCTTGGTGGCGAACTCCGCCGCGATCTTGACTGACGCCTTCCCCGAGAACCAACGTGGCCTGGCCCTTGGGATCAACAACGTCGCAGGCATCAGCGGCTCGTTCATCGGCCTCGTCGTTGGGGGCCTCCTGGCCCCGATCGACTGGCGGCTCATCTTCTTGGTCTCGGTCCCCTTCGGCGCTTTCGGGACCGTTTGGGCCTATCTCAAGTTGGACGACAGGGGCATCAGGCGCCCGGCGCGGGTGGACTGGCTCGGCAATGGCACCTTCGCCGTCGGGCTCACCCTTGTCATGGTCGGGATCACCTACGGGATCGAGCCGTACGGGAGAGACACGATGGGTTGGACGAACCCGAGCGTGCTCGGCGAGCTCGCGGCCGGGGTCGGCTTGCTCATCGCTTTCTTGTTCATCGAGACCAAGGTGCCCAATCCGATGTTCCGGCTGCGCCTGTTCAAGATCCGCGCCTTTTCCGCCGGCACGCTCTCGAGCTTTCTCTCCGCTTTGGGCCGGGGTGGGCTCATGTTCATGCTCATCATCTGGCTGCAGGGGATCTGGCTGCCCCAGCACGGCTACTCGTTCTCCAACACGCCCTTGTGGGCGGGCATCTACATGCTGCCGCTGACCGCCGGCTTCCTCCTCGCCGGCCCGGCTTCGGGGATATTGTCGGACCGATTCGGGTCGCGCCCGTTCGCGACCGGTGGCATGGTCGTGGCTGCGGCAAGCTTCGTCCTTCTCGAGATGCTGCCGGTGGACTTCTCCTACCCGGGCTTCGCGGCGCTGCTCTTGATGAACGGCCTCGCCATGGGCGCCTTCGCAGCCCCGAACCGGGCCGGGGTGATGAACAGCCTCCCCGCCTCCGAGCGCGGTGTCGGGGGCGGCATGAACGCGACCTTCCAGAGCTCGGCGCAGGTGCTCTCGATCGGGGTTTTCTTCACTCTCATGATCCTCGGGCTCTCCTCGGCACTTTCGACGAGCCTGTACAAGGGACTCACCGCCCACGGCGTCACATCCGCTGTCGCCGCCCGCGCCGCCAGCCTGCCGCCCGTCTCGACCCTGTTCGCTGCCTTTCTCGGCTACAACCCGGTCGGCCAGCTCGTCGGCGCGCGGGGTCTCGCCAGGCTCAGCTCGTCGCAGAGATCGGCGCTTTTGGGACACAGCTTCTTCCCGGGCCTGATCTCGGCCCCGTTCCGCTCGGGACTGCATGAAGCGTTCGCGTTCTCGATCGCAGCGTGCCTGGTCGCCGCCGTCGCTTCCTGGTTCAGGGGCAAGCGTTATGTCGATCCGGGGAGCCAGAGCACAAAGAGCCGCAAGGTCTTGGCGCCCGCCGAAAACGAGGCCCCTGCCATGGTCGACAGCTAGGCAGCCGGAGCTCGCAGGCATCCCGGAGAAGCCACGGGCTCGGGATGCCGGCGCGGCCCCAAGCCTGCGAAGATGTGCCGAGCGCTTTGGCGCCTTTCTGCGCGGCGAAGTCATATTCGGCCGAGAGGTATGTCCATGTCAGATTCCCCCGAGAGGCTCCGCTGGCGAGGGCCTAGTCCGGACAAAGCGGCTGAAGGTGGCCTCACTGCGGTCGAGCTCCTCGTGGTCCTGCTCCTCGTGGTCATCGCGTGTGCGATCGCCATACCGGCTTTCGTGACCGAGACGGTGAAAGCGACCAACACCGGTGCCCAGGCCAACTTGGAGACGGGCCTTGCGGGCACGACCATCTACTGGAGGGCCAACAAGGGATCTTTCGCCGGGGTCGACGGTGGCGCCTCCGCCGTCTCGAGCATCACGGGCATCGACATCGCCCTCAAGTTCGTGGACGGTCCCTCGACCAGGCCGAACGTCCTGTCGATCGCGGACTCCGCCCAGGCGGACTGGCTCGTCATGACGGCTTTTGTGCCTGGCACCAAGGAGTGCTGGATCGTGGTCGCCCAGGCCAGGCCACAGCGGTCACCTGTCGCCGGGAACCGGGACCGAGCACCCGGCAACTACTTCGGGGTGATCAATCACACGACGAGCCCGCGTTGTGTGGCTGGGGCTGATCTGGAAGGGACAGACTTCAAGCTCCGGCACTTCCCGCGCTAAACAGCTGGGGCATGCCTTTCGGTCCTGGAGCTGTGGTGTCTGACAGGTGGAGAGCCTGTGACCAGCTGAGCCGAGCTCGGTCGCCTCAGCTGGCGACGGTGCTCGAATGCCACGTCATAGGCCGTATATTCGCTCAGGCCAGGCGAGATTGGAGCCGATAAGTACAAGACGCGAATTGAAGGAGACTATCCAGTGCGTTGGAATCGTTGGATGTCGATATCTGTATCGAGGATAGGCGAAGCTGGCGAGCGCGGCTTTACCCTCAT
>JBEKVJ010000002.1:0-104270 GCA_049514105.1 Acidimicrobiales bacterium
TCACCGGTCAAGCGCCACAAGAAGTAGTCCTCGATGAGCACAAAACGCGCCGTACGTTCGAAGCTCGGCGCCTCGTGGCGCGCCAACCACAGGATCTTGGCTGCCGGCCAGGTGGGCAACATCGCCGGCTGACCCGTGATCTCGTAAAACACCTTGTCGTCAAAGCGCGCCGCAAGCTCTTCGGACTCGGCGCTCGCGCGGCTGTCCAACCAGACGATCGCGTTGCGAGTCGGAGACCCGTCGGCATACAACGGAATCAGCGTCTCGCCCTGGGCCGAGATCCCAATCGCCGCCACTTGGCGCGCGTCGACTTCAGGATGGCGAAGCAGGTCCCCGATAGCGGAGGAGAACTCGCTCCAGTACGTAAAGGGGTGGACCTCGACGACATCGGCGCCGGGGGTGAGCAGCTCGTACTCTTTCGTGGCGGAGGCTACAAGCCTGCCGTCTTCTGAGTAGGCGGCGCACTTAAGCGCCGTTGTACCAAGGTCGAGGCCGATGAGCAGGGAGCCGGGCCGCTCATTCACCGGGGGCACCAGACCAGACCACTGTCGCAGGGACCTCGCCGATGTTGATGATCGTGTGGGCGAGCCCGGGCGGGATCAAGAGGGCATCATGATCGCCGAGCTCGTAGTAGCGCTCCCCGTCGTAGACAAGGACGTGGCCCTCTGCGCAAAAGAAGACCTCTTCGGAGACGCCGTGACCGGGGTCGACCTCTCCACGCTGGCCCGGTGGGACAACCGAGGTCCCGAACCAAAGCTTGGCATCGCGGACGTACTCCCGGCAGTGCTCGGCGCCCTCCATGAAGTTCTTGGCGTCGGCCTGGTGAATGACTAGGGCTTGCTGGTCAGCCACCCCCGCCCTCCCTTCCCTATCCGCGCGATCAGCCGCGCTCTTGCGGGCAAGATACGACGAAGAATGTCCTCAGTCAAGTAGACGTCTGACGACCTGTCAGATGGCTCAACCGGCTGGCCGCTCCGCGATCCGGCACGGGATGTCGGCATCCTCATCGACGTGGTAGCTGGCACAGATGCGGTGGTATCCGTCAGCGATGATCAGCGGGGCGCGCCGGGCCATGTCTCCTCTCACGAGAAGAACGGGCGAAAGGCTGACGCCCTTGTTGATCTTTTTCAGGTCCGAGCCGACATGCGGGTTGTCCTCCGGCAACAGGGCGAGGCCGCTTGCCCTGAGCAGGTCCTTTGCCTTCCAGTGGCCGATGGGCGCGCCACGAAGCGCCGTGACCACGGCGGTCAGCGCAGGTTCGGCCAGAACGAGCGAGAGGTAGCTCGCCGCCGCCGGGTAGTCGTGATCGTCCGGGTCTTGCTTCCAGTGCTCCTTATCGTTCACGGACACCTTCCCTTCTTCCTCGATTGGGCCTAAGGGCCCGACGCCGACCGCCCTGGAGCCAAAAGCCTTGGCCGGACGGTTGTCTCGCCAAGGCACGGGCGCCTCGCGACAGCCGTCGGCGACCAGGTTGCCAGAAACGCCCCACCGACGCCCCACTCGGCTGTCAGTTGCCGATCAGATGATCTCCTCGTCCGAACCGGAGACCGTTCCGAAGCCCAGCGCTGGCGACAGCACCTAGGCGGCAACGCTGCGGACTATCTGAGTCGGCTGAACGCCACTAGGCGGGTCGAGAGGAATCCTGAGCACGTTAGATCCTTCCCCCGGTATCGAGGACCGGGAGTTGTCCCGTCGCCCTGTGGGTAGCCGCAGCGCGTCCGGTGCGGGTCATGCTGAAGTTGGGCTCACCCGCCGAACCGACGTCGATCGTCCGGAACTCCAGCCCGGCGCTGAGTCAGTCGAGTCCGTCGCTGTCATGAGGTCATCACCAAGGCCACCTTGCCAATGTCGAACAGGTAAGGCCGCGGTCCCGATCGTCGCGGGAAAGCGCAGCTCGTCTGGGATGAATTCTTGCGAAGGCCGGACCCATTTCGTCGAATAGCGTCCTTACGATCAGCGGGTCAAACTCACAAACACGCAACCTCGCAGGCCGCGGCCGTCACGTGAAGGACAATCGGCGGAGCGTCATGATGCATCGGCAACGCCCGCCGAGTCTGGTCCGCGCGCGAGCTGTCTTGTCAGTAAGCCTGCGAAACAGCCCGCAATTGAGGCCACAAGTCGTAGTTGCGGGTCCCGCATCGTGTCACCACCACAGCTCAAAGCTGACCGATCGCGCAGGTGATGCTCGGGTTCACGCGGCAGAGTGCCGACTACGAGCGGGACCCGGCGGACTCCTCGTTATGTCTGGCACGCTCGCCCAGAATCGAGAGCAAGCACTCGACCGCAATCCCGACTTCTTTCTCCCCGATATGCCTGTGGGTCACAAAGCGCACTGATGACGGGCGTTGAGCCGAGACACGAATCCCAAATTTCGACCGAAGCCTGCCTACGAGCTCGTCAGCACTGAGCCCGCTGCGTTCTATGCCGATGAGAACGATGTTCGTCTCTACAGCGCGTACGTCCACGTCGATAGTCGGAATTGTTGAAAGTTCGGACGCTAGATAACGAGCCATGGCATTGTCGCGGGCGAGCTGATCCAACCCACTTTCCAGAGCAACAAGTCCCGCTGCCGCCAGAACGCCTGCCTGACGCATTCCACCACCAAGGCTCTTCCGTATGCGACGGGCTTCGTGGATAAATTCTCGGTTCCCCGCCAACATCGACCCCACAGGCGCGCTCAGTCCCTTGCTCAGGCAGACACTCACCGAGTCCGCGCACCTTGCCAGCTTTTCCGCCGACACGCCCAACGCGACAGCTGCATTGAAGATGCGCGCGCCGTCCACGTGGAGTTTAAGACCACGACGGTCACAGAGATCTCGCAAGCCGACCATGATCTCGGGAACCGTGATCGTTCCCCCGGCGCGATTGTGGGTATTCTCAACCAGAATCAGTGCAGTTCTTGGATAGTGCTCGTTCAGTCGTCTCAACCTCGGCTCAACGTCCGGTGCTGTGAGCACACCTCTTTGGGTCGTGATTGCCAAAGGCATGCAGCCAGCGACGAGGGCCATTCCCCCAGCTTCATAATTGATGACGTGCGCCTCTGCATCGCAAACAACTTCCTCTCCACGCCGGGTGTGTGCCATCACGGCGACCAGATTCGCCATCGTGCCGCTAGGCATGAAGATGCTGGCATCCTTGCCCAGCATTTCAGCAGTGAGCGCTTCTAGCGCGTTGACGGTTGGATCCTCCCCGTACACGTCATCCCCGAGCCGCGCCGCACGCATGGCTTCCAACATTGCGTCAGTTGGCAACGTCGAAGTGTCATAGAAGATTACGGACGGCTCCGCACTTTCCGGGTCGAGCTCAGGGGCCATCAGGGTTATTTGACAGTGGCGACGGCGCGGACAGGGCTTCCATCGACGCGTACAAATGGCATAGGAAGGATCGATATGTCGCAGAGCTCTGGAAGTCTTGATAGGTTCACCAAATTCTCAATTACTACGACGCCGTGACCAAGAAGCTCGACGTGTGTTGCACCGTCGTAGTCAACCGACGGGCCATCAATCCCAACCGAAAGTACACCTGACGCCAACAAAGTTCGGGCGACCGATACATCGATGAATGGATATTCCTTGAAGTACTCATCAGGCTCAAGAGGAGGGTCGGACCACTTCGTGCAGAAAAGCACTCGAGGTGCGACAATCGGCGGGAGTTGCTCCGCGCTAATTGCCTCGTGTTGGGCAAGGTGATCGAACCGAATTACCTGTGCCTTACCGATCAATCGCTCAAGTGGAACTTCGTCTACCGTGCAGCCACCCTCGATAAAGTGCGAAGGAGCGTCTAGATGTGTTCCCGTATGTGATGAGATCACTAACCGCGACGCAACCCAGCCGTCCGTGGCGCGCTCTCCGTATTGCGACACCTCCGGCACGAAATGGCAGGGGTTAACAAGCATTTGCGCTGAGATTGGCATCGTTAGGTCAATCAACTGATAGTCAGCCGTTTCAGCCCACTGGACAACGGCTCCAGGCTCTTCCATTCGCACTCCGGTCTATTCTGCTGCAATTGGTGTTTTGGCGTGAACCTCAAAGGTATGGCCCCAAGCTGGTGTTTCGTCTGCTTCACTGCGTTCCAGAATGGCCTCGGCAGTCAGACTGTCGATCACGATGACGTTGATGAACCCGCCTCGAAGCGCGGCAGAGATCGCCGCCGCCTTGACGATCCCGGCCGCGACTCCGATTCGGTGTGGAATCTTGAGGTACTGATCTAGCGGAATAGCCATCAGACGATCTTCCAGACCACTCTGCAGGACATGACCCTCCCCATCAAAAACATACGAGAGGACGTCCCCGACAGCTCCCCTGGAAAGCAGATTTCGGCGCAAACGGGCATCGATGAGCCCGCCAGACAGCAAACGAGAAGTGTCTTCACCGGTAAGAGCACCGATGCCGAGCACGGCGATACTAACTTGGTCGAACATTTGCGCTGTGGCTTGGATTTCTTGGTCCGCGAGGAGGAGGTCGCGCACTGCCTTCTCACCTACGACGGCGGGGGCGTGCAGCAGGTGGGGACGCGTCTTGAAACGCTCCGCTAACTGTGCGCACAAGATTGTGGAATGCCCCCCAACAAGCTGTACCACCTCGGCTTGTTTGGGAATGCGACCTGGCAACTGATCGATCAACGCTTGGATCGTCGAGCCTAGCGATACACCCAGCACGTCGCCGTCGGCGACCACCTGGGTGAGATACCTTCCGGCCGCATCGGCAACACTCTGCTTCGCTTCCTCTCCCTTGAGCTCCGCACTGTCCACGACTATTGCCGCGCGGGTCCCGTAAAGGGCTTCGATCGCATCCTCGAGATCGAGGTGCAGCGATTCCGGCTCGAGAATCTTTACCGTGACGAAACCATCTTCAGTTGCCGTGCGTAGAAGCCGGGCCACTGCGAAGCGAGTGATGCCCAAATTGGTGGCGATCTCTGTATGAGTGAGACCACGCCGGTAGTACTGGTGGCACGCTTTAAGCATCATGCGCACTTCTGCGTCCACACCGCTCATTCGCTGCCCTTCGCTCGTTCGAGCTGACACTAGGGCCGCGACACCTAGGATGTCAACACGGGCGCGACCGCGGTCGGTGCCCCTACCACCCCCGTTAGGAACCGCCCGGTGACGACTCGACGCTCCTTTGCAAGGAACGCCGCCCACTCGAATGAAGACATAACCTCAGGTAGAGCCTGTATTCGGCCAAACCGAGCCACCCTTTCCCGCAAGCCGGAGACACTGAAACCAGGCAAGCGCCCTCCCGCAGGCAGAGGAAATGAGAGCTTGACAGCTCCGCCTAGCCGGCGTAGCGTGCACGCTCACCTGAGCAGAGAGTGACGAATGAGCCAGCAATCACTTAGCGGCCCTCGCCGCACCTGGGGACCTAAGACGGCACAGGCGTGCCATAGTCCTGGTGGAGCCTTCGGTGGGTGAGCAGATCTCCCCGGCTCCATGCCGCTCAGCAACACCGCGAGGCAGGAGCGTTGTCGGGTCTCGGGCCAAACGTAGCTCCGGAGCCCGGCAGTCGACGCCGCGTCTACCAGATTCATTGCCGACTCCCGCGAGCACCCCATGTCTAATGAAGAAACCTCGCGATGCGCGTCGCAAAGGGGGGGCGCCGCCCATCGCCGTAGTCGGTGAAGTCTGCCCGAGCCGTCCGACAAGCAGATTTAAGCGCTCGCTGGGGGCCGGACCTTCGACAGCACCTGCCGACGCCACGGGCCGACCATTACCCAATTCCCTATGGATGCCGAGTTCACTGAACAATGCCATATCGCCGTTCAAAGAGAAGAGGGACCTCGAACTTCTCCTTTAGCGTCGTTTTCTCAGGTTGGTACTTCCACAGTTAACCAAGACAGTATTTCTCAAGTGCACCAGGTGGCGGAGAGGAGGTGCGCAACTCCCAGCGCTTGAGGTCGCTCGTGGAGAGATCCTGTCTCTCGGCGCTAGTTCAACACATCAACCGGAAGTTAGGGAGGACACTATGAACATTTTGCGACACCCCACCTGTCGCCTAGGTGGACTTATCGCGGCTATTTTGGCGCTCGGCGTGCTCGGTACCGCCTCTGCCACAACCGCACAGTCCGCGAAGGCAAGGACCTCGAGCACTATCACCGTCATCATGCACTACCCCAGTCCGCCTAAATACATGCTCAACGAGTTCACCAAACAGACTGGCATAAAGGTCAATTGGGAAACCCTAGGCTTCGCCGATGAGCAGACCAAGATCGCCGCGGCCGGAGAGGCAGGCGCCTACTTTGCCGACGCAACTGACGTTGACTGGTCCGCGATCGGTGAGTACGCGAAGACGGGCTGGTTCATTCCCCTAAACAAGTACTTCAACGAAGCGGCGCTGAAGAAGGACATGCCGCAGATTAGCTCTTTTGTGGCTCCGAACGGCCAGCTGCTCGGCGTACCGTTTGATTCGGAATACATCACTCCGACAATAAATACGCGCGATTTCGCGCACGCAGGGATCAAGGGAACCCCAACCACGCTCGCTGAGTTCACCGCGGATCTTAAGACTCTTCAAAAGAGCGGCTTTGCGCATCCCCTAGATATTCCTTTTGCAGCAGCGGCCGGGGAGGCTCAGTGCTGGTTTCAGGTGGCTGAGGATTTCGGTGGCAGCGTGGTCAGCAAGACCTTTGCTCCGGAGTTCACTTCACCGAGTTCACCGGGATACCAGGCTCTCAAGTGGATGATCAACGCCTACAAAAGCGGCCTCGTCCCGGCGGCGAACATCAACATGATCGACCTAGGTGCCTTGACGACTGAGATGGCGCATAACAGGGTGGCGGCGGCGATCTGCGACTACTCGGGAGACGTGGGCTCGATTTACGACGTTTCAAGTATCTCCTCTGTCGTTAATCAGATTGCGTACATCTCAGATCCCGGTGTCAAAGGGCCAGTGCCAGGCCTTGCAAACATGGATGGCATCGGAATTCCGACGACGGCTCACAACGTGGCGGGAGCGGTGGAGTTCCTGAAGTGGTTCAACTCAACAGAGAACCAGGCCATATGGAGCGGCCTTGACGGCGCGAAGGGCATCATCGCAGGCATTCCTCTACCCACTCGAATCAGCAGCCTTCAACTCTTAGCGGCGAAGAAGGTCCTTTCCGAATCGCAGGAACGCGCTCTCGTCGCCGGGCTTGAGGATTCGCTGCCCATCTTCCCGGGGAAGGCGCCTGCAGGATACATTCCGTTCTACACGACCGTGTATGACACGATTCACTCGGCCGCCGCTGGTCAGCTCACGCTTCAGCAGGCCGTGACGACAATCGCGAACGCCGCCAGGCGAATAAGCGGATAGCAAGGTCCAATGTCTTGAGTGCTCGGCTGCTCAGGGTCGGGCACTCAAGGCCGGGGGCCTTTGAATGCAGGCTACAGATTGGTGCGCAACTAGATGATCCAGCTTGGTCGACGCCGGCCGGGGACTGCAGGAGCGAAAAGCCGACTCCGCCGAAGCTGGCTACCTTACGCACTGGTGGCGCCACTCGTGATCGTGGTCGGCGGGCTCGTTTTCTACCCCACCGTCGCGACTTCAGTGGAAGCCTTCTTCTACTCGGATCCTCTTCTCTCAGGTTCAGGTTTTGCAGGACTAAGCAACTTCCGGACAGCCTTCTCAGACCCCCTAACCCAGACCAGTCTGGTCAACACTGCACTTTATGGGATTGTGGGTGTGGCGGGATCCACGCTCCTCGGAATCTCGTTCGCCTTCGCTATGCGGAATAACTTCCGGCTGCGCGGTCTGCTTCTCGCCATCGTTGTTCTTCCGTGGGCGCTGCCTCCCGTAGCGGAAGCAGTGATTTGGAGCTGGATCTTCGATCCGACCTTCGGAGTTCTTAACAGTCTCCTTAAGTCTGCCCATATCATTGGCGCCTACCACGTATGGGTCGGCCTCGATCGCTTAACCTCCGTAATTCTCATAGAGCTCGTGCAGATCTGGCAGCTGACTCCGTTGTCCACATTGATCATCCTTGCCTCACTACAAACGATCCCTAAAGAGCTATATGAGGCGGCGGAGCTCGACGGAGCAGGCGGTTGGAGTTCCTTCCATAGAGTGACTCTGCCGCTTATACGGCCAGGTATTGCCATCGCGGCCGTTCAAGCCCTTGTTCTCTCGTTGAACGTGTTTGATCAAGTTTACGTGCTCAACTTCAACGCACCTACTGCCAGCTCCGCGACCCTGGCGATCTATGCAGATGCCTTTCAGAATCTCAACTTTGGCGAAGGATACGCTCTGTCCCTCGTGCTCACGCTCGCGACCGTCGTCCTCGCGCTCGGCATCCTGGGCCTCGTGTACCGGCACGTGGAGTACTGATGCGGATCCTCAAGCGGACGAGCCGCCTGCTAACACTTCTGATGATTCTATTCTGGTCATTCTTCCCAATTTATTGGGCGCTTAACACAAGCTTGACAACGCAAAGAGCGGCGCAGAGCACGCCTGCTCGGTACATCCCGAGTCCCTTCACTGGTACAAACTACCGACAACTCTTCGGCTTTGTTCACGCCGGAGCAGGTGGTGGCAGCATTTCTGCGGAATTTGTACGATCGCTTCTCAATACGGTCGTCGAGGCGGGAGGGGCAGTGCTGCTTAGCGTCCCAATCGCGCTCCTCGCCGCTTATGCTCTCGCAAGGATGCGCATGCGATTCAAGCGTCTGATCTTTACGGCCGTCCTGCTCACGCTTGCCGTTCCGGCCTACGCAACCTTGCTTCCTGTCTACCGGTTGATGATCAACTTGGGGCTCTTGAATACCTATCTGGGCATCATCTTGATTTATGCTTCAGGTATCCTTCCTCTAGCGGTTTGGATTCTTTACAACTATGTTCTGACGATTCCGCAACAGCTAGAGGAGGCGGCAGCAATAGACGGTGCTTCCTCGATCCAGTCGCTGGTGCGCATAATTCTTCCTCTTGCTGCCCCCGGGATCGCTGCTACGGCAATTATCGTCTACCTTTTCGCCTGGGCACAGTTCCTATTTCCTCTAATCATGACAACTGACCTGTCGGCGCAGCCTCTGACCGTCGTCGTGGCTGGGCTCAGTGGCGAGAGGGTCATTCCGTTTACTCTCCTGATGGCCGCCGCTGTCCTCGCAGCAGCACCGGCCGGTGCTGTTGCACTCCTGCTGAACCGCTATATCGTTTCCGGTCTCACCTCAGGCGGAGTGAAGTGAATTTCCCGGCTAGTGAATTCTCAAAGACATTACGCGGTATCGGCCGATTGCGCTTACCCTGCCGGAAGAGGGAGCCAAGTCCTGGCTGCTGGCCGAACTTGCGAAGATCTCGAGGAAATGGTTGGTGGCGCTGAGGGTGACCTTGGCGTCCATGTCCGCAACCCCGGCGCAAGTTACGGACGGCTTTGCATTGACGATCACAAAGCTCTATCGAGGATATGAGAGGCTCCGGTATGAAGGTTAATGACGTTACCATGATCGGGTCAGTTCAAGTCACACGGCTTGGATTAGGCGGGACCTCTCTCGGCGGTCTGTTCGAACCGACTCCGGAAGATAGTGCGTACAGGACGGTCGCACGCGCCTACGAGCTCGGCATTCGCTTCTTCGACACCGCTCCGCTATACGGATATGGAAGTTCAGAACGTCGACTTGGCCATGCCATCGGTTCCCTCCCTCGCGCGACAGTGACGGTCGCCACAAAGGTTGGCCGCTTGCTCAGAGACACGACGCTACCTGGTGCCAGCTACGACATCGACACGACAATCTTCTGTAACGGTGAACCTTTATACAAGGACACGGGTCGGGAGGTTCCGATCTGGGATTTCTCCTACGATGGAGCCTTGCGGTCGCTGGAAGAGAGCCTTGTGCGGCTTGACGTAGACCACGTCGATCTCGTTCACGTCCATGACCCGGATGATCATCTTGACGAGGCCATTAGCGGGGCATGTCAGGCCTTAATCGATTTACGAGACCAGGGCATCATTGGCGCAGTCGGAGTTGGCATAGATCACTCACGGCCAGCGGCCCGCTTTGTGCGAGAGAGCGATATTGACTGCGTGCTGATCGCGGGCCGGTGGACACTATTGGATCATGAGGCACTTGACGAGCTGCTGCCACTCGCACTGAATGAGGGTGTGAAGGTAATTGCCTGCGGCGTCTTCAACAGCGGCGTCCTTGCATCAGACAATGCAGATGCGACCTTTGATTACGCGCCGGCTCCCCCCGAGATTCGCCAGCGTGTTCAGAGGATGGCGCTGGTGTGTCGTCGTCACGGTGTGCCGCTCAAGGCCGCGGCGCTGCAATTCGCCTACCGACACCCTGCGGTCGCCGCTGTGCTTGTGGGAACTCGATCACCAGAGCGGCTTGAGGAATGTGTGGCACTAAGTGAGGTCGCAATTCCAGAAGAGCTCTGGAGCGACCTGTCTGAGGAGTGCCATGTGCCGTTATTACAGTAGACGTATGGCCATCGAACCATAAGGCATCGGGAGATTGTCGGTCGGCAGATCCGCCAGCACCAGGTTCGCGCTATTGACTTCAGGTCAGGAGTGGCGAAAGAGGAGGAGGTTCTCGACCACGGTGCTGCAACACAAGTGGTTCTCCGTCATCGCCGTGGTGATTCGATCCGATCGGGGTTGGCCTAGGTGGCGACCCGTGATCCAAAATTGCGGCTCCCTCACGGCTCCAGCCACACAACACCTGTTGCGCGAGCGCGTCAGACTAAGTGGACGCTTCAGAAGCAATCTCGAACTCCTTCCCCTTGCCAGCGGCTGAGGCAGCCATGGGTGGACAGCGGCACGATGCGTCCAGAATCCTTCTTGTATGTGCACGTCGGCCTAACTACGGGCAAACCTGAACGACCTGGCGCAGAGGAGCGCAGCCTCGAAACCCAGCAGCCCGGGCCACTAAGTCGCGACGACACCGGCCTCGTCGAGCGCCTGGTGCTCGAACTGGGTGCGATAGAAATCGGCGTAGACGCCTCCGGCTGCGAGCAGTTCTTCGTGGCGGCCCCGCTCGACAATCCTGCCGTCAACCACAACGAGAAGCTGGTCGGCACCACGCACCGTCGAGAGCCTGTGCGCGATGACAATCGAGGTCCTGGCCTCGAGCGCTTTTTGCAGGGCGCGCTGGACAGCCAGCTCTGACTCGGAGTCGAGGTGCGCCGTGGCCTCGTCCAGCACGACAACGTCCGGCGCCTTGAGGAGAAGGCGGGCTAGGGCGATGCGCTGCTTCTCTCCTCCCGACAGCCGGTAACCGCGGTCACCGACGACGGTGTCGAGGCCGTCTGGCAACGACTCGACGAACGAGAGGATCTGGGCCCCGGAGATGGCCTCGTGGATCTCGCCTTCAGTCGCATCAGGTTTCGCGTAAACCAGGTTCGCTCGGATCGTGTCGTGGAAGAGGTGGGCATCCTGGGTCACGACACCAATCGAGTCGCGCAACGAGGCGAAGGTCATGTCGCGCACGTCAACCCCGTTCAGGCGCACTGCCCCGGCACGCACGTCGTACAAGCGCGAGACGAGATAGCTGATCGTCGTCTTGCCGGCGCCCGAGGGGCCGACGAGAGCAACGAGCTGGCCCGGCTCGGCACGAAAGCTCACATCGAAAAGAACTTGGCTCGACGGCGTCTGGTCCAAAACGGCGACCGACTCGAGCGAGGCGAGGGACACCTCCTCGGCTGTCGGGTAGCTGAAGTCAACGTGCTCGAACTCGACCGCGACCGGGCCCCGGGCGAGCGCGACAGCGCCCGGGCGCTCCGCGATGAGCGGAGGAAGGTCAAGCACCTCGAAGACGCGGTCGAAAGAGACCAGGGCGGTCATGACATCCACGTTCACGTTCGAAAGCGCCGTCAACGGCCCGTACAGCCGCACGAGCAGCGCCGCGAGGGCGACGACGGTGCCGATCTTGAACCGGCCGTCGACCGCGAGCACGCCGCCCCAGCCGTATACGAGCGCGGTGGCAAGCGAAGAGGTGAGGATCAGCGACAGGAAGAAGATCCTCCCGTACATCGCCGTCTGCACACCGATGTCGCGCACGCGCGCCGCCCGGCTGGCAAACTGCTGGTGTTCTGTGTCCGGCCGGCCGAACAACTTGACCAAGAGGGCCCCCGAGACGTTGAAGCGCTCGGTCATGGTGTTGTTCATTTGGGCGTTGAGGTTGTAGGCCTCCCGGGTCAGCTCCTGCAGCTTGCGGCCGATGCGTCGTGCCGGGAAGACGAACATCGGCAGCAGCAAGAGGGCAACCACAGTTATCTGCCAGGAGAGCAGCGCCATGACTGCCACGGTCAAAATGACTGTGATCAGGTTCGAGACGATCGACGAGAGCGTGTCTGTAAAGGCCTGTTGGGCCCCAAGGACGTCGTTGTTCAATCGTGAGATCAAAGCGCCGGTCTGTGTGCGTGAGAAGAAGGCCAGGGGCATCTCTTGGATGTGTGCGAAGACCTTCTCGCGCATGTCGTAGATGAGACCCTCACCTACGCGCGAGGAGATGTAGCGCTGCGCGAGCGACAACAATGCGTCTCCGAGGGCGAGGCCCGCGAGCAAAATCGCCAGCACGACGATGAGATGAGAGTCGTGCTTGACGATGCCGCCGTCGATGATCTCGCGGTAGATCAGCGGGTTCCAGACCCCGATAAGGGCGTCGATGACGATCACTCCGAGGAAGATGCCGAGGATCTTGCGGTAGGGGGCGGCGAACCTCATGATCCTGCGCAAGGTCCCAGGGGGGAGCTTCTTTTTCGTCACCGAGGCGTCCCTCATGAGCGATCGCGCCATCGAGTGCCCAGCTGCCATCTCAGCTACCCCCTGTCCCGCTCGCTCGCGGTCGGTACGCACGAGTCGGGCCGCCATGGTCCTCCGGCCCGCAACACGGTCCGCAACACAGGCTCAAGAGCCTGCGCAGCTCGGCACGTTCTGTCATCGACAGCGGGCTGAAGGTCACCTCGGCCGTTCGCCCGCGTGCCTGTGCAACGCGGTCCAGCAAGAGCAGGCCTTGCCTTGTCAAAGAGACGAGGATCGAACGCCGATCAGCCGGGTCGACAGCCCTTTTCACGAGCCCCGCCTCTTCGAGGTCGTCAACGAGCGATGTCGCCGAACGGGGCACGACTTCGAGGGCGGCCGCTATGTCCGCCATGCGCGCCGGGTGGCCGGCGCCCGAGAGGTAGCGGATGACCCGCGCCTTTGCACCGGTCAGCCCGATCGGGCCGAGCTCCGCCATGGAGCTGCGCTGCAGGCGCCGCGTGGCGCGCACGAGAAGCTCTGCGAGCTGGGCCGGGTCGTCCGCGCCCGGTGCAGCGCCGGTCGGCGGGAGGGGCGACAGCGGATTAGTGAGCATAACTCAATATAACCCTGACTCAGCGTTTTCATTCCCCCGCCCTTTTTCCCTCCCGGACCCTAGGGAGCTGCGCGAAACCTCGGGTTTCTGTACAGTGCCGTTCACCACGTGAGGCCGGTCGAGAAAGGAAACCCGTCATGCGCTGGAACCTCCCACCCGGACAGATGCCCGAGGCCTGGTTCAACGTCGTGCCGCACCTCCCTGAACCACTGCTGCCGGACCTTCATCCGGGCACACGCGAACCGGTGGGACCCGATGATCTCGCCCCGCTCTTCCCGATGGCGCTCATCGGCCAGGAGGTCACGCTCGAGCCCTGGGTGGACATCCCCGGCGAGGTCATCGACGTGCTTCGGCTGTGGCGCCCGACGCCGCTTGTGCGAGCAGAACGACTCGAAAAGGCGCTCGGAACCCCGGCACGCATCTACTACAAGGATGAGTCGGTGTCGCCCGCGGGCTCGCACAAGCCGAACACAGCCGTTCCGCAAGCTTTCTACAACAAACAGGACGGGATCGCGCGCTTGTCCACCGAGACAGGCGCCGGCCAATGGGGAAGCGCCCTTGCTTTTGCCTGCGCCCTGTTCGGCCTCGAGTGCAAGGTCTACATGGTCCGCGCCTCGTACAACCAGAAGCCCTATCGCCGCATCATGATGGAGACCTGGGGGGGATCAGTCGTCGCCTCCCCGATCGACGATCCCGACAGTCCGGGCTCGTTGGGCTCGGCGATCTCCGATGCCGTGCGCGACGCCGCCTCGCGCGCGGATACGCACTACTCGCTCGGCTCGGTCCTCAATCACGTCCTGTTGCACCAGACCGTCATCGGGCTTGAGGCCAAAGACCAGCTCGCCCTTGTCGGTGAGCGGCTCCCGGACATCGTGATCGGCTCGTGCGGTGGCGGCTCCAACCTCGGGGGGATCTCACTGCCTTTTGTACCTGAAGCCGGGGTCGAGCTTCTCGCCGTCGAGCCGTCCTCCTGCCCGACGCTGACCGAAGGCACCTTCGAGTACGACTTCGCGGATGTGGCCGAGATGACTCCGTTGTTGCCCATGTACACCCTCGGTCACAAGTTCATGCCGCCTTCGATACATGCCGGAGGCCTGCGCTACCACGGCGACGCCCCGATCATCTGCAACCTGGTGAAGAACGGGAGAATGCGCGCCGTCGCCTATCCCCAGGGCAAGGTCTTCGAAGCCGCTGTCCAGTTTGCCCGTAGCGAGGGAACGATCCCCGCCCCTGAGACCTCGCACGCGATCAAGGCCGTGATCGACGAGGCCCTCGCTGCCAAACAGGCCGGTCAGGAAAAGGTGATCCTGTTCTCCTACTCCGGCCACGGCCTGTTAGACCTGGCCGCCTACGACGACTACCTGCACGGGCGCCTCGAAGCGGGCTGAGTGGGCCGGTGGTCAGCGACTGGCGCTGCGTTCGGGATCGAGCTGGTTGAGAAAGAGAGCACATCGCTCCTCCTCGTCGAGCTCGCCGATCGCCTGCGCGGCCCGGCGGAGCGCCTCGAGCGAGCGGAGGAATCCCCTGTTGGTCTCGTGGCGCCAACGCACGTAACCGGAGCCTTTCCATCCGGCGGCACGCAGCGCGTCAAGGCCGCGGTGATAACCCACCCTCGCATAGGCGTAGGACGAGACCTCGTCGTCGGTGAGCTCGGCGAGAGACGCCCAAGCCTCGAGGTGGCGCGGGTGGGCCCGGGCAGCGGCCTTCACGGACTCGAGTCGCGCCGTGGCCGACAAGCTGCCCGCTTCCTCGAGGGCGCGGGTCCAATCTTCGGGTGGGGCTGGCAGCACTGTGTCTGGTAGCCCGGTGCTCAAGTTGACTCGCGAATCGTCGTTCATGGCCCTTATCTTCATCGCGCAGGGTTGCGATCGTGGCGCGCGAGGGTGCCGAGCCTCGGTGGCCACATCGTTGTTAGCTTTTGCTGCATGACAAAACACCCCCGGCAGGTGGCCGCGCCATCTCTGCGGATAGCCCGGGGTGCGGTCTTGGCCGTGGCATCGTGCCTGCTTCTAGCCGGGTGCGGAACCAAGGCTCTAGGAAGCGGCCTATCAAATGCGCCGAAACTCTCGACGACCACCACGACCTTCGGCCTCTCACAGCCGACCGCATCCAAGCCGGTCACGGTCCTCGTCGTGGGTGACTCCATCAGCAAGGACCTCGGCTTGGGACTGTCCTACACCCTCAGCACCGACCCGCTCTTACATTTGGTCCAGGCAGGATATGTCGGCAGCGGGCTCGCCCGTCCCGACTTCTACGACTGGCCAGAGCATCTCGAGGCCCTTGTCAATCAGTACCATCCCAAGCTCGTGATCATTCTCGTCGGAGCCAATGACTCCCAGAGCTTCGACGTCGGCGACCAGGCCTTGGCTTTCGGTTCTGCGAAGTGGCGCAGCGTCTACACCCAGCGCGTCGACGCCATGATCAACGAGACCCTCACCTCCGGGGCCAAGATGCTCTGGGTCGGCGCACCGATAATGGCTGACCCCGTACTCAGTGCCTCGATGCAGACCCTCAACTCGATCTATCAGGCCCAGGCCAAGCTGCACCCGGGCGTCGAGTTCATGTCGATATGGTCGCTTTTCTCCGATGCCTCGGGCCAGTACAGCGAGTACCTGACCAACAGCTCGGGCCAAACGGTACTCGCCCGCGACGACGACGGCATCCATCTCACCGTGCCCGATGGCTGCGACATCCTTGCCGTCGCTGTGATCCGACAGATCTACAAGCTCTGGCACATCCACCTTGGAGCCTGATCGACTCCCGCCTTTCGGCTAGGGAGTCAGACCTCGGGCCTAGCTGGAGGCGGATTCTGCTCGAGGGGGGCGAGCGCGAGACCGTCGGGCTCGCCACCGCCGTCCCAATCCTCGACAAAGACCCCAGAAGAGTCCCGCCGGAACACGGGAATCGCCCCGAGGGCGTGCACGAGATCGACCGTGTCAGCGAGCTCGCGCCTCCATGTGGCCGCCTCGGTGACAAGGGTGCCAATGGCGACAGGCTTCGCACCGACTCGGTACAACAAGTTGAGCGCGGCCCGCATGGAGGCTCCCGTTGAGATGACGTCGTCGACAACCCCGACCCGGCGGCCCTTTACGACCTCCACACGGGCAGCGTCGAACAAGAGCCGCTGCTGGGTGCCGGTCGTGATGGACTTGACCGGCTCGGTTATGGCATCTCGTAGGTGGAGCTTCGGCGTCTTCTGCAAGATTAAGTAGTCATCGAGGCCGAGTGCCCTCGTCACCTCGATCGCAAGGGGGATCCCCATGGTCGCGACAGAGACGACGAGGTCGAGATCGAACTTCTCGAGCTGCTCGGCGAGCTCGGTCGCCGCCTGCTCGACGAAACGAACACCGTGGTCGACCGTGATCAGCAGCGCTATCGCAAGGTCGTCGGTGATCGGGATCAGCGGTAGGTCGATCTCTTGAGTCCCGACCGTCGCGTGGTATGTGCCTGCGGCTATGACCATGGCGCGATGCTCGCTGGTCGGGAGCCAGAGTGCAACTACGGCTCGACCAAGAGCCTGCTCGGGCGAAACCTGGCGGTCGCGAACAGCCTCAGGCGGGCGGGCCGAAGAGCCTGTCTCCGGCGTCACCCAGGCCGGGGACGATGAATCCGTGCTCGTTAAGCTCCTCGTCGACAGCGACGCAGGCGACCTTCACTGAAGGGTGAAATCCGCAGAAGTGGTCGATGCCTGTCCGCGACGCGATCAAACAGAGGGCGTGGATCTCGGTCGCGCCCCTTTGCTTGACGAGGTCGCAAACCTTCACGAGCGAGCCTCCCGTGGCCAGCATCGGGTCGCAGATGATCACCCGCCGGCCCGACAGGTCTCGAGGCAACCGCTCGAGATAGACCGCCGGGACGAGGGTCTCCTCGTCTCGACGCAACCCAACGTGGGCGACCTCGGTCAAAGGGAGCATCTCTTGGATGGCGGGAATCATGCCGAGCCCGGCGCGAAGTATCGGCACGAGCAGCACCATCTCGCTCACCCTTTGGCAGGGAACGTCTTTTTGCATTGGGGTGTCGACGCGCTGCTCGACGGTACGCAAGTCGCGTAGCGCCTCGTAGGCAACCACAGCGGACAACTCTCCCATGATCGTGCGGAACGTGGCGTTGTCGGTCTCGACAGACCTCAGGACCGACAAGCGGTGGGCGACGATCGGGTGATCGACAACAAGCACGCGCTGGCCTCCTGCCGAGGGATGGCGGGCCGGCTCGGTGACAAGCCGTAGTCCCCTTCCCGAACGTGACATCACTGGCAGGCTACCCGAGCGGCTCGGCCACTGCCCACTGCGCCAGGACACGAGGCCGGCCCCAGGCAAATCGGGCACGCGCTCAGCTAGAAAGGCCCTTCACCGCCACCTCGACAGCACGGTGGAAGGTTGGGTAGGCGTAGATCATCGTCGCCAGCACCGAGGTCGGCACGGACGCGTGCACTGCGAGGGTAAGCATCGAGAGAACCTCCCCACCGCAAGGCCCCGCCGAGGTCGCCCCCACGAGCACGGCGCGGTCGGCATCTTCGACGAGCTTGATGAAACCCGCGTTGTCGACTTTCTGGATCCAGCCGCGCGCGGACGAAGGAAGGTCGGTGTAGCCGGTACGCACCCTCATGCCGCTAGAACGTGCCTGGGCCTCGCTCAAGCCGACCGAGCCGATCTCTGGGTCGGTGAAAGTCACTCTCGGCAGGGCCCGATAGTCGCCGGGCGCTCCGGGACGGCCCAAGATATCGGCGAGCACTATTTCGGCCTGGTACATCGACACGTGAGTGAAGGCACCCTTGCCGGTGATGTCCCCAACCGCCCAGAGCCCGGGTGCCGCGCGACATCTGTCGTCGACCGGGATCGAACGCGCGTTTTCCTCAAGGCCGACCGACCGGAGCCCGATGGCGGCGAGGTCGACACGGCGCCCAGTCGCGACGAGGAGGTGATCGGCGGAAAGCGACTCGCCCGAAGCCAGCTCGAGCGCGATGCCCGGGCCGCTGTCGTGGGCGGAGGTGACCTCGGACCCAGTCAAGATGCGCATCCCTTCTGACTCGAGCACATCTGTGAGCAAGCGCCCCGCCTCAGGCTCCTCGAGCGGAAGCAGGCCGGGCCCCGCTTCCACGATGGTGACCGCGCTCCCAAAACGGGCGAAGACCTGCCCGAGCTCGACCCCGATGGCGCCGCCTCCGAGGACCACGAGCGAGGATGGCGCCTCGGTCGCTTCTATGGCTTCCCGGTTGGTCCAATAGGCCGTCTCCGCGAGCCCGGGGATCGGAGGTGAGAAGGGATGGGTCCCGGTGTTGATCACGATCCCGCGCGAGGCCTCGAACTCGCGTTCGCCAACTGAGACCAGGCCGGGGCCGGCGAGGCGGCCATAACCGCGCACGAACCTGCCGCCTTTGGATTCGAAGCGCTCAACGGCAACGCGGTCGTTCCAGTCGTCGGTTGCCTCGGTACGGATACGCCTTGCGACCTGGGAGTAGTCCGCGCTCACGGTCGCGCTCCCCGCGATCCCGCCCACGCGGCGCGCGTCGGCGAGCAGGCCCGCCGCCCGGAGCATCATCTTTGAAGGAACACAGCCCCAGTACGGGCACTCGCCACCGACAAGGCGCCCGTCGATGCCAATAACGGCGAGGCCTTCCTCGGCGAGCCGGCCCGCCACATGCTCACCACCTGGGCCCATCCCGAGGACAATCACGTCCGCATGCTCAGTCATGGCTGATCGTAACCTGAACGGTTCCCGCCGAGCCGGGTCGTTAGACTGCCGCCCCACGATGCGGATCACGGCCACCGGTCACGCGGGACTGTTCATCGAGACGGCGAGAGGCACCGTTCTTTGCGACCCGTGGCGCTCACCGGCTTACTTCGCCTCCTGGTTCGTGTTCCCCGACAACAGCGACATCGACTTCGCGGCGCTTAAGCCGGACTTCTTGTACATCTCACACCTGCACCGGGACCACTTCGACCCGGAGCTGCTCAAAAAGAGCGTGCCGAAATCGGCGACGGTCCTCCTACCGCAGTTCCCGACCGACGAGCTGCGCTCGGCGCTTTGTGATATCGGGTTCTCCTCTTTCGTCGAGACGACAAACGGCGAGCCGGTCGAGCTCGATGGCCTTCGGGTGATGATCACAGCCATGGTTGCGCCGAGCGACGGTCCTATCGGCGACTCGGCTCTCTCGCTCGACGACGGCGAGTGTCGAGTCCTCAATCAGAACGACGCCCGGCCCCCCGACCCGGAGCAGCTAAACGCCTTTGGAGCCTACGACGGGCATTTCCTCCAGTTCTCCGGCGCCATCTGGTGGCCCGTGGTCTACGAGCTGGCCGAGGCGAACAAGTCCGAGTTCGCCAGGCGCAAGCGGCTGAACGGGATGGAACGCGCACGGCGCTTTGTCGACTCGGTCGGGGCTCGCTACGTCTTTCCGACCGCCGGTCCGCCTTGTTTTTTGGACGACGACCTCTTCGAGCACAACGACTTCACCAACCGCGCCGACAACATCTTCCCGGACCAGACCGTCTTCCTCTCCTACCTGGCCGAAAGCGGCCTCGACAACGGGCGCCTTTTGATCCCGGGCAGTGTGGCAACTCTCGATGAAACCAGTTGTGCCCTTTCTCATCCGATCGCCCCCGAGGAACTTCGTGCGATCTTTGACCACAAGCGCCAGTACCTCGAGGCTTACGCCAAGCGCCAGCGGCCCGTCCTCGAACGCGAGCACGCCTCGTGGCCCCGCTACGAGGGCGACATACTGGGCGCCCTCAAGGCGTGGTTCGAGCCGCTGTTGGAACTGGCGGACAACATCTGCGAAGGCGTCGGCGCCCCGGTCTTAGTCGACCTCGGCGAGGAGAAGATCCTCATCGACTTCACCGCTCGCCAGGTCCGCGCTTTCGCTGGCGAAGAGTGCCGCTACCGCTTCAGCATGCAACGGCGCCTCGTCGAGGCCCTCGTGGCCACACACGAGATCGACTGGGTCAACAGCTTGTTCCTCTCGATGCGTTTTGGTGCCAAGCGTCGGGGCCAGTACAACGAGTACGTTTTTGCTTTTTTCAAATGCCTCTCGCCCGAGCGAATGAGCTACGCCGAGGGCTGGTACGCCGAGAAGTCGAGCGGCGACGACCTCGTTGCGCTCGACGGCTTCATGGTCCAACGCCGCTGCCCGCACCTAAAGGCCGACCTTTCGCGTTTCGGCACAGTCTGTGACGGAGTACTCGAGTGCGCCATGCACGGTTGGCGCTTCGAGCTTGCCACCGGGCAGTGCCTAACAGCCGCGGGCCACGACATCGTCGCGGTGCCGATAGAGCCCTCAGGCTGAGGCGAGCGTCTCGCGGGAATCCTCGCGGAACTTGCGCTTGCGCAACTCCGGGGCTCCCACGGCCGGGTTCTGCTCGAGCCAGACCACCAGCTCGTCGGGCGGCACAGGCCTGCTCACGTAGTAGCCCTGGGCGAAATCACAGCCAAACTGGGCGAGTCGCTCCATGACGGCTCGCTTCTCGACACCCTCGGCGACGACGCCGAGACCGAGGTTGTGGGCGAGCTCGATCACCGCGCGGACGATGGCCTCGTCCTCCTCACGCGCCACCATGGCAGAGACAAATGTGCGGTCGATCTTGATCTCGTCTATGGGAAGGCTCTTGAGCGAGGCGATGGAGGACCCGCCCGTCCCGTAGTCGTCGACCGAGAGACACAAGCCCATGGCACCGAGGCGCTCGAGGACGTCCTCGGTTCGTGCCGGGTCGTCCGAGATGGCACGCTCGGCGACCTCGAGCTTGAGCATCTTCGCGGGCATCCGCCACTTGCCGAGCAACGCCGCGATCTCGCCGGGAAAGCCAGGATCGAGCAGGTCGCGCTGAGAGAGGTTGACCGAAATCGGCAAGCTGAGCCCCGCGTCCGACCAGGCGCGCCACTGCCTGGCGGCCTCCTCCAGCACGCGCTGGGTTAGCGCGCGGATGAGGCTCGTCCCGCTCACGACGGGGATGAACTCGTCCGGCATGACCAGGCCCCGGCCGGAGTCCTGCCATCTAACGAGTGCCTCGACGCCGACGATGCGGCCAGATTGTACGGCAATCTTCGGCTGGTAGTGCAAAACGAGCTCGTGCTCGTCGATCGCCCGGCGCAGCTCGCCCACAAGTGCAAGGCGCTCGGCGGCCCTTGTATCCACAGAGACGTCGAAGAAGGCATAGCCGAGCTTGGCGTCCTTGGCGACTCGCATGGCCGTGTCGGCCGAGCGAAGCAGCGAGTCCACATCGGCCCCGTCGCGCGGACAGCAGGCGATGCCGACGCTCACCTCGATCTCTAGGTCCAGTCCCTCGATCGCGACCGCGGGCTCGAGCGCCTCGCGAAGGCGGTGGACCACCTCGAGCGCCTCCGCCCGGCCGGCACCGGTCACGAGCACAGCGAACTCGTCGCCGGCGAGCCTTGCTATGGAGTCGTCGCCGCGCAGGCAGTGGTGAAACCGGCTCCCGACCTCTTGCAACAAGCGGTCCCCGATCTCGCGCCCGAGGGTGTCGTTGACCTCCTTGAACCGGTCCAGGTTCATCACGAACACGACAAGCTCGCTCTCGGCCTCGCGCGCCTCACTGATCGCGTGAGCAAGGCTGTCGCGGAAATAGGCCTCGTTGGTGAGCCCGGTGAGCGAGTCGTGAAGCGAGTGATGGCGGACTTGGCGTTCGAGCAGCTCGCGCGACGCCTCCGCCGCCTTCTGGCGGGTGAGGTCCAAGATGACGCCCGCTGTCCACTGCGGCTTGCCGTCCAGGCCCAGCACGGGCCGGCCACGCTCGGTGACCCAGCGCGCCTCGCCACTTAAGTGGATGACCCTGTACTCAAGCGAGTACGGCGAGCCCCGCTCGAGGGCGTCGTTGACCTCCGAGATCATGTAGGGCAGGTCCTCGGGATGCACGATCGAGTCGTAGCTGCGCACCTTGTTTCCGATGAAGTCGCTCGCCGGATAACCGACAAGGTCCTCGATCTGGTCGCTCATGAACTCGATCGTCCCTGTCGCGTCGCAAGCGCAGCGGTAGATCGCCCCCGGGATGCCGGCGACGGCCGAGTGGAGATACTCCTCGATTCCACTCGGACGTGGCTCGGTCCTGCGCCTCGGAGTGACATCGAGGCAGTGACCGTGGAGTGTCGACTTGCCCGACGCGCCGACAATGGGCGCGGCCTCGTCGTAGATCCAAAGCACGCTCCCATTCCGGCCGACCATGCGGTACTCGCTCAAAAGGGCCTCGCCCCTGGCCGCGGCGTCCCAATGCTCGGCGAGGACCCTGTCACGGTCGTCCGGGTGCACGAGCCTCGCGAACCCGCCCGGATCGCTCGCAATCGTCTCCGGAGATACCCCCAAAACGGCCGCGCTATGGATGCTCAGCTCGGTGACAAGAATTGGGACTCCCTGCGTCGCCCGGTACGAAAGCACAAAGAACTGCTCGAGGGCCGACCACGCCTCGACCGCGTCGTTCACCGCCGCCACCCGCCCCGGTGGCGGCTCGGGCTGAGAGCCGGAATCCATTGGACTACCCATTCTCCGCTCTCACGTCACTAACCATCGGCCCGCAGGTGGCTTGACTTGAGAGCAATCCCAGGTCAGAAGCATCGACTGAACCCTCAGCAAAGGGACTTTGGGGCTCAAAGGTACGGGGTGCGGCCCTCGTTGGCGCCGTTGTCGCGCTCGGCACCGGGGCCGACGCCGCGCATCTGCTCGAGCTGGCGCTGGGTGGCTACCTGCTGGACGAAAAGCGTCGCTTGGATGCCCTGGAACAGCCCGGAGAGCCAACCGACGAGCTGACCCTGAGCCACACGGAGCTCTGCGTCGGTGGGCGCGTCGCCGTCAAAGGGAATCGCGAACCGGTCCAGCTCCTGGGCGAGCTCGGGCGAGAGGGTCGCCTCGAGCTGGCGGACCGACTCGTGGTAGATCTCCTTCATCCGGTTGCGGCTCGCCTCGTCGAGCGGCGCCACGCGAACCTCCTCGAGGAGCTGCTTGGCCATTGACGCGATGCGCATGAGCTTGGCTGGCTGGGATACGAACTCCTCTTCCGAAAGGGCACCTGGTTGGGTGATCTCGGCCGGTACGAGTGGGCGCGGTCCCGGATCGCCACTTTCGCCCAGGTCCTCGGCGCCAGAGACGTCTTGGTCGTTGTGCATGGACCGATTCTGCCTTGAAGCCAGCGGCTCCATGCGGCACAGCCAGTCCGCACCGCCCCGTTTGCCAGAACGGCGCGGCTCTCAGCGCCACAGGTGGTCGAGATCGACGGTGATAGGGCCATGGGTCGACACCGCCGCTTCGACGCGGGGGCGAGGTGGCGTCTGCTCTTGGATATCGAGAGTGGACAGCACCTCGCCCTCTAAGAACCGGCTCGCCGGGGCGATGCAGTGACGGTCGTTGCGGGCGCGCCGGTGGTAGGGCATGCGCAGCGGCGTGTAGAGCGTGAGACGGTCCCGTGCCCTGGTGGTGGCGACGTAGAAGAGCCTGCGCTCCTCGGCGAGCCCCGCCGCAGATCCGAGCGCCATATCGGAAGGAAAAGCGCCGTCGACGAGGTGGGGAAGATGCACAGAGGCCCACTCGAGGCCCTTGGCGGAATGGACCGTGGAGATGATCACGAAGTCCTCGTCCAGATGCGGCGGCCCAGCCCGGTCGCCTGTCGAGCTCGGCGGATCAAGAGTTATCTCGGCGAGCCACGCCGGCAGGTCGTCCATGGCCGACGCGGCCGAAGACAAGCGGTCCAGGTCCTCGACTCGCGCCGGGCCCTCGCTGTAGCGGCTAAGCACGAGCGGGCGCAGGAGTGCGAAGACGGACTCGACTCGCTCGACGACCCCGGCCTGATTGCGGGCCGACTCGAGGCCTTCGAGGGTCCGGCCGAGCTCGACGCGCGACCGCGCCGGCGCGGCCGCCACCGCCTCGGCCCAGTCGAATGCACCGGTGCCAGAAAGCGGAGCCACGAGGCCTACAAGAGCGCGGCCGTGGGCAGGCCCGATGCCCTCGTGCATGCGCAGCAGGCGGAACCAGGCGAGCTCGTCAGCCGGGTTGTCGAGCAGGCGGAGGGCGGCGGCAAAGTCCTTGACATGGGCCGCTTCGACGAATCGGAGGCCACCATACTTGCGGTAAGGAACCCGGCGCGCCGTGAGCTCGAGCTCGATCAGATCGCTGTGGTGGGCGGCTCTCACCAGCACGGCCTGCTCTCGAAGGGCCATGCCTTCCTCATGCGCATCGAGGATGCGATCGACGACGGCCCGGGCCTCGGCCGGAGCGTCGTGACACCGCAAAAGGACCGGCCGGCGGCCTCCTGGTCTTTGTCCCGAAAGCACGAGGTGAATCCCCGCCTCGGCCGGCCGGACAATGTTCGCCAGGTTCAAGATGGGCTGTAAAGAGCGGAAGTTGCGCTCGAGGGCGACCACGGTCGCGTGCGAGAACGAGCTGGCGAGGTCGTGGAGATAACACGCGTTCGCCCCGCGAAAGGCGTAGATCGCCTGGGCGTCGTCGCCGACAACCGTAAGCCCGTGCCCGTCGGGCCGAAGCGCCTGCACGATCTCAACCTGGAGCGCGTTCACATCCTGGTACTCGTCGACGAGCACATGGTCGAACATCTCGATCATGCGCGGCCCGAGCCGGTCGTCGCAAAGCGCCGCCCGCCAGAGCAACAAGAGGTCGTCGAAATCGACCTGGCCTTTCGCACGCTTGCGCGCGACATATGCCTTGAATAGGCCGGCGATGGATTCGACATGGGGCTCGCACCAGGGAAAGTCCGTCGCCAGCACTTCACCGAGGCGCTGGCGGGTGTTGACACAGCGCGAGTACACATCGACAAGGGTCCTCGAGCGAGGGACACGGACCTCTCCGGTCCCGAATTCCTGCTCGTCTCTCAAAAGGTCCATCACGTCGGCGGCGTCGGCGGGATCGAGTAGCGAGAAACCGGGCTGCAGGCCGAGTGGCTCCGCGTAGGCGGAGATGAACTGGTGCGCCACGGCGTGAAAGGTCCCGCCTCGCAACCTTCTCCCCCACTCACGGTGCCCGCTCAGCGTGGCTGCCCGGGCCAGCATGTCGTCGGCGGCGCGCCGTGTGAATGTGAGTAACAAGATCCTTTCCGGGGCGATGCCGCGGTCCAACAGCCGTGCCACTCTCGCGGTGAGAGTGTGGGTCTTGCCGGTGCCGGCTCCAGCAACAATCACAAGCGGGTCGTCCCCGTGGACGACTGCGGCCAGCTGGGCCTCGTCCAGATTGGCGTCCCATGCTGCATCGTCGTACATATGTTCGATGTTATCGCCCCGGCCGTCTCCAGGTCGGAAAGCCGCCGCTCGGGCTCTCCAGGCCACTACCCTCTGGTAGGTGCTCAAGCTTTCGGGCCATGTTGTGACCTCTTAATCGCTCAAGGATCACGACGAGTTGCCGATAACTTTTCTCGTGGCCTCACAAGACCGCAATGAGGATCGCGCCTCGGCGCGTGCGGTGGTTGCCGCCCCTGAACCGGTCGAAACACCGGATTCGAACGTTGCCGAGCTTGAAAATGCTACCTCAGCTAGCTATTCGCAAGTCGCGCTTGCTCCCCCGAAGCTGGGTGCCCGCATCGGCGTGCCGATCTTCGCCGCCCTTTTGGCCGCCGGCACGGGCGCGTTGCTCACATGGGGCCCGGTCGGGGCCGAGGCACCATATCGGAGCCTCACAGCTCAGCCTTTAGTCGCCCTGTTGCTGAGCATCGCCTTTGCCGCAGTCGTGCTCGGGCCGGTCACGATCCACTACCGAGGTCAGACGTGCCTGTTCGCCCTGAGCGAGGTGCCGCTCCTTCTCGGGCTGGTGATAGTGGCACCTGTCGTGCTTGTCGTCTGTCGCGTGGTCGGGGAGGCTTTCGCTTTCGCGGTGATCAGACGACAATCTCCGAGCAAGCTCGCCTTCAACCTTGCGTCCCACGCGATGGCCTGTGTGGTCGCGATCGTCCTCTACAGGGCGTTCCTCGGGGAATACATCATTACCCACGGACCTCGCGTCGCGGTCCTACCCATAGGTTGGACGGCGGGCACGGTTGCGCTCTGCGCTGCATTTTTGTTTGGGAACCTCGTGTTCACCATTGTCATACGCCTTAATGGGCAGGCCCAGCACCGCAAGTACGAGTTCGACTTCATTCCGGTGGCGCTGATGCTCATCTCGAGCATCGCCCTCGCCCTTGTAGTTCTCGACGCAGCTTGGTTGGACACCTGGGCGGTGCTTCCCCTCGTCATCGTCGGTGCCCTGATCGTCTTCGCCTATCGGGGCTATCTGCGCCTCACGAATCGCTTTGGAGCCCTTCAGCAGCTGTACGACTTCTCCAAGTCGGTGAGCGGCCCCTATCTCGAGACCGCCGGCACTGCGTGGGCGGTGCTTGAGCAGGTGCAACAGGTCATGCGCTCGAACCGGGCGGAGCTGATCATCATCGACGAGTGGCCCTCGGTTCGCCACATTGCCTTGAACGGAGAGGTCCGCTCGTCGGTGCAACGCACCATCGTCGACAGCGCGTCGGTGATCGCAAAAGCCGTCACCAAACAGCAGGCGAGCCTGCGCGTGGGCACCAACAGCAATCACAAGCGCGAGGCGGATGTCGACTCTCTCCTCGGCGACTTCAGTGGAGCCATGATCGTCCCGCTCGCCAGCGGAGAGAGGACTCTCGGTGCGCTCGTTGTCCTCGACCGCGATGCGGGCTTCGCCCCCTTCGATGAGGACGAACTGAGGCTCTTTGAGGCGTTGGCCGCGCATGCCAGCACGACCATGGAACGGGCACAACTCGTCGAGGAGCTCCGACTCGAGGCCGAGAGCAAGTGGCACCAGGCAACCCACGATCTGTTGACAGGTCTACCCAACCGGACCCTGTTCCTCGATCGCGCCGCGGCCGCGCTCGCCGAAACCGGTAGAGCAGCTGTGGCGTTGTTGGACCTCGACAGGTTCAAGGAGGTCAACGACACTCTCGGTCACGGCACCGGAGACAGGCTCTTGTGCGAGGTGGCAGAGACCCTCGTGCGCGCCGGCAGCGGCCGCGCAACTGTCGCCAGACTCGGGGGCGACGAGTTCGCGCTCGTGGTGCCGGACATCATCGGGCCCGAGGAGGCCTTGGGGATCGTGCGGGATCTTCTCGCAGCCATCTCCAAGCCAATGAACATCGACGGGATCACCCTCGCAGTCACCGCTACAGCAGGCATCGCGCTCGCTCCTGAACACGGGGACAATGTCGCGACCCTCTTGCAAAGGGCGGACATTGCCATGTACCACGGCAAAGCGAAGCGCTCGGGCGTCGAGCTGTATCTCCCCGCACACGATCAGAGCATGCAGCGAAAGCTGCTCCTCGGAGGCCATCTGGCCGAGGCGCTTGCAAGCGGCCAACAGCTGAGCGTGATGTACCAGCCGATCGCCGGTCTCGTCTCTGGAGAGGTCGTACGCGTCGAGGCGCTTGCGCGCTGGTTCCACCCAGTGCACGGCCAAGTCCCAGCCGATGAGTTCATCCAGATCGCCGAGCAGATGGGCCTCATCGGCCAGATAACCGACTTCGTGCTCCACGAGGCCTGCAGCCAGGCGGCTCGCTGGAGGCGCGACGGCCTCGAGATCGGGCTTGCGATCAACCTTTCCGGGCGCGACCTGTCGAACCAGTCGCTCGTTCGCAACATCCTCACGCACCTCGGACAGAGCGGGCTCCCGGCGAGCGCGCTCTCTCTCGAGATAACCGAAACAGAGGTCATGGCCGATATAACCGAGGCGAGTGAAGTGCTCGGCCAGCTCGCCGAGCTAGGGGTGCGCATCGCCGTCGACGACTACGGCACCGGCTACTCCTCACTTGCCTACTTGCACCGCCTGCCCGTCAAAGAGTTGAAGCTGGATCGGTCCTTCGTCGCCAATGTCGCTGCTGACCAGAGCAACTCGATCATCGTCCGCTCTTCGATCGCCATGGCGCATTCGCTCGGCCTTACCGTTGTCGCCGAGGGCGCCGAGGACGAGGTCACCTGTGCGATCCTCGCCGACGCAGGTTGCGACGCTGTCCAGGGTTACTACTTCTCACCGCCGCTCGGACACGAGGACCTGCTGCGTTGGCTCGCCACTCATCCACGGCTGAAGTTCTCTCGTGAGATTCCCTCGATTCGGCCCCTTCGAGTTATTTCCGGACGGCAAGAAGGCGGCACGCAAGCCGATCTAGAAGAGGGCTCCCAGCTCAGAGGCTGATTTTCCCCACCGATCGAACAGATCGATCAGATCGATTGCCGCCGGAGCGCGCGTTTCACGGCCACAAAGGTCGCACACATTCCCATGTCGGTGTTGACATCGTGTCTAGTGTGAACGTTGTGCAGTTCCCTACCGACCTGAGATGATTTAAGCGCGGGGGATTCGAGGGCACCGGTCGCTCGGTGTTACGCCCTCGTTCCCCCGACCGTGGTCCCCGCTCTCGAAGGGAGGTGGTCGATATGGTTCGTGACTTTTCTTGGGGATAAGTCACGCGGTTTCTGACCGCTTGAACTAACAGTGGAAGCCGCTAGCAATCCGACGTGGTCTTCCAATCTGTTATCGGAACGGCAGGCGGAATCCTTTAGCAATATGAGGCTTTTCGCCTGCCGTTTTCCGCGCCAGGATTGTGTTGAGCCACCAAGCTCGTTCGTCTGAGCCCGGAACCGGCTGTCGCCACGAGGAAACGTGACACGAAGACCAAACGGGAGCCATGATTCACCGTGACCTCCGACCAGGGGCGCGTGAGGACCAAAAATGGATTTCCCCGCGCGCCCAGAGTTGCGCGCTCGCTGGGACGACAATTCGGCTATCTCTGGGCGACTTTTCTCGTAACAGGCTTCGGCGACGGCTTCGGCTACGGAGCGGTCCCGCTCCTTGCCCTCTTCGTCGACCCGCGTCCGCTACCGGTGTCCGGAGTCGCAGCGGCCGATTCATTCCCATGGCTCGTGCTCGCGCTTCCTGCCGGCGCGCTCGCCGACCGCTACGAGCGAGGTCGTCTCATGGCGGTCACCAACATGAGCCGCGCACTTGTCCTTGTGACACTTGGAGTTCTGGTCGCGACGCGCCACATCGACTACATGCTGCTCGTGATCCTCGTGTTCACCAACGGTGGGGCGCGGGCGATCTATTACTCGGCTTCGCAAGCGACCGTGCCCGAACTTGTCGAGGCCGATGACTTCTCGCGTGCGAACGGGATCCTGACCAGCACCGAGGCCGCCACCCAGCACCTTGGCGGCCCCATAGTTGGAACCTTGGCGTTCGCCGCATCTAAGGCAGTCCCTTTTGTTGCCGATGCGGCGGCAGTCGGGCTTGCAGGCTTGTCCCTGCTCGGCTTTCGTACCGAGAAGCTGATCTCTGGACCCGCTCACGGCTCGATCCTGGACGGTGCGCGCCAACTCGTAAAGGACCGTTCCCTGAGACTCCTCGTGACCCTGCTCGCGTCACTGGCCGCCCTACAGGGGCTCGTGGCGGGCGTGCTGGTAATTGTCGCCACGGTCGACTGGGGAGTGTCCAAGAACCTCTATGGGGTGTTCTTGGCAGTTGGCGCCGCAGGAAATGTCCTCGGAGCCCTGCTTGCAGATCGAATCGCCAATCGGATCGGCAACATCGCGACCGTCATCGTGAGCGCCATCATCTCGGGCTTGGCCTATCTCGTCATGGCAACTGCCAGGGGATGGTTAGTCGCCGGGGCGGCCTTCTTTGTCGTCGGCTTTGCCGTCTGTGCGGGCAGTGTCGTCGCAGTTTCGCTTCGCCAGCGCCTCTCGCCCCGCAAACTGATGGGCCGCGTAGGCTCAGCATGGCGAGGCATCGTATGGGGCGCGATTCCGATCGGCTCGCTCATCGGCGGCGCTCTCGCCGATAAATGGGGGGTTCGGGTACCGCTGTACGCGGCGGGGGCAGCCCAGTGCATCGTCGCCGTGCTCCTCGCCGGCCGGCTCTCATCCAGCCTCGCCGCCTCTGAGAGAGCCGCGACGGCGGGAGAAGCTTCCGAGAGCTTGGCAACCTCGCCCGACAAGGACCATCCCTTGTCGGGGACAACGGCCACCGCGAGCAACGGCCAGGTGCCCCCGCCCGCCCTCACCCTCGAAAGGCAACCGGCCCCGACCGGGCGGCGCCTTCACGCCAAGGCCGGCCGAGGGCCCCTCTACTGGGGCCGCTCGTCGAGGAACTCCCGCCGGTAGTGCCAGCGGCGATTCCTGCGGTCACGCATCCACAAGAACAGGGCTACGAGCGCGATCAGCGGCCAAGGAAAACCCCTCCAGCCGAACCACAAGAACCTCCCCGAGGCGGCCACGAAGAACGAGAGCGCCCAGAACGCGAGCACCGCGAACACGACGACGCCGAGCAGACCTGGACGCCGTCGGGGCGGCCTTGGCAAGGGCGCGGAGGGTTGCGGCGGCTTCAGGCTCGGCAGGTCGCTAACGAGCCCGGACAGGTCGGCGCGGGTCTTGGCGCTCATGGCCCGATCCAGGCGCTCCTGGAATTCGGCCGCGTCGAGGCGCCCGTCGCTGTAGTGCTTTGAGAGAAGCTCGCTGATCTCGTTGCGCTCGGCATCGCCGATGCGGACGCTGGAGTCAGAAGAGCGGGGGGAAGATCCCCAAGGGACATCCCATCGTGATTGCATTTGCTTCCTTCCTAGAAGACGATTTCGGGCCCGAAGCTCGGGCGGCCTCAGTTGCGCCAGGAGTGGCTCAAGATCTCGCCCGCGATGGCAAGATCCGAACCCTCCTCGGGGATCAAGAGCCAGGCGGCGATGTACAGAGGAATGCCGGCACCGCCGAGCAAGCTGAGGGCCACGAGCCCGATGCGGACAAAGGTCACGTCCACCTCGAAGTACTCCGACAGGCCGACCGCGACGCCGGCAAGCATCGATCCTTCGCGCGTGCGCCGCAGCGGCCTTGGTTCGGCGGGGTTGTTCTGATTCGTCGTTTCATCCATACGACGATCGTGCGCTCATGACCAGCGCTTGGGAATCGGGGATGTCCCGGATCGAGCCCTGAGATTGGCTCCGCCCGATCAGGGTCTCCCCCGATGGTTGCGGTGTCGCAAAGGCGCGATCATCGTTACATCGCCGATCAGTTCACCTCCTGGAACCGCTTCGATCACACCGGGCATGTCCGCGCCTCTGCTCGGCGCTACGGCCGGCGCGGTCGCGGTCGGCTGCAGCGAAGCCGGGAGGACAGGATGATCGGCGGCATCGCCGGAGGCATCGCCGCCCGGCGCGGCAGGGACCCGACGATCGTCCGCATCGTCTTGGTGCTACTCGGCCTTCTAAGCGGGTTCGGGGTGGTGCTCTACATCTTCGCCTGGCTGGTACTGCCGGTCGAGGGGTCCGCCGAGACGATCGGAACACGCGCCCTGTCGGATCGCCAGGGCATCACCATCGCCATTGCCCTCGTGCCGGCGCTGGTGCTCGTGCTGCTCCTAGGCTCGCAGTTGCACGCGAGCTTCGTCTCGTCCTGGGGCCTCCCCCTTCTCGTCAGCGCGGCCGGACTGCTTCTTGTCTACCGCAACGCCGAGGCCGAGGAACGGGCCTCGCTCGAGGACTCCTTCAAGGCTCTCTTGCAACTGGGTTCCGACCGGCGCCATTCGCCGCGCTACTTCCTCGCCCGTCTCGGCGGCGGACTCATCTTGTTCGTGCTCGGCGTGGTGGTCATCTCCCAGGGGGGCAGGCACACCTTCCTCCGTCCGATCGCAGGCACCGTCCTTATGATCGCGGGGACCGTGATCCTGCTCGGACCGTGGTGGCTGCGGTTGGCCCTCGGTCTGTTGCACGAACGCCAGGCACGCATCCGCGCCGAGGAGCGCGCGGACATGGCCGCCCGAGTACACGATTCGGTACTGCAGACATTGGCCATGATCCAGCGCTCGGCGGCAGAGCCCCAAGAGGTGGCGAGGCTTGCCAGGGCTCAAGAGCGAGAGCTGCGCTCGTGGCTGTTCGAGGGCAGGGAGCCGGGCTCCTTCGGCGCCGAGGGTGCCTCCACGCTCGCAGCCGGGGTAGAGCAGATCGAACGGGAGGTGGAAGAAGCCCACGGCGTCGCCGTCGATGCCGTCATGGTCGGTGACGCCCCTCTCGACGACGAGTTGCGGGCCCTGCTCGCCGCGGGCAGGGAGGCAACGGTGAACGCGGCAAAATGGTCTGGAGCAAGCTCGGTGTCCATCTACGTCGAAGCCGAGGCGAAACGGGTGTCCATGTTCGTGCGCGACCGCGGGGCGGGGTTCGACCCCGAGTCGATAGCAGACGACCGCCAAGGTATTGCGGAGTCGATACGGGGCAGGATGCAGCGCCACGGCGGGACAGCCGTCATCCGTTCCGTGCCGGGCGAAGGCACAGAGGTCGAACTCAGCGTCCCCCGCCACCCGGGGCGAGCATGAAGGCGACGGTCCGCCCAAGGGTCTTCCTAGTCGACGACCATCACCTTTTTCGGACCGGGGTCAAAAGCGCCCTCGGAGATGCCGTCGAGGTCGTGGGCGAGGCGGACGAAGTCCCTGCCGCCATCGAGCTGATCGGAGAGCGGCTCCCCGACGTGGTGCTGCTCGATGTCCACATGCCCGGCGGCGGCGGGCGGGCGGTGATCGACGCCATCAAACCAGCGCACCCCGAGGTCCGGTTCCTCGCCTTGTCGGTCTCCGACGCCCCCGAGGACGTCATCGCCGTCATCAGGGCTGGGGCCAGGGGCTATGTGACAAAGACGATCTCAGGCCCAGAGCTGGTCGATGCCGTCGAGCGTGTTGCCGGCGGAGATGCCGTCTTCTCGCCACGTTTGGCTGGCTTCGTCCTCGACGCCTTCGCCTCCATGCCGCCGGGCTCGGAGCTGCCCGGCCCATTCGATCCCGAGCTCGACAACCTGTCGCCGCGCGAGCGGGAGGTGCTGCGCCTCATCGCTCGTGGTTACACCTACAAAGAGATCGCCCGGGAGCTCACGATCTCGGTAAAGACAGTCGAGACCCACGTCTCGGCGGTGCTGCGCAAGCTCCAGCTGTCGACGCGTCACGAGCTGACGAGATGGGCGACCGAGCGGCGCCTGATCTAGGGTCCGCATAATGAGTAACTTCCGCACAATCATCGAGCCCTTCCGGATCCACGCCGTCGAGCCCTTGCGGATGACGACGCCGGACGAGCGAGCGGCCGCGATCGAAGCCGCGGGTTACAACGTCTTCAACCTTCTCGCCCGCGACGTCCTCATCGACCTTCTCACCGACTCCGGCACGGGGGCCATGAGCCGTGACCAGTGGGCCGCGATCCAGCACGGCGACGAGTCCTACGCCGGCTCGCCGTCGTGGATCATCTTCCGCGACGCTGTGAGCGAGCTCTTCCCGTTCCGCCACATCATCCCGACCCATCAGGGTCGAGCGGCAGAGAAGATCCTCTTCGCGGTCATCGGTGGCCCCGGCCAGGTGGTGCCCAGCAACACCCATTTCGACACCACCCGGGCCAACATCGAATTCACACACGCCGAGGCCGTCGACCTCGTCATCGCCGAAGGTCGGGACCCGGCCAGCTTGCACCCGTTCAAGGGCAACGTCGACACCGAGGCACTCGAAGCCCTGATCCAAGAGCGCGGAAGCGAGCACGTGCCGGTCGTGATGGTCACGATCACGAACAACTCGGCTGGCGGCCAGCCTGTGAGCCTCGCCAACCTGCACGAGGTGCGCAAGGTCTGCGACCGCTACGGCCTGCCCCTGTTCCTCGACGCCTGCCGTTTTGCCGAGAACGCATGGTTCATCCGCGAGCGCGAGGAGGGCCACTCGGAGCGCGAAGTCGCCGACATCGTGCGCGAGATGGCCTCGCTCGCGGACGGGATGACAATGAGCGCGAAGAAGGACCCGCTCGCCAACATCGGCGGATGGCTGGCTTGCAACGACGACGCGCTGGCCGAGAAGTGCCGGAACATGTTGATCCTGACGGAGGGATTCCCCACCTACGGCGGGCTTGCAGGGCGCGATCTGGAGGCAATCGCCCAGGGGATCCGAGAGGCTGTCTCGCACGACTACCTCCGTTACCGGATCCAGTCGACGGCGTACCTGGGCGAGGCGCTACATAGAAGCGGCGTCCCTGTCTTCCTGCCGATCGGCGGACACGCCGTGTACCTCGACGCAAGGGGATTGCTCCCCCATATCCCCCCGCTCGAGTATCCCGGTCAGGCTCTGGCGGTGGCGCTCTACAAAGCCGGAGGCATCCGCGGCTGCGAGATCGGCACGGTGATGTTCGGATTGCAGCCAGACGGGACCGAGATAGAAGCCACGATGGACCTGGTCCGCCTTGCGATCCCAAGGCGCACCTACACCCAGAGCCACATCGACTACGTGATTGAGGTCTGCCAACAAGTCGCGCAGGAGGCAAAGGAGCTTCGCGGGTACAAGATCGTCGAGCAGGCGCCCCAGCTCCGCCACTTCACGGCACGTTTCGAACCTCTGCACTGAACATCTGCTGCCTTTACGGCAGCTCGCGACACAAAGCCCAGGAGTCTTCCCAGAACTCGGGACCACCAGCCAATGGTGTCGGCGCTCAGCCCATCGTTTTCGCGCCGTCGAGCGACTCGCGGATGATGTCCGCGTGACCGGCGTGCTGGGCGGTCTCGCCGATCAAGTGCAAGAGGACCCGGCGCGCTGACCAGCGTGCCCCGGGCGCGAACCAAGGGGCGGGCGGCAACGGCTGAGAGCGGTCGAGAGAAGGCAACGAAATCACGAGCTGCTCGGTCGCGCGGGCAACCTCCTCATAGCGCGACAACAGCCCGGCCAGAGTCTCGTCCTCACCCATGCAAAAGCTCGCTTCATGCTCCGCGCCGGCATCCTCACCGCCGGACGACAGCGCTTGTGGGCCCCGGACTATGAAATCGGCCCAGTTTCGCTCAACCCGGCTCAAGTGCTTGATCAAGCCCCCGAGACACAGCGCGCTGACGGTGGTCCGGGTCCGTGCCTGCTCGTCAGTCAGGTCCCTCACGGTACGAAGCAAGAAGCCCCGATGGGACGCGAGAGCCTCAAGAAAATCGGCTCGCTCGCGGTCTTCTGTCGTGCCCTCGGTCGTCATGGCCCCAACGGTAGCGGCACGCAGAAGCGCTGAACTCGCTGACCAAGCCGGGCCTGAGTCTCGCTCTCATCGCTGTCTATCTTCGAGCCGAGGTGCTGCCTGAGCGTCTCACTAGGCCGGAGCAGTCGATTCGCCAAGCTTGTTCCGGGCCGGTCAGAAGGTACCGATGACATCTTGACTACGCACGCTGGTGCTAACGATGCCCAGTGCACTCACTCGGAGTGTTGCGACAGTGGTGATGCCGCCGATGGTGGCGGTAGATGCAGAATACAAGCCCGCATGCATCGGCTGTCGTTATACTGCTTGACGGTATATCGGTTTCCGGAGTATTGTCACGGTATGCTTCTCGTGATTGGCGCCACACGGTTCGCGAGCCGTGTCGCGTCCCGCGGCGAATACCCTGACCCCGGTGGCGAGCTTCGAAGCGTGTAGATGAGCGCGTTCTGGTTGGGGACGGGCCTTGTCATCGTGGCCGTGGCTATCGGCCTGAACGAGGTGAGGCGACAGCGATGGCACCCTCGGCCTGTGCTCATCGTGCTCGTCGTCCTGCTCGTCGTCGCGTTTGTCCCACCCATGGAGTTGCGGAACCGGGCGCAGTGGCGCGCCGAGTTCGGAACCTTCAGCGCGACCGCTGCTCCACCAAGAGTCGACTTGTGCGGCCGCCGGTTTTACCCTGACGACGAGACGGTGACCCTCACACAAGCCAAGGATCAAGAAGGCCGCGCGCTCGGCGTCGTAGCGCGCACTCCTGCTGGGACTGCGATCCTCGCTAAGACCTCACACGCTCATGTCGGCGACTGCATCCTCACGCTGTATGTGGAGACAGCACCGGACCGCTATGTCGTCTACGAGCTGTCCGGAGGCCCCTGATCTACCCCTGGCGAGGTAGATCGCGTGCGAATCCTCCCGACAAGAAGCTACTGCTCAGCGCGATCGTCCTCAGCACCTGCGCGATCTCGCACAGAACGGTTCACCAACTCCTCACCATGTTCATCGACCGCGTTCTCGTCCCGGAGCCGGAGTGAGCTGGTCGATGCTGTTAGTCGGGTTACCGGCGGCAGGCTGAGCGCACTCATCGCAGTACTGGTCCGTCGGTGTCCTTTGGCGGCCCAGGCCGGTTGGCGCGGACTAAGTGGGCCAGGTCCCTCGTCCGCTCTAGATAAGTGATGACCGCGATAAAAGTCGTGGAAGTCAGGGCTGTCTGACCAAGCCCCGCGTCGTGTAATGGCGTCGTGGTGGATGTATACCTGCGCTTGGTGGCGACAAGACGCACATCGTGGCAGGTGCTGATGGTCATGAGCGCGCTCGTCGTTGGGAGCTTTACGACCGCACAAGTGGCACCTAAACGCGCCCTCGTAGGGTTGTCGAGGCCCAACCAGGCGACGACAGCCCGAGGCACTCTGACCGGAGAAGTCTGCCAACCTCAGGAGGGTCCACCTGAGGCGAAGGTGACCGTCTTCCTTGACGAAAGCAACGCCGGAGGACCGGGGAAGCAGATTCGGTCCGCGACCGTGCCACGAAACGGCAGATACAGGTTCACATCAGTCGTTCAGGGGTCTTACCTTCTTGTCGGGCAATGGCTCGGCTCTCCACGCTTTCAGACGGGCGCTTCGGTGTGGGCTGGCCAAACCGAGGTGGTGAATCTTCCGACGTGCATTCCGACGACCGGAGTCGCCTACAAACCAGCGAGCGCTGCTGCCGTGCGACAGTTCCTAGCGGAGGCGACCCGCGGTGACGACCGAGCTTTCTCCGCTACCTATCGTTACCTCGGAGGGGAGATATACGGAACCGAGCAAACGGGCCAGACCTTCTCATTCGCCCAGAAACCGCACGGTCATGACTCCATCTACCCATGGGGAGCCGGTGATTTCGCCTACCGCGCTCAAAAGGGCGGCGAATCCCTGGAGTTCATCCAGCGGGTCCGTCATGATTACGAGTGCGTGCGTAACACGCCCGCTACGGCTTGGTCGTGCGAAGGCCCGAACAATAGGAGCATCGGCAACGCCCTCGCGGTTCTCGGTTTTGACGAGCAGGTGGGAATTCTCCGAGACATGCCTCTACCCACGAAGGACGCGGCGATGTCGTCGGGCACATTGAACGGGCTGAAGGTGACTTGCCTCCGATTCCAGGAATCCGATGGCTCACAGGTGACCTGGTGCATCACGGCCAGCGACATCACCGCCTTTGCGGCAGCTGAGAACATCGACAATGTGGAAATACTGACGCTCTCCCCCTCGCTAATCGCGGGCACCTTTTCGCTTCCTGCGCGCCCGGTGAAATGGTATGGGTACACAGGGTTGCCGACCTAGATCGGATAGGGGCCAACGACGATGGCCGTCTGGGATGAACTAAAGCTCGTCCTGCTCGATCTGGAAGGCTCCGGCGGGCTCGCGGCATACCCCGACCCCCGGATGGACGAAGGCAGGGAGCCGCCTTTTGGGATTGACCTTGCCCCATGGGCCACCGACGTGGCCGAGCGACTAAGTTGTCAGTTCGGCGACGACGTGGAACTGACCGTCGGGGCGTTTCGTTACCCAGAACGGCAGCCGCTCCGACAGCCCGCGAGCGCTTCCGACGACATCGCGGAGATAGATCCGAGCGAGTTGACCGTCGAGCTTGACGCGCCCGTCGTCGTGGCCTCGGGACGAACGATCATGGGGGCGTTGCGCGTCCATAACATGAGCGCGCACACGAGTGTTATTGCGACCAACGGGCAACTGACCGCGGAGGTTGTTGACCCGCAGACCGGGGCCGTCGTCGGAGGCTTCGTCGGTTCACAACGCTTGCCGCTTGTTCACTTTCGAGCCGCTCCGGGCGAAACCGTGATCGTGCCGTTGCTCGTCGGGACCGCCAGCTTTTTGCCTGACCTCGGGTACGCCATCCCGGCCGGGGAATGGATGATTCAGGCCATCGTCAAACTGGACGAGAGCGGCGAAGCCGGTCGGCAGCGAAGGGTTACCGGCCGAGTTGTATCGCGCCGCTCGCGCACGCCATTGCTGCCCATCACCGTGACGAACTGAGGGCCTAGACGACCAGCGGCGTTGTTTTTCCCCCGTTTCTCCCTATCCCTCTACCAATTAGTAAAGGGAATAATCGGGGAAAAATAGTGGCTCGGCTTCGGCCCTCCCCTTTGTCCGAACGAAGTGCCTACCCGAGTGGCCGGAACGAGTCGAGGAAGTTCTGGGCCTGCCTCTCGGTGCCCCGAGTCACTACCTGCGCGACCCATACGACGCCGCCGTGCGAAACCATGAGCGTCCCACGGCAATGGCTGGCAACACAGAACACCGGATTGGCGAGGACTGCGAATCCGGTTACGTTTTGAACACCGCTAGGGCCATCTGCTGACGGTGGTTCGGACAGTCCGTCGAACATGGCCCAGACGGTTTCAAGTGACGAGCCGCGCGGATCGAAGGGGACGTCGCCAATTACGGTTACCGCCTCCACGTTCCTTAGCGGGCGGTTCGAGATTGGCAGCACGAGCCAGCCGCTCGGATTGGTTTTGACCTGCCAGACCGGAAACCTGCCGAGCCACGTCATCTGCGTGACATGGACCCGCCCCGAGAACCCTACGGAGAAGTGACCCCAAGAAGGCCCCTGGACGGTCTGACTTGTCCTAGCGGCCACTACCCCGGCACCGATGGCGATGACCGCGAGGATCGTCACGACGAAGGCAGCGCTGGGGCGGTGGAGCTTGTGCACCACGATCAGGCTAACCCTGCCAAGTGCGCCAGGGCGGGGCTAAATCGCGATGGACGCCGACGTGCTCAATGGCGGAAACGCCAGCGCCACACCGGGTACCCGACAAGCGCGAGAACAAGGACGGCCCCAGAAGGCGCCACAGTGGTGGACCACCAACCGAGTTCATTACGCCGCCCGCAACGAGTACAAAACCGTCCTTGCGATCATGCCGTTCCCGGCCAGCCCGATGGACACGTAGACCGGCTTCGAGCGCCCTGGAACGGTGAGCTTGAGGACGAGGATCGAGTACGCGGGCGACGTCGCGGGACAGGCGGTCAGGTCGTGGAGGGCGAGGCAACGGGTGGGAAAGGTCGTGGGGACCAAAAGGGGACTCCAGTCAACATCGACTTCGACACCGTTGCCAGGCTGCTGAGCAAGCGGTAGACGGAACGGCTGATGGCACACGGCAGGGTGAGTAGCCTTCGTCAAGAACACAGTGTCGCCAGTCATCGCTGGGCCCGTCCCGCCGCAGACTCCGATGTCAACCCATCGGTACGTTCGCCAGTCTGCCGGGACCGAGAACTGCAACCCGGCAAAGGTCAATGAGCGCCACGCCGCGGGAACGACCGGCGCAGGACCGCTGGCGAGAGCGACAGCTCGGGGTGAGCGGGTCAGGGTTTCGGCGACCTGGCGTGCGACTGGCCCATAGGTATGCAGTTCGACTCCAATGGATGGGACGTAGTAGGTGAAATATGGGACCTTGCCGTGAGGCCCGAGAAGGACCTGCACTCCATTGAGAATCGTCGGCTTCTCACCTGCGTACTTCGAGGGAACACGGCGCATAGAGTCAAGACTCGCGAGTGTGGTCTGCTCGGTCACTTGACAAGCGGGACCGCCACTTGTTGGTCCGACAAACGTGACTCCCACCGAGCCAGAATCACAGGACGGCGTTCGTGGATACAAGACGTAGAACGATGCAGGTACCGATATCTGAGCGTTTTCGTAAGCGACCGGTACCCACCCCTTTGGCGTGGCTGAGAGGTCAACGGTAGGGAGCGTCTTGGTCGTGGTGGACGGTGCCGCCGAGCTAGTGCACGCCGCGAGGACGAGGGTCAGGACCACTAGCACGAAGGCGCGCACACTCACCATCCTCATGCTCCCATGAAGCCTGGAACGGTCGGGTTCGCGTACGAGATCACTTGCAGTAGTCCGGGAAGTCGGCGGTGACGACAGCACCGGCGCGGACTGTCACACCCCTCGAACCCCACCAGCCTTTCACCTGGTACTCGCCTGGCCTGACCGAGAACCGGTATTTGGAACCCGATTTGACTGTCTCTGAGGCAACGAGCTTGGAGTCGTAGTAGAGGCTTATCTTGACGTGGAAGGCCCTACCAGCCGGGGCGATTCCCTCGCAGGCGAAGGCGTAACCGGTAACAACGCCGGTGGGCTTGGCAGTCCTCCCAGCCGCCGCCTTCACGGTCGGAGCCTTCACTGACTGCCAGGAGCGACCTCCGTTGCTGGTGCGCCATAACCTACTAACACTCTGCGCGAACCAGTCGGTCGCCGAGAGTGGAACGATGTTTCCCGCGCCAACACCCCTTGCCGCCCCCGGTAGTCGGACGAATGTGCGGCCTCCGTTCCTGGTGATCAGCGTGCCCTGTGCGCCCGCCACATCGAACAAGGCTTCGTCGTTGGACACAGCGAGGTAATCGTTTGTATTGGCGGCGTACTCCCCAGGCGGACGAAGGGTGAGGAAGTTCTGGCCCTCATCAGACGAGCGGACGAAGTAGCCGAAAAGCCCGGTTATGCAATGTCCCCAGAGAACTTTTGCCGAAGTGGCACTTAGGTCGCAGCGCAGGCCACCCAAGCCATCACTCGGGAGAACGGAAAGGTTGTGACCCCCGTCGTTGGATACGAACAGGAGGGTGTTTCCTATTGCGCTGGTCACGGCGACCCAGAGCTTCGAGCCGAAGGCGGTCAACCCGACCTCGTAGTAGTCGGGGTAGTTGATTGCATGTCGGGACAATGGGAGGGCCTCCATGGTCCAGGAATCGCTCGTCACCGCAGACGATGCCAAATCGAGCGACCGGCACTCAGTCTTGGAGCAGTCTTGGTAGGCGGCGAGGAACGCCCTGCCGTTCGCGGTGACAATGGGCGAGGTAATCACCCCGAGCGAAGGCGCAAGTCGCCAAAGCTTGCCGCTGTCTATCGTCTGATAGAGCGACGGTCCGCCTAATGGTGTTTGTTGCAGGAGTCCGTAGCCGTCCCGTCGGTTCGCGAACTCGAGGCCGTACATGCCCGCAGGAGGCGTACCGACCCTGACGAAGGACTTCCCGCCGTCGGTGCTTCGCATGAGCACAGGGCAAGTTCCAGCGGCACAGGGATACGTCCCGAGCATCCACAGGTAACCGTCGGCACCGGTAACCGCGGTCGGGGTGACCTTCGCTGATGTAACCGTCTGCGTGCTTGCCGGGGTCGTTTTCGCCGGGGCGACGAGACTGTGGAACAGACTGACGTGGGGAAGGGGGACAAAGAACACGACCACAATGGCAGCAGCGACAAGGACGGTCGTCACCCGGCGAGCAACGCGGGGTCGGCGCGTGGCAGACAGCGTTGGCATCCGGCCCGGACTAATCGGAGCTTTCGCGAGGGCTTGAAACGTCTCACGAAGCCTTGTCTCAAGAACGTCGTCGCGCATGTTCGTCACGACAACTCCTTCCGTAACGATGCCAGAGCGTGGTGGAGATTCGACTTGACGGTGCCCGGCCGACAGGAGAGGAGGCTCGCTATCTCTACCTCAGGGAGGTCCTCGTAGTAACGGAGTACGACGACGGCGCGTTGTCGGAACGGAAGCCGACACACAGCGCCCCAGGTTTCGTCGAGGTCAGGGTTCTCGACCAGACGAGGGACAATCGCAGGTTGGCGACGCTGCACTCGAAGGTGGCGAAGATGGCTGCGACTCAGATTGACCACCGTGGTTCGGAGGTAGGCGGGGGGATTGTCCAGAGGCCGTCTTGTTCTGGCGATCCGAACAAAAGACTCCTGTACAAGTTCCTCGGCGTCTGGCGCGGAACCGACCAGCAGCAGAGCCAGCCGGACCATCCGGTCGCGCTCGGTGCGATACAGAGCCTCTAGGTCCTCAGCGGAGACTCCCCCACGGACGTTGGCAGGTGACGCCCTGACTGTCCCGCTGGCAGTGCTCACACTCTCTATGACGCTTAGCCTCCCAGAAAGGTTGCATGGGGTCAGGCCACGCTTCTCCGCGTACCGCCACTCTCTTGACGCGGACTACGGCAAGCGTATAGTCACACTGTGAGCAGTACCACTCCGAAAGTTGCCATCGACTTCGACAGCCCGGTCCCACTCCACGAGCAGGTCGCTGCCGCCATCCGCAGAGCCATCGCCGACGGGGAGGCGAAACCCGGTGAGCGGCTCCCCCCGGCTCGGGACCTAGCCGCGGTGCTCGGGGTCAACTCGAACACGGTGTTCCGGTCCTTGCACACACTCCGCGACGAGGGACTCTTGGAATTCTCCCGCGGGCACGGCGTGACGGTCACCGGCGCCGCGCTTCAACGTGGTGCTGTCGTGGCGAAGGCGCGGGAACTGGTCAAGCTGGCGCGCAAGTTCGGGTACCACCCCGACGAGCTGGTGGCGATCATCGAGCAGGTGTCGTAGGAGGCATCGTGATCGTCCCGGAGAAGTCCCAAGAACTGATCATCGACGCCGCAGATGCTGAGTCGCTGGAAGCCGAGGCGCTGATCAAAGAAGCGCGCCAGCGTCAGCGGAAGCGTCAGTTGTTCATCGCGGTCGTCGTGCTCGTCGTCGCGCTCGGCTCTGTCATCTGGGTCGCTTCGGCCGCTGGGACCAGAGCGCCGTCCTCGAACAAGACGGGACCGGGCAAATCCGCAGGGGGGGCTGGCTTGGCCGGTAGTCGCCATGCCAATCCTTTGCAACTGGTCGGGGTCTGGCGAGTCACCGGGACCGGACAGCACCGACCGGCCATCGCTTCTATTGGCGGCCTGGGACTAGTCGTATGGCAATCGTGTGGGTGGATGTCAGGGGACTGGAACGCAAACCAGCAGGGATTATTTGCAGGAATCCTGAGCGGTGGCGTTCCGGCGTGCGCTTCCTCGTATGCGAGCTTGAACCCGGCGTGGCTCGCCGCCACCGGCTACAAGGGGGATGGTCGCGACGAGTTGCTGCTCGCTGCAGACGGTCGTGTCCTTGCACATTTGGTTCCGACCACGGTGCCGCCTTCCTACGCGAGAGCTATGTCACCCGATTACCTCCACCCGGTGGTGACACCCCAACTGCGAAAGGTCCTACTTCAAGTCAGCCGTCCGCTTCCATCCGGCCTCGCCCAAGTATCGACAAAGCAGCTTCGAGGTCGTTGGGGTCCAGCCAAGGCGTCACCAGGGCACGCGCCCCATCAGGCGTACCTCTCGTTCAACGCGGACGGCGACTGGTCAGGCTCCGACGGGTGCAACGGACTCTATGGCAGGTGGAGCCTGGGTTCGGGTGCCACCATCCTTGTCGCCACTGGGCCGCAAACGACCATGGCCTGCACCGGCATGACTCCTGTCGGCGGATGGCTGTCTCAGGCAACCCGCGCGGCGTTCCAGGGAAGTGTTCTCGTCTTTGTAAACGCTGGCGGTAAGGTGACGGGTCGATTGCGCCGAGAATGATAGATGTAGGTCATCGAGGAACCCCGACGGACTGAGGCAAGCCTTCCGGACGCCCAGGCGCTCATCAAAGAAGCGCGCGAGCGCCAGCGGAGAGGCCGCTTGTTCATCGGCGTCGTCGTCCTCATGGCTGTAACCGTGAGTGGCGTCATCTACGCCATCGTCAGCGGGCCGAGTGCCAGAACGCGCCGCACCGGCACTTCGTCACCAACCAAGACAGTTTCGGCTTCCGGTGCCTATGTTTCGCCGAAGGCCCCATACGCGTTGGCCGTCACCCCGAATGGTGACCTACTCGTTGTCGATAGCGGTCGGGACCAGATTCTGCGGCGTCTGCCCTCGGCAAGTTCCAAGTACTAGCCGGTGACGGCAGGCGGGGGTTCTCTGGGGATGGGGGTCCGGCGGTCCAGGCCGAGGTCAACCTCGATTACCAGGCGGGCATCGCAGTCGCGAAAGACGGCACCATCTACTTTGCCGGCGCCCAGAACGGCAGGGTCCGCGAGATTCTTCCCGACGGCATCATCGTATATAGACCACGTCAAGTGCCCTGCTCAGCCGCCTACGAAAGTTCCCGCCAGCGATAACAGCTAGTTATGTGATCCATAACAAGACCGGTCGCCTGCATGTGTGCGTAACAGACGACAGGGCCGAGGAAGCTGAAGCCGCGTCGCTTCATGTCCTTGCTCAGTTCCTTCGATAGCGCCGTCTCGGCTGGGATCTGAGACTCAGGTCCCCAGGCATTGACAATGGGCGCTCTGTCGACAAAGCCCCAGATGTAAGTGTCGAAGCTGCCGAACTCGTTCTGCACCTCCAAAAAGGCCCGGGCGTTGGAGATCGCGCTCTCAACTTTTCGGCGGTTGCGGATTATGCCGGAGTCTTTGAGGAGACGTTCGACATCGGTCGGCCTGAGTTCGGCCACTGCCCCCGGGTCAAATTCGCAGAACGCTTCCCGGTAGGCGTTGCGGCGCTTCAAGATCGTTATCCAGCTCAAGCCCGCCTGGGCGGATTCGAGGACGAGGAACTCGAAGTGCCTTTGCTCGTCGTGCACTGGCACACCCCACTCGTTGTCGTGGTACGGCTGCAGATGCGGACCGATGGCCCAGGCACAGCGCGTGGCGGTCTCGGCGGAGCTCGAACCAGGTTCGCGCCTTGGCGGCTCGGAGTCGCTGTTCAACTTGGGCATGGCTGAGTTGTAACAGACAACACCACCGTTTGTGGACTCACGGCAGGCGAAGCTGCTCGGCTGATGGTCGAAGCTGGAGAGCCTCGACGCGTTCACGGCGCCTCTTGAGGTCCTCGGCGCCGTGAGGCTTCCTCGGCGCAGCACGGTGCCAGCTTGGGCGTCGCCGAGTGGGGAGAACGACGGACCTGACGATCTCGGCGATACGTTGCTGCTCCGCCTTGGATTGGTAAGAGCCGCGCTTGAACCGCTCGCCATAAAGTGCCGACAGCTCGGGGCGGACCCGGCTGAGCCACTCGAGGTAGTGCTCACGCACGCCTGGGCGCAGGTGGAGAGCGACCGGCGTGACCGAGACCGCCCCCGCCTCCAGACAGGCCTTGGTCACCGCTCGCAGCTGGTCCTCAGAATCAGACAGGCCGGGCAGGACCGGAGCGATGAGCACGCCACAGCGCACGCCGACCTCGTTAAGCCTCGAGACGGCCTCGAGACGCTTTTCAGGTGGGGGCGTGCCAGGTTCTGTGAGGCGCCAAAGCTCACGGTCCAATGTGCCTACCGATAGGGCGAGGCTCACAGTTGTGCGAGTGGCGGCCTCTTCGAGCAAAGCGAGGTCCCGCAACACGAGCGTCGACTTCGTGAGGATGCTGAAGGGGTTTCCTGCCTCGGCGAGCACCCGCACGACGCCCTGAGTGAGGTGGTACTTGCCTTCTGCCTTCTGGTAAGGGTCGGTGTTGGTACCCATGGCGATGTGGTCGCCCTGCCACTTGCGCGATCCGAGCTCGACACGAAGCCGCTCGACGGCGTTGATCTTTACGACGATCTTGCGCTCGAAATCCTCGCCCGTACCGAGCCCCAGATAGCTGTGCGTTGGTCTCGCAAAACAGTATGTGCAAGCGTGACTGCAGCCGCGATAGGCGTTGATCGTGTACTGAAAAGGCATCCTCGAGGCGGACGGCACCTTGTTGATGATCGTGCGCGCATTGACGTGGAAGAACCCCATCCCCCGGTACTCACCCTTGCCGAGGTGACCTTCGCCAAGCGAGGAGCCAGGAAACAACGTCGCCGACTCCTCGTCCTCGACAAGGCGCCAGCGAAGCTGGCCCGACTGCCTTTGTCCGTCCATAAGGACAGCCTATCGAACATATGTACGTAACGATAGGTCCGCGCTGGCGCGGAGGCTTGGCCATATCCTGGCCGTGTGCCCCCATTGCCCGAGGTTGTGTCGTCGATCACCGACCCGGACGAGCGTGAGCTCGTCGAGCTTGCCTACAAGGCCTGCACGAAGGCCTACGCTCCGTACTCCAAGTTCCAAGTCGGAGCGGCGATACGAACCACGAGAGGGACCTACACAGGCGCCAATGTCGAGAACGGGAGCTTCGGGCTCACCTGTTGTGCAGAGCGCAACGCCGTGTTCGCGGCCGTCAGCTGCGAGGGCGGCAAGATCGCGCTCAAAGCCGTTGCTGTGTACGCCCTCTCGCCGGGTGGAAACGTGAAGACAGCGTCACCGTGTGGCGCCTGCCGCCAGGTTCTCGCCGAGTTCGGGCGCGACGCCACCGTCACCTTTCTCGAAAGGGGCCGGTTCCTTACGATGACCGTCGACGAGCTCCTGCCGGCTGGCTTCGAGCTGTACTGAGCCCAGCGGATCGAGCGCAAAGAACCTCTAGCCAGCCTAGGAAGCGAGCTCCTCGAGCGCTTCTAGCAGCCTGATCACGTCCGACTGGTCGTTGTAGTGCACGACCCCAGCCCGCACGGCACCGCCTCTTTCGCGGATCTTGAGCACACCTGCGAGCTCACGGGCGTAGTTGTCGCCGTTCCAGACATTGACGCCGCGATCGGCGAGATGAGCCGCGACCTCGCGCGGACTGCGGTCGGTGAGATTGAAACACGTCGTCGGCGCCCGATCTGACGCCCTCCCATAAGCCGTGACGTGCGCCATTGCCTTGAGACCTTCGAGCAAGGAGTCGAAGACAACCGCCTCGTACTCGGCAACGGCGGTCATGGACGCGGTGAGGCGCTCACGGCGCGACCCGGCCGCGCCGGGATCGAGAGAGGCGAGATGGTCGACAGCGGCGGTCACGCCGGCGAGGTCGGCGAACGCCAGCGTGCCGCGTTCGAACCGGCCCGGCACCGACTCGGGAGCGGGGTCGAGCTTGTAGGGATGCAGGCCCTCGAGCAACGCCACGCTCGCCACGACGGCTCCCACGTGCGGGCCGGACCACTTGTAGGCGCTCGTGGCCCAGAAGTCGGCCCCGAGCGCGACGACGTCGACGGGCCCGTGCGGTGTCGCGTGCACGCCGTCGACATAACTGAGTGCCCCTACGCTTCGGGCTTTGCGGCAGATCTCGCCCACGTCGGGACGCGTGCCGATGAGGTTGCTCGCGGCCGATACCGCCACGAGCCTGGTCCGCTCTGATAAGAGCTCGTCGTACTGGCCGGCGGGGAGCTCCCCGCTCGAGGCATCAACCTCGGCCCATCGCACGACTGCGCCGGCGCGTCGTGCTGCCTGGACCCATGGCCTCACGTTCGCGTCGTGGTCGAGTCGTGAGACGACGACCTCGTCGCCAGCGGCCCAGGTTCGAGACAGCGTCTCTGCAACTCGGTAGGTGAGCGTCGTCATGTTCGGTCCGAGGATCACCCCTTCGCTCTCAGCGCCCACGAGGTCGGCGACAGCCGCTCGGCAGTTGTCCACTATCTCCCCGGCACGCTCGGAGGCGGGAAACGCCCCTCCTTGGTTGCCCAGCCCGGCGAGGTACGCAGCTGAGATCGCGTCGATGACGCTCGAGGGGACCTGCGTGCCGGCCGCGCCATCGAGATAGGCGCAGCCGTCCTTGAGGGCGGGATATGAGGCGCGGATCCGGCCTACATCCAGGCTCACGAGGTTGTCTCGGCGCTGTGGCAGACGGCTTCGACGTTGTTGCCGTCCGGGTCGCGGACGAAGGCGCCGTAGTAGTTCTCGTGGTACTCCGGCCACAGGCGCGGCTCATGGAGGACCTCGGCGCCAAGAGACACCGCCGCCTCGAAGAACGCCCTCACGCCCGCCCGGTCCTTGGCCACAGAAGCGAGGTGGTTCTCGCGGTTCGGACCGGCCGAGGCTAGTGGTCCGATCCAGAACTCGGGCTTGCCCTCAAGCCCGTAGCCGACGACTTCGCCGAAGTCCATGACGCGGCCGCCACCGAGGGGGGCAAGGACGCGGTCGTAGAACGCCGAGCTAGCGCCCGGATCGGCGCACTGAATGGACAGATGATCAAGCATGAACGGGATCATACGGCCCTGTTCGCGCGAGGACATGGTCCAGCAGTACTGCCCGCCCGAGCACTGGTGCGCGAGACTTCATAATTCAGATGGCTTCACGACTCAAGCGCACTGGTTCTCGCGCGACGACCAACCCGGCCGATGCTTCTGTCGCTGCCCTGAGCGGACCGCTCGAGTCGGCGCGAAGACATGACGCGACAAGTGCACTGTTTGTCGTCGATCTCGACAACTTCCATGTCCTCAATAACGGCCTCGGTCGCCGTCTCGGAGACGCAGTCTTAGGGGTTGTCTTGAGCCGGCTCGAACAATGCGTCTCCGGGCTCGGCCAGTGCCTTTCTTGCGGAGGCGACAGGTTCATCGTGCTCGTCTCACAGAGCAAACAGCCGGATCTCGCCACCATGGCAGACCGGCTCATCGAAGCCGTGCGCATGCCCGTTCCTGTCAACGACGACGAGCCCGCATTGGTGATCTCGGCCAGTGTGGGAAGCGTCCTTGACGACGGCGCCGGCGTCGACGAGCTCGTTCGACGTGCCGATATCGCGCTCAGTGTTGCGAAAACAACCGGGATCGCCAGCCACGTGAGTTTCGAGCCCGAGATGCAGCTTGCCGCCGAAGCCGAGGCACGTCTCGAGCGCGAGCTGCGTGAGGCTCTTGATTCGGAGCTGTTGTTCCTCGCCTACCTTCCCGGCGTCGATATCACGACGGGCCGCGTCACTAGTGCTGAGGCGCTCCTGCGCTGGAATCACCCCAAGCGCGGAGTCATCGCGGCCCGCGAGTTCATGCCCGTGCTCGAAAAGAGCGGGACGATCCTCGAGATCGGAAGCTGGGTTATCCAGCAAGCCTGCATGCAGGCCGCCGCCTGGCAGCGCCGAGGCATGAGCCTCGAGATGCATGTCAACCTCTCCGCGCGCCAGATCGCAGCGGACGCGACCCTCGAGGAGCTACGCGACAGCCTGTTCATGAGCCGTCTCGACCCAGCTCTATTGGTACTCGAGGTAGCCGAGGCGACATTCGCAACCGAAACCTCCGCCGTCGCGGCGCGTCTCGAGGAGTTCAAGGCCCTCGGGGTCAGCATCGCCATGGACAGCTTCGGCGCCGCATACTCCGCCTTGAGCCACCTGAAGCAGCTTCCTCTCGACATCGTCGAATTCGACCGTTCCCTCGTGGCCGAGATCGGCCAGGACGCCTCCGCCGCCGCCCTCGTCCGCACGCTGGTGCAAGTCGCCAAGAGCCTGGGACTGCAAACCCTCGCCGTGGGCGTCGAGGACGAGCAGCAACTCAAAGAGCTCCGCGACGCCGGGTGCAGCGGGGCTCTCGGGCACCTGTACTCCGAGCCGGTTGACGCGGACGAGCTCGACAAGGTCTTCAGGGAGTTCGAGCTCGACACGACAGGCTGGTCGCCCGAGCCTTCGGCTGAGCCTGAGCCGGACGAAGTCGTTGAGGAAAGCGAGGCGGTCGACAACCCATGACCCTCCATCGGACACCCGAAGGCCCGAGCGAGGCCGGACCGGCACCGGGCCGAATGGACATCGTGAACCTGATTTGCGCTAAGCGCGACGGGCACGAGCTCAAAGACGCAGAGATCGACTGGATCATGGACGCCTATGTCCGCGGGGCTGTCGCGGATGAACAGGTATCGGCCCTCTTGATGGCGGTGTTCTGGCGCGGTCTGTCGGTCTCCGAGCTGTCACGTTGGACATCGGCGATCATCGCCTCGGGGGAAAAGATGGACCTCTCGGGCCTCACGCGCCCGACGGTGGACAAGCACTCAACCGGCGGCGTCGGCGACAAGGTCTCGCTCATCTTGGTCCCCCTTGTCGCGGCCTGCGGAGCCGCGGTGCCCCAGCTTTCGGGCCGGGGCCTCGGCCATACAGGTGGGACGCTCGACAAGCTGGACTCGATCCCCGGTTGGCGTTCAGAGCTGTCGAATAACGAAGTGCTCACTCAGCTTGAGGAGATCGGCTGCGTCATCTGCGCCGCTGGCGCCGGTCTCGCCCCGGCAGACCGCAAGCTCTACGCACTGAGGGACGTGACAGGGACCGTGGAGTCGATCCCGCTCATTGCTGGCTCGATCATGTCGAAGAAGATCGCCGAGGGCACCGAGTCGCTCGTTCTCGACGTCAAGGTCGGCACCGGTGCCTTCATGACCGAGCGCGAGCGGGCAGGCGAGCTAGCCCGCACCATGGTCCGGCTCGGCCGTGACCACGGGCTCAAGGTGACCGCCGTGCTGAGCGCCATGGACACACCACTCGGGCGCGCCGTCGGCAACGCCCTTGAGGTCACCGAGTCAGTAGAGGTTCTCCAAGGCAAGCATGCCGGCTCAGATCTGGTCGAGCTGACGCTCGCCCTCGCCCGGGAGATGCTCGAGCTGGCCGGCATCGACGCGGACCCCGCCGAGGCACTCGAGGACGGCACGGCTCTTGCCCGCTATCGCGAGATGGTCCTCGCCCAAGGCGGTGACCCCGACGCCGCTCTGCCCCAGGCGCCTAAGGTCGAGCTCGTGAATGCAGATCGGGCAGGCGTCGTCGCTCGGCTCGACGCACGTTCTGTCGGGGTGGCCGCCTGGCGACTTGGCGCCGGCCGGGCCCGCAAGGAGGATCCCGTCAGCGCCGCCGCAGGGATCCTGTGCCGCGTTAAACCTGGTGACGAGGTTGCAAAGGGTCAACCTCTACTAGAGCTTCATACTGAACAACAAGATCGTCTCGCCTGGGCTCGGGCCGCGCTTGTTGGGGCAGTAGTCATCGCCGATGAAGGCCCGGGAAACGGAGCTGTGGTCCTGGAGGTGATCAAGTGAGCTCGACTCCCACCCTCGAGGAGATCCGAGCCGTGCCGAAGGTACTCCTGCATGATCACCTTGATGGGGGGTTACGCCCGTCCACTGTGGTCGAGCTCGCAGCCGAGCAAGGCTATGGAGATCTTCCGACTACCGACCCTGGGGAACTGGCGGCTTGGTTCGTCTCAGCGGCGCCTCGGCGCGACCTCGTCCGCTACCTGGAGGGCTTCGTACACACAGTCGGAGTAATGCAGACCGCGGAGGCCCTCGAGCGGGTGGCGAGCGAATGTGTAGAGGACCTTGCCGAAGACGGAGTCGTCTACGCCGAGGTGCGTTTTGCCCCGGAGCTTCACACCGAGCGCGATCTGACACTCGAGCAGGTCGTCGAAGCGGTGCTGGCGGGATTCGACAGCGCGATGGCTCGAGCTGTCGCGGCCGGGCGGTCCATCGTCGTCCGCACACTTTTGACCGCGATGCGCACTGCGGCACGTTCGCGCGAGATCGCCGAACTGGCCGTGCGCTACCGCGACGTGGGTGTGGCTGGCTTCGACGTCGCCGGGCCGGAGGCCGGCTATCCGCCGACGGCTCATCTCGACGCCTTCCACCTTGTCCAACGCGAGAACTTCCATGCCACCGTGCACGCGGGCGAGGCGTTCGGGCTTCCCTCGATATGGCAGGCGATCCAGTGGTGCAACGCGGAACGGCTCGGCCACGGAGTGCGTATCGCCGACGACGTCGTGATCGACGAGGACGGCGAGGCCAGCCTCGGACGCCTGGCGGCTTATGTTCGCGACAGGCGCATACCCCTTGAGATGTGCCCGACCTCGAACGTGCACACCGGGGCGGTCCCCTCTCTCGCCGAGCACCCGATCGGGCTTCTGCGTCGGCTCCGCTTCCGGGTCACGGTGAGCACCGACAACCGCCTCATGAGCGGCATCAGCCTTTCCTCGGAGCTCGCCGGGCTCGTCGATGTCTTCGGCTGGACCTGGAGGGACTTGAACTGGCTCACGATCAATGCGATGAAGAGCGCCTTTTGCCCCTTCGAGGACCGATTGGCGCTGATCGACAGCAAGATAAAGCCGGCTTTCGCAGCCTTTGACCCTGCTGCCCGCCCAGGTCCGGGAGGCCACTCGTCTCCGGCTCAGGGCTCCTTCGGCGAAGACGCCCTGATCGACTGACAAAGGGCGGCGACCTCGCTCTCGATCAGAGCAAGCACCGCCTCGGCGCGCGTCCGCTCATCAGCAACGACGTCTTTTTGCACCGGGTCGCCTGCGACCTCCAAATAGGCCTTCAGCTTGGGCTCGGTGCCGCTTGGCCGCAGGACGACACGGGCGCCGCCGGCGAGGCGCAACACGAGCGCATCGGTCGGGGGGAGCTCGGCCGTCCCGGCAGCGAGGTCGACGACCTCGGTGACGTCGAGGCCGCCGAGCGACGGGGGCGGGTCGCTCCTCCAGCGGGCGACGATGCCGGCCATCTCTTCTTGTGCGCCCGGGCCGGAGAGCCTGAGCGACCACTGTGCGGTCGCGTGCACACCGAATCGTGAGGCGAGGTCGTCGAGAAGCTCGCAAATCGAGTGCCCCCGAGCCTTTGCCGTCGCCGCGATCTCGGCCGCGACAAGCGCCGCCGAGAGACCGTCCTTGTCAGCCACGGCGTCAGCCACTTCGTAGCCGAGCGCCTCCTCGTAGCCGAACACAAGGCGAGCCCCCGGACGGCGCAGCGGAGCTCTCGCGATCCATTTGAAGCCGGTGAGAGTCTCGACATAGGCGACCCCGGCCATAGCAGCCATCTTCGAGAGCATGCTCGAAGAGACGATCGTCGTCGCCACGAGCCTGTCGTCGCCATGTGTTGCCGACAGCAGATGGTCCGCGAGGAGCGCCCCCAACTCGTCGCCTGTGAGCCTGCGCCACGCCCCTGTGGCCGGGTCCGGCACTGCCACGGCCAGCCGGTCGGCATCGGGGTCGTTGGCGAGGATGATCTCAGCATTGACACGGACCGCATCGGCAAATGCGAGATCGAGAGCTCCTGGCTCCTCCGGGTTCGGGAACGACACGGTCGGAAACTCGGGATCGGGTACTTCTTGAGCTGCTACGACCGAGACCGGCATGAAACCCGCCTCCTCCAAGAGCCAAGGAAGGACAGCGGCGCCGACGCCGTGAAGCGGCGTGTAGACGATCCTAAGGTCCCGCGCCCCGGCCGGGTCTAGGTGACAGAAGACTTCTCGGCGATAGGCCTCGAGGAGCTCTGTCTCGTCGATCGTCTCGGCGCGGCGGAGAGTGGAGACTGCTGGTAGGGCGAAAGCGTGCGGTGAGGCGCTCGCAGCTGCCTTGGCGATGTGGACGTCATCGGGTGGGATCACCTGGGCACCGTCGGCTGCGTAGACCTTGTAGCCGTTGTCAGCGGCTGGGTTGTGACTGGCGGTGATCATCACTCCGGCCGCGGCATCGAGGTGTTTGACGGCAAAAGCAGTGATCGGTGTCGGCAACGGTCGCGAAAAGACACGGACGCGCACTCCTGCGCTCGTCGCGACCTCGGCGACATCACGGGCGAACTCGGCCGATCCGTTGCGAGCGTCACGCCCGACGACGATCCCTCGGGCGATGGCCTTTGGACCCTGGTCGATTAGCCACTGCGCCACCCCCGCGGTCGTCTTTCGCACGACGAGGCGGTTCATGCGCGCGGGGCCAGCGCCGAGTGCCCCGCGCAACCCCGCCGTCCCGAAACTGAGAGGGTTCTCGAAACGGGCAAGCAACTCGGCCGTGTCGCCCGCCCCGATCAGTGCCGCGAGCTCTTCGCGAGTCGCCGGGTCAGGATCGGCAGCGATCCAGGCTTGCGCCTCGGCTAAAAGAGCGGGCGGTATTTTTTCGGGCTCGTCGGTGCGTGCTGTCACAGCGCCGAGAGCACCCCGCCGATCAGCCCGACCAGGTACGGTGCAGCTTGCGCGCCGGCGGCCAGTACCTCGGCGTGGTCGAGTGGGGTCGGGCTCACTCCCGCGGCAAGGTTCGTCACGAGCGAGATACCGAGCACCGATGCCCCGAGGTGATGGGCTGCGATCGCCTCGAGCGCCGTCGACATCCCGACGAGGTCCGCGCCGAGATTGCGCAGCATCGCGACCTCGGCCGGGGTCTCGTACTGGGGTCCGTTCAGGGCCGCATAGACGCCTTCTGTGATCGTTGGGTCGACGGCCTTGGCGACGGAGCGGAGCTTGGCCGGGTACAGCTCGGTGAGATCCACAAAGCGGCCCTTGTAGGCATGCGGAGGTGGCGGACCGCTCAAGGGCGAGACGCCCGTCAGGTTCAGCTGGTCACGGATCAGCACGGCCTGGCCTGGCCGCATGTCCGGGTCGAGACCTCCCGCGGCGTTGGTCAAGATGACTACCCGGGCGCCTGCAAGCACTGCGGTCCTGACCGGGTGGACGACCTGAGCCGGTGCGCGACCCTCGTAAAGGTGGGTCCGCCCGATGAGCACCAGGACGTGACGGCCCCCGATCCTGAGGTAGCGCAGCTGGCCGTGGTGACCAGCGACAGTCGGTGCCGCGAAGCCTGGCAGGTCACTCGTCGCCAGTTCTGCCTCCGTCGTCCCGAGGCCGTCGGCGACATCCTGCCAGCCGGAGCCGAGGACGACGGCTACCTCGGGGGCCTGTCGTCCGGTCCTCTTGTTCACCTCCGCGCCTGCGGCGGCCGCGAGCTCGAACGGGTCCGATGAGCCACTAGACGCGATCATGTGCCGAACCTTAGAGCTGGGCCGGACGACCGGCACGCGAAGCCGCGGCGGCGCGCCTTAGACCCCGACGGGGTGCCAGACGGTCTTTGTCTCGAGAAAAGCCAGCATGCGCCTTGGCGTTGGGGCGGCATTCCAGTCCGCACCGCCTCTGTCCGGGCGCAGAACGCGCTTCACGTTCGTCACCGCGGCCTGTTCGAGCTCGACGAGGAGCTCTGCCGGGGCACCCGCGAGGTCCAAGGCATCAACATCGCGATGGGCGGCGAGCACGGGCGAAAGTTCGCCAACGCGTCCGGTGAGAAGGTTGACGACGCCGCCTGGAACATCAGAAGTCGCGAGCACCTCAGCGAGGGTGATGGCGGGAAGAGGCCTTTCCTCGCTGGCGACGAGCACGACGGCGTTGCCAGTCACGAGCACCGGCGCGAGCACGCTCACGAGGCCAAGCAAAGAGGAGCTCTGGGGCGCGATCACACCGACCACGCCAGTGGGCTCTGGCACGCTGAAGTTGAAGAACGGCCCCGCCACAGGGTTGGAGGACCCGGCCACCTGGGCCACCTTGTCCGCCCAGCCCGCGTACCAAACCCAGCGGTCGACAGCAGCGTCGACGCTTTGAGCTGACTGCTTGGGCGTCGTCCCCTCGCTCGAGGCAACCTCCTCGGCGAACTGAGCGCGGCGCCCGTCCAACATCTCGGCAACACGGTAGAGGACCTGGCCTCGGTTGTAGGCGGTGGCAGCGGCCCAAGAAGACTGGGCTTTGCGTGCGGCCACGACTGCGTCCCGGACGTCTTTTCTCGAAGCCCGGGCCGCGTTGGCGAGGAATCCGCCCTTCGCGTCGACCACGATGTAGGAGCGACCCGACTCTGATCGTGGGAAGGCCCCTGCGATGTAGAGCTTGTAGGTCTTTTTCACCGACAGGCGTTGCTCAGACATCAAGGTACGCGGCCAGCCCCTGGCGGCCGCCCTCCCTCCCGAATCCCGACTCGCGATAGCCCCCGAACGGGCTCGATGGGTCGAAACGGTTGAAGCTGTTCGCCCACACGACTCCGGCTCGCAGCTGGCCGGCCATCCACAAGATGCGACTGCCCTTTTCTGTCCAGACACCGGCGGAGAGCCCATAGACGGTGTTGTTCGCCTTCGCGACCGCCTCTTCGGGCGTGCGGAAGGTGAGCACCGAGAGCACGGGTCCGAAGATCTCCTCCTGCGCGATCCGGTGCGCCTGTGAGACCCCGGTGAACACCGTCGGGGGGAACCAGTAGCCCTGCGCTGGCAGCTCACACTCGGGCGACCAGCGCACGGCGCCTTCGGCTTCGCCCTCTTCGACCATGCTGCGGATCTTCTCGAGCTGGGCGGCGTTGTTGATAGCACCGAGATCGGTGTTCTTGTCCAACGGGTCGCCGACACGAAGCGTCCCGAGACGCCGCTTCAGCTTTTCGATCACTACATCGGCGATTGACTCTTGCACCAACAGGCGCGAGCCTGCGCAGCAGACCTCGCCCTGGTTGAAGAAGATGCCGTTGACGATGCCCTCGACGGCCTGGTCGACCGGGGCGTCGTCGAAGACGATGTTCGCGGCCTTGCCGCCGAGCTCGAGGGTGAGGTGTTTTCCCGTGCCGGCGAGCGCGCGCTGGAGGTCCTTGCCGATCTCTGTCGAGCCGGTGAAAGCCACCTTGTCGACCCCCGGGTGAGAGACGAGCGCCGCGCCGCAGATGGACCCGGCCCCGGTGAGGACGTTGACGACCCCGGGCGGGAGGTCAGCCTGCTGGATGATCTCCGCGAGGAGCAGAGCTGACAGTGGGGTCGTCGTCGCCGGCTTTAGGACACAGGTGTTGCCGGCCGCGAGCGCCGGGGCAAGCTTCCAGGCCGCCATCATCAACGGAAAGTTCCACGGGATGACCTGCCCGGCCACTCCAAGTGGGCGCGGGTCGGGACCGAAACCTGCGTAGTCGAGCTTGTCCGCCCACCCCGCGTAGTAGAAGAAGTGGGCTGCAGCCAACGGCACATCGACGTCGCGTGACTCCCGGATGGGCTTTCCGTTGTCGAGGCTCTCGAGCACGGCCAGCTCTCTGGAGCGCTCCTGGATCATGCGGGCGATCCGGTAGAGGTACTTCGCCCGCTCGGCACCGGGCATAGGACCCCAGACGTTCTTCTGGGCGCGAGCGGCCGCTTCCACCGCGAGGTCGACGTCGGCCACGCTGGCGGCGGCGATGTCTGCCAGCACCTCCTCGGTGGCGGGGTTCTCGGTCTTGTACGCGTTGGCGCCGGTGGCTTCGACGAAGGCGCCGTCTATGAACAACCCGTAGGACGAGTGGATGTCGACAATGGCCCGCGACTCGGGCGCCGGTGCGTAGTCCCAGGTCATCGCGTCATGACAGGCTGTAGTCCTCGGTTCCGGCATAGGCGCCCGTGAGCTGCTTGGAACGCTGCATCAAAAGGTCGTTCAAAAGGCTGGAAGCGCCGAAGCGGAACAGGGACGGGTGAAGCCAGTCCTCGCCGACGGTCTCGTTCACGATGACGAGGTACCTGATGGCGTCCTTGGCATTTCGGATGCCACCGGCAACCTTTACCCCCACGCGTGTGCCCGTGAGGTCGGCGAAGTCCCGCACGGCCTCCAGCATGACAAGCGCTACGGGGAGCGTCGCGGATGGGCTGACCTTGCCGGTCGAGGTCTTTATGAAATCTGCCCCGCCCACCATCGCCAGATAGCTTGCCCGCCTGACGTTGTCGTAGGTGACGAGCTCGCCTGTCTCCAAGATCACCTTCAGGTGCGCGGTGCCGCAGGCCTGTTTCACTGCCTGTACTTCCTCGAGGACGAGGCCATAACGCCCGCTCAAGAACGCCCCCCGGTCGATGACCATGTCGACTTCGTCGGCGCCGGCCATGACCGCATCTCGGACGTCCGCGAGCTTGACCTCGAGTGAGGCCCGCCCCGAGGGGAACGCCGTCGCGACAGCTGCGACCGCCACTGAGCTGCCCGCCAAAGCACGTTTGGCCACCGGTACCAGGTCCGAGTAGATGCACACGGCGGCGACCGACGGAACCGCAGGGTCTCCCGGGTCTGGTCGAATGGCTTTCGCACACAGGCTGAGGACCTTGCCGGGTGTGTCGGCTCCTTCGAGTGTGGTCAGGTCCACCATCCGCACGGCCATCTCAAGTGCCCACAGCTTGGCTGAGGTCTTGATCGAGCGCGTTGCCAGTGACGCCGCCCTCGACTCGGCACCGACCTGGTCGACTCCCGGTAGGCCGTGAAGGAAACGGCGCAACTCGGTCTCCGATCGCCCCAGGTAGGCGAGCATCTCCGCAGCCGAGCCGCCCGAACCGACTACGGTCGTGCCCGCACCCGGCGTGGCAGAAAGCGGCCGCCGGGCGTCCAGGACAAGGCCGCCGGGCGCGTCAACAGAACTGGGCGCGCCCATCATCGCTTCTGTCTCCAAGTGTCCCACCTCAATGCTCTTCCGGTGATCGAGCCTATCCTGCGAACGTCTCGAATCGAAATGCCCGCCAGCTCGGAGGCTCTCCGGGCCGATCGGCCGAAGGGGCAAAGCGAGAGGAAAATAGCTGCATGGCGAACTTTGACTCGACCGGCCTCGGCGTCCACTCCGAGGTGGGAAAGCTCCGCCAGGTAATCGTCCACCGGCCGGGGCTCGAGCTCTCGCGCCTAACGCCACAGAACCTCGCTGAGATGCTCTTCGACGGCGTCGTCTGGGTGGCGAAGGCGAACGAGGAGCATGACGCCTTTGTCGAATCCCTCCGCCAACGTGGTGTCCGCGTGCACCACTTCGAGCAGCTTTTGACAGAAGTCCTCGCGCTCGACGAGGGCCGCTCGTTCGTCTTAGACCGGATCTGTACCGAGGACATCGTCGGCACCACGCTCGTCGACCCGCTTCGCGCCTTTTTCGAGGACCTCGACTGCGAAACCTTGTGCAGCTGTCTCGTCGGTGGCGTGCTCAAGGGCGACCTCCAGCCCATGAGCGCCAACAGCTTGAAGTGGGAGAGCCTCCACGCCGACGACTTCTTGTTGGCGCCGCTTCCCAACCACCTGTTCCAGCGCGACAACGTCTGTTGGATCTACGACGGCGTGTCGATCAACCCGATGGCTAAGCTCGCACGCCAGCGCGAGACCCTGCACAACCGGGCCATCTACCGCTACCACCCGATGTTCGCAGGCGCGGACTTTCTCACCTACTACGGCGACGACGATGCCAACCATCTGCCCGCCTCGGTCGAGGGTGGCGACGTCCATGTGATCGGCAACAAGACGGTGATGATCGGGATGGGCGAACGCACCACGCCGATGGGTGCCGAGATCCTGACCAAGCGCCTGTTCGCCTCGGGCCAAGTGGACAAGGTCATCGCCGTCGAGCTGCCGAAGACCCGCTCGATGATGCACCTTGACACGGCCATGACGATGATCGACAAGACCACATTCGTCCTCTACCCGTACTTCGACCGCCAAGCTCGCTCATGGACCGTCACCCTGGATGATGCCGGCGGGTTCGACGTTGCCCGCAACGACAACCTCTGGGAGACGATCGCCTCGGCGATAGGCGTGGACACGGTGACAGTGCTCGCAATCGATTCCGATGTTCGCGCAGCCGAGCGTGAGCAGTGGGACGACGGCACTAACTATCTCGCCGTTTCGCCCGGGGTTCTTTTCGGCTACGACCGTAACGAGGCGACGAACACGATGCTGGAGCACAACGGGTTCGAGGTCGTGACTATCTCAGGAAGTGAGCTTGGACGTGGCCGGGGCGGCCCGCGGTGCATGACGTGTCCTATCGAGCGGGACCCGGCCTGAGCTGAAACAAGCGCCGATTACCGACTCAGTCCCACGCCCAGCCGCCCGAGCTCTCTGCAGCCGGGGTTCTTAGCTCGCTTCGGATCAGCATCGACTTGTAGTCAACGGGACGCGAAGAGCTGTGGCTCGAGGATCCGGTACCCTGCGCCCCGGAACTCTGGTGGTCGTCGTGGTGAGCTTCGTAGCGATAGCCCAGGCCGCGAATCGTGACGATACGCACCGGGTTCTCCGGGTCGTCCTCGATCCGGGCGCGCAACCGGTTGATCAGGGTCGAGAGGATCTTCCCGCTGCCGTCGAAGTCTGAACCCCAGATGCGCTCGAGCAAGGTCCGGCGCAACAAAAGCATGCCCGCCCCGCGCAGGAGCTCCTCGAGGAGACGGAACTCCTGTCGGGTGAGCTCGACCCGCTCGCCTCGAACGAAGACCTCGTGCCGGTCCGGATCCAGCTGGAGGTCGTCGACCACCAGAACTTCCGGATTCGTCGGTTCCGCCGTCGCGGTGGAAGCAACTGCCGGTGCGGCCGCGGGCGGTGACCCAGCTGCCTCGGCGCGGCGCGGAACGCTGCGGCGAAGCACGGCTCGGATGCGAGCGACAAGAACTCTGATGGGGTAAGGCCTGGCAAGGAAATCGTCCGCACCGACCTCCATCGCAAGCACGACGTCTAGCTCGTCAGAGCGCGAGCTCAACACGATCACCGGAACGGCAGTAAATGTCTCCCTGATGTGCCTCGTCAGATCTATCCCAGAAAAGCCAGGCAGAATCGCATCAACGATCACGATATCTGGGCTGATGGCGCGTAGTACTTCGAGCCCGGACGCGCCATCTCTGACCCACGTCACCGCGAAACCCTCGCGCTCGAGCCCGACTCGGATGGCTGCACCTTGGGTCTCGTCACCCTCGACGACAAGGACGGTGGTAGCGCCTCGAAGTGGACCCACCGGTTCTTGGGCATCTCTAGAATCCGAACGGAGCACGATCGATTCGTCTGTCGCGTCGTCCGCTGGCGGGCCGGGCACTGACTCGTGCCTGAGTTCGACATCACGGGCGTGACCAGCATCGCTCTCAGCGACGTCAACCAGTTTCGCGAGGATTGGATCCCACAGAGCCACGGCGGACGCAACCTAAACAAAGCCCATGAACGCAGCATGAATCGTGGTCGCCGTGATGATGAAGCTCGGGTGAATGTTGCGTCACACACTGCGCCATAACCGATCCTGTGATGGGCCGCACGGAGGGTTAGTGTCGGTCCTCAGATCAGTCCGAGACCATTCGACGAGTCGCATCACAGCCCAAAGGTGATCCGTTCGCCTTCTCCGGTACTGAGCTCCCCGTACCGCGGCCCGCCCTCGCCAATCCCTTATCGGCTGACTTCGCTCGGTTAAATCACGAAAGACACGAGGGCCGATCTCACTGTGTGGCCGGAGGATCGCGTCGTCGAAAACCAGCTAAAGAAGGACCTTGAGGGTATCGCCACCCTCTGATGCGCCTAGAAGGAGGGACCGAAGCGAAGTCGTCGAAGTTGTCAGATCGAAAGAGTTGGGCCGTATTCGTCTCAAGTCGTCGCGCCTGCGGCATCTAGCTCGGACGCAGTAAAAAGGGGCGTCACGCTAAGCCCTGCGCCCTTGAGAAGACCATGGTCGCCGTGGCTTCGGTCAATGATGCACAGCACGTGATCGACGTTCGCTCCGAGCCTGCGGAGGTCTTCTGTCGACATCGCGACCTGTCCTCCCGTTGTAATCACGTCCTCGACGACAAGGACACGCCGACCCCAGAGGGGACGGCCTTCGGCGAGCTTGGCGGTGCCGTACTGCTTTGCCACCTTGCGCACGAACACGGCCTCGAGTCCCGTCGCGAGGGAGAGCGCCGTCGCTATTGGAACGCCACCGAGCTCAAGGCCCGCGAGAACCTCTGTGCCGGGTGGTATGAGGGGGACCGCGTGGGCCGCCACCTCCCGTAAGAGCTCCGGAGCGCCTTCGAACTGGTACTTATCGAAGTAGTAGTCCGCGATCTGGCCAGAGCGAAGGGTGAAGGTCCCGGTCAACCGGCAGCAGCCGTTGATGCGAGCGGCGAGCGTAGGTCTGTCCATCGCCGACATTCTGTCGCGTAGCTCAAGGTCAGCGGTCATAAACCCGATACCCACTCTTGGTGATATGAAAACGCACGGTGCGCGCGCGGCCTACCATCAGGGGACGTTGGCGGTCTGGGTGAAACTGACGTGAAAGGCGGGAGGAACGTGAAACTGTCGCGGAAGTTGGCGTCGACATTGCACGTCGCTTCGATATTCGCCCTCGGCGCAGTACTTGTGCCCCTTCTTGCAACCGCTGCCGGGGCGCAGACGATCAGCCAGACCGGAGACGAGACTGGAACGACAACGGTGGCGCTCAGCTCGTCGTTCAGCTTCCAGATCGAAACGGCAGGTGGAGACGGACAGCCGCTCGTCTTCACCGCCTCGGGTCCCTCCAGTCCTGCGGGCCTTTTCGTCTCTTCAGGCGGTGTCATCTCGTCGGGAGACACGACGCTTGATACTGGCACCTACACCCTCACCGGCAGTGTCGACGACGACGTTCCAGCGGACACCGGGCCATGGACCTACGCGCTCACCGTTAGCGCGACGACGCTCAACCAGACCTCGGCAACCTCGGGCTCGACAACGCCAGCAGCCAGCTCGACCTTCAGCGCGAATCTGACGGCGAGCGGCGGTACAGGTGTGGTCACATTCTCCGCGTCGGGCGCATCTACCCCCCCAGGACTTTCCGTATCAGACGGCGTCGTCTCGTCTGGTGGCGCGACGCTCAATTCGGACAGCTATTCCATCACGGGCACAGACTCGGATATCTACGGCGACGACGGGTCATGGACATACACCTTGACGGTGGCGATCGCCCAAACCTCACCTTTCTCCGGCACCGTGGCCGCCGGATCACCTTTCAACGGTCAGCTGAATTCTGATGGTGGAGTGGGCACTGTCTCCTACTCCCAGGTGAGTGGATCGGATGACATAACCGTCTCGAGCAGCGGAGCCATCTTTGCTTCGGACACATTGCCAGCGGGCACTTACATAGCCTCAGGCACCGACAGCGACACCGATGTGCCCGCCAACACCGGCACCTGGACATACACCTTGACGGTGGCGATCGCCCAAACCTCACCTTTCTCCGGCACCGTGGCCGCCGGATCACCTTTCAACGGTCAGCTGAATTCTGACGGTGGAGCGGGCACTGTCTCCTACTCCCAGGAGAGTGGATCGGATGACATAACCGTCTCAAGCAGCGGAGCCATCTTTGCTTCCGACACATTGCCAGCGGGCACTTACATAGCCTCAGGCACCGACAGCGACACCGATGTGCCCGCCAACACCGGCACCTGGACCTTCACCTTGACTGTCAACATCGCTCAGGCGTCACCTCTGTCGGGCTCGACCACTCCGGACGCCAGCGGCATGTTCACCGACCAGCTGAAAACGAACGGTACGACTGCGCAGGTCAGATTCCTTGCCAGCGGCCCCTCAAGCCCGCCGGGCCTCACTGTCACCATCGGGGGCGACGTACAGACAACAGGCACTCTCTCGCTGGGCACGTACACGCTCCATGGCACCGACTCCGACGTCGCCGGTGATGTCGGAACCTGGACCTACGCGCTTGCGGTCGCGAGCACGACGATCGAGCAAAACCCGCAGACGGGCTCGACGACGACCACGGGCAGCCCAACTTTCACCGACCAGCTGGTGACGAGTGGCGGAGTTACCGGATCGGTCGACTTCACGACTACGGCATCCTCCGGCCCCCCCGGAGTGTCCGTCAGCGAAACCGGTGCGGTGTCAACGACGGGTCAACTCGCAGTCGGCGTCTACACCGCCTCGGGCACGGACTCCGACGGCCTCTCGTACGGCGACACCGGGCACTGGAGCTACACCCTTGATGTGACAGGCGTGACAATCGAGCAGGGCTCGCCGACCGGCAACGGTCCTATGGTCACTCCCGCCGGCAGCGCAGGCTGGACTGACGAGCTGGACACATCCGGTGGGATCGAAGGCGTCACCTTCGTAGTCACAAGCATCCCGACCTCGACCGCACTCGCCGTCAGCTCCTCGGGTGCTGTGTCAACGACAGGCCAGCTCGCTGTCGGTTCGTACAGCATCTCAGGGACCGACGCGGACGCTTACGGAGACATAGGAACGTGGAACTACACCCTGATCGTCTCTCCTGCAACCCTCGTCCAAAGCGCTCCCCAGACGAACTCGGTCGCCCCGAGCGCCAGCGCTAGCTTCAAGACGCAACTGAACACCCAGAACAACGTCGGGGCACTCAGCTTCGTCACCTTCTCGACATCCGGACCTACTGGCGCGACAACCGGGATCGTGGTCTCCTCTTCGGGCGTGGTCTCTGCGACCGGGACGCTCGAGTTAGGCACATACCGCGCCTCGGGTAGCGACACCGATGCCTACGGCGACACCGGGGCATGGTCTTTCACCTTGACCGTTTCCGCGAGCGCGATCACTCAGCTCGGTCCCTTCGCTAACTCGAAGGTGCTCACGCCCGCCACGAGCTCGAGCTTCACCGATCAGCTGAAAACCACCACCAGCAAGGTCACCTTCACCGTCACTGCGTCGAGCCCAACTGGGCTTGTCGTCTCGGCCTCTGGGCGCGTCTCGACTAAGGGAGCTCTCGCCGCCGGCACCTACACGGTCTCGGGCACCGACTCGGACGGCTTGGGTGACCATGGGTCTTGGGGCTTTTCGGCAACGGTCACGCCCACCAAGATCACCCAGGCTGCCCCGGCTAGCGCCAAGACCTCGACGGGGAAAGTCTTTGCCGGCCAGTTGAAGGTTTCTGATTCCTACGGCACCGTCACCTTCGCGCAGACCTCAGGCAAGCCATACCTGACGGTCTCGTCCAAGGGCGTGGTGTCGGCAGTGGGCGACCTGCGAGCCGGGACCTACAGGGCAACGGGTTCTGCGTCGGACAACTACCGTGACGACCGGGGCAATTGGACCTTCTCTTTGACCGTGACAGCAACGAAGATCACCCAGGCCATCCCGACGACGGCCGCCACTACGACCGGCAAGACCTTTTCCACCCGACTCAAGCTCTCCGGCTCGCACGGCACCGTCACCTTCGCCCAGGTGAGCGGGGCGCCCCACCTGAAGATCTCTTCTTCAGGAACCCTGTCTGCGCCCTCGAACTTGCCGAAGGGGACCTACAAGGCAACGGGCGATGATTCCGACAGCCTCGGTGACACCGGGACCTGGAGCTTCTCGCTAACTGTCACCTCTGCCTCGATCCGACAACTCGGCCTTAGGGCTCAGTCCACGCCCGCCGGCACGGCGTTCCGGGGCCAGCTCAAAGTCACCGGGTCGCACGGAACTGTCACCTACAGCCAGTCGACCGGCGCGCCACACATCAAGGTCTCGTCCTCTGGTGTCATCTCGGCCGCGGCCAACCTGCCCACGGGTGTCTACAGGGCAACTGGTGCGGCGCGGGACTCAGAAGACGACTCGGGCGTGTGGACCTTCACCTTGACGGTCACCGCCAGAAAGCTCACCCAGCTCGCTCCCTCCACTGACACCACGACCGTGGGCAAAGCCTTCAGCGACCAGCTGAAGCTCTCGGGGTCCCACGGCCGGGTCACCTACAGCCAGTCGAGTGGCGCCCCCCAGCTCAAGGTGTCGTCATCCGGCGCCATCTCGGCCCCGGCCACGCTCGCAGCAGGGACCTATAAGGCGACCGGAAGTGCCCGAGACTCCTTCGGTGACTCGGGCAGCTGGAGCTTTACGCTCAAGGTCGACGGGAACCAGCTTCTGCAGCTCGCCCCGAACGCCGGAACGACCAAGGGCGGCAAGGCCTTCCGGGCTCAGCTCAAGGTCTCCGGAGCACATGGCGCGCTGCGCTACAGCCAGTTGCGCGGTGCCCCCCGGGTGGTTGTCTCGCCCTCTGGAGTTCTTACGGCCCCGGCAACGCTTCGTGGTGGGGTCTACAAGGCCTCAGGTCAGGTCGAGGACGGTCTCGGAGATCTCGGGACGTGGGTGTTCACCCTCACAGTGGCGGGAAAGAAGCTGACCCAGGTCGCGCCTCTCGTCGCGTCGACGGGCCCCGGCACGGCCTTCTCCGCCAAGCTGAAGGTCTCCGGCGCACATGGCAAAGTGATCTACAAGCAGTTGAAAGGCGCGCCCCGTCTGAAGGTCTCAGCCTCAGGCGCCATCTCGGCTGGGGCCAAACTGCCGGCAGGCACCTACAAGGCGAGCGGCACCGATACCGATTCGTCCGGTGACACGGGGACGTGGAGTTTCACCTTGAAGGTGACATCTGCTCAGATCAAGCAGATCGCTCCGACAGCGGGCAGAAGCACGAGCGGTAGAGCCTTCACTGCCCAGCTGAAGGTCTCCGGAGCCCAGGCGGGCGTTACCTTCACGCTGTCGACGGGTCAGCGCGACTTCACGGTCTCGCCCTCGGGCCTGCTTTCGGCTCCGGGGAGTTTGGTGCCCGGCACATACACCGCAACCGGCACCGCGAGGGACACTGCAGGGGCAACATGCAGCTGGACCTTCACCCTGTTCGTTGCAGCCGCGTGAGCTCGCCCGCAGGCGAAACCAGCTCCATGATCTCCTGGCGGCTCAGCAACAAGCGCTGAGCTGCCCATCTCTGGATAAGCCTGCTCCGCGGAGCTCGGGTCCAGTTCAGTTGGCATAGTCAATCTATTGACATCGTCTCTTTTATGAGAGACTATGTCAAATAGTGGAAACAACCAATCAGGCTCGTAACGCTCCCGCAGGAGCAGGTCGCTGGTGGGCGATGGTGGCGCTCTCGGTCTCCGTGCTCGTCGTCGGGATCGACCTGACCGTGCTGAACGTGGCATTGCCCACATTGGCAAGATCCCTGCATGCCTCGACCAGCCAGCTGCAGTGGTTCGTGGACTCCTACAGCCTGGTTCTCGCCGGCCTGCTCCTCCCCGCAGGACTTCTCGCCGACCGCTTCGGACGAAAGCGCCTCCTCATGATCGCCCTGACGGTGTTCGGGGCGAGCTCTGCCGGCTGCGCCTACTCCGGCTCGCCCATTGCGCTCATCGCCATCCGTGCCGTCCTCGGTGGAGGCGCGGCCGTCATAATGACCGTCTCGCTCTCGTTGTTGGCGGTGTTGTTCCCTGACGACCAAGAGCGCCAAAAGGCGACCGCGATCATGATGGGTTGCACCCTGCTCGGCTATCCGCTCGGTCCCCTGCTCGGCGGATGGCTCCTCGACCATTTCTGGTGGGGATCGGTCTTCCTCATCAGCGCGCCCGTTGCGGCCGTGGCCATGGGGGCGCTTGCCTTCTTGATGCCCGAGTCGCGCGGCACGGCCCCTGCAAGGCTCGACGGCCTCGGCGTGCTGTTGTCGAGCCTGGGACTCGTCGCGGTCACCTACGGCGTGATCCAAGCAGGCGAGGACGGCTGGTCGAGCTCGCGTGCGGTCATTGCCCTCGTGTGCGGTGCGCTCGGGCTCGCCGGCTTTGTCACCTGGGAACAGCGACTCGGTAGCCGCCACAAAGAACCGCTGATCGACCTCGGCCTGTTTCGTTCCGCCCGGTTCAGTTGGGCGACGGTGCTCGCGACGATGGTCACATTTGCCACCTTTGGGTTGCTGTTCGCGATGCCCCAGTACTTCCAGGCCGTCATGGGTGAAAACCCGCTCGGAAGCGGCGTCCGTCTCCTTCCCTTGATCGGGGGCCTTGTCATCGGCGGAGCCTTGTCCACGCGGTTGCAGAGCGGCCACGCCAGAGCCGACCTGTCGGCCGGCCCGGGTTCCGTACCTCGGCTGGCGTCAAATCGCCTCGTGGCCATCGGTTTCGCCGTGCTCGCGACAGGCCTGTTCCTCGGGGCGAGGACCAATTTGGACAGCGGCACGGGATGGGCCGCGCTCTGGTTCGTCGTCTGCGGCTTCGGGCTCGGCTTCTCGCTTCCGGCGACGATGAACGCGGCCCTCGGAGCACTTTCTCCCGAGCGCGCCGGTATCGGCTCCGGCCTGATCATGGCCTGCCGCCAGGTCGGGGGCACGATCGGGGTCGCCCTTTTGGGAAACGTCCTTGACTCGCAGTACCGCGGCCATGTCCAGGTCGCGCATCTGAGCACCCAAGCCGCCGGGCTCGTACGCCAAGGCGTGGCCACTGGGATGGCCGTCGCCACCGAGCTCAAAGACGTGGCGCTCGCCCGCTCGGTCCGGTCCGCTTTTGTCACCTCGCTCGATGTCATGCTGTGGTTGTGCGGTGCGATTGCGCTCGGAGCGATGGTGTTAGCTCTTGTCTTCCTGCCAGGCCGCCACGCCCCGACACAGATGCCCGTGGCCGTGATGGCAGGCGCGAAGCCTGATGTCTGATCTGCCGACAGGCTTGAGGGAGCGCAAGAAGGCCAAGACCCGCCTTGCGATAAGAGAGCACGCCATGGAGCTGTTCTCGAAGCAGGGCTACGACGAGACGACAGTCGAACAGATCGCCGCCGCGGCTGAGGTCTCCCCGAGTACGTTCTTCCGCTACTTCCCCTCCAAAGAGGAGGTCGTCCTCCAAGACGACTATGACGCTTTGTTGCTGGCGGCTTTCCACGCCCAAAAGCCCGACGTGGCACCCCTCGAGGCGCTGCGCAACGCCATCACAGAGGTGTTCTCGACCCTGCCAGAGAGCCAACGCGCCCAGGAGGCCGAACGGACGCGGCTTTTGACCAAGGTGCCAGAACTTCGGGCGCGCATGCTCGCCCAGGGCGCGGAGATGATCCAGATGCTGGCCGAAGCCGTAGCCGAGCGCGTGGGCCGCCAGGCTGACGAGTTCGAGGTGCGGACATTCGCAGGTGCGCTCATCGGTGTCGCCCTCGCCGTGGCCGAGGCCGGCAGTGGCGACTACCTCGAGCAATTCAACCGCGCCCTTGTGCTCCTCGAGGCCGGCTTGCCCCTCTGATGGCGGCCACCGCGCCGATCGCCCCCGGGGGCGTTGGGTCAGCGCTTGGCTTTGCCGGCCACCTTGTCGTAGACGACCCCGACAAACGGTGGGCTCGAGGTCTCATGTGAGTAGTCGGCTGTGAAGTGCTTGCCGAGGTGGGCGAAGGTGCCTTTGAAGACCCCACCGGAGAGCAAAACAAGCGGGAAGTCGGTGTTCGTCGATGCATGTCCGACGAGGAAGGGAAGGAGGCTTCCGCCGGCGATGAACTTGCCCGCACCGTTACAGCATGGGGAGACGACTTGGAACTGGCCGAGCCTCTTCGGGCTCGAGATCTCCGGGATGATCGTCCCGTCGGGCTTGTTCGTGAACACGGCGCCCGACTCTAGGAGGTAAAGAGCGCCCAAGCCGACCTTGACCGTCCCATCGTTGGTCGCGGCCGCCGGTGCATTGTCCTCGAACTCGCCGCTCGTAACGCTCAGCGTGCCGGAGTGCTTGTTGGCGAGCCCTGCCTCGTACTGGACGGGCCAGGAGGGATCTTTTACCTCAGCGAGGATGGTGCCCTTGTTCACCAGCGCTCCGTTGTTGAGGACCGCCGGGCCTCCGGTCTTCGATCCCGAACCCTGCGCCTCGAGCACGATCGTGCCGTCGTTGACGACGGTGCTCGAGTCCAGGCCCAAAGTGGTGCCGTTGTAGTTGTCCCCTCTGTAGTTGTAGGACTCCCCTACAACCGTGATCTTCTGGCCCGCCGGGATCGTGCCTTTTACCTGGGCGGAGATCGAGTCCACTAAGAATTTGGCGGCGCCGGAGCTGTCGAGCAGTATCGCCCCGCCTCCGAGCACGATCTCGTTGCCCTTGATCGGGCCTCCGGCCTGGGTCCAGGTGACTGCTCCTGCGGTCTGGTTCGCCGTGATCGACCCGTCGTTGACAAGGGCCCCGAAGTTGGCGAAGCTCGCCGGCCCCCCGAAATTGACCTGCAGGGGGATAAGCGACATCGACGCCGCGACGCCGACGGTGAAGCTGCCGTAGTTGGTGATGTTGTCTTCTTCGAGCTCACCCGAAAGGTCGCTCACTTTCGCGTGCGCTTCGTTCACCAGACCGCTCTCAAATTCGGTCAGATTGGCGAGCTTGTCGCTCGGGGCCTGGGTCTCGGTCTCGACCGTGCCGTAGTTGAGGAATTGGCCCCCCATGACCCCGGCGTAGCCGCCCGGAGGGGTGCCCTGAGGCGGCGGTGTACCGCCGCTGGTCGAGTCGAGGACGAGGTTGCCCTGTTGGGTGATCGTGCTCGTCTGGACGACGCTCAGGGTCACATTGGTCACCTGCTCGTTGCTGTTCGAGGTGCTCCCCTGCCCGACGATGTCGAGGGTCTCGGTCCCGCCCCCGCCGGCGGCGCCGAGAGTGAGGGCGCCGATGCCTGCGCCGCTGTTGTTCGGATCGGCGGTGCCGATGCTCCAAGGAGCGAGCGTCACGGTGTATGTGCCAGGCAGCGTGATGCAGACCGAATCGTCGCCACCGGGGATCTGTCCCGTGCTCCAGTTGGAAGGCACGCCCCAAAGACCGCTCACGGCCGCCCTCCAGCTATCGGTGCACCCGGCTGCGTGCGGGCGGGCGGAAGCTTGGGCGCTCGTGGGTATGGCGAGGACACCAAGCAATAGGGCGCCAAGCAATAGTGATCGACTGCGGGTCATTTAAGGCGCCTTTCCATCGGGACGGAGTCCGGTGAGTGTAGCCTGCCCCGTACTACGCATCGGACCAGGTCACCGCGGCGCGGTGGTGACAGCGCGTTGTCACACCCAGACGCAGTAGCCCCTAACGGTCGCGAAGCCTCGCGTCGAGAGTGTCCCGAAGGGCATCGCCGACGAAATTGAACGCCACGACGGTCACCATCACGACGAGCCCGGCGGGGTAGACCTCCCACCAGTAACCATCGAGAAGGTAGGTCGTGCCCTGGGAAAGCATGGCGCCCCAGCTCACCGCCGGGGGCGGCAGGCCGAAGCCGAGGAAGCTCAAGGTGGCGAGGATGATGATGGCATCAGCCACCTGGAAGGTGGCATTGACCGAGATCGTCCCGAGCGTGTTCGGGATGATGTGGCGCCCGACGATGCGTGCGTCACGGCCCCCGGCGACGCGCACGGCGTCGACAAACTCGCGGGTGCGAAGCGACAGCGCCTCGCCACGCACGAGTCGCGCCGGACCGAGCCAGGAGAGCAACGAAAGCACGGCGATCAGCAAACCCACGCTCGGGCGGAACACACTTGCCAGGTAGATGAGCAGGAAAATGGCGGGCACGGCGATGACCACGTCGACTATCCGCATCATCACGGCGTCGAGCAGTCCCCCGACAAAGCCGGAAAGTGCGCCCCATAGGGCCCCGAAGCTCGTCGCCACGAGCGCGACCGCAAGGGCGATCTCGAGCGCGCTCTGGCCCCCGACCATGAGCCGGCCGAGGATGTCGAAACCGTTGGCGTCGGTGCCCAAAGGGTGTCCGATCCCCGGTGCCATGTTCGTAAGGGCGATGTTCGCGTGCACCTGGTCGCTGTGGTAGACGAGCGGTCCGACAAAACAGAACAGCCCTATCGCGACGATGATCCCGACCCCGAGGACACCGAGGCGGTTCTCGACAAAAGCAGAGACGAACGACTGCGCTCCCGGGCGCGGCCTCACCTTTCGGTGCGGCTCAGCGACGTCCAGCTCCAAGCGGTCGAGCTCGACAGGTACGAGGAGGTCAGCCATATCTCACCCGCGGGTCCAACACGGCATAGGCGAGATCGGCGAACAGGCTCCCGAGAACGGTCGCCACCCCCACGATGACGGTCACGCCGAGCTCGACGGGGTAGTCCGCGTTCACAGCCGCGTTGAAATAGGTGAGGCCGAGGCCGGGGAAGTTGAAGACGTACTCCACGACGAGCCCGGTCGTGAGCACGGCCGGGACGGACAGGCCGAGCAGGGTCACCACGGGCACGAGCGAGTTGCGAAGCACATGGCGCACGAGCACCACCCGAGCAGGCAGGCCCTTTGCCCGCGCGACGCGGACATAGTCCTGGGCGAGGGTGTCGATGGCGGCCGAGCGCATGTAGCGGCTGAAAAGGGCCACGTTCACAAGCGCGAGGGTGGCAACTGGAAGAACGAGGGCGCGGGGGTCGGAGAGGACTCCGGCGACATTGGCCGCCTGTGGGGCCTCAGGCGGGAACACGTGGACACCGATCGCGAGCCCCGCGATGAGAAGGAGCCCGAGCCAGTACGAAGGCATCGAGTAGAGGAGGAAGGCCACCCCCGTGGCCGCGTGATCAAGTCCCCTGTTGCGACGCACCGCCTGAGCGACCCCGAGCGGGACAGCTATCACAAGCGCGATGGCAACGGCGATGCCGACGAGGATGATGTCGTTCGGGAGCTCGTGGGCAACAAGCGAGTCGACGCTCTGGTTCAGGCGGTAGGAGTAGCCGAGGTTGCCGTGCAGTACATGGGAGAGGAATGTCAGGTACTGCGACACAAGCGGGCTGTCGAGGTCGTTGGCCCTGTCGAAGGCAGCAATCTCTCCGGCGCTCGCTCTCTGGCCGAGAATGGCGCGGGCGAGGTTGCCCGGGATGATGTGCTCGAGCACGAACACGAGCACCGTGAGCCCGAGCAGGACGATGACGGCCTGACAAAGGCGCCGCAGTGCGTATCCGATCATCTTCGGTCCCGGCCTCCATTCGCATCGTCGCCCCGGCTCAGTCCTTGGTGAAGTACCACTCCTCGGGGCTGATGAACCCGTAGGCGTTGGGGACAAAGCCATGCAGGTTCGACTGGACCGTAACTAGTGTGCCCGGACTCGGCTGCCAGAAGTTGGGCAGCTCGAGGCGTACCTGGTCCTGATAGGCGTCAAGAGCCGCCTGGGCACCGGCGGCCGGGGTTGTCGTGGTCGCTGCGATGAGCTTGTCGGTAGTCGCGTTGGAGTAATTCGCGACATTGCCCAAAGCGCCCGTCTCGAAGATCTCCTCTCCGCTCGGGTAGTGGTCCGGCTCGAAGACCCACCCGGCACCGTACTGTCCGAGCTCCCAACTGCAAGCGGCCTGGCTCGGCGAGCACGTCAGGATCGTCGAGGCGATGGTGGTCGGCGTCACCTCCTTTAAGGAGATCTCGATGCCCACCTGTTTGGCCACCGACTGTAGGTCCACCATCGCGCCGTCGGTGTAGGGCAGCCCGCTCGGGTACATGAGATTGAAGTTGAGCCCCTCCCCCGCTGTGATTCCCTTCCCGCACTTGCTCGCGCCGACACCGGGGTGGGCACAGGTCGTGAGCCCGTTCGCGACGACATTCCAGCCGTGGTCTCTAAGCAGCGTCGAGGCTGTCGAGACGTTGAAGGGGTAGGGGTTAACCGACGCGTTGGCGTCCGCGTAAGGATTCGTCGGGCTCGCGGGGACCGGACCATAGGTGGGCACGCCGAGCCCGCCGTAGTACGCATGGATCCAGCCCTGTTGGTCGACGAGGTGCTGGAAGGCCTGGCGGAAATAGAGCTGGCGCAGGATCGGGCCCACGGTTGGATTGTTGAAGTTCGGCTCGAAATAGTCGAACTGGAACGGGTACCAGTCGACGAGCTGGTAGCCCTGCGAGCGAAGTGTCCCGGACTGGGGCAGGTCGTTGTCGGGCACGTAACCAACCGAGATCTGGTTGCCCGAGGCGGCCGATCCAACACCGCCTGTCGCCGAGCCTGCTCGAAGCACCGAGAACTCCGCCGCCGCGCTCGTGAAAGGCAGCTCGACGAACTTGGCGAGATGCGCCTTGTCGGGTCCGGAAAAGCGTGTGTTCGGCACGAAGCTCGCAGTGCCTTGTGTGGTCAGCCCGACGAGTTTCCAGGCCCCGTCGACAACGGACCAGATCGGGCTCGAGGCGTAACTGGAAAGGTGTGTGGCCTGGGTGTTGAGAAAGTTGTAGACGGCTTTGGCCCCAGACGGCGTGGTGTCAGGGAGATGGGCCTGTCCCGGCTTGGGCACAGGCGTTGAGAGCGCGGTGCGGTCCCAGGCAAGCGGGAGGGGTGTGATCTGGGAGAGCTCGTTGTTGGTGTACCAGATTGGGTTGTAGGCGGCGTTCAGGCTAAGGCGCAGCGTCGTCGCGTTGAGCGCCGTCGCCGTATTGACGTTGTCGGGGAAGCCACCGGGGACATAGGAGGCCCAATCGTCGGGGTTCGCCTTTAACAAGTTGATCCAGAAGATCACGTCCCGGGCACTTACCGCCTCCCCGTCGGACCAGAGGTAGTGCTTGAGGGTTATCGTCACGACCCGGTTGCCGTCGCTGTATACGGGGGGATTACCTATCGAGAGCGGGTAGTCGATCGAGGTGCTCGCCTTGTCACCGAAGAAGTAGAGCGGCTCGTACAAAAGCGTCTGGAGATCGGCAGTGTTGGCACCGGTGAAGTACTGGCCGGAAACAAGCGGGAAGATGTAGTCGGGCGGGGTTTCCGGCTGCTCGGCGAAATATGCCGTCCCGCCGTTCAAAGCCACCGCCGCCTTTAAGGAACGGCTCTGGGTCGTGGTGCTCGGAGTGCTCGAGGAGCTGCACGCTCCGAGCCCGACAGCGGCCGCGACCACAAAGGCGAGGATTCGCGCGAGCCGTCTGCGATACGAGCCTCGATGCATGATTCTCCTTCTACTTGCTCAGCGAGACGCCGTCGAGGAACTCGTTCGTCGTCGCGTCCTTCCAGACGTCTTGATCGGCCAGTACGCCGTAGGAGGCCAAGAAGGCCGCGTACGGCGCGATCAACTCCTCGTTTCGCTGGGTCCCGAATCGGCCCTCGTGAAACCAGCTCGTAGCGACAAGGGCGAGCGAAAGCTCGAGACGCCACACGGGCTGGTATGGGACGGCGCGACGCAGGATCGACAGGGTCCGGGGCTGGTCTGCTGCCGCCTCGGTGAAGCCACGGACGGTCGCTTGCACAAAGCCGCGCACGAGCTCTGGGTTCCGATCGATAAGCGTCTCTTGGGTGCCGAGGAGGTAGCTGTGATAGGCGGGCGCCCCGATCTCGTCGACTCGCCATGTCAAAACATCGTCCTCACCCACCTCGCGCGAGAGCACGTCCCAACACCAGTACCCGCCGAATATCGCGTCGAGCCCGCTCGAGATCAGGTATTCGGGCGTGAGCTCGTAGCCGCCCGAGTCGACGCTCACGACCTTGGCGGCATCCCCGCCGTCTCGAGAGACGAGATGACTGACCATCGCCCGGCCCCGCGGCGTCTGGCCGTAACCGATACGGTGCCCTTCGAGCCCAGAGGGGCGCTCGATGCCAGCCGCGCGGCGAACCTGGATCGTCTCGAGGCCCGCCTGGTTCACCGCGGCTACGCCGACGAGCGGCTCCCGACGCTCGCGGCGCACAAGGAGCCGGTTGGACGGGAAGACTCCGAAGTCGACCTCGTAGCGGGCCAGATGGGCCAGCGTGTCGCCCCGGGCGTAGTCGTGGGTCGTGAGTTCGATGTCGAGGCCGGCATCTTTGTACCAGCCCCGCTCGCGAGCGACGTAGAAGCCGGCGGCGTTAGGCCACGGGTGCACGTAGTCGAGCATCACGCGAACCCGGTTCACCGCCTGTCCCGCTTCTTAGAAGAAATGCCCGCGCGCCCTCCCTCGTCAGGCACGCGGGCTTCGCGTCGCACCAGGGGGGTGGTGCGGCTACCGCGAATCACGAGATCGAACGACTGCAAGGGCCGGACGCGGGCGAAATACTCCTTTTCGGCGCGCAGCCAGTCCGAGTCCCACTCTTGAGGAGCCACCCGGGCGCGGAGCCGGCCCAGGCGCTCGGACTCGGGCGTGTGCACATAGACCGTCTTGTCCACAAGATCGGAGAGCTCCGGCGAGGACGAGCAAACTCCCTCGAGCACGACGAGACCCTCCGGACAAACTCGCTTGGTCCGCGGTGACAGCGTTCCAGATTCCCAGTTATAGGCCCGGAACACCGCCTCGCGCCCGTCCTTCAGCGGCTCGAGGGCCTCGGCCCGAAGGCGGGCGAGGTCGTAGTAGCCCTCGAGGCGCTGCATTCGCTCCGGCGACGAGAGGGACAGGGGCAGGAAGAAGTCGTCGGTGTGGACAACGGTCGCGCCACTTAGAGAACAGAGCTGGCCCGCGATCGTCGACTTGCCCGAAGCGCCATGCCCGTCGACGGCGACGACCGTCACGGCGCCGGCGGGACCACGCCAGCGCGCCAGCGCCCCGGCCGCGACACCAAGGGCTTCGTCACCCAGGCCCTCGCTCATCTCCCGGCGCTTGGAGTGCTCTGGCACCTCGCTAGCTTGCTGCTCCGGCGAGGCCGAGGGGGGCGACATATTTCTATTATACCGACCGAAATAGTCTGGAATCAACCTGGCATCCACGACCTCGCGACGAGTTCGCGTAGAAAGCCCGCCTGTGGGGCCGACGCCCGACTATGCGGTGCGCACCATCTATCCTGGGGCATCACTGAAAAAGACCCTGAGCTGCGAGGTGTCACGATGATCCACCCTGGGCCGGTCCATCGAGCTTCTCGTCGCCACATGATCGCGGTGGCCGCGGTCATCATCCCGCTCGCGCTCGGGCTGACGAGCTGCAGCGCGATCAACAAGGCCGTCAACGCGGTCAAGGCTGTCCACAACCTGTTGCACGGCAGCGCGGCCATCAACTCGCTCACCTCAAAGATCCAAGCTGGCGACTTGACCTCGTCGTACGACGCGACCTGGGTGACCACGGGCAGCGCGCCGGCGACGGTCAGCTACGCGGCCACGCCGCCTCATGACTTCTCCCTTGTCGACACGACTTCGAGCAGAACTCAAACGCGGCTGTTTACCAACACCGCAGGCCAGTTCGAGTGCACTCGCTCTTCGCCGAGCGCGACGTGGCAATGCCTCAAGACCGATGTTTCCAGCCTCAACACCTCCAAGTTGGCCTACGCCCTCTACTCAGGCGCCTACTGGATCGACTTCCTCAAGATCTACTCGGTCGCGGCCGCGCTGCACGGGGTCACGATCACCTCGGCATCCATGACCGTCAACGGCTTCAAACTGTCCTGCGCGGTGGTCGTGAGCGGCAAGACCCCCAACCAGACGCGCAGCGAGGTATGTGTGACCTCACAGGGGATCCTCGGCTACGTGAGCGTGGCCGCCAAAGCCGCCGAATTCAAGATCAAGAGCTACTCGTCTTCCCCGCCGCCGTCGTTGTTCCAGGTCCCCGCCGGGGCAACGGTGACAACGATCCCCACCACCACTACTTCGTAGGCACGACCCAATATCGTGTGCGGGATAGCCGGCTTCACCGGCCGCGACCCTGTTCTGCTCGACGCCATGCTGGCCTCGATCGAGCACCGGGGGCCCGATTCGTGGGGTGCGCAAGTGGGCGATGAATTCACCGTCGGGATGCGACGCCTCTCGATCGTGGACATCGCAGGTGGCGAGCAGCCGATCCGATCGCGCGACACAGGCGCTCTGATCGTGTTCAACGGCGAGCTCTACAACAACGCCGAGCTGCGCAAAGAGCTCGCCCGTGCGGGACACCGTTTCGTGTCGGACCACTCGGACACAGAAACCGTCCTTCGCGCCTACGAGCACTGGGGCGAGAAGTGTGTCACACACCTCGTGGGCATGTTCGCCTTTGCCGTGGTCGATCCACGCGCTCGTGTCATGTACCTAGCTCGCGACCGTCTCGGGATAAAGCCCCTCTACTACTACGCCGCTCCCGGCAGGTTCTGCTTCGCGTCTGAACTAAAGGCTCTCTTCCAGGATCCACGGGTTCCGCGCGAACCGGACATGGGGGTCTTATACCAGTTCCTGCTCCACCGCGTGCACGACGCCGGGGAAGAGACCTTCTTCGCCGGCGTCAGGCGGCTCCTGCCCGGCCACCACATGACCGTGACGGCAAACGGCCGCACGACGACGACCAAATACTGGTCCCCCGCGGTCAATCCGGAGTTCTCTTCTTCAAAGAGCGACGCCGAGTACGCCGAGGAGTTCGCGGACCTGTTCGGGCGGGTGATCCGGCGCCACATGATCGCAGACGTCCCTGTCGGGGTGTCGCTCTCGGGCGGCCTCGACTCGAGTGGTGTCTCCTCGGTCATGGCGGCGCTCATGGACGAGGGCGCCGACACCCACACCGAGGGCTCGCTCCACACCTTCTCAGCCTTGTACCCGGGCCAGAGCATCGACGAGAGCGACTACGTCCATTCCGTTGAGCGTCATGTGAAAAGCGTCCCGCACTACGCCTACCCGACCGTGGAGCAGTTCTGGGACGAGATCATGGAATGGGTCTGGTACCAGGAGGAGCCGACCATCTCCTCGGCCCCGTACGCCTATTACTCGGTCTACCGCATCGCCAAGGGCCAGGTGAAGGTGATCCTGTCCGGAAACGGTGGTGACGAGCTGTTGGCGGGTTACCTCCCGTACTTCCGCACTTATCTGAGCTCTGCCCTCGACCAGCGCCATTACCTGGCCGCGGCCCGCGAGGCGATGCTGGGAAGAGACCTGTACAAAAGCTATGGCCGCGAGCTCCTCGCCACTCGCCGTCCCGGCGCCAGGCGCCCGTTTTCCATGCCGGAGCTGCTCACCGCCACCCCCGTCGAGCTCGCCCGCTTCGACTACCACCCGAGCCGCAACTTGAACACGCGGCTATCCGACGACGTTTTGCGATACTCGACGCCCAACCTGCTGCGTTACGAGGACAAGAACTCGATGGCCTTCTCGATCGAGTCGCGGGTCCCCTTCTTGGACCACGAGCTGGTCGAGTACATCTTCTCGTTGCCGATCGACCAGAAGATCAAGAGAGGGTGGAACCGCTACGTGTACCGTCAGGCCATGAAAGGAAAGATGCCCGAGCTCAACCGGACGCGGCGCTCCAAGATCGGCTTCACCAATCCTGAGGGCGCCTGGACCCGTGCGCGCGCTTCGCAGATCCGGGAGGTCTTCTCCTCCCCCGAGCTTGCGTCGCGGGGGATCTTCGCGCCCGGCCATCTCCTCGAGGAGCTCGACGCGTGGCTCGCCGGCAAACCCGGCGACGGGCTTGCGTTCTGGCGCGTGCTGGTGAGCGAGCTTTGGATGAGGCGCTATGTCGACTCGCCGGTAGCAGTGCGGTGAGGCCCGAAACAAAAGGTGATCTCTGATGGCAACTGACCACGGGCCGGCCCCGACGATAGAGCTCGGGGGGCGTAGCTACGAGCGCACCTTGGTGCACACGCACCTGATCCACATCAAAGAGCCGCTCGAGCCGCTGTTAGAAGCGCATGTCCGGCCCGTGCTCCAAAAAGGCGACTGGGTGGCGATGTCGGAGAAGGTCGTGGCCATCTCCGAGGGCCGTGTCGTGCACCAATCGGTCGTCCGGCCCGGGCCGCTCGCCAAGCTCATCGTGAAGGGCACGCGAAAATATGCCAACGACGTGGCTTTTTCCGACCCGCGCAAGATGCAGGTCGCGATCATGCAGACCGGCTCGACGCGCGCCGCTGTCGCCATGGTCGTCGGCGGGATAACCAAGCTGTTCGGACGCCACGGCGACTTCTACCGGATAGCCGGCCACCGCATTGCCGAGATCGACGGCTTCAACCCGGACACGGTCGCGCCCTTCGACGAGTTCGCGATGCTCGGGCCAGCCGACCCGAACAAGGCCTGCGCGAGCTTCGCCAGCTTCCTCGGCCACCCCGTTGTGATAATCGACGGCAACAACATAAACGTCGAGGTGCTCGGGATGAGCGCTGACATGCCTGTCGACAAGGCGACCGCGCGCCTGGTCCTTCTCGATAACCCCATGGGCCAAGGCGACGAGCTGACCCCGTTCGTGGTCGTCCACCTCGCCGAGGACCCTGGCGGAAACTAGGGCTCCTCTAGATGCCAGACAGCGTGCGGATCACGCGCGCGAGGGCGGAGTTGTCGTCCTCGCCGTGGCCCGTCGCTATCAGGCCGTCCTCGAAGCTCGCCGCGAGCGAGGCGACCGGGATTACCGCCCCGATGCTGCGGGCGAGCTCGAGGGCGATCGCCATGTCCTTTCGGTGCAGGGCGATCTTGAACCCGAGCGGGTAGCTGTCCTCGATCATGCGCCCGGATCGGTTCTGGAGAATCCAGGAGCCCGCCGCTCCGCCCGAAAGGGCGCTCACCAAAGCCTCGGCGTCCATTCCGGCCTTCATGGCGAGCACCAACCCCTCCGCCACACCCAGGTAGGTGCCGCACAGGATCACCTGGTTGACCGCCTTGGCGATCTGACCAGAGCCAATAGGTCCGAGATGGGTGATCGTGCGGCCCATGGCGGAGAGCACCCCGCGCGCCCGATCCACCTCGACGGCCTCGCCTCCGACCATGATCGTGAGCGTCCCCGCCACAGCTCCTTCCGAGCCCCCCGAGACGGGCGCGTCGATCATGGCGACGCGCTGAGCCGAGAGATCCTTCGCGAACTCACGGGCGCTCGCGGGGCTGATCGTGGAGCAGTCGATCAGAAGTGACCCCGGGCTGAACCCCTCTGCCAGGCCATCGCGCCCGAATATGACTTCGCCCACCTGCGGCGAGTCGGTCACGCACGTGACCACGACCTCCGAAGCACTGGCCAGCTCGCGTGGGCTTGCGACCTCGACGGCTCCGAGTGCCCTTAGCGGCTCGGCACGACCGAGGGTGCGGTTCCACACCCTCAGCTCAAAGCCCGCCCTCGCCAGGTTGGCCGCCATGGCCACACCCATCGTCCCGAGACCGGCGAAGCCGACCTTCGTCGCCGATGACCTATCGGTCCCTGTAGTCGTCACGACCTCTCCTCTCGCTTTGCCATAGCTTGGCGAAGTATGGCAGCCGTCTCACCGCACTCGGGCACGGACCACGAGGATGGGGCCACCGACCGCCTCGATGATCGTGACCGTCGCATCCTCGACGCGATCGATGAGACCGAGGCGCTCGAACTTGCCTGCGGGCTGATCGCGCAGCCGAGCGAGAACCCGCCGGGCGGCGAGCTCGCGTGCGCGAGGTACCTCGCCGCGTTCCTCGCGGACCGGGGCGTGGCCTGCGAACTCGAGGAGGTGGAGCCGCAAAGGCCGAACCTGTACGCGAAACTCGGTGACGGCGGACCCGTGCTCGTGCTCTGCGGCCACCTTGACACGGTGCCCGCCGGAGCGCTTTGGACACGCGATCCTTTCCAGCCAAGTCTGAGCGACGGCCTTCTTTACGGCCGAGGCGCCTGCGACATGAAGGCAGGCCTCGCCGCCATCACGGCGGCGTTGCTCGCCTTTAACAGAGCCGGCCTTGACAGGCGCGCCACGCTGGCGCTTCATGCGGTCATCGACGAGGAAGTCGCCTCTTTGGGTGCCCGCAAGGCTGTCGCCAGCCGTCGCGCCGACTGGGTAGTCGTCGCCGAGCCTTCCGGCGGACGTGTGCTCGCAGTTGGCAACGGGCAACTCAATTTCGAGATCAGCTTCCACGGCGCGGCCGTGCACAGCTCACACCCCGAACATGGCCGCAACGCCATTCATGACGCGGCGGCTTTCATCAGGCTCGTCGAGCAGGAGAGCGGCCGCCTTGCCCAGGCTCGTTTCCCGGCAATCGGTCCGGCGACCCTTTCGGTCGGCCTTATCGAGGGCGGTCGTGACCCTTCCACCGTCGCCGACACTTGCACGCTGACGCTCGATCGCCGCGTGCTGCCCTCCGAGAGCCTCGAAGGCGCCGAAACGGACCTGCGGCACCTCTTGGCCCGGCTCGAGGGCGAGCGGCCCGGGCTCTTGTGGACAATGAAGCGGACCGTCGCCTTCCCGGCTTTGAAGGGCACTGGCTCCACGGTCCTCGAACAGGCCCTGAAGCAGGCAGTCGCGGACCTTGGAGGCGTGGTCACCGACGGCCGGGGCATGCGGTTCGCGACCGATGCCGCCTGGTACGAGGCCGCCGGCGCCCAGGCGGTGGTCTTCGGTCCCGGGGAGGTGATGATCGCCCACCGGCCGGACGAACACGTCCCTGTCAGCGAAATCGCCGCCACTGCCCGGGCGCTCGCGCTCTTGGCGCGCCGGCTGCTCTGCTAACCCCGAAGCTGATGAGGAACTAAAGAACCTCCAATAAGCGCCAGCGCGGCGCGCGGGCAGCAGCGCTCAGGGGCTCAGATCCCGGCTATGTCCTCTTCTGCCTCAAGAGTTACCGCGACGGCGTGGACGACCGACGCGATCCTGAGCGCCTCATGGATCTGCTCTCGGCCGAGGCCGAGCTCGCGCAGCTTGCGCTCGTGCGCGGCGAGGCAGCCGCCACAGCCGTTCACGGCGCTCACAGCCAAGCACCAGAACTCGAAGTCCTCGGCATCGACGCCACCACGGGTGGCTATCACCTGCATGCGAAGACGCGCGGGGATGTCCTCGTAGTCCTTCGCCCCTTCGTCGGCCAAAAGGTGCTTGGCGCGGTAGTAGATGTTGTTCATCCCCATCACCGCTGCGGCAGCCTTGGCAGCCTCGAAGGCCTCGCCCGAGAGGTGCTCTTTCGCCTCGGTGGCAAGCTCGAGGAGGGCTCGTCTTCCTCTCGAGGCCACTGCGGTCGCCAAGACAGTTCCCCACAGGCGCTGCTCGGGCAGGGTCGAGACAGCGATCGTCGAGTCGAGGTTCAGGCGGAGGTCCTTCGCGAAACTCGGCAGAGCCTCCTTTAAGCCAGCGACGCCCATCAGGCGCTCTTTGCCATGAGCGCCTTTGCGTCGAGCGTCGCCGCTCCCTTGTGCCAGTTGCAGGCGCAGAGCTCGTCGGTCTGCAGGGCGTCAAGAACCCGGAGCACTTCTTCGACGTTGCGGCCGACCGAGCCGGCGGTCACCATGGCGAACTGGATGATCCCGTCGGGGTCGACGATGAAGGTCGCCCGGTCTGCGACCCCGTCGGAGTTGAGCACCCCGAGGTCGGCCACAAGGCGGCGATCTAGGTCCGAAAGCATCGGGAAGGGGAGCTTCAAGAGGTCCTCGTGCTGACTGCGCCAGGCGTAGTGGACGTACTCGTTGTCAACCGAGCCACCGAGCACCTGCGCGTCGCGGTCGGCGAATTCGGTGTTCAGGCGGCCGAACTCGGCGATCTCAGTCGGGCAGATGAAGGTGAAGTCCTTGGGCCAGAAGAAGACGACACGCCATTTGCCCTCGTAGGTAGACGAGTCGATCTTCGTGAAGTAGTCGTCGGGGGACTTGGCCTCGAGCGTGCTCAGCTCACCTGGAACGAGCGCTGTGAGCGAGAACTCCGGGAAATGGTCACCGATACCAAGCATTGTCTCTCCTTGATTGTTGCCTTGTTGATTGTTGATCCTCGTGCGCGCCACGCTCGCCTTGGGCCGCGGCGCTCTTAGGTTCCGAGGTTACCGAACAATGGCGCGCGCCATCTCGGCCTTAGCCGGCCTGCGAGCAGGCCTTGCGGGCCACGGGGGCCCCGTGGTGCCTTAGAGGCCGATGGCGTAAGCGTTCGGCGCCCCGCCGAGGTTCTTCGCGGCGCCGAAGCTGTACACCGTGCCGTTGGCGGCCACGAGCCAGTAGCCGTCGCCAGTGGGAGTGGCCGCGATTCCCACGATCGCCGCCGGGATGGTCTTGTGCGCCAAAGAACCATGGAAAGGCGCGTCGCCGAAGGAGAAGACGCGGCCATCGGCCGACACGAGCCAGTAGCCCCGCCCGCCCGGGGTTGTCGCCATGCCCACGATCGGCTCGCTCAGCTTGCTGGCAGACGCCGAGCCGTGCGCGCGGGCGTCCCCGAAAGCGGTCACGGACCCGTCGATCCCGGTCAACAGGTAACCCTTGCCGCTTGGCGAGGACGCTATGGCGACTATCTCGCTGCCCTTGGGCACTTTGCCCGGATAGGTCACCGCTTGGCCGAAGGCCTGCACGGCACCCGACTGGGTGACGGTCCAGTACCCCTTGTCGTCCGGCAGTGACGCGATAGCGGCGACATCTTTCTTCAAGGGCTGTCCGTAGAAGGTGGCGTTGCCGAAAGCTGTCACCCGCCCGCTCGTCGTCACGATCCAGTACCCGAGGCCGGAGGACGTTGCGGCGATGCCTGCAGGGACATAACCCTCGCCCGCTATGCCGCCGTGCGAGTTGACGTCACCGAAGCCGAGCACCGCGCCCTGCTGAGTCACGAGCAGATACCCGTCGCTACCGAGCCCAGGGGCGACCGCTTCTGTCACGGTCCGCAACCCGACTCCCTTTTTCGAACTCGCCTTGACGCTGAAGACCCACGACGTCCCAGCCTGCAGGTCGTCAAAGCTCACGTTGCGCTCGGTCGGCCCTGCCAGCTCGCGCACGCTCGCAAAGCCGGGGGAAGAAGCGGTCACGATGTAGCCGGTGATGGGGCTACCGCCGTCGCTTGTTGGAGGCTGCCACCTGACAGTGACCGAGCCTGCCTTCGGCGACGCCGTTACCTCGGTCGGCCCGCTCGGGGCGCTCGGAGTGTAGGCGTAGCGGAGCGAGTTGCTGGCCTGGCCCGCACGGTCGAAGTAGCTCTCGACCGTGGCGACCTTGACCGCGACGGTCGTGCCCGCTTTTCCGGGTGGGACGAGGACGGCTATCTCGTTGGTGGTGCCGCAGGCCAACAGCGCCTGGGCGTTGGAGGTGATCAGCGTCACGACCTGACCGAAGGCGACCGCGACGATGCAGCCGAGGTTGGCCCCGCCCAGAACCACGACGTTGCCCCCCTGCGCGGGCCCGCTCAGTGCCGAGATACTCGCGAGCTTGGGATTGCCGGGCGGGTACACGGCCAGCTCGTCCGGCCCCGGGTTGTAGCTGCACCCGGTGCTAGTGCAGACCTCGATGTCGACTATCGCCGGGTTCTGGGCAACGGACTCGGTCGTGAGCTTCTTGTCGCTCACAACGGCGAAGTGGTACTGGGTCCCGACCGAGTAACCAGTCGTGTTGTCCACAAAACCGATCGGGCCGACGGCTTGGAGCAACCCGACACCGCTGATGGTCACGGGCGCCCCGCACCCGGCATTCGAAGGCGAGCTCGCGCAGGTGAACGAGTCGGGCACTCCCGGAAGGCCCGTGCGCGAGTTCACCACGCTCGTGATCTTCGGAACACCCGCGTAGACGATCTTGGACTGATTGGACAGCCCCGCCATCGACATGACCCGGACCCCGGAGGAAACCGGCTCTATGGTCGCCTGCTCGCTCGACCTGACGAGCGCCGGTACCACGAGCTGTATCGAGGTGCCCGTCTCCGAAACTGGGGTCAGGATGGAGTTCTCGTCCGTCGGTCGACCGACCAGGGCGTAGTCCAAGCTGAGACCGTTCATGCCGGTCCCGTCGATCGTTATCAAGTTGGCGGGACCACCAGCCTCGCTCGCCAACTCGGGGGCGTTGCACGCCGTCGTCGCTGGTGCCAAGCACTGGTTGAGATCGGCGAGGGTACCTGTCGAGACCGACGTGATCGTCGGCACGGGGAGGTAGTCGAACTCAGTGGGCTGCGGCGCGAGCTCGTATCCCGCCGGCGACTGCTCCGAGCCCATGGCGTCGAATGTGATCGGGCCTTCATAGGGCGGCAGGATCGAGCTCGTTGCACTCGAGCCGTTGGCGTTGGTGACCACGACCTGCACCTGGCAGATGTCGTTCGTGGCGTTCTCACCCACATAAACGCCCGTTGTGGGCAGGGCTGCGCAGCTCTGGGTCGAATAGGCGGGCGGGGTCACCTCGATCTCGTAGGGGCTTTTGACCACGAAGCTCGCCGCAGCCACGCCCCCGAAGCTGACCTGGCTCGCTCCGGTGAAACCCGAGCCATAGACCCTGACCGGCACGGGCGAGGACTCCGAGCCGCCGGAGGGTCCGACACTCGTGACGCTCGGAACCGGGGCCGGAGTCGAGTTCTCGTCCACGTACTCGAACACGTCCGCCGGGTCCGGGACATTCGAGGCCCCGGATCTGAGGTGCACGACGATCGCAACGGGACCGGCGCCGTCATCGGGTCGCGGCGCCCCCGAAGGCGTTACGGCCTTCGCCGGCGGTACCACAACGCTAAGTGTGGTGGCGTTGAGAACAGAGAAGCTCTCGGCTTGAGTCGTTCCAACCTGGACACTTGTGACCTGGGGGCTAGACGGGCTGCCGAACCCGGTTCCCGAGACCGTCACCGAGTAGCCGCCCGCGGCCGAGCCGATGGAGGGGCTTAGGCCCGTCACGGCCGGGGGCGCTAGCTGTCCCGCGTAGTCGCACATGTAAAAGGCAAGGGCGTTGCCCCCGCTCGGCGTCGTCAGCTGAGGCGAGCCGAGGCCCGAGGCCATGTCATAACCGGGGCGGGCCGGGAACACGAGCCCGTTGTCGAGGCCGTATTCGTCGTTGTTGCCCGAAACGATGTCGTTGAAAGACCTGGCATAGGCGGTGGCGTTGGCCGCGATGCCATAAAGGATCGGGCTCGCGAAGCCAACATCCTGCACGCCATTGACCCTGTCGGCCGAGCAGGCCGGAGAGGCGTTGACCAGAGCGAGCACGGCGGCCCAGATTGGAGTCGCGGAGGAAGTGCCGCCGATGGTCGCCCAACCGTCCGCTGGGCCATAGCCGAGCGACTTGCCGTAGATGGTGACCGAGCCTGTGAACTCGTCAGCCTGCGCGGAGACATCTGGCGTCTCGCGACACAGTGTCCCTGCCGGGAGGTTCAAGGCGCTGTCGCAGAACGTCGGGGTCGTAAACGGCGCCGTGGACGTGGCTGTCGCCGTCTCGAATGCCTCGGCATGAGCGACATCGAGCTTGTTCCCCGTCGTGTCCGCTACCTGCACCTGCCAGCTCGGCATCGCCCAGGACTGCGAGATTCCTCCCCCGCCGGCGCCCCATTGGGCACCGTCGTCCCACACGTGCTCGAAGGGCGGCTGGGTGGCGTTGTCGATCGTCGTGCCACCAACAGACAAGACATACGGCTGGCTGCCCGGATCGAGGGCCGAAAGCAGGTTCTGGCCCGCGGGAGGCTCGATCGCGCGTGTCGCGTTGCACTCGTCGTCGCCGGTGTCGCCAGCAGCGGAAAGGATCGTTTGGCCTTGGGCGGCGGCCTGCTCGAAGAGAAGGTTCTCCGCCTGCTGCTGGCCGGGCACGGCTAACTCGAGGAGCTGTTCGCACGCAGCCCAGCTCGAGGTGACGATCTGGTCCGTGTCGTCGTTGACGATCTGGGCATACTCGTCAAGTCCGCCCGAGTTCGAATTCGGGGCCTCATAGACGTCGATCTTGGCTTGCGGAGCGATGGCGGAGACATCCTCGATGTCAAGGGTGGCCTCGTCGTTCTCGCTGCCGGCGCCGGGCTGTGGCTCGCCGCCGTCTACGGCTATGACCGAGAGACGGCTTCCACTCAGGTTCCCGTTCTTGCCTGCCATGGCGACAGCTTGGCTGGCACCGAAGTAGCAGGAGTCGAAAGTCTCGAGGTCGCTTGCGAGGAACGGCTCCAGCTCGTAAACGGCGATGTGCTGCCCAGCGCCGTAGTCGCCCAGGCGATAGAGGCCGAAGGCCCCATAGGCGTTGGCTATCTCGTCGTCAGTGAGCCCGCCCGAGGTCTCGGCATCCACCTGTGCCGCTTCACAAGCGGTGGGCGAGCCTGCCGGATGCGAGATGCTCGGCGCCTTGGCGGCCTTGAAGCTGTGCTGCACCGATGGTGGCCCTGGTTTGATGTTGGCCGCCTGGTCTTGGACCAGGTTGTCGAGGCCTACCACGGCTAGAACCGATCCGGCTATCGATGACGGCATTCTCATTGGCGACGTCGTCGCCTGCCCCATCGCCCCATTGGCGAGGCGGTACCGCTCGATCCCGGTTCTGAAGGCCGCTTCGACTTTGGCGGCCGAGCCAGTAAAGCTCACGATGAGGCCGTCGCGCGAGACGTTGGTGACGCGAAGTCCCTCGGCGGAGAGCTCGGACCTGACCGTCGCGATGCTCGAGGGTGACGGGCCGAAGCGTTGCGCGAAGCTCCCCGGGGCCAGGTAGTGGTGGAACAGGGGCGAGTTCTTGTCCGTGACGGCGGCGATGAAGCTAGTAAGGGCGGACGGGTCCTGAGATCGCAAGACGACCATGCCGCTCTGGCTCGACGTCGCCGGTACCGATCCGACGGCCGTGTCACCGAGTGGTATCTGCGGTGTTGTCGCGACCTTGACCATCGAGATGGCCCGCCCTCCGGCACTGGCAGCGCCCGGGGGCAGCATCGCCAGGAAGGGCGCGAACGTGAGCAGGGCCGCGCCACTAACTAGGAGTCGACGAGCGCGCTTGGAGGATGCGCCCAGAGACAGTCCCCATCCCTTCGCGACTGTTCCTTCCTGTCTCGAATCGCTCCCGCTGGTCATTGGTGACCCCTTTCGTGCTCGCGCCCCGGGCGCGGTCTAACGCCTGGTGATCAACCCCTGGAGGCGGGTTTCCGGCCAATACTGGCACAAAAGACCAGTTGTGCTGACGCACCATGGCGCGACGTGCACGCCGTGACACCCGGTTTGAACCGCTTCGCGGGGGGAACAATCCCACTACCGGGGACAGGCCCCGACCTGCAGATCCGAAAGGATGACAACGTGGTCTTGTTGCTCGCATTCTTGGTTGTGCTGGCCTTGTTCGGCCTTGGATTCGCGGTCCATCTTCTATGGATCGCGGCCGTGATCTTCCTCGTCGTGTGGCTCGTCGGCTTCGCCCTGGGCCGAGGTGAGAGCGCCGGCAGCCACCGCTTCTACAGATGGTGAGCTGGGCCGAGCATGGCGTTGGCCTCTGAGGCAGCACTTAGCGGCGCGGGCCCTCACCCGTGGCACGCTTCGTATCTCCGATTGCAGACTCAAAGTCTGATTTTAGGGCGCGGAGGCTTGCGGCTAAGAGCCGGCTGATCTGCATCTGGCTCACGCCAAGCCGGGTGGCGATCTCCGATTGGGTAAGCCCCTCGACAAAGCGCAGCCGCAAGATGCGTTGGTCTCTTTGAGAAAGATTGCGCATCGCGTGCGCGAGCACCGAACGATCCTCTATGTGACTGAACTGCGGGTCATCGGTGCCGAGCGACTCGGCGAGGGTCTGTTCGTCGCGGTCGGGGGCATCAAGGGAGGCAGTCCTGTAGCCCCGGCCCGCTTCGAGCGCTTCGAGAACCGCGTCCTGCGAGCTGCCAGAGGCTTTAGCGAGCTCTGCGACGGTGGGAGCCCGCCCGAATTCCTGGGAAAGCTGGTCGATGTGGTGACCCAGCTCCAAGTAAAGCTCCTGGATCCGACGCGGGGCTCGAACGGCCCAGCCGCGGTCTCGAAAGTGCCTCTTCAGCTCCCCCACGATCGACGTCACGGCAAAGCTCGAAAACGATGCCCCGTGCTCAGGATCAAAGCGGTCGACGGCTTTGACGAGTGCGAGCGAGGCGACCTGCATGAGGTCGTCGTGCGGCTCACCCCGGTTAGCGAACCGACGCGCCAGCTGGTGAGCGAGCCCCAGATTCGAGGCGATGAGCTCGTCGCGAAGTACCGGGTCACGCGTTCGAGCAAATTCGCCGAAACGGTCCCCTGGGGCGTGACCGGTCGCGGTGGCCAGCCGCTCTGTCATATATTCGCGGCCCTTTTCTTTCGCAGCCAGACCACGGCTCTGCCGTCGCGAGTCTCTCGTCCGTGCTCATCGACGAGCGAGTCCAAGAGCAGCTCGGACAGCTCGGCGGCCCGTTCCCAAGTCCCTTTCTCGTCCTCCGCGCCGTCAGAGGATTCCGGTGGTTCGAACCCTTCGAACGAACCGACGACCCTGATGGTGTCGGCGCTGCGGTCAAGCTCCAGCCGCATGCACCCGTTGCGTGCGACCGGTCCGAAAGAAACAAACAGCTCATCGACAGCAAGGCGGAGATCCTCGATCTCCTCGAGGTCGAAGCCAGCACGTGCCGCCGCGGTCGCGGCCGCGAAACGAGCCAACACGACCAGATCCGGACGAGAAGGAAAGGCGAGCTCGATCACCTCTCGTTCGTCATCTTCAAATATTTCGCCGACCGGATCCGTCATCGCTCGGGAGCCTCCCCGACGCGGCCAGTCCGCTCAGGCCATGGACCCAACTCGGCTTGCAGATCAAGTGAGCTGTGAAGTGTGAAGGTGCCCGAAAGACCGGTTATCTCGAGCACTCTCAAGATACGCGGCTCGTTCACAACCAGGTGGAGATCACCTCCCGCTTTGCGGCACTGTTCCAAGGCTCCGACAAGGACCCCGAGAGCAATTGAATCGAGGAACGTCGCCTCGAGGAGGTCAACATAGATATGAAGGTGGCCATAGTCGAGGAGCTTTTCAAGGCAGGCTTGTAGCGATGGTGCGACGGCGAGGTCGATCTCGCCCGCCACAACCACGACGGGCGGTTCTGCTGACAAGACTCGGCCGTGCGAAGCGGGCTGATCTGACAAGAATTCCTCCCCTCCCAGCGGTTGGCCGGTTCGGCCAGAGTCCGGGCCTGCTGGAAACCTAGCGAGTTTCGCACACGAACACGGCCGTTTGTGAGCTGGAAAGCTGGGTATAAGAGGTCTCTGTGGTATGCGCAAAAGGAGATGACACCGGGCCGCCAGCTCTATCTGCACATGCTCGATGTCCATGCAAACTGGCACCGGTAGGCAACATCTGCGGCGGTCATGGTCGTGACCGATGGTGTTGGATGCAAACTTTCGTCTTCAGGCGTGACCATTTATGCCTCCAGGCGTTCTCGTGCGAGAGCATGCTCAAACCGTGGCACTCATCAAAGCTGGCTGCTCTGCAGATTCCCTGCCGTCCGAGCTCTCATCGGCCTGTGCAACCATTGATCACCTGGCCGTGCCCGCTTAGGCTCGGACCTGAGAAGAGGGCGAGGAAGGTGGCATGCACGAGGAGCTGCAGGTGTTCTTTGACCGGTCCGAGGCGATGCCAGTCGTTCGGGTTGTCGGCGAAATCGACCTCGCGACTGCGCCACAGCTTTCGGCCCGGCTCTCGGAGATCCCAGCAGAGGCGAGGACGGTGATCATCGACATGTCGGAGGTGACGTTCCTCGATTCGACCGGGCTGAGCGTTCTCGTCGCGACCTGGAAACGCTTCAGCGAAGCCGACGAACGCGGCAGCTTCCGCCTCGTGGTCAATCGACCTGCGGTTCAGCGGGTTCTCGATGTGACTGGACTTGCCAAGGTCTTTGGGGTCTTCGCCACGCTGGAACAAGCGAAGGCAGGATGACGCTGTCACATCACCCGGCTAGGCCCGACCAGCGGCAGAACCAGTACGGCGACATAGACAAAAGCCTGGAGCGCTGTGTCGAGCTCACAATGCCTGCTCGTCCCGAACTTTGGGGCCTCGCCCGAATGTCAGTGGCCTCCATCGCCTCGAAACTCGACTTCGACCTCGAACAGATCGAGGATCTGAGGCTGGCGGTGGACGAGCTCAGCATCGCCTGCGCGAAGGGCGCGACTTCCAAGAGCGTTCTCAAGCTGAGCTGCTATTGGGACAAGGCCGGGATCTACCTCGACTGCAGCGTCGTTCCCGTTCTCATCGAGACGGGAGAACAGGACCAGTACCCCCCGGAAGCCTTTGATCAAAAGGAGCTCTCCGAGACCATCCTCGGCGCCCTTGTTGACGCCCACGGCATCTCAGCTGTCGAGGAAGGCGCACGTACGGGTTGGATCGCCAAGCGGCACTAGGTTCGGCCGAAGGAAACCCTCCGGGCGTCCGACTTAGCTGACCAAGGCGACCTGCCAGCTGTTTTCGCCTCCGTCAGCCGGGGTAGCAGAACCGGGCGAGATTAACCGAAAGGACTTCGCTTTATGACCTTCCAACGACATCGTGAACGTGCTGGTATCTGACCACGAGGACCTAAGCCGGCAACTTGAGCAGCTTGCCAACGCGGACAACACAGGACGGCCGGTCCTTTCCAGCAAGCTGGCCGATGCACTGTGCGGCACGAAGTCGCCGAGGAAATGGTCCTTTGCCCGCTATTGCGCATGGGCCCGGCGGCGCGGCTATCGCCGAGCCCGCATGCTCAAGCAGTCCGCGGTCGCGGAGATGATTTCGCGGATGGCGGAGATGGACAACGAGAACGATGAGTTGGCACGAGCATCCGACGCTCTCTTGCTCGCCATGGTGGAGCACCTCAACGCGCAAGAGGAATTCGTCTTCCCCATGTTGCGGAGTTCTCTTCGAGCGGACCTGCTTGGCGCTCTCGCCAGGCGCTATCGCAAGATCAGGTCGGTGCGAAGAACCGAGGGGGAGAGTTTGAGGCACGCTGAGTTGCTCTCGGGTTCTTCGTTGTTGAGTTCCTCATAAACACGCGAACTCGATCGCGCCTAGTCGTCACCCACATCAAGCTGGAACCAGACACTCTTGCCGCCAGCGCGTTGGACCACACCCCAAGACGAGGCAAGGGAGTCAACGATAAGCAGGCCCCTTCCCCGCTCATCTTGGGGCTTTGGTGAGCCCAGCAGCGGTGCTGCAGGTGAGCTGTCTGAGACCTCGACCCGGATCGAATCGTGTGAGTCCTCCAGCTTCACCTCGATTTCGCCACCTGCGTGGACAAGCGCGTTCGTCACGATCTCGTCGGCGAGTAGGACGGCCACGTCGCACAAGGCCGCGGACCGCCTCGACAATGCATGTCGCACCGCGGCACGGGCGGCGCCTGGCGCCGAGATGTCACCATCGAGACGAAACACGATCATCAGTTCGTCCTTGTCGAGACGCCACGTCCCTGCCGGCTGACCGAGTCCGGCCCTGGCGCATGGGGGAGACAATACTGGCCACAGACACTAAGGCTGGGCCAAGACGGCGGGTCCGGCCCAAAATGAAACACCTAACGCCCGCGCCGCTCTCGGGCCGGGCGTACCGAGAGCCGGGTTGGGACCTAGCAGAACGCTCCGAGTCCCCGCGAGATCCTCGGTTGCAGAACACAGGCCCCGTCAAAGCCGCATCACGCCGGGATCGCACAGAGATTCCGTCGGGGATGAGGCCTGTCGGTGAGATGGAGTACCGGTACCCAACTCCAGCTGGCCGAAACAGGTTAGGTACCCCGGCCAGCGTGGGTAGATCTCTGGGCTAGTTGTTCTCATCGCGCTCTCGAACGCTGGAGCTGGCAATGACAGGTATCGCCCCACAGATCCACACTAAAGCGGCGGGTTCAGGTCACTCACCCACGAGTGCCCGGGGTCCTCGGCCGCGCCTTGGCACCGCTGGTGCTCCCAAGGCCAGCGACGAACGGGGCAGACATGACAGGGGTGACGAGCCCCGGTTCGGTACGCCCGGTCGCAAGTTCAGCCGGACGACGCCGTTCTTCATAGGGCTCACGGGCGCTCTCGGCGTCGGCCTCGCCTATCTGGTCGTTCGCTCCATTGCCGACATCGCCCAAGTCCTCACGATCATCGGCATCGCGCTGTTCCTCGGCATCGGGTTGCAACCGGCGGTTTTGTGGCTCGAAGGTCACCGGTCCTCCCGGCCGCTCGCGGTCGTGGCGATCACCTTCTGCTTCCTCGCCGTCCTCGGTGTCTTCGCCGCTGCCGCAATACCGCCTATGGCTCATGAGGCTCACGACCTGATAACGAACTTCCCGCGGTATCGGGCCAACGTCGCCGACGGCAAAGGCTGGCTTGGCCATCTCGTGACCAAGTTCCACCTCGCCTCTTATGTACGCGGCAAGGCCGCCACCAAGACATTGAAGACCGCAGCCGCCGGCGGGGTCATCGGCGCCGGGAGGCTGTTGTTCTCCACGACGGCGGCAGCTGTCACCATCGTCGTGCTTACGGTCTACTTCCTCGTCGCCCTGCCATCTGCGTCGCAGCTCTGGCTCGGTCTCGTACCCGCGAGCAGGCGCGAGCGGGTGAGCCTGCTCATAGAAGAGGTCTTTGGGCGCGTGGGGGGATTCGTGCTCGGCAACCTCATCACCTCGGTCGTTGCGGGCGTGGGCACGACGCTCTGGTTAACGATCTTCGGGGTCCCTTACGCCTTCCTGCTCGGCCTGTTCGTGGCGATCATGGACCTCATCCCGATCGTCGGCTCGAGTGTCGGTGGCGTCGTCGTCTCGCTCGTTGCCCTTACAAAAGGGCTGCCGGTGGCTATTGCGACTGCGGGCTTCTATGTCTTCTACAGGCTTTTCGAGGACTATCTCCTCGTGCCGCGAGTCATGAACCGGACGGTCCGGATCTCCCCAGGGCTGACGATCATGGCAACGCTGCTCGGGGCTGCGCTCTTGGGGCTCATCGGGGCAATTGTCGCGATTCCGATCGCGGCCGGCCTACGCCTTGTACTCGAGGAGGTCGTGTTCCCGGCCACAGACCGCTTGTGAGGCGCATCTCGACCAACACGTCAAGCTGCCAAGGACCCAGCCTCGACGGGCCCGGAGTGACAACAGCGAGCGCAGGCGCCCGCGGACTAGGTCTCAGCCGAAACGCACTACGCGGACCGGCCGCATCCCCTCAGCGGCCAGCTCCCAGCTCGAGCCTCCGTCACCTGAGCGGAAGACCTTGCCGTTGCGGGTACCGAGCGCTACCTGATCCCCCGAGGCAGCCAGGGATCCTGTATCGAGGTTGAAGGGGAAGGATTCAGGTAGCCCTGATCCACAAGGCTCGAAGCTCGCTCCGAGCTGGCAACGAAAGACTCGCCCGTCCGAGGTGTCGGGGCCGGTCGAGGCGGTGACAAAGGCGATGTCGCCCTCAAGCGCGACCGCCCTCGCGTAGCCGGCATGCAGACCTTCGGTCGTCCACTGCCAGGTGTTGCCGCCATCGGTGCTCCAACCGAAGCCGACCGCGGCCGCGACCGCGACCGTGCCGTCTTGGCCCGTGACGACCTCGTGGACGTCCGACTCAGGTGCAATGACATTGCGCCAGGACTGACCGTGGTCATCTGAGCGCCACAATCCTCCGACATGGACATTGGCGTACCAGACGTCGCTGTCTGACACCGCTATCGAACGCAGCTCCGGTGCCGAAGCCGCTGGGTTGGTCCAAGTCTCGCGGCCTTCTACGCGCTCGAAAGCATCGAGACGACTGACTGTGCCGTCCGGTGCGACCGTAACGAGATGGGCGCCTTCGAGGCCGACCACGAGCGTGCCCCCTGCCGCAGCCGCCATGGCCTGGGCCTTCGGCCCCGCAAGAGCAGTCACATGAGTCATGTCGAACTCGTCGAGGAGGACGATGCGCTCACCGTCGAGAAGGCTCCAGCTCGGCCGGGCCCCGCCCGGTAACAAGCTGCCGACTCCTCCATAGAACGAGCCGATCGCGACCGCGCTCACCAGAACATCTTGCGCATAGGTGTAGGAGCGGTCGAGGTCCTCAAGGTGAGCCCTGGTCCCGACGATCAGCATCTTGCGCCTCCTTGTCGAGCCCAACGGTATTCGAGCCGAAGCCCCCGATACACCTCAGCCTGATTGCGCAGGGTTCGCCGCTACTTACGACCCGCTGCTTTGGACCACGTTGCCTCGGCGTGAGCGCTGTCTGCGACGAGGTTGCCAAGGGCCAAGTTGACGTCGGCCGGGTGATATCCCCAGTCCGGCCCGTCCGTCTCGGAGACGACCGGACGATTGTCCCCCGGGCCGGATGACTTGGTGACTTGCAGAAAGCTCGCCCCGCCCGCATTTTCACAGCGGGCGCTGTAGAGCTTGGGGAACTCCACCCACGGCGTCGCCTCTTTGCCTTCGGAGGGAAAGAACGGGACGAGCGCACCGCTGCCACCGCCGAGGGCGGCGGGGTTCACGCACGCGACTTCAAGACCGCGCGTCGTCAGCTGGTCGGAGAGGAGGGAAACGCCTTGACCGGGCCTGCCGAACAGTGAAGTCGAAGGAGGCTCGCCGGGAAAGCTCGAGTAAGCGATCACACAACCGATTTGCCCAAGGGCTGTGCACAGTGGGATGTGCTGGAAACTGCCACCTTCAACCGTGCCCGTTCGCACGACCACGTTGCCGCCGAGGATGATGGCCATAACGAGACGCCGACGCAGGCTGGTGTTGTTGTCTACGAAGTGCTCGAGCAGCATGATCAACATCGCCGCGCCCTGGGAGTGCCCGATGAACACGATCGGCCGACCGTGATTGTCGTGCGCCAGATAGTCCTCGAAGCCAGAGCGGATGGAGTCATAGGCGGTCTCGATGGCCAAGTCGGCTCCCGTCGGGTCCGTTTCGAGACCGGCCAGGGTGATCTGGCGGTACATCGGCGCCCACACGCGACACACCGTCGAAAAGCGTGATGCCTGTGCGACCGCGACGGCTAGCTCGGCGTTTTGCACCTTCAGATCGGCATTGAGCGAGGTCTCGCCACTGACGGTCGGGTAGACGTAGAAACAGTCGAACTTAGAGGCCGTGGAAACCTTGGCGCCCGTGACCGATTTTGCGCCCGAAGCCTGCACCACCGTTGTCGCAAGGCTCGAGGTGCACGGGTCCGAGGCCATGCCCGGCCTGCAGAGCCATACCGTGCTCACGCTCGCCGCTTTGGTAGAGGCGATCGCGCTGGTTGGAACCGAAGCCGCAACCGCAGTTATCGAGACGAGCACGGCTCCCAGTGTCAACAACGAACGAGAGCGGGGCAGCTTTTGAGAGATCATGACAGACATAGTGTCATTGCACGGCCGTCAAGTGAAGCCACCGAAGCAACTTCTGGCTCTTAGGGCGCCCAGGGACTAGCTCAATGCCCGATGTCCTCTCCCAGATAGGCCATCCGCACCCGGTCGTCGCGCAGCAAGACGGCGGCGGAGTCCTGAAGCACGATCTTGCCGGTCTCGAGCACATAGCCCCGGTCGGCCAGCTGCAGGGCCTTGGCGGCGTTCTGCTCGACGAGCAGGACCGTGACCCCCTGGTCGCGGATCGTCTTTAGGATCTCGAAGATCGTCTGCACAAACAGCGGTGCCAGCCCCATGGAGGGCTCGTCCAAAAGCAACAGCCTGGGCTCTGCCATGAGGGCACGGCCGATGGCAAGCATCTGCTGCTCGCCCCCCGAAAGGTTGCCTCCCTGCTGCTTGCGGCGGTCCTTCAGGATCGGGAAGAGCTCGTAGACCTCGTCCAGCTTGGCGTTTTGGCCATGCGGCTTGTGGTAGGCGCCGATCTCGAGGTTCTCGAGCACGGTCATCTGTGGAAAGATCCGCCGGCCCTCGGGAACATGACTGATCCCGAGCTCGACGGTTTTGTGCGCCGCGAAGCGTGAGATGTCGACACCCTCGAAATAGACCGTGCCCGCCGAGGCGTGGTGCAGCCCCGAGATCATCCGTAGCGTGGTCGTCTTGCCGGCTCCGTTCGCGCCGAGCAGGGTGACGATCTCTCCTTCTTCGACAGAGATCGTAAAGTCGTGAAGCGCCGGGACGGATCCATAGCGGACCTCCACGCCGGTGACCTCGAGCATCGCCATCAAGGCTCCTCTGGTGCAACAGCGTCGTCCGGTGAGCCCAAATAGGCATTGATGACGACCGGGTCGCGTTGGATCTCGGCCGGGGATCCCTGTGCGATCACCTGACCGAAGTTCAACACGATGATCCGTTCGGCGACCGACATCACGAGCTTCATGTCGTGCTCTATCAACAGCACCGTGACCCCGAGCTGCTTGTTCACCTTGCGGATCAGCTCGGCGAGCTCTACCTTCTCGGCCGGGTTCGTCCCTGCCGCGGGTTCGTCAAGCAGGAGAACCTCGGGATTGGTTCCGAGCGCCCGGGCGATCTCAAGGCGCCGGCGGTCCCCGTAGGGCAGCGAGCTCGAGAGCTCGTTCGCCCGGCGCGTGAGGCCGACGAACTTCAACAGCTCGAGGGTACGCAAGTCGCTCTGGTGCTCCTCGCGCCTGGTCCTCGGCAGTCGCAACATCGCACCGACGGGCCCGGTGTGCTGTTTTGACTCGACGCCGATCTTCACGTTCTCAAAGGTCGTAAGGGCATTGAACATGCGCGAAGTCTGGAAGGTCCTCGCGACCCCAAGTCTGTTGACCTTGTAGGGCTTGCGGCCGATCACACTCACGGGGTGCCCGCCTTTTGCCGTGAAGACGATCGTGCCCTCCTGGGGCGTGTAGACCCCGGTCAGACAGTTAAAGAGCGATGTCTTGCCGGCGCCGTTGGGGCCGATCACCGAGAGGATCTCGCCCCGGTGCAACTTGAGAGAGACATCCGCCAGGCTTGTGACGCCACCGAAGCGCAATGTCACCTTTTCGACGTCGAAAAGCACTTCGGCATCGTCGGTTGGGACCAGGTCTGGCGCGGTGTCGGTCATTCTGTCTCCGGTCCGATGTAGCCGGGCTCGTCCAAGGTCAGCCTGCCGTAGTCAGCAGGCAGTGGCCCTATACCGGTGAGCCGTACCGGGCCTCCCGGGCTCTCTGCGTGGCCGACGCCCTCCTCGGTGAGCAGTATCTCCCGGCGGCGCCGACGAGAGGGGATGATCCCCTGGGGCCTAAAGATCATGAGGAGGATCAAAAGCGCTCCGAGATAGATGAACTCGTCTTGGAACTGGTAGTCCTGGAAGGAGCGCACCTGCAGGTATTGAGGGAGCCATTGGATCACGAAGGCGCCGACCACGGCCCCCGCGATCGAGCCCATGCCTCCGAAGATCACAAAGACGAGGATCAGGATCGAGGTCTGGACTATGAAGTCCTGCGGCACGAGGCTTTGCACCTGGCTCGCAAAGAAGACCCCGGCGAAGCCGGAGGTCGACGCCCCAATCGCGAAGGCCATGACCTTGTATTTGAGGGCGTTTATGCCCATGGAGTCGGCCGCCACCTCGTCCTCGCGAATGGCCGTCCAGGACCGCCCCACGCGCGAATGCTCGAGGAAGCTGAAGGCCACCGTGAAGACGACCGCCACCCCGAGGATCAAGTAGTAGTAGGGAAGCACTGTCCCAGTCCAGCTATAGGAGATCGAGGAGACGTGGATCGAGAACTGGGGTATCACTCCAGGCGTGCCGGCCGGGCCACCTGTGACCCCGTCGAGGTTATTCGCGACGATCTCGATGATCTCGCCGAATCCGAGCGTCACGATGGCGAGATAGTCCCCCCGCAAGCGGAGCGTGGGTGTCCCGAGCAAGACGCCGGTGAGCATGGCGGCCGCGATGGCGAACGGGATGATCCAAAAGGGATTGAGCAAGAACGGTGGCTGGATGGGAAGCGCCCCGGTGAAATAGGCCGTCGTGTAGGCGCCGATCGCCCAGAAGGCCACATAGCCGAGGTCGAGGAGGCCCGCGAAGCCGACGACGACATTGAGACCGATGGCTAACAGCACATATATCGCGACCTGGGTCGTAAGGATCGACTGGATGCCAGCGTTCATGTGCAAGGGCCACTGGAGCGCCACCAAGAGCGCGGCAAGCGTGACCGCCGTCTTGCCGAACGAGAAACGTGTCTGCTTGGTGATCCCGGTGAACTCATAGCGCGCGTGCTGCGGCCGGGCCCCGCCCATGGCGCGCACGAGGTCGCCCCCCGCCCAGACAACGGCACACGCCAGCGCGATCGCGCCTGCGGTCAGCACTACGAGGCCACCCGCGTGGCTGTGGGGAAGAAGGTGGATTGCGGCAAACCAGTGCGCCACCGAGTGCGGGGTCGAGACACGCCACGCTGACCAGCGCGTCCACATGAGCCACCCGTATGCCAAAAGGACGACGCCACCGAGGCTTAAAAGGCCCCTGCCGCGGCGAGGCTCGATCGCCTTGCGGGCGAGCGACAGCGCCCACAACAAAGCTTCGAGAACGCTGAGGACAAGGGCAATCCACAACAGCACGAGCCCGAGAGTGTGGTCGTGCGGCACAGCCTGGATCGAGTTGAGGTACTTCGAGACCGAGTTGTGCATCCACGCCAGCACCCCGTAGAGGGCAACCAGTGCGTAGCCGCCGGGCCTAGCGACCCGCAGAGACCTTGACTCGAAGAGGTAGACGACCAGCTCCATCGCCGCTAGGGCGAAGCCGATCTCTATGCAGACGCCCCCCTTCCAAGTGTCGTCCGGCGAGATCCAAGACACCCAGATGAAGCCGAAGGCGACAACGGCGAGATCGATGGCGAGCCGGATAAGGCGCCTTGCCGTCAAGCGCAGAACAGACGCCCGGGTCCGCTGGACCCACACCCTCGTCGAAGCCCCGACGGTCTCAGAGGCCGTGATGATGGCAAAGACCACAGCCGCCGCGCCGAGGAACCAGAACAACCGCGGGAATTTGAGCGCGCCTGTGAACCCGGAGGTCGGGGCGGCATTGGTGCCCGGCGGACCGGTCATGACCGCAAGCACCAGCATCCCCCCCACACAGATGCCGAGCCGGCGCACGAAGCTGTTGGCGCTCAGCGCGCCGAGCTGTGCGGACACTGAGCGGTTCCTGGCTCCGGCGGGCGGAGGCTCGGGGAGGCCCTCGATACCCGCGCCCATGGCGCTCATGCTTCTCTCCCGAGACGCTCACCGAGAATGCCCGTAGGTCTAAACAGCAGCAGCAGGACGAGCATCCCGAAAGCGACGACGTCCTGCCATTCCGCCGACATCCAGCGCAACGGGATGCTCTCGAACACCCCGAGCAGGAGGCCGCCGATCATGGCGCCGCGGATGTTGCCGATGCCACCGAGGACAGCGGCCGTGAATGCCTTCAGCCCTGGGACAAAGCCCATCGTGTAGATCACGCCGAACTGGAGGCCGAACAAGAACCCCGCCGCGCCCCCCATGAGGCCTCCGAGCACGAAGGTGAGCGCGATCGTGCGGTCGATGTGCACTCCCATCAGGCTCGCGGTCTCGGCGTCCTGGGCGACGGCGCGAATGCCCTTTCCGAGCTTGGTGCGATTCACGACCGTGTCGAGCACGACCAAGAGCACGAGGGCAGTGACCATGGTGAGGATCCAGACGGACTGGACGCCGACACCGCAAAGTGAAAAGGCGTGGCCTGTGATCACCTGAGGTTCCGGGATGAAGGCCGTGTAGCGACCGAACTCCTTGCCGGCGAGGTTGTACAAGAAATACGAGGCGCCGATGGCGCTGATGAGATAGGTCAGCCTCGGAGCGTTGCGCTTGCGTAGCGGACGGTAGGCGATCCGCTCGAGGACGAAGGCCGCCGCCCCCCCGGCCGCCGCGCCTGCGACGATACCGACGAGCATGAACCCGACCGCCCAGAAACCGGCCGGCGTGGAGTTGCCGAGGATAGCCCGCATGGCGAACAGGCCCCCGAAGCCACCGGACATCACAACCTCGGAGTGGGCGAAGTTGATCAGCCTGAGCACCCCGTAAACGAGGGTGTAGCCGAGGGCGATGAGCGCGTAGAGGAACCCGTTGGCGAGACCGCCAACGATGAGCGAGACCCAGATGTTGTTGTTCGCGATGAACGCCGGACAATGCATTTGGCCAGATCACTCCCTCAACCTTGCGGAGCAGACTACTCAAGTGCTGGCAAGCGACCCAGTTACGGAAAAAGCCGGGCACCCCGCAAGCGCGAAGTGCCCGGCTTTCTCACAACTGCTAAGAGGCGCTACTCGAGCCCGATTTGGACCAGATTTCCGTGTTGGACCTGGTTGGCGTAGATGTCGGTGCCTGCGATGTTCCCGTTCGACTTGAACGAGATCACCTTGGTGAGGCCGTGGTAGACGATCGAGTGAAGGCCCTTCACGACGTTCGCCCGGGTAATCGCCATGGTGCCGGTCTTGCCCGAGGAGAGGATCTTCAGCTCGTCGATAATCGTGTTGGCGGCGTCGTAAGCCTCTGCCGAGTAGATCCCGACGGGGAAGTGGGCGAGCGCCCTGAAGCCTGCCGCGAACGCCTTGTCGGTCTTGCTCGTGCCGAGGACGGCGCAAGCACAGCTGGTGAACACGCCATTGGCGGCGCTGTGCGGGTTGGTCCCAGAGATGAGAGCCGTGCTGTCGGATCCGTCACCGCTCATGATCGCGCCCTTGTAGCCGGCGGTGTGGAGCGCGCTGACGAGAAGGCCAAGGTCGCAGTAGTAGCCGCCGTAGAACAGCAGCTTCGGATGCGCCTTTACGACAATGGCAGCGTCATCGGGGTACTGCGTGGGGCTCGCCGTGCCGTCGCTGCACTGTGAGGTGCCCGGGAAAGAGCCGCTCGTGACGTTAGCGCCGTCCTTGCGGGCCTCGCCTGCAAAGGCGTTGGCGAGACCGACGCCGTAGGTGCTGGCGTCGTTGACGACATAAAGGTTCTTAAAGCCGAGCTTGTGGATGACCCAGTCGGCGTCAGTCGGTCCCTGGACGCTGTCGTCAGCCACGACGCGGAAGAAGTTCTTCCACCCGTAGGTGGCAAGCGCGGGGAGGGTCGCCGATGGGCTCACCGTTGCCAGCGAGTGGGCGCTAAAGGTCGGCTCGGCCGCCTTGGTGGCGCCCGAGAAGGCAGGGCCTACAACACCGATAACGGCCGGGTTCGCCGTGAGCTCCTGGGCGTCTGTCGGCGAGTACGTCGCCGAGCCCTGGTCGTCCTTGGCGACGTACTTGAGCGTGAACGGAAGCTTGCCGAACTGGGACATACCGGAGTTCGCCACGTTGATGGCGTACTGGACCGAGTAGGCCATGTTCAGGCCGAGCTGCGCGTTGCCGCCCGAGAGCGGCCCTTCGTACGCGAGGTCGAACACTGGCTTTGCCGTGGCCGGACGCTTGGCATTCGCAAACGCCGATCCGCTGAAAGCAGTGAGCACTAATGCCCCCGCGACCAGCGGAACACCGGCCTTCATGAGCAATTTCCTCATGAAAACTCCCCTCCTATCGGGTTGACCGAGGGCACCCGTTTGCCCCCAGTTCGTAACAGTACGGAAACCTTACCGGCTCGCGCGGAATTAGTCCACCTAGATCGCCTAGAGCCACCCCTGCCCGTCGGCAGTCCGGACTGCCTCGGCGCGGTTTCGTGCGCCTGTCTTGGCGATCGCGGCGGAGAGGTAGTTGCGAACCGTGCCCTCGGACAAAAAGAGGCGCTCGGCGATCTCAGAGACCGTGGCCCCCGGACGCGCCGCCACCAGCACGTCGCGTTCGCGGGCGGTAAAGGGCGACTCCCCGTCGGCGAGGGCGCTCGCAGCGAGAACAGGGTCGACCACGCGCTCGCCGGCGGCGACGCGACGTATTGCATCTGCGAGCTGCTCAGCCGGGGCGTCCTTGACGACAAAACCATACGCGCCTGACTCCATGGCGCGCTTTAGGTAGCCGGGACGTCCGAAGGTGGTAAGGATGAGCGCGCGGCACTCGGGCACCTGCTTGGAGAGCACGGAAGCAGCGGCAAGGCCATCGATGCCTGGCATCTCGATATCTAAAAGGGCGACGTCAGGCTTGTACGCCCGCGCCGCGGCCACCACCTCGTCACCACGCCCGAGCGTCGCCACGACGCTGAAGTCGTCTTCGAGCTCCAATAAGGCCGCGAGCGCCGAACGTACGAGCTCCTGGTCGTCGGCGAGGATGATACGGATCATTTCGCCAGCGCCGCTGCCCGGGGCCCCAGCTCCACGCACAGCCGCCAGCCGTTCGGAATGTTCGGCCCCGCGACGAGGACACCCCCGGCCGCTGCGACGCGTTCGGACAGGCCGACAAGGCCACTTCCCGAGCTCGGGGATCCTCCGACGCCGTCATCGACGATCTCGACCGAAGCGCACGAGAGCCTGACAACGCAGATGTTGGCGTGAGCGTGGCGCACGACATTTGTCAGACCCTCGCGAAGCACCCATCCGAACAGCTCTTGGTGCACAGGGTCCACGACATCGACCGCTCCGGGAAGATCGGCGGTGATGCCCGCCGCGCGAAGCAGCTCACGTCCGGTGGCGAGCTCACCGGCGAGTGTTACCTCTCGGTAGTTCGCGACCGCGGCACGCACATCGGCGAGGGAACGCCGGGCGAGAGCCTCGACCTCGGCTATCTCTTGCAGGGCACGGACCGGATCGGTCGCGCCGAGCCTGCGGGCTAGGCCAGCTTTGACCGTGATAGTGGTCAGTGAGTGACCGAGAAGATCGTGCAAGTCGCGTGCGATCCTGGAACGTTCATTCTCCGCCGCCAGGCGGGCCAGCTCTGCGCGCGCCTCGGCGAGGGCGCGGTTGCCTCGCATCAGGTTGAAAAAACCGAACATCGCGAGCCCGACCGTAGGGATCGTGATGGCCGTGCCGTTGCTAACCGCGGAACCGAGGTTGTCGTGCCATGACGGGATCGCCAAGGGCAAGAAGGCAGCAATGAGGCCAAGGGTGACCACGATCGGCACCGCCCGTCCGCCGAGGCGGGCAACGGTGACGACGACGATGAACACGCACATCACGAACGCGTCGGCGCGAGCAAAGGGAAGCTCGAGTGCCGACAGGACGACCAGGCAGCCGTAGAAGGGCCAGAAGCGACGCGAGGCCGCGTTCCAAGACTCGGGCAGCGTTCGGAGGTACAAGATACAGAACACGCCGAGCACGACGTAGCCGACGACAGCCCCGACACCTCTCGAGTACTGCGACACTCCTGCGCCGACCTGGGCGAGGTAGACGAGGAAGACTCCCGGGAAGACGACGCTTCGCCATCCCCTGGTCCACTTGCGCTGGTTGGCGAGCCACTCGCTCTCTGCCGGATCAGGCGGTCTCGTCTCGAGATCCATGCTTGTCAACCGTACCGGGGCCGCGAAAACTCAGACCCGCGCCGTGTCGCGTACATAGGCGAGCCGGGCGAGCCAGGAAAGGACCACCGTCCAGGCTGCGATCACGATCCAAGCCTCCGCCGGTGGCCATCCACCCGTACCGAGGGCCGACTTTCCAGCCTGGACAAGCCAGTACGAGGGGAGACACTTGACAAGGCTGAAGAACACCCCCGAGGAAACAAGAGGCCCGTAGGCACCGCCCAAGAGCGCGAACAACGACGTCGAACCGCCGAGAGCCGGGCCTAGAGAATCGACCTTGACGAGATGACCAAGGAGGATCCCGAGCACGGCGAAGGGAACAAGGCCGACCAGAAGCAGCCCGACCGTCGTTGACCACTCGGCTGCCGAGAGTCTCACGCCGACGGCACTGCCGGCGAGGAACAAGACTGCGATCGAGAGCAGAGCCACGAGGTAGCCGGAGAGCACCTTGGCGCTGAAGTACGTGCTCGTCTTGAGCGGGGTGATGCGCAACTGGCGCGTCCATCCGACCGAGCGCTCGGCTGCAATGCGGCCCCCGCTCGAGACGACGGCGACCATGGCTCCCCAAGCGGTCATGCCTGTCATGTAATAGAGCGGGAAAGAGATCCCATCGAGATGGGCGTGGCGGTTCGGGCCTGCGACCACGAGGAACAGCACGAGGGGAAAGCCGAGCGAGAACACGAGGTATCGCCTGCTCCGCCAGGTCCGAAGGACCTCGAAACGTACGTATCTGGAGCTTGCCATCATGGCCCTTTCACCAGGTCCTCGTCGGGATCGTCATCCGCGGT
>JBEKVJ010000003.1:0-100555 GCA_049514105.1 Acidimicrobiales bacterium
AGGTAGAGGAATTCCGACCACTGCATGCCTGCGCTGTTCGCCACCCAGACTCCGCCAGGCACCGCGCTCGCAAGCGCCGTTGACTCCCCATCGAGGTACTGACGGGCGAGGACCTTTAGCGACGACGCATCGAGTTCCTCGACGACGACCGCCCCCGCCGGAGGTTTGGTTCTGTGGTCCGTCCCCTCGAATGTGGCGTAGACGAGCCTCCCGTCGGGAGAGCTAGCCACACTCATCACCGTCGAGGGGAATCCCATCGAACGAACGACGGTGCCGGTGAGGGTGTCCACAAGAGCGATCTCGTTGCCAGAACCCACTTGGTACCACAGAGCGTGGTCTGCCAGTGCAGGATTCACAAGAGTTATCTGATATCCGAGGAACGGTGCCGGTACGACGACACCGCGCCCCAGCGTCACGGACGACCCCTCCACAAGACGGAGTGTCTCGGGGCCGGACGGGCCCTTTCTCGCTGAATAGCGGGCGGGCGAGAGCACCACTATCTGTCGGCCGACCGCAAGCAACAGGCTCCCCGATGACAGCACCGGGCCATTGGTTACTCGCCTGTGGGCGAGGTTGATCCGAACGAGGCGATCTTCAGACGATGACCCGACGACGGAGGAGGACCCAACAACGTATGCATAGGGAGTTCCAGGAAGCTGGACCGGCGCATCAGTGCTGCCGACGCCCAGACATGTGTGCGGGTTCAAGAAGGCAGGCGGTTCCCGGCAGTCAGCGCACGATGGGTGGCCGACCTCGTTTCGGCAACGGTCCGGCCTTTTTTGGCATTCGTCCGGCATCATCGAGGGCTCGTCGCAACAACATCTCGATTTGAGCATTGACGCTTCGGAACTCATCGGCCGCCCACCGGGCTAGGGCATCATGGACACTGGGATCAATTCGAAGCAGTACCTGCTTTCGATCGTCCACGGATCACGAGTAGAGAGTGCCGGTGTTGACCACCGGCGAAGCCGGTTGGTCACTGCAAAGCACGACCATCAGATTGCTCACCATCGCCGCTTTGCGCTCTTCGTCAAGCTCAACGATGTTGCGCTCCGCCAGCCGTTCGAGTGCCATTTCAACCATTCCGACCGCGCCATCGACGATGCGAGAGCGTGCTGCGACGACGGCATTGGCCTGCTGTCGTCGCAACATGGCCTGCGCGATCTCCGACGCGTAGGCAAGATGGCTGATGCGCACCTCGACGATCTCCACACCGGCAATAGAAACGCGCTCGGCCATCTCCGTGGCGAGCTCACCGGCGACGATGTCGGTCGAGCCGCGAAGCGACAGGCCGTCGTCTGCGGGATTGTCGTACGGATGGGTGGTGGCGACATGGCGCAGAGCCGACTCGGCCTGGACTCGCACGAAGTTGAGATAGTCATCTACTGCGTAAAGGGCACGCGAGGTATCGGCAACCTGCCATACGACAATGGCAGCGATCTCCACGGGATTGCCGTCTGCGTCGTTGACCTTCAGGTGGTTGGTCTCGAAGTTCCTGACCCGAATACTCACGCTGCGCCGGTCAGAGAGTGGCAGGATCCACCAAATGCCGCTTCGGCGCACGGTGCCGACATAGCTTCCAAAGAACCGCACGACTTTCGTCTGGCCGGGCTGCACGATGACCAACGAGCCCAGAATGATTATCGCGACGACGATCGGCACGAAGATGACGACCTTGACGGAGCTGTTCGAGAGAAAGTATGCCCCGACGCCGCAGCCGGCGACGACGAGGACACCAAGCCAGCCGTTAATCGCCCACGCTGGGCGCTCATGGATCTCGACGCGGACGCCCGAATGGCCGACCGGAGTTGCCCCGGGTTCGCGGACAGGTTGCTCAAACTGGCTCATGATCCCTCCTAGAGAGAATGGCCTCCAATAAACTGATACTTATTGATATCACTTTTTACGCAGCCGTGCTCGACCACTGCGCGGCCGCGACGCAGGACGTCGATCTCGGATGACTTCGTTGGGACTGAGACTCCCGGCCCTGCGACTTGAGTCGGAGAGCCCGCAGTAGGCCGCGAGCGTGTCGAGGATCTCGTCGGCACTCTTGTGCCAGACGAATGGTTCGGGGATCCTCGTTCCAGTTGTTGGCATCACTGACGGCGTTTCATTTGGCCAAGGCCGGGACCAGCTCTCGCAGCCGCACCCGCCTGCCGGTTCGGAGCACGGCCGTTCGGTAGATGCGGGCCGCCACCAATGCCACCAACACGGTGCATGCCACGCTCATCACCACCGACAGTAGAAACTGCCACCAGGTCACCTCCCCGAACCCGACCAACGTCGGCATCGCGAAGGGCGCGGTCGGAGGCAGGTACGCCAGCACCTTGACGAGCAGCGACGCATGACCTGAGCTGACCCCGATGAGCGAGACGATGTAGCCAAAGATGAGCGGTGCGCTCAGCGGTAACGCCAAGCTCTGTACCTGGTCCTGGCGCTCGGCTAGGGATCCCGCGGCGGCATACAACCAGCTGTAGAAGGCGTAGCCGAGTACCAGCCAGACGAGTGTCGCCGCCACCACGAGCGGCGCCGCCCCGTGCACGAGGCTCGAGCCCACCAGCTTTGCCAGCACCAGAGCGAACGCCACCAGGGACACCGCTTGCAGGAGGGCAATCGCGCCGATGCCCGCGACCTTGCCCGCCAGCAGCTGGACCGGCCGTACCGTGGCGAGGAGGACCTCGACGACGCGGCTCGCCTTCTCCTCCATGACGCCCATCAAGGTCCATGTGAGGTACTGGTTGAGGATGATGAAGATGAGGATGATCCCGAGAAGGGCCGTCGTCTCCTCAGTCGTGGTGGACGGCTTGCCCGCCGGGTGGACGCTCTCGATCGGCCACGGCTTTGCCCCGACCACCGCGGCCGCCTGTTGAGGAGTCAGGCCGGCCCGGGCGAAGGCCTGCTCGGTTCCGAGGACCGTGGCCACGGCTTGCACATACCGGGCCCCGGTGGAGGAGTCGGTGTCCGAGATCGGGTTCTGTACGAGAATGCTCCCGCTGCCGTTCACCACCATGTTGAGGCGGCTGGCGCTCAACGCTGCGCGCGCGGCGCTCGCGTCAGGCTCGCGCACCAGCTCGACACGCAGCCCCACGGTTTTGGCCAACATTTGCAGCTCGGCGTCGAGGGCGGGCCGGCCAGCCACCACACCGACCATCTGGCGCGTGGTGGTTCCCTTGTGGAGGGTGGGGATTACCACCGCTGCCGCCACTACGGCGAAGAGGATGAGGGTGACCACTCGAAACAGGCGGCCCCGCAAGCGCTCCCGAATCTCGCGCCCAGCCACAAGTCCGGCGTCTCCGAGGAGCCTTTTTTCGCGTAGCGCGAGTGTGAGTCCCGCGAGCTGCGAAGATCGCCCCCGGCCCTTGCGGCGCAAGCCGCTCCGGATAAGCAGCACGACCGCGATAGCGGGGAGGATGATCGGGAGACTCTTCACCGGGCCATCGCCTCCCGGAACACCTCGGACAGTCGGCGACGTCCGAAAACGAACTCCGTCACACGTCCAGCGGCACGAGCCGCATCCAGTACTACGTCGCTGTCAGTGGAGTCGTCGAGGACGAGGCGTACCTCGCCCCCGTCCACCTCGGACACGGTCACACCCGGGATCCCGTGCGCCCAGGCCCCCTGGCGGTCTCCCTCCACCCGGACGCCGAGGCGCCGCGAGCCGCTCGTTGCCAGCTCGTCTACGGTCCCTCTCGCAACGAGCCGGCCACGGTCGATGATGGCCACCGACTCGCAGAGGTCCTCTACGAGGTCCAGCTGGTGACTGGAGAACAGCACACAGCGCCCGGCGCGCGCCTGCTCGACAAGCACCTTGCCGATGGCGTCGATGCCCGTCGGGTCGAGTCCCGAAAGGGGCTCGTCCAGCACCAGCACTTCAGGGTCATGCACCAGGGCCGCTGCCAGCTGCACACGCTGCTGGTTGCCGTGCGACAGGGTCTCGACCTTGCTGGTGGAGCGGTCGGCCACGTCCAGGCGCTCCAGCCACTGCTTGGTGGCTGCTGCGGCGCTTCGCGTGTCCAGGCCGTGGAGCCGGCCAAGGTACTCGATCTCTTCTGCCACGAGCATGTTTGGGTACAGACCCCGCTCCTCTGGCATGTAGCCGAAGTGGCGGCGCTGGGTGGCGCCGACCGGCGCGCCGTTCCACCGCACTGACCCAGCGTCGAGGTCGGTGAGCCCGAAGATCGCCCGCATCGTCGTCGTTTTGCCGGCGCCGTTCGGACCGAGGAACCCGACGACCTGGCCGGAGGGGACCGAGAAGCTCAGGTCGTTGAGGGCAGTCACCGTACCGAAGCGACGGCTCAGGCTGTCAAGCTCTAACAGGCCGGCCACTAGCGCCACCTCCGAGTCTCAGTGTTGGATCCCGTAGTTGTAAGACGTGCTCGTGAGTAGGCGAATGGCGTAAAGATGCCCCCGCACGTGTTGGCCGTCGTACGTCGGCAACTCACAACAGCCTGGAACGATGCGTCACATGGTGGGTGGCCGGCCTCGCCTTGGCAAAGGCCCAACACTCTTCGGCATCCGCCTGGCCTCGATGAGCGCTCGGCGGAGCAGCATCTCGATCTGAGCATTGACGCTGCGGAACTCATCTGCCGCCCACCTGGCCAGTGCATCATGAACGGCCGGATCAATCCGAAGGAGTACCTGCTTGCGGTCATTCACGGCTCACGAGTAGGGCGTGCCGGCTCAAGCGGTCGGTTACTGCGAGCTAGGGCCTTGAGATGGATCACCTGTGTTCTTCCTCACTCGTCATCGTGCAGCCGGCGAGACCGGGTTGTGCGGTACGCCTCGCTAAAATGATATGTAGAACTAGCTAAGTGATATCATAATATTCGGAGCCGTGCAAGGTCCTCTGTTCTCGCTGCGTTGCGGTCCGCACCACGTCGGCCCAGGTGGTCGTTCGTAGGATATTGGCGTGACTTCAGAGCACTACCTGCTGGACAATCAGCAGAGCGAAGCTGGACAGCGCTTCGACGCTCTCGCGACTCTCTTCAATCCGTCGACCTTTAGGCACATGGTGTCGATCGGCCTGTCACCCGGCTGGCGAGTGTGGGAAGTCGGGGCTGGCAGTTCCACCGTGCCGGCCTGGATTGCAGAACAGACCAAGAGCCACGTGTTGGCCACCGATATCGACACCACTTGGCTAGAAGCCGCCGAGGGTGGATTCGAAGTAATACGGCACGACATTGGAACAGATCCAGCGCCCTGTGACGGATTCGACCTGGTTCACGCACGGCTCGTGCTCGTTCACGTGCCGCAGCGGTCCCAAGCCCTTGCAACAATGATTGGCGCCCTCAAACCTGGCGGATGGCTTCTCGCTGAAGAAGCTGACCCCGGTCTGCAACCGCTTGCATGTCCGAACGGCAATGGGGCAGCAGAAGCACTCGCTAACAAGCTGAAACTGGCGTTTCGCGCCTTAATGGCCGAGCGAAGCGTGGATCTGTCATTCGGTCGCAAGCTTCCAAAGCTGCTCAGAGCCGCGGGCCTCCTTCAGGTTCAGGCAGATGCCTTCTTCCCCATAGGAGGCCCGGTCGTAGATCGACTGGAGCACGCCACCGTGCAACAAATCCGGGAGCGCCTAGTCGCCGCACAACTGGCGACCGAGGAGGAGATCGAACAGCATCTATCAAATGTCGCTACAGGCCAGCTCGACTTGACAACCTCGCCGATGGTGGCGGCCTGGGGTCGAAAGCCCGCTTGAACCACAAGCCCGAGAACGGGCGCAGCTACTGGCGCCACGCTCGTCGAAAGCGGACGCCGATCGCCAACGCGCAGCCGATGAGGATCTCCGCGCTCCAGACGAAATGGCTTGGGACGAAGGTCCCGAGGGGATCGCTCTTGGTCGTCGCCCAAAGCACGCGAACGGCGGGCTCGAGCACAAGCAGACTCGCGACTACTGCTAGCAGCAGTCCCCACCTTTTACAGGCAGCGAGCCATGCACCTCCGGCTCCGAGCGCGAGGCCGCCGACGAGACCTAGGAGGAACCACCGGTTCCCTGCCGCAGCGAAAACTCCGCCTTGTCCACCGATGTCCGAACCGCTCGCTCTGACCGAAAAGTAAGAGGCAAGGGCCGCAACTGAGCCAGCCGCGCCGGCAAGGGCTCCGACCGCACGACGATGCGGAAGGACGAGGGCCCCCGCGAAAAACGGGAGGATCGCCCACGGCGCGCTCACATTGCCGATTGCGTTCCGCACCCCACCATGGTGGCCCTTCACGATCGCGTCGACGACGCCGAACGCGCACACGCCAAAAAAGAGGAGCAACGACCGAAGTAGGTACGGACGACGCACTTGTTCGCACGCTAGCTCCCTATGATCCGAGTTGGTCGGATCCGAGTTGGTCGGCACTCTGGCTCAAAGACATCGGGCCTGCCGACGCGAGCCGACTAAGGCTGCCTGGGCACGCCGGGGCGGAGCAAGCAACCGGAGCCTGCGATGGGCCGCGACTCCCCTCGACGAGCTCACTCACTCGATCGGCTGGTGGGCCATTGCAGCGGGCTCGCGGCCTGCAAAGAGCCAAGCAACGAGGGCGGCAAATGCTGGCATGGCGAGGAGCATGAAGAGAAGATCCGTGACCGGGACGTTTCCAAGCGAGGAAATGCCGCCGTTGAGCGAGTTGCCGCGGAGCCAGCCGATGAGCGCCACGTATCCCCCGACGACCCCGAGCAGCGCGCCGAGGAACCCCAGCGTGCCGGCCGTGACCGCCGAGAGTGTGCGCCGTGTGTAGCTACTTGCGCCCGTCGCGGCGAGCGTGCGCAGTTCGCTCGCGGTCTCGCTTCGAATAAGGCCGACAGACATGCCGAGCACGCCGAGGGTGATCGCGATCCCGAAGAGCGTCGCCCAGGTGATGACGGCGAACGATGTGGGCTGGTCGTTCTTCGACTCGACAGCGAGCTGGGTTGTCGAGGCAGTAAGTTCCGCGTTACTGATCTGAGAGGCGCTGAAGGCCTGAGTGCCCTGAACCAGCCAGTCCGTCGTCGTCGCCTGAATGTGGAACTCTTTCATGGCGTGCTCAGTGATCACCGTATTGGGTGCCGAGGTCCCTGTCGGCAAGGCGCCGACCTCCTGGATTACCGGGTTTGCAAGACAGTCCGTCGCGGCGTTGCACCTTGACAGTGCGGGCGGGCCGGCACCGGGGTTGGCAGAGCTGTTGTCGTTGTTAGATCCGTACGTGAATGTCATCCCGGAAACCCCGGAAAGGCCCGGACGTGAGCTCAAGACGTCGGCGTCGGGATTGATCTGTGAAGCCTTGATCCCGAACGCCTTCAACAACTGCGGGGTCGCGACGTAGATCTGTCCGTCCCAGCTCCGGCCGCCTTGGGTGGCGTTGAGATTGGCATTGGGGGTCTCAAGCGCGACAAGCTGCGCGCCGAATCCCTTCGCGATCGTCTCGGCATGATCGGCCAGCTGCCGCGGCGTATCAGCCGTCGTGCTCGGCGAAGCTTTCCGAACCTGGCCGTTCGGCGTTCTGATCGTCGTGCCCGGCGGCGGCGGAGTATTGGCGTGAAGGGCGAGCTCGTTCGAAGCGAGGTTCGGCCCCGCGTAGTCAAGCACGTTCCCGTAACGGGCGGAGGCGGCAAGCATGACGATGACCGCGGCGAGGACGCCAATACTTATCGCCGCCAGCGCCGAGCCCGAGCGCGCCCGGTAGCGAGCAAGGTCACGAACAGCCAGCCGGACCGCGATCGGCGCCCGCCGGACGAGCCTCGCGCTGAGCGTGAGGAAGAAGGGCGCGAGCAGGATGAGCCCGGGTATGAGGAGCACAATCCCGAACACGAGCTCGGGTGCGCCGCCGCTCCCGTTCCCGCTGTTCGTGCTGCCCGAGTAACCGAGAAGGAGGAAAGCCACGACCAGAAGGGCGATGCCGGGAATCGCCGAGCGGTGGATCTGTCGGGGCGGAGCGGGGCGACCTGAAAGGGCGGCGACGATCGGCACTCGAGTGATCGCCCGCGCCGGTCGGGAAGCGGCAAAGAACGTCGCCACAACCGCGAGCACCATCGCCGCCGCAACGACGACCCAGGACAGGGCGAATATCCCGATCACGTGGTGCGCGCTCTGCTCCAGGGTGGGACGGTAGGCGAGCCACACCACCAACCCGAGCACTAGACCGCCAGCGGCACCGACCAGGCCTACAACCGTTCCGTTAGCGCGGACGACGAGACGGACGTGGCGATCCGTTGCGCCGTTCGACTCGAGCATGCCGATCGAGCGCAGGCGACGCTGCGCCAACACGGTGAAACCCCCGACCGAAACGAGGGCGATGAGCAGCATCCCGAGCACGAGGGCCGCGAGCGAGATCGTCTCTGGGTTGAGCGGGTTCGATTGGGCAACTGACGCCGGGGTCTGCACGTTTGCGGCGAACTTGCCGAGAGCCACACCCGAGGCGTTAAACAGCGCCACGACCTGCGTAGGCGTTTTCACCTGCCCCGGTACGACGAGCGCGAATTCGTCGAGGAGACTCTGGGGATTCTCCACGATGCCGACGACCCGCCGCACGACGCGGTCGAGCGACCAGGCGTCACCGAGCCTCAGGTGGAAGGCCGAGGCCACTCCGCTCGTCACGGCGACTTCGTCGGCCCCCACCGGGTAGTGCCCCGAAACGAGCGCGAGCATCGGGCCGCTGAAAGGTCCGTGCTGTTGCTGGGCGCGGAGCTGAAAGGTGTTTATCGAGCCTGGGATCGAAATCGTCTGGTTCTCGATAATTTCGACGCGTCCGAAGCGACGCTCGAGGTTCGCAATTTCCTTGTGGGCCTGCGAGCTCATGCTCGAGAAGGTTGCCGAGTCTGCCGCGGTGCCGAAGCCGAAGTTCGTTGGTTGCGGCGTATTTGTCGCGACAGCGGAGCCGACGATCGTCGCCACGACCGCGACGACGATGAGGGCGAGGATCAGCAACTGCTGACGCCACTCCCGGCGAAAGAGGCGCCATGCCCACCGGACCACGGCACGCCGAGCGGGCGTCCCCCCGTCAAGAGGCCGGGCGTCGGCGAGCGGCGCGGAGACGGTCGTGCTCATCGATGCTCCTTTCGGATCCCGTGTCTGGTCGCGTTCATGAGCGTTGCGTTGGCGCGACAAGCGAGGCTGTTTCGTCGGGCACGACGTCGTCCACCACGTGACCGTCGCGGAGGTGGATGACTCGATCGGCCCAGGAGGCGAGATGGGCGTCGTGGGTGACCACGACCGCGGCAACGCCACGCTGGCACGCGTCGGAGATCGGCTGCATGACCGCTTCGCCGTTAGTCGAGTCAAGCGCCCCCGACGGCTCATCCGCTAAAAGGAGGTGGCGCTCACCCACCACCGCGCGAGCAATGGCGACACGCTGACGCTCGCCGCCGGAGAGCTGGTCGGGAAAGTGCCCAGCCCGATCGGCGAGACCGAGCCCCTCGAGCGCCGCCATACCGGCAGTGTGGGCCCGCCTGGCTGAGATCCCATCAAGTTCAAGCGGCAGGGACACGTTTTCGAGAGCGGTGAGCCCGACGAGCAGGTTGAAGTCCTGGAATACGTAACCGATCGTGCGGCGGCGAAGCCGCGCCTTGTCGTTTCGCGACATCGTCGACATCTGCGCACCCTCGATCATGACTTCGCCGCTTGTCGGCTCCTCAAGGCTTCCGGCGATCGTAAGCAGGGTTGACTTACCCGAGCCGGACGGACCCATCACCGCCACCAGGTGGCCCTCCTCGACAGAGAGGTCGATGTCCTCGAGCGCGTGGACAGCGGCCTCGCCCTCGCCGTAAGACTTCGACACCCGGCGCAGTTCGAGCAGGCTCATCGGGCTAGGACCTTCATTTGCCGGGCGCATGACACGGACGCCGACAGCCAAATAGAAATCATACTGCGTATAGTACTCACAACCCGCACCGTGTCAAGTGCCGCAATGACAGATTTCTAAAGCTCGGTCACAGACGTGGGCTCGACGAGCTCTCCTCGAGGAAGGACTCGGGGCTCGGCGGGGGCACCGTCTGGTCAACGACGCGGCCGTCTCGGAGAAATACCACCCTGTCCGCCCAGGACGCGAGCTGCGCGTCGTGGGTGACGACGACGGCGGCAACTCCGCGCTTGCATGCTGCAAGCATCAGGCGCATCACCGCTTCTCCGTTCGTCGAGTCGAGCGCCCCAGAGGGCTCGTCGGCGAGGAGCAGGTGCCGTTCTCCCACAACTGCTCGCGCAATCGCGACGCGCTGGCGTTCTCCGCCGGAAAGCTCGTCGGGAAAGTGGGCCGCTCGATCGGCGAGGCCCAGACCCTCAAGCTCGGCCATGCCCGCCGCACGAGCCTTCTTCGCTGAGAGTCCGTCGAGCTCGAGCGGTAATGACACGTTCTCCACCGCCGTGAGGCCTGCGAGCAGATTGAAGTCCTGGAAGACATAGCCGATCGTGCGTCGCCGGAGGCGAGCTTTGTCGTTGCGCGACATCGTTTGGATCGACGCGCCGGCGATGAGTACCTCGCCGCTCGTGGGCTCCTCGAGGGTCCCAGCGATGGTAAGCAAGGTCGACTTTCCCGACCCGCTCGGTCCCATGACCGCAATGAGCGACCCGCGTTCGACGACGAGATCCACGTCCTTTACGGCGCGGACTTCCGTTGGGCCCGCGCCGTAGGACTTCGAGACTCGGCGCAGCTCGAGGAAGCTCACCGACGGACCACCAAGCGACGCGCGATGCGGGGTGCAGTCGAGGACGCGGGCGGCTCAGTTGCGGCGCGCTTCAGGCGGCCGTCAGCTGTGTCGAGCCAGCGCACGACCGAGTCGAGTCGGAATAGCTCCGCGTCGACGACGAGCGCGAAGCTGAGATCGAAATCGGCCTCGTCCTCTTTGAGGCGCGTCCACTGCTGCATCAACTCGACGAGGTAGCGGCGGTGGATCTGAATGACGTCGTGCACCGACACGCCGGGAACGCGTAGCGCGGCGAGGACCTTGATCACAAGTTCATCGCGCGGAGGAGAGGTCATGTCTGGCGGCGTATTGAGCCAGTTCGAGAGCTCCTCAGACCCCGCCTCGGTTATGTGAAATCCCTTCTGGGGACCCTCCTGCTCGGGTTCGTCGGATTCGACGAGCCCGTCGCGCTCAAGGCGCTGCAGCGTCGTGTACACCTGGCCGATGTTGAGTGGCCAGACCTCACCAGTACTGGACTCAAACTCCTTCTGGAGCTGGAGGCCGTACTTCGGGCCCTCACTTAGGAGGGCGAGGATGGCGTGCCGGACACTCACCGTGCTGCCCGATCTCTGATCATACTGAGTATGGTACAAGCTCGGACGCGACGGTCAAGCCCGATCGAGACTCACCGTCCATCCGGTGTGTAGCACTCGCTGCCATAACGCGAGAGCAACCCGCTCCGAACTAGACACGGGTTACGAAGAGATCCGACTCGCAGGAGAGTCGAACGAAACCCGAAGGACAGCGGTCATGCGATACACCCTCCTGCTCCACTATCCCGAGCCGACCGCCGAAGAACTCGGCCCCGAGGCCCTAGCCGAGGGTATGCGTGCATTCCAGGCCTACGCGAAGGCGCTCGAGGATGCGGGCGTGCTCGCCAGCGCGGGGGTGCTCCAGCCGTCGAACGCGACCACCACGGTCAGCCTCGCCAGCGGCGAGTTCGTCGTGCTGGACGGCCCGTTCGCCGACACGAAGGAGCATCTCGGCGGCACGTTCATCATCGATGTTCCCGACCTCGAGGTCGCGATCGAGTGGGCGAGGCGCGCACCGTCGGTGTCGTGGGGTCACATCGAGATCCGACCAACCGCGACTCGCTACGTGGACGGCTCATGGCAGGGCGCACAGCCGGTCAGGTGACCGGCCGTGAGGCCTGTACAGTCCGCAACGTTGTGGCACGTCGGCTCGTGGCCTTGCTGTCGACCGCCATACGATTCTGAGACAACCTCGACGACATGCGACGAGATCGAAGGGCGCAGCGAGGTTATCGCCCTGGCACCGACCACGCTGAACAAGGGCTGTTTTATGCTCCACCTCGCCCGAGCTGAGGTCGAATCGCCCCGGCGGAGGACGAACAGCCGTCCTGGCAAGCTTGACTGGCGGAGTGGACCCTTGGCGTGGACCCTAGGTGTTCAGCGGGAAGCCACGAGAGCTATCAGATCCCATGGCTTCGACGCTTAATTCCTTACTGATTATCTGCCTGGCCACGACCGACAGCAGGAGTCTGTGACGACGGGTATAGCCACGCATTAGCGCAAAAGCTTCGTCCACATCGGTCCCCGTCGCCTCTGCGATGATGCCCTTGGCCTGCTCCAAGGCAACCCGTGCGTTGAAAGCCGCCCGCAGCTGCTCGGAGACCTCCTCGCGCTGGCGGATGAAGCGCTCGTGAAGGATGCCGATCGTAGCTACGTCGGCCATAGCCTGAGCAACTGCCTCATCAGGCTCTATCAAGCCATAGGTGTGGTTGGCGAAGAGGTTTAGGGCACCGATGCGTTCCTCGCGAAGCCGCATCGGAACGGCATACGCAGAGAGGAATCCGGCCGCGAGAGCCGCCGGAGCAAAGTGCGGCCAGCGCTCCTGGGAACTGACCAATTCGTTTTCGCGGATCGCTTCGCCGGTGCGCCAACAGTCAAGACAAGGTCCGTCTTCGCGCTGCACTTCGATGAGTTCGATGAGATGCATCCGTTCGCTCGAGGATGCCAGCGGGCGGAGTTGACCTTCCGGGCCGACCAAGACGACTCCCGCCTCCGCCACCCCGAGAAGTGAGACGCATCGTTCTGCAAGCCGATGGAGGAACTCGATCTGGTCGTAATTTTCGACCAGGGTGTCGGCCAGTTCCACGAAGGTCCGCGACAAGCGATCCTGTCGAGTCACGGGATCTCCCTCCCTTCTGTGTTTGGGCCGCGACCAGACACATTGCATCTTCGTACAAATTGGAGATTAATACGACCAGGTGGCGCCGCGCCGGGCAACACTAGGCCAGCCTCGAGTCGAAACGTAACCTGCGAGCCACGACGTCAGCGGCAAGCTCGTGCATCGGTCGGCCCGAGGCAAACGCCCTCGCCCGGAGAAGCGACATGGCCTGCTCAAGACCGACACTCAGCTGCCCCACGATCATGCCCGTTGCCTGGTACACAACAGTTCGTTCGGTGGCGAGGACCTCAATGACCTCGTGAAGGGAACCCGGCGGTACCTGTGCCTGCAGGCAAAGCGTTATCTCACAGGCAATATCGGCCACGGCCAGCGCGTCCACGAGCATGTTGTTGCCCAGAGGTCCGGGACGCTCACGATAGAACGTCAGGACCCCGAACCTCGCCGCGCCGATGTGCAAAGGCAGGGCGAATACCGCCGCCACGCCCTCTGCTACTGCCTGGGAAGAAAAGGCGGGCCAGCGAGTCGCGCTAGCCAACTCTGGCGCGAGCACTGGTCGCCCATCCCAGTTGGCGTCAATGGTCGGTCCCTCACCGGAAGTGAACTGCACGTCCACGACAAACGCTGCGCGTCCGTTCGACGCAGCGATGCAACCGGGATCGTGACCGTTCGGGATCAGCGCAACCGCCGCCCCGCCCATACCCAACTCAGGAGCAGAGGCGCGGCACAACCAGTCGAGCGACGCGTCAGGCTCTTCAAGTCGCCCAAGCGAGCCCACGATCGCGAGCACTCGCCGCGTCACCACTGTCCAGGCCTCACAGGCCCGACCGTCCCCGAACAGATTCGAGGCCCGTTGACATCGTCAGGGTGATCTAGTTCCACCCGTAGATCCTTCTGTCGCTGAGGTCACGGCAACCGAAAACACAGCACCGAGGTCTGGATCGAGCATCGGTCGTTAAACGATACGCCTGCTGAGTCCGCCTGTCAGTGGTAAAACGCCTTCCCCTGCTCGCCCGACGACCTTAGAACCCCTGAGCTAGTTGTCCCGCACGGACTCGTCCTGCTTCTGATCTGACGAATCAGCCAGGAGCCTTAAGCGTGCGGCAGCTTCCGTTGGGTTGCGTCTATCGAGAAGCCCCCTCAGCGATCGAGAAGTAGACAGCCGGACGCTGGAACCAGAGCTTCATCAGACACTCGCCTCGACCTTCCAGCAACACGCATCTCTTGGCGACCTTGGAGGCTCAAAAGCCGTCGCGATTAACATCCTTGTAGAGTAGATATGAGGCCGCGCCGTCTCCGGTCGCGAAAAATGACTGCGGGCAGTACGGCGCCATGTAGATGTAGTCGCCTTTGACGACCTCGTGGGTGTCGCCCGCCAAATAATAGACGCCTTGCCCATCCAACATTAATAAGCCGTGCTCTTGGTGGTGTATTTCGACAATCCCGATCGAACCACCCGGTTGGGCCGTAAGGACGTTCATGGCGAAGTCATACGACGGATTGGCGGCGGGCATCAGCTCCCTGAAAGTATACCGTCCTGGTAGGGGAGGCACGATCTCACTGGCCTCGGACCGACTGCCAATGATGGGTGCGGGCATCGCGATCCCCTCGACCGCCTCGTACATACGCTTGGTCCACAGAGTCTTCGCGGGAGCCGACTGAGACGCGCGAATCGAGAACTCCGCGTCGCTCGGCAGGTAGCAGTAGTCCCCCTCTCTCAAGGAGATAACTCCGCTAGGCGCCGATATTGTGACCTCACCGTCAAGCTGGTATATGAAGTTTTCGAAACCGGAACCGACAGGCCGTGTGCTGCCACCCGATGGCTCGAATTCGAGCAGGTACTGTCCGAACATTGCCCCGTAGGCCCTCGGAGTCGCCAGCGGACGTGCAACAGTCTTCTCGAAATGGGCGAGCGCGTTAGCCACGAGGTTGTCGACTGTCATCAAGAAATATCTAGGGGCAACACAGCCCCTGCTCGGTAGGATCAGGTTTTGTTCCATGGTGGGACTTTCTCCATTCGTTGACGGGGACTTGAGCGGACTCTCTCGATACAAGCATCACGAGTGGCCTGATCGGTCGTCGTGAGGAGGTGGCGGCCACGCTGGCGCTCACCGCGGGCGGCGGAGACAGCATCGATCAATGAGCGCCAGTTCGCCGAAATTAGGGTTGTCGTGTGGTCAGCTCTAGGTGACGCGCGCTTTTCGCACACTGACGTCAACTCAAGCGATACTGAACGCCGAATCCGCCACGCGGATAGGTCCACGAGAGTGCACCGTTATCGCAGCAGATCATACAGGCACCACACTCTAGACAGCCCTCCCAGTTCACGACGATGTGGTCATCCTCATTGATCCCATATAGATCGGCGGGACAGACCGTAGTGCAGACTCGGTTGGTACATACGGTGGCGCAGATTCGCTGATCGATTGTTATGTGCGGCTTCTTGTCGAGCCTGAACAAGTTCTGAGCGAGTTTCGTGTCGACCTGCACGGGTGCCTCCTACATTCTCCGCAACGACCAAAGGTCCTTGATCGTCGCAACGCTCAAGAAGTCTCGGCGTGCTCCCTTGATCAGTCGACGCGAGAGCCTTTCAGCCGGGTCGGGACCTACCGTGTACAGATCCGTCAGGAGCCGGCAGACGGCGGCTGGATAGTGACTGAACAGCCGTGGATTCCGCATGATCTGTGGAATCGCGCCGTAAGTCTGCAGGTCACGAAGTACGAAGCTTCGCCGAAGGCGCGCGTCGTATCCTGCGAGGCCGATGGCTGAAGTGTCGCGGGCTTTTAGGGCTTTGCTAAGTGCCAGCGCCGCGTGGTACCCGCTCGCTATAGCGAAGTCCATCCCTCGCACGGTGAACAGGGCGTTCAGCGAGAGCCCCGCTGCATCGCCAACAAGCACGTAGCCATCCCCGAACAAGCGGGGTACTTGTGAGATGCCGCCTTCGGCGATGGCGTGAGCAGAGTATTCCGCCACCCTTCCACCGGCGACGAGCGGCTGAATTCCTGGTAGTTGCTTGAATTCGTCAAGCAACCGCCAGCTCTCGGGCCTTTTCCCCGCGCTCAATTGCTCCATTCCGATAACGAGGCCTAGCGAGATCGACTCCTTGTTCGTGTATATGAAACCACCACCCATCATCCCTTGTGTAAGGGCACCGACAAAGAGCTGGGCGGCACCTTCCCCGGGGTTGAGGTGCCAACGGTCCTCGATAACCTGTGACGGCAGCTCGATGATCTCCTTGAACCCGAGAGCATGGTGGCTCGCTTGAGGTTTGGCGCGCAGTCCGCCTTCAGAGCTGAGCAGGCCAAGTACGCCCTCAGCAACAACCACGACCTCAGCGGCAATCTCGTCGTCGCCGGCACGTATTCCCACCACGCGGCATTGGCCGGCGCCGATGCCCGAGCGGTCGTACAACAGGGCATCGACCTTCATGTTCGGCAGGACCATCGCGCCTTTGTCGACCGCGCGTTCGGCCAGCCACTGGTCGAGGACCGCGCGAAGCACTGTGTAGGACTGTGGTCTCTCCCCCAAAAAGCTCGACGCGGCGACTTCGAGGGTCGTCTGCGCCGGGCCACCGATCATCGTCACAAGCTCGCGAGCGACTGCTCTTTCAAAGGGCGCCTCAGACCAGAGCTCGGGGTAGATCGCGCGCAGAGGATCGACGTAGAGACGCCCACCAGTCACGTTCTTGGCACCCGAATAGCTGCCCCGCTCGAGCACCATGACCTCGTGGCCGGCCCGGGCGAGACCGTACGCTGTCGACAAGCCCGCAAGGCCTCCACCGACGACGATGCACTCGACCTTTTCCATCTAGCTCTCCCGATCGTGGGGCGCTCGCCGCATCGGCGCAGCGTGACGCGCTGTCATGGATGCGACCCCTGGGACCCTCAGCGCTGCAGCTTCGCTGCCTGAGTCTCAGCCAGGACTTTGTTGAGGTCGGTGAATCTCGACAGTGGCAACCTCTCCAAGTACCAGGATTTCTCACCAGTCATTACAAAGCGCGCCATGTCCCGGCCGATTGTGGGTGCTTCGATGACTCCGTTGCCACCGGCTCCGGCGGCAAGCATGTAGCCTTCCACAGGCGTGTCGCCGAGAACGGGTAGAAAATCAGCCGGTTCTGCTCGGTAGCCAACCCACTCGTTGCCGATTGACGACTCCAAGAGCCGCGGGCACACCTGGAGTAGCTCCTCGGTCAGGAACTCCCAGAAATAAGAGTCAGTGCCTCCGGTCATCGGGAGATCGTCGGGGTCCCAGATACCAGCGTGGGTTGAATCACTGAGATCCATGGTCATGTGTGCCTTGCAGATGAAGATGTTCTCCTTGTCCCTGCGCGCATAGAACCGCGGGTACTTGAGGACTGGGAAGGGATATTCGAGACCAGGAGCCGGCACCAGGATGAACACCTCCGCCTTCGTGTGCCACAGCGGCAGCTCAAGGCCGACGTAGCTTGCCGTGGTCTGTGCCCACGGTCCGGTCGCGTCGATGACGACGTCCAGGTCGATTGAGCCCTTCTCGGTGCTAACGCCGGAGACCCTTCCGTCCTGCAGGCTGATTCCGTCGACCTTCGTCCCCGTGAGGACCTTGGCACCGGCGGCGCGAGCCCTGCGCACGAGGGTGTTCGCGAGCATCGTGGCATCGAAGAAGCCATCGTCCGGGCACCATCCAGCGCCAAGCACTCCGTCGAGGTTGAGGTCTGGGATCACCCCGCGGATCTTCTCGTGATCGTGCCAGTACTCAGCCCGGTAACCGGAGGCCACAGTCAGATCGACCGCTTGCTGGACGTACATCTCGTAGTCCTTGTACGGCGCGACCGTCAAGGTTCCGGTTTGCTCAAATCCTGTTGAACCAGGCTCTTCTGCCTCGAGATTCGTATAGAACTTGAATCCGAACAGGCGGACGGACCAGAACTCGTGGGCAACCGAGTCGTCGATAAGACAGAACGTCGCAGCCGATTTTGCCGTTGTCCCAGAGCCGATCGTGGCCTTTTCGAATAACGTGACATCGGCGTCGGGATAACTGCTCAGGAAGTAGGCGATTGAGCTGCCTACGATTCCACCGCCTATCACCCCAATTCTCTTTCTCATTTCTCCTCCTTCTTAAGAGTCATCTCCGACTCCTCGCTCGCGATCATCTACATCCAGACCGGGCGCGCGTCCCGTTCCCGGAGTCGCTCTACCAATACGGGCAGGAACTCATCGAGGTCAGCCACGACGCCGATGTCCGCCTGCGCAAAAATGGCTGCGTCCTCGTCGTTGTTGATGCACGCAATCACTCGCGAGTCTCTAATGCCGACCACGTGCTGGATGGCACCCGAGATGCCGACCGCTAGGCACAACTCCGGCTTTACCTTGGCTCCAGACAGACCGATCCACTCGGGGAACCAATCTCGATCCGACGACACCGGTCTCGAGCAGCTCAGCTGTCCGTCCAAGAGTTCGGCCAAGACGCCGAGCAGCTTGAGGTCCTCAATCTTCTTAACACCGCGACCTACATCGACAACGGTCTTCGCTTCTTGTAGTCGAGATCCGCTTGTCGGCTTTGGCTTTTCTGCTGTCACCGTCGGCCGGCTCGGTTCCTCTTCAACAACGAGCGAGTCGAGTCTGGCGGTACGGCCCTCTTCATTGAATTCCTCGAAAATCCCCGCGCCTACCGACAGCACGGTGACAGGGCGCAAGAACCGGTGCTTTGCCAGCCCGTTGCCTGCGTACAGCATGCAGCTGGCTGTCACCGCAGCGTTGTCCGAATCGATCTCGATCGAGACCGCCCAGGCAGCATACGAAGCCTGACAGCGCTCGACGACTCGGGGGCCAACTTCCATTCCTGTCTTGGTCGCACCTACCAGGACGACTGTCGGCTGTGACCTTGCTATTGCGAGCACAAGCAGTGCGGCCGATTCCGACGCGTTCATGACCCGGTTGTCGGTTGCGTAGACAACGTCGGCACCGTGGACCGCGTACAGATCAAGCTCGGAGGGACTGACTGCGCCGGAGACGCAAATACCGATCTCGCCGCCAACTGCCGTACCGAGCCGCCGGGCCTCGCCGACAAGCTCCAGCGCCAAGGCCGGGCGGTCGCTCCAAACCAGGATCGATGCTGGCATCACGCACCGTTTCTCAAGACGAGAATCTCCTCATCGACCAAGGCGTCGATGAATTTGTCGGCAAGCTCCTTCAGTTCATGTGCTCTGAGCACGAGCTGACGACGGTTCGCGACCACACCGCTCTCCGAAAGCTCGATGTACCCAAAACTCTCGTCCAATAGATCCTTGTGCAAGCCAAGGTCGTCGAGACTTAGGACCTTGATTGGCTTCTTCTGAGCCTTCATCGCCTGGAGCAAAGTGATGGTCCTTGGCAGGAAGGCTTCTTCTGCCACGCTCACGACCGCGGGAAGAGATGTGCTCACGGTTTGCAGGCAGTCTTCAAGATCCCGGTCCGCTGTCAGATTCCCCGCGGTCATCTCGAGCGCGCAGGCATAGGAGACAAACGGCAGACCCAGACGCTCAGCAAGACGCGGCCCGGTTTGATACGAGTAGCCATCATCACTTGCAAATCCGCAGATGATCATGTCTGCAGGGCCTCGCTCACGAATCACCGCCTCAAGAACTTGCACAACAACACCCGCATCAGCGCTGCCCTCGTATGGGTCTTCGATCACCGTCGCCTCGTCGGCGCCCATCGCCAGGAGGTCTTTCATTGCGCCCTGTGCAGCGGGCGGACCAAAGCACACCACCTCAACAAGGGCGTCGGTCGATTGCTTCAGGCGAACGGCCGCTTCGACGGCCCCTCGGTCCAGGTCGCCAAAACGTTGTGGCGCGCCAATCAGGTGTAATGCACGCGTCGACGGATCGACCCTGATCTCCGCCACATCCATCGAGTACTTCACCAAGGTGATGATCTTCACCGTGCTCCTCCGACTTGTGCGGGTCTGGGATACACCCGGCGATGACTCCGAGCGCTGACCTCTTGACGGCGCTCACCGACAACGACGCCCGCCGCAGAGGTCAGCACTCCAGGCTCCCTCTCAGGGAACTATGCAAGCCATCACGCCCTTTTGGGCGTGCAGCCGGTTCTCGGCCTCGTCGTAGCACGGCGTACCCCACTTCGGGTCGTCGAGCACCGCGTCGGTCACTTCGTAGCCCCTCTCACACGGGAGGCAGTGCATGTAGAACGCTGAGTTCTTCGCCATGCTCATGCGCTTCTCGTCAGCGATCCAGCCGCGATAGCCCTCGAACAACTTGCGCATTTCCTCATGTTTCGCCTCTGAGCTCACAGGCGGGAGCAGGTCCAGGCATACATAGTTCTTGGCGTAGACGACATCTGCAGACTCGCAAGCGTCTTCCATGTTGTCCACAACGCTGTACGAGCCGCCATTCAGCTCCACGTTTGCCTTGATCGCGGCCTCCACGTCTGGATCGATCCTCATCTCCGCCGGATGGGAGAAGACGATGTCAGGTCCGAAGTAGCTCGCGGCGTACATGAAGTCGTGGTGAGGAGCGATCGGCTTCTTCGTGCTCGGTGAGTACGTCCACGAAACGGCGAGTTTGCGGCCGCGGAGGTCTCTTCCCAGGTTCTCCCACAGGGTCATGGCGTCAGCCATGCCCTGATTGGGGTGGTACTTATTGTCTTCCATGTTGATAACCGGGACATCAGAGTACTTGGCGAACTCCTCGATGATCCTGAGTGACTTCTCGTACTCCCAGTCCACGGCGCCACCAAGGATACGAATGGCGATCGCGTCGCCCATCCTCGAGAGGACGCGGGCCATGTCGGCAATCCGCTCGGACTGGTAGGGCACGTCTTCGCCCTCGAGTGTTGGAAGCCGCGACGAGGAAGGCTCAAGGAAGTGGGCATGGCCACCGAGTTGAAAGATTCCCGCCTCGAAACTGTTTCGGGTGCGCAGGGAAGGATTAAAGAACATCATAAGCAGGGTCCGTACCGGCAAGATGTCCTGATGCGACCTGCGCATCTTGTTGTCCGACTTTAGGCGGAGGCCGATTTCAAGCATCGTTTCGATTTCCTGACGGTTGAAATCGCGTAGCGTGATGAAATCTCGGCCCTTGAGGTCTCTCGTGATCACTTTGGATTCTCCTTTCGAGTAGCTATCGGCTGTTGGGTTGATTCGGATACCGCGGACGATGTCCTGTTTATCCTTCGCTGAACATGTCCCTCCACTTAGCCCCCACGCGTTCCATTTCGGAGACTGCTCCGGTGCGGCGCATCCTGTGCAGCCGCATCATCCCCCGCTGCCACTCGGTCACCCAGTTGGCTGCAAACTCTCCCCGCGAGGTCTCCTCGAAGACTCTTTCTATTTCATCCCGGTTGATGACCCGGGGCCCAGTCATTCGAACTGCGAACTCGCATGTACGGCTGCTCCGCTTCGAGATGTACTCCTCAATGCCTACCCCGTCCATTACGTCGACGACCGACCGCAGCGACCTGATGGCCTTGGCGTAGGCGAAGTAGGCCGGGTAGCCGTTCGCGACCATCACCTCGAAGGTCGCTCGCATCAAGGCGATCGTTCCCCCGTAAAGGACCTGCTCTTCGAAGTTGTCACCTTCGGTCTCCGAGCAGAAGTCGACCTCGACGACACCGACTCGAGTGCTACCGAGCCCCTTCGCGATCCCGAGCACCACCTGCAGGGCATCGCCCGTCGCATCTTGCTCAACAGCGACTGCCCCATAAATTCCGGACCCCTTGAGGTATTTCTCCCTTACTAGATGCCCAGGCCCGTTCGGAACGAACAAAGAAATGTTGACATCTGAGGGTGGCTCAATGAGCCCGTAGACGATGTTAAAGCCGTGAGCAAAGACGAGTGACTTGCCAGGCCTCAAGTTCGACTTAATCGAGCTTTCATAGATCGCCGGCTGCGCTGGGTCGGCCACCAGGAGGCAAACGACGTCCGCCTGACTCGTCGCTTCAGACAGGGACAACACGCTCCAGCCGTCATCTTCGGCGTTCTTATCGGCACGAGATTCGTCGCCGACGATCACCTTGAGACCGCTGTCTCGGAGGTTCAGAGCCCAGGCCCTACCCTGAATTCCATAACCAAGAACGGCGATTACTTTATCCTTCAGCGAATCGAGGGTGGCGTCCTCGTCTCTGTAGACCTGGTTTAGCATTAGCTCGTTCCTCCCCCTATGTGTGCGTGTTTGCTGAACCCTGATAATGCATTTGGCGACTGCCTAACCCGACTTTTGCGACCGGGCGAGCCGTAAGACCACAGAGCACTGTTCGGATCCGAAAGAAAAGCGCCTCGGGCACCTTGGTCGGTTTCCAGATCCACAAACTCTGTATTCAAGGTGCTTGCGTCTTTTGGAAGATGACGACCATCTGGTTCCATTCGTTCACTTGCTCCGGGAAAGGAGCTCTCCCCGGGCAACCTTCCCGTCAGCAAGTTGACCGCGCAGGATCGTGGAGCGGACAACTCCCCTCAGCTTGCAGCCTTCATAGGGCGTGACGGGATTCTTGTGGTGCAGACTCGTCGCTTCGACCACAAGGGGCTCATCGGGCGCGAAGACACAGAAATCGGCGTCGCGGCCGAGCTCAATTTTACCTTTTGTTGGCAGTCCAACCAGGCGAGCAGGACGCTCGGACATCCACTTGGCAACGTGGGCCAAGGAAAAGCCTCGGGCCCGAGCCTGCGTCCAGACCAACGGCAGGGTGATTTGTAGCGAAGCGATGCCACCCCACGCTGAGCCGAAGTCGCCGTCTCCGCGGGCCTTCAACTCTGGCGTACTCGGCGAATGGTCGGACACGACAAGGTCTATGGTTCCTGATCGAAGCCCACCCCAGAGCAGCTCGCGGTTCTCTGTTTCGCGGATCGGCGGGCAGCATTTGAAGTAGGTCGCCTCGTCGGGGATCTTCTCGGCGCTCAGGTAAAGGTAGTGCGGGCAGGTCTCAACGCTGACGAGCACGCCGTCCCGCTTGGCGGAGGTGATCATTGCGAGAGCATCCGAGCTAGACAGATGACAGATGTGTGCTCGAGCGCCTGTTACCCGTGCGGCTTCGATCACCTGGGCAACAGCCAGGTTCTCGTAACCCCGAGGGCGTGAGTTCAGATAGGCGGCATACTTTTTGCTATGAAGTGTCGGGCGTCCGACTGACGCAGAGTCATTCTCGGCGTGGACGAACAGCGGAAGATCGCAATCCGCGAGGCTGCGAAGCGCTTGCTGCATAGTTGCGAAGCTGACCGGCGGAAACTCAGCCAACCCGGAGTCAGCCAGGAAGCACTTGAAACCGAGCACTCCGGCCTCACGAAGTGGTACGAGATTGCTCAGCTTGTCCGAGACCACTCCTCCGAGGAATCCGACGTCGACGTAGCACTGCCCTGCGGCTGACTGCCTCTTGAGGTTCAGCGCCCCCACATCAGTCGTTACAGGAAGGCTGTTGAGAGGCATGTCTACGATCGTCGTGATACCACCAGCACAAGCTGCGCGGGTTGCGGTCGTGAATCCTTCCCAGTCCGTGTGGCCGGGCTCGTTAACATGCACGTGCGAGTCGACGAGCCCTGGCATCAGAACCACGTCGGACTCAAGATCCCAGACATCCCGTGCCCGAAGAACAGCGTCCAGCGGTTCGATAGCGGCGATACGACCGGCGCGAACACCGATCGAACGCGCCACCTCTCCTTCGCCGGGGATGATGACCCGCGGGGCCAAGATGACTAGGTCGAGGTTCTCAGCCACTGGAATGCCCAGCGGAGGTGATTCCAGGATCCTCTTGCTCGAAGCCGGCAATGCTCAAGAGAAGGGCCATCCGAATCGACACGCTGTAGGCGATCGCCTTGAAGTACAGCTCGCTTTGCGAGGCGTCGATTCGAAGATCCATCTCCCCTGCCCGGCGAGGCAGCGTGTGGGTGACGTAGATCCTGTGTCCCTCTCCTTCGGCACGCTCGAGGGTCTCGTAGCGAACTAGGTACTTGTCCATCGTCGTCTTGAACGCGTCCGCTTCCGGGCCTTTCGGAGCGCTGCAGCCAGGAAGGTAGACAAGATCCATGTTGAAGATCAACTCGTTGAAACTGTCCTGTTCGAAGTCGAACTCCTCAGTGACACTGGCGCCGAGCGCGCTGAGCTTGGCGAGCACCTCCTGCGGGGTCCGCGCGCTCTTGGGCGAGGCGAGAGTTACCTCGGCTCCAAGACGGGCCAGGCCGTAAGCCATCGAATGGCCGGTACGCGCGTGGTCCAGATCGGTGCTCGCAATGCACACCTTGAGACCGTCAACATGGCCGTAGGTGCGCCAGAGCGTGTATAGGTCCAAAAGGGCTTGAGTGGGATGCTCCCACTGCCCAAAGCCACCGTTGATGACCGGGGACTCACTTGCACCGACAGCCCTACGAGCCTCAACGTCGTCAAAGTGACGAAGCACTATCAAGTTGGCGTACTTGGAAACGACCTTCAACATGTCGTCGAGGCTCTCTTCTTTCGCGGCAGACGACGAGATGAGAGGCGTTGTCTCGGTTAGCACTGCGCCCCCCAGCCGGTGCATCGCAGTCTCGAAACTCATCCGGGTCCGAGTACTGGGCTGAAAAAAGAGTGCGGCCATCACCTTGCCGGACAAGAGCTGGACAGCAGATCGATTCCATGGCTCAAGGCGGCGTCCCAAGTCGAACAGATCGAGAATTTGACCGGTCGAGAGGTCATTGATTGAGAGAAGGTTGCACCGTCGTAGGCCGATCCGCTCGACAAGCGGGGAGAGGGACTCGGCGCTCTCAGCAGCACTCATTGACAGCTCTCCTTGCGCTCAGAGGGACAACGTGGACTTTGGACCTGCGGGCGCTTCGTCAGCATCAACCGGGTCGATGGCAAGGTCGCCACGCGGAGAAGACCTTTCAGGGCAACGACCCTGTCGCCAGCCCGAGACCTCTGCTCAACGGGGGAGGGTGGCCCTGGGTCGATGTTTGGGACTGCTTCCATTGGCTCACCTCCTGCCGCGGATAGATCATCTGTACACGTAGGTGTACCGGTTCGGTAGGGCCAAAAGGTCCTTGGTGACCGGGCTGACAAGCTGTCAGACTAGCAGGCCATTGGATGGCTAGTCTAAGGACCTTTCAAGGGGTGTGAGGAAACCTCCGCTACTGTGCCCGAGCTCGCCTGGGGACTCGGCAAGCCAGCACTTTGCACCTGCTCGAACAACGGCGGCCGGGCTGAAAGCGAACGGGCGTATCGAACAGGTCGGGTGGCGCCTCGAGCCTGGAGGCCGTCAGTCGGAAGGGGTCTTTTTCTCGTCTACGGTTGTCCGCCGAGCACGCTTGGGTGCAAGCCTGAGGATCGCTTTTTCCACGGCGTCGAGATGCTCCTCCATCGCTGCCGCGGCGGCCTCCCCGTCGCGGGCGATTATCGCCTCGACAACCTTCCTGTGCTCAACGGCCGCCTCTGCTCCCCTGTTGCGGAGAGTCGTAACTGCAAGCGACTGACCTTGCAGGATCTCACGGAGATCCTCTATGAGACGCAAGAACAGCTTGTTGCCAGTCGCTTTTGCAATCGCGCAGTGGAATTGTCCATCGGCCAGAAACGCCTCTTCTGGAGTCGTCGCGACCTCTTGGCTCTCCAGGGCTTGCTTCATCTCCTCGATGTTCTCCGCGGTACGCCAATTCGCGGCCCGCCGAGCGGCCGGGACCTCGATGCATCGACGGACCTCGTTCAAGTCGCCGGCCGAATACTGTCCAAAAGAGAGCGTCAGTTTCGTGACATTTGAGGCGACAAAGGTTCCACTCCCGGGCCGAGACTCAGTCAGGCCCAGCGCTCGCAGTCTGCCGAGCCCCTCTCTGACGATGGGCCGGCTTACCCCGAAGCGGCGTGCAAGCTCCGCCTCGGACGGAAGACGTTCGTTTACTCCGATCCTGCCTGATTCGATGAGGGCTACCAGCTGGGCTCGAACGTCGTCGACCACGCTTCGCCGAACTATGCGATCCAAGGGCAGTGCCTCGCGTTCCCGATCCGAGCGACCAGTGGAACCGGCTGGCAGGTTGTCAGACAAATTCACTGCCCTACGGATAGCACACTTCAACTGAACATGCCAAGCGTCTTTGGATTGAGCTGTCTCACTGTGGAGTCGTCGGGCACAACGTGATACGTGAATGTGTCCAGGTGAGTCGCCCGACTTGCGGAAGAACGTCGGTGAGTGGAAACGACGCCATGAGTCGCTGAATTCGAACAGCGGAAGCGTTCTTGAGACGCGGGACGATGTCAAGAGATCAAAGGCCGAAGGCTTGTCTGCGGCCCAGAGATGGCGACTTTTGTGCAGCGATGTCCTCACTCACTACGAGCGGAGTCGGATGGCCGTTCAGCACACGGGGAACCGCAGAAACTCTCGGGCGCCCCACCGACGGCGGCAGAAGCTGGACCAGCATCGTTGCACCACGTATCTGACAACGTCTCGGGCAACGGTCCGAACAGGTGGTCTCCGACTAGGCTCCGCCTCGTTTTAGGCACCGATCGGTGCCGTGACATTGTCAACCAGGCTGATCTGCCAGTGAGAGGACGTGAGGATGACTGACCGGCTCTTTCCCGAGGACTTTCTCTGGGGCGTGGCCACCTCCGCTTACCAGATCGAAGGTGCCGTCGACGAGGACGGTCGGACGCCATCGATCTGGGACACCTTCAGCCACCGGCCAGGTAAGACGCGCCACGGCGACACAGGTGACGTCGCCTGCGATCACTACCACCGCCTCGAGGAAGACGTCGAGCTCATGGCGTCTCTCGGAATCCGCGCCTACCGCTTTTCGGTTGCGTGGCCGCGGATCTTTCCCAATGGCAAGCCTGCGGTCAACCAGATCGGCCTCGACTTCTACAGCCGGCTCGTCGACGCGCTGCGCGCACACGAGATCGAGCCGTACGTCACGTTGTATCACTGGGACCTACCTCAACCGCTCGAGGAGGCCGGCGGCTGGCTGAACAGGGACACGGCCTACAGACTCGAGGACCTCGCCCGCGTCGTCGCCGATGCGCTCGGGGACCGAGTGAACCTCTGGTCGACGGTGAACGAGCCCTGGGTGGCCGCGTTTGTCGGCTATTCAATGGGACAGCACGCTCCCGGCCTCGCAGAGATGGGCGCCGGCATCCTGGCGTCGCACCACCTGCTTCTCGGTCACGGTCTCGCGGCTCGCGCCATCACCGAGACCATCGGGAGCTCTGCGCTTGTCGGCCCCGCCGTCAACCAGGCGCAAGTGATACCGGCATCGGACAGCGAGCAGGACCTCGCGGCAGCTCGTCGCTACGACGACCACCGGAACCGCTGGTTTCTCGACCCGATGCTGCTTGGCAGCTACCCCGCAGAGCTTCTCGAGGAGTACACGAGCCTCGTCGGCGACGACTTCCTTCACGACGGCGACCTTGAGATCATCCACGCGGATATCGGTTTCGTCGGCGTGAACTACTACTCGCCCAACCGGATCGCCGCCGCTACCAAGACCGGGACCGCGCCGACGCGCTCGTCCTCTTTCGGCGAATGGGTGGGAACCGAGGACCGGTCGCGCACTGACGTAGCGCGAACGACGATGGGCTGGACGATCGAGCCCGAGGGGTTGACCGAGATCCTCGTGCGAATCCGGCGCGACTACGGCGACATCCCCATGTACGTCACTGAGAACGGTGCCGCCTTCTACGACTACGTCGACCCGACTGGGACCGTGCGTGACACCGAGCGCATCGAGTACTTGAGGGGTCACTTCGCCGCCGCGCATGCGGCTATGGCCCAAGGTGTTGACCTGCGCGGCTATTTCGTGTGGTCGCTCTGCGACAACTTCGAATGGGCCGAAGGGTTCGCGCAGCGTTTCGGGCTCGTCTTCACCGACTACCGCACCCAGGAGCGCATCTTGAAACAGAGCGCCCACTTCTACCGCGAGGTCATCGCAACCAACGCCGTCAACGCGTAGCCCCGTATCATCAGCCGTCGAACAGCACCGCTGCGATCGGGCTCATTCGCCGAGGATGTGGACCACGAAGTTGCGCAACAGCGGTCCGTCGAGCTCGACGTAGTAGATCGTCTGGCGACCGCCGAGAACGACTTTGCCCTTCTCCACAGGGAAGACGACCTGCGGCCCGAGCAGGGCGGCGCGCTGGTGCGAGTGGGAGTTCACGGCCATGGCACCGTCGGAGGGCAGGAACCGGGCATGGCGATAGGAGGCCTCGCCGACGGGGACGAGGCGCTTCAGCATCGCCACGACGTCGTCTTCGACGTCGGGCAGGCACTCGTTGACAGTTATGGCGGTCGTGGTGTGCATGGTCGTGACATAGACGACGCCCTCTGACACCCCGGAGCTGCTGACCGCTTCGAGGACACGGTCGGTGATGTTGATCACCTGGGTGTCCTCTGTGGTCTGGATCGTCATTCGAAGCAGTACGGATCGCATCGTCAGTCCTCCTCGAGGCCGAGCAGCTCGGCGGCGTTGGCATGGAAGATCCGGTTCTCGAGCCACTCACTGAACCCGAGCGACCGCACGGCGGCGACAACTCGCTTGTGGTCGACGCGGGGAAAGTTCGAGCCGAACACGAGCTGGTGGTGAAGGCTGCGGTCCACGACCTCGAGGCCTATGTCCTGGGCGAGCACGCGCCTTAGCGAGTCGGTCGGAGTACCGCTGTAGATGACAGCGGTGTCCAGATAGACGTTCGGGTACTTGAGCGCCAGCATTAAAGCATCCGAGACCCACGGGAACCCACAGTGGGCGATGACGACACGTAGCTGCGGAAAGGCGTGGACAACACTCTCGAGCCGGAGCGGCTGAGCCCGCGAAGAGCGCCCCTTCGGAGCCCAGCTCAGCCCGCAGTGGATGAGAACCGGGATCTTGAGCCGTACACACGCCTCGTAAACGGGAAACGCCGTCGTCTCGTCGTCGATGTCGAAAAGCTGCAGCGCCGGGTCGAGCTTGAGGCCACGCAGTCCCAGGGTTCGAACCGCCGCCTCGAGCGACGCCGGGGCGTCTTCCAAGTTGGGGTCCACCGAAGCAAAGCCAATAAGGCGCGGGTACTCGTTGACAAGGCCCGCGATCGCCTCGTTCGACAAGATCTTGCAGCTGTGTGCGGAAGTGCAGTCGATGGGCAGTACAACAGCCCGGTCTATGCCCGATGCGTCGAGCTTCGCGATGAACGTCGCCATCGGCTGCGGCGACCCGTGCAGGCCGAATACGCCGTCGACGGCCGCCGCGAGACTGGGGTCAGCCTCGAATAGCTCGGCAATGTCGACCGGATGGGTGTGAATGTCGATCACCTTGGGCTGTCCTCCTGTTCTGGCGTGGAAACTCGCTGTGCCCGCTCCCTGGATCTTTCACCGGTGAGAACCTCGACTGGGTCGGACCCACAATGCGCGAACTCATAGGCCGACACCTCGGCTGCGCTCGGGTAGCGGTTGTTAAGACGGCTGACATAGATAGTGGCGACGACGGTCGCCGCCCGCATGGACTGCTCGAAGCCGAGGCCGCCCAACAGCCCCCAAAGGAGCCCGGCGTCGTACGAGTCGCCGGCTCCGACGGCATCGGCGGGAGTGGTCGTCACCGCCAACACCCGGTGGCGACCGCTGGCGTCGACCCCATAGGAGCCGTCGGCGCCGCACTTTACGATCACAGACCCGCCAGTTTTCTCCCTGAGTACCTCACACGCGCGCCACGGGTCGGTCTCGCCACAGATGCCGGCGGCTTCGTCGGAGTTGATCACGAGATAGCTCACCTCCGGCAGCAGCCTCTCCATCGCCCTGACGGTCTCCGGCTGCCAGCCTCCTGGGTCCCCTCCCGAGTCGAGCAGGGTCGTCTTGCCCGCCCTGCGGGCTTCGGATAGGACACCGGCCGTTCCGGATAGGCCAAAGCTGGGGAGATCGAAGAGGCCGACGACGCAGATCACATCCGCCCGCTCGAGGGCGTCGCGATGACGCTGCACGAGGGCGGCGTCGAACTCGACGAGGTGCTCCATCGACCCTATGAAGGCCCGCTCGCCATCGCTCCGGCGCGCTATAGCGACACAGAGCGCAGTTGGGAGCGACTTGCTCGCCTCGATGGCGCTCACGCCAACGCCAGCACGAGCGAGGTCACCGATGATCTGGGCCCCCCAGTCGTCGCTGCCGACGTTACCAACGACTTCTGCCGGCACGCCGAGGGCGCCGAGGCCGAGGGCCAGATACCCCGCCTGCCCGGAGCTCGTGAGGAGGTGGCTGGCACATTCGACACCTCGTCCCCATTCGGGCAAGGTCTCGACCCCACGCAAGATGAGGTCCATGTTGAGGTTCCCGACGACGCAAACCCGGTTTCCCATAGGGCTACTGGGTGCCTGCGGCTGCCACGCTCGGCGCGAGCGGTGATTGCAACGGGAAATGGCACGCCGCCAAATGTTCCTGTGCGAAGGAGACGAGCGGGGGCTCCTCTAGGGCACAGATTTCTTCGGCGCGCTCACAACGGGTCCGAAATCGGCACCCTGATGGCGGGCTCATCGACGAGGGCAGCTCGCCAAGTACCGTCACTCCACGTTTTGAGCGCTCGAGGGCGGGATCCGGGACGGGGATCGTCTTCAGCAACCCGGCCGTGTAGGGATGCGCCGCGCGCTCGTAGATGTCCGACCCGGTCCCAATCTCGACGAGCTTGCCGAGGTACATGACGCCTATCCGGTCGGCTAGGTACCTGACGACTGACAGGTCGTGGGATATGACGATGTAGGTCAGGTTGTGGGCCGCTTGCAGCCGCTTCATGAGGTTGAGGATCTGCGATCGGACCGAGACGTCGAGGGCGGAGACCGGTTCGTCAGCGACGATGAGCTTGGGGTTCAAGGCAAGCGCTCGGGCAAGGCCGATGCGCTGGCGCTGGCCCCCGGAGAACTCGTGGGGGTAGCGCTGCGCGGCCTGGGCAGGCAGGCCCACCTCTCTCAAGAGCTCGGCCACGCGACTGTCCTGCTCGGCGCGCGAGCCGTAGTGCTGGATCGCGAGCGGCTCGCGCATGATCGTCGAGACACGCATGCGCGGATCGAGAGACGCGTAGGGATCCTGGAACATGAGCTGCAGGTCCCGCCGGCGTGCGCGCAAGTCACGGCGTCCGAGTTTGGTCAGGTCCTCGCCGCCGAAAAGTATCCGGCCTCCCGAGAGACCTTCGAGGGCCGTGATCAGATGCCCGAGCGTCGTCTTGCCACAGCCGGACTCGCCGACGAGGCCGAAGGTCTCGCCCGCCATGATCCGCAGAGAGATGTCGCTCACGGCTTTAATCGTTCCGATCCTGCGCTGGAAAACGGCGCCGGAAGTGACCGGGAACTCCTTTACGACCCTTTCGAGCACGAGCAAGGGAACGGGAGTGTCGCCTACCCCGGCCTGCAGCGCGACTGCCGTCGCTGCCGCGCCCGGAGCTGTGGGACCTTGCGTGGCGTCGCTCGCACCCAGACTGCCTAGCCCAACCTCGGCGCCGACGGGATGGAAGCACGCAAAGGGATGCTCCGGCACTGAGCCAATGAGCGGTGGCTCTTCTTCGCTGCAGCGCACGGTCGCGTAGGAACAACGCGGCGCGAATCGACAGCCTTTGGGCGGATCTGCCAGATCCGGCGGCAGGCCCGGGATGGCATAGAGCGGTTGATGGCGAGCTTGGCCAACCTGGGGGATCGATGCGAGCAGCGCCTCGGTGTAGGGGTGCCGCGTCCCCTCGAACAGATCGAGCGTCTCGGCCTGCTCGACGACCTTTCCTGCGTACATGACGACGACCTTGTCGGCCCGCCCGGCGATGACGCCGAGGTCGTGAGTAATGAGGATCATCGCCATGCCAAGGCGCGCCTTCAAATCGTCGAGGAGCTCGAGGATCTGCTTTTGGATCGTGACGTCGAGCGCCGTCGTCGGCTCGTCGGCTATCAAGAGCCGCGGCTCACAGGCAAGTGCCATGGCGATCATCGCCCTCTGGCGCAGGCCTCCGGAAAGCTGGTGGGGATAGTCGTCGAGACGCTCCTTGGGCTTGGGCATGCCGACAAGAGCCAGCACCTCCTCGGCCCGCTTTAACGCGGCCGACCGCGAGGCGCCGCGGTGGCGAACGACCGGTTCTGCTATCTGACGCCCGATGGTCATCGTCGGGTTGAGCGAGGTCATCGGGTCCTGGAAGATGACCGCGATTTGGTTGCCGCGGACGTCACGGATCTCCCTGTCGGAGATCTTGGTCAGCTCCCGAGCCTCGAAGCGGATCGAGCCGGCCGCGACGTAGCCGCCCGGTGGCAAAAGGCTGATGATCGACATGCCGGTCATGGTCTTGCCGCAACCGGACTCCCCGACGATGCCGACCGTTTCACCGGCGTCGACCGTGAAAGAGACCCCGTCCACGGCCCGCACGACGGCGTGACGCTGGCGGATGTAGGTCTTGAGGTCCTCGATCTCAAGAAGCACGGCCGCCGCCTCGCCTGGTGGATCGAGTGACGCTCAGTTCGCATTTGCCGCTCATTCGCGTCACCTCCCCGTGGATCGCGCTGTTGCTGCGGCCGAGGGCGGGTGCGGGCGGATCAATCCCGCACCCGCCGCTCGGCAGGCCTACTAGCTGGACTGGTCGTGCTAGCCGCTGACCGTCCAGAACTCAGGGGTCATCGTGTTCTGGGTGTTCTGCGGGTCGACGCCCTTGAGCCGACTCGAGATAGCCGACAACTGATAGGGCTGAAGCGGGAAGAACATGACGGGCAGGTTCTTCGACACGTAGTCCTCATACGGGTAGAGGGCCTTTATCGTGCCGCTCGTCGACGCCGTCTGCATCAGCTTGTCGAGGGCCGGCGAGCAGTAGCCGCCCGTGTAGATGCCGCCGCAACCGAACACGATCGTCGCCAGCGGGTAGTTGATCGGCATCCCGTACTGCCAGCCGCTCAGGTACCAGTACGCGACCTGCCAGGGACAGGCTTGACCTGCTTTGCACGGGAATGCGATCCCGACGACCTGGCTGTCAGAGTTCTGGCGCTGGACGACCTGGATGCCGGCCTCGGACGCGGCGCTCGCGAACGCCTGTATCTCAACGGTGTACTGGATCACACCGCTTGCGTACAGGAACTGGAAGCTGAGCTTCTCGCCCTTGGTGATGCCTGCCCCGCACTCGTTGGCTGCAGTGCCCGGGCTCTGGCAGGTGTCGACCCCACCGGGGACGACCTTCCAGCCGTGCGAGCTGAGCAGCTTCTTCGCGTTCGAGATGCTGTACGGATACGGGTTCTGCTGCTGGGCCGGGTCTCCCTCCGGCAGCCCGTTGAACTGCAGCTGCGGAGTGAAGGCTGGCACAGGACCGTAGGTCGGAACGCCGAATCCGTACAAGGCCTTTTGGATGTAAGCCGGCTGGTCGATGGCCGACTGGATCGCCTGGCGGATGTAGAGCTGTTTAAACAGCGGCCCGACGGTGGGGTTCGTGAAGTTGTACACGGCGTAGTTCATGCCACCTTGGGGCCAAGGGTCGATCCTGTAGCCAAGCGCCTTTGCCTGGGCGTCGCCGGGGGCATCGGCGAAGGGCACATAGCCGTAGTCGATCTTGCCCGCGAGGACCTGAAGGTACTCGGCCGCGTCGCTCGTGAAGTTCAAGAACTCGATCTTGCTTAGGTGCGAACGCGGATAACCAGAGTAATTCGCGTTGGGCACGATCGTGACCTCGGAGTTCGGCTGGTACGACGAGAGCCGGTACGGGCCGTCGACAGTCTGCCAGAGCGGGTTGGACTGGTAGGAGTCGACGTTCAGCGACTCGGTGTTCAAGAACTTGTAGACCGCCTGCGCGCCGGACGGCGTGAGGTCGTAGTTGCCGATGTTCCCGTTCATCGAGGTCTTGTCCCACGCGTGCTGCGGGGCGACGAAGATCACGCTCAACTGGTTGTACAACAGCCAGTTCTGGTTGTACTTGGCGTTGAAGGTGACCGAAAAAGTCGTCGGGCTGATGTAGTCGAAGGACGTGACGTTGTCGGGGAAGTTGCCGGGGATGTAGTTGGCATAACCTGAGCGGTCGTTGCGGAACAGGTTTATCCAGAACTCGACGTCTCGCGAGGTGATGGTCTTACCGTCCGACCACTTCCAGCCCTTCAGCTTGATCGTTGCCGTCCTGCCGCCGTTCGAGAACGTCGGCGGGTAGGCGAGGCTGAGGGCCTCGTTGAATCCCGATCCACCCTTTGACCCTCCGAACCAGTACAAGGGCCGCCAGAACTGCTCTATGAACCAGAAGATGTCGGCCGGAGTATCCGATGCCGGCGCGATCATCGGAAAGATGTAGTTGGGCATGTCGCCGGGCAGGTAGGCAACTGTCACGGTGCCTCCCGAGCCTGCCTTGGCGGCTTTGGTCGTGTGTGTTCGGGCCGGGGCGCGATTCTGCGCTGAAGCCATGCTCGTGACAAGCACGCCCGCACAGAAGATGACAGCCGCGCAAACGGTGGCCACCCTCCACCAGTTTCTGTTCATCTAACCCTCCTTTTCCTTTATTTGCCGTAGATTCGCTGCACTTGTCTCTTGCGCCATGTCTTCTATGGACCCCCTCTCGGTGATTCGGACGTGATGACTGGGCTCATCGGCGTTGCAGGCGGACTTCGAGCGAGTCCCGCAGGCCGTCACCGATGAAGTTGAAAGCGAGAACCGTGAGCACGATCAGGATCCCGGCGGGATAGACCATCCACCAGTAGCCGTCGAAGAGATACTCGGTCCCGTTCGCGAGCATCCCGCCCCATGTCGCTGTCGGCGGGGGGAGGCCGAAGCCGAGGAACTGGAGCGTAGCGAGCACCAAGATCGCGTCCGCGACCTGGAAGGTGGCGTTCACGATGATCGTGCCGATCGTGTTCGGGACGATGTGCCTGAGCACGGCGCGCCAGGACCCACCCCCCATGACGCGCGTCGCCTGCACGTACTCGCGCGTGCGAAGCGAGAGAGTTTCCCCGCGGACAAGTCGCGCCGGGCCGAGCCACGACAACAACGCGAGCACGAGGATCAACAGCAGCAGCGTCGGCTGGACCACAGAGGCGAGAAATATGAAGAGGAACACGACCGGGATGGCCAGCACGACGTCGACGACGCGCATCATCACGGCGTCGACTGCTCCCCCGACGAAACCGGCGATCGCCCCCCAGAGCACGCCCATGCTCGTCGCTATGAGGGCAACCGAGATGCCCACCTCGATCGAGCTCTGGCCGCCCGCCATGAGCCGGCCCAAGATGTCGTAGCCGTTGTCGTCGGTGCCGAGCGGGTTCGAGCCTCCCGGCGGGATGTTCGCGTTGAGGATGTTCGAGTGCACCTGGTCGGTCTTGTAGAAAAGCGGGCCTACGAAACAAAACAGCGTCACGAGGACGACGATGACGAGGCCCACGAGCGCGAGCCGGTTCTCTAGGAATGTCCGCGCCACGAGGCGCGCGACGCTGCCCGAGTCGTGCACCTCCCCGCCTTCGGGGACGGGCTCGGCAGTGGGCACAGGCTCGGCCGCGAGGCTCATCGCGCACCCCGTTGGGTGCCACGGGGCAGCCTCATGACGACCGGTACCTAACGCGCGGGTCGAGCACGGCGTAGGCGAGGTCCGCGATGAGATTGCCGAACACGGTCGCGATGCCGATCAGGACAGTTATCCCGAGCTCGACCGGGTAGTCCGTCGTGAGCGCGGCGTTGTAATAGGCGAGGCCGAGGCCCTGGAAGTTGAAGACGTACTCCACCATCAGCGCGGCCGTGAGCACCGATGGCAGCGAGAGCCCGACGAGCGTGGCGATCGGGATGAGGGAGTTTCGCAGCACGTGGCGGTGTCGGATCGTCCGCTCGAACAGGCCCTTGGCACGAGCGGTGCGGATGTAGTCCTGAGTGAAACTGTCGATCGCAGACGAGCGCATGTAACGGCTGAACAGCGCGCAGCTGACGAGCGTGAGCGTCGCGATCGGCAGCACGAGGCCAGAGGGGTGCGCCAGGATCCCGGTGATCGTCGCAGCCTGTGGCGCCGAAGGCGGGAAGATGCGGAACTGGATCGAAAAACCGGCGATCAGGAGCAAGCCGAGCAGGTAGGTCGGCATCGAGTAGAGAAGGAACGAGACTCCGGTCCCAACATAGTCAGGGATCCGGTTGCGCTTTACCGCCTGGAGCATCCCGAGGGGTAGGGCGATGACGAGAGCGAGCACGAGCGAGCTCCCGACCAACAAGACGTCGCGGGGAAGGTACTGAGCGACGATCGAGTCGACGCTGCGGTTCTGCTTGTAGGAATAGCCGAGATTGCCGTGGACGAGGTGGTCGACGAAAGAGAAGTACTGCAGGGGGAGCGCCTGGTTGAGCCCCCACTCCTTGTCGAAGCCGGCTATCTGGGCCGGGGTCGCCCTCGGCCCGACGATCGCCCGGGCGATATTGCCTGGGATCAGGTGCTGGAGCAGGAACGTGAAGATAGTCACGCCGATCACGACGATCACCGCCTGCGCCAAGCGCCGGAGGATGAAACCGGTCAAGTAGCGGACGCGCCTTTTGACGGAGCCGGGACATGCGCTGTCCGATCGGGATGGCCATGGCGGTCGAAGACGAGAGGCCAGGCGTGGCCTTCGGCGGCGGCGTCGGAGCCGTAGCTATGCGCGTAGCCGAAGGCACCGTTGTGCCCGCACGTCTCCGCTGCGGCCACGTTGGCGACCGCCAGTGCCTCATTGGCGTCTGCGCCCGCGATGATCCCGGCAAGGAAGTGCCCGATGAGGCTGTCGCCGGCCCCGAGGGTGTCGACAGGGGTGACCGAGGTATCTACACGGTGCACCTTCCCGCCCTCTAGGACCATGGCCCCGCGCGCCCCCTCGGTAACAAGGACGATCTCAGGCCCGAAGCCGGCCGCCGCACGGGCGAGGTCTTCGGCCTCGGCCGGCGAACGCTCCCCGGCGGAAAAGCACGCCACTCGCACATAGCGCGCGAGCCCTCGCCAGTACTCGGGTGGTCGCTCTCCGAAGTCGTAGGAGATAGGGGCCACTTCTGCCATCTGGGGGACCTGGTCCTCGCACATCGAGTTGTCCCCGCTGTGGATGATGTCGAACCCGCCGAGGTAATCGAGATCGGAGTCATCGAGCTCAAAACGCGAGACCCCGAGGTCGGCTGCCCCGAAGACCCGGTCACCGCCGACGAGATCGATGGTGGAAAAGGCGTTCGGCCCCTCGATGATGCGCGTGCGTGAGATGTCGACGCCCTCGGCGACGAGCGCGTCGCGAACGATCCTGCCTGCGGTGTCGGTGCCGAGGGCGCCGATGTAGGCGGTCTCGGACCCGGCGCGCCGGGCGGCGACTGCCACGTTCACGGCGTTACCGCCGGGAAACACCAGCCGCAGGGCGGGATAGACGTCGACAACGTTGTCCCCCACACAGGCGAGGCGCATCAGTACTCGACTTTGAACATGTACCTTCGCTGCTCCAGGTCGTGACCACGTACCGACTCGAAGTGCTTGGCCAGCCGGGAGACGATCGCACCCAGCGCGATCGGGGCCACCTCAGCCCTGGCGGCATCAGGAACCCCGGGAAGACTCAGCTCGCGCGAGTCCACGAAGAACACCTTCTTGGTGTACTGGCGGAGGAATCGAAGGGCGCGTTCGGCCATCGGGCGCGTGACGTCCTCACCGGCGAACAAGATCACAGGGATGTCGTCGGTCACGACCTCGAATGCCCCGTGGAAGAACTCGCCCGCATTGAAGGCGCCCGAGTGCATCCACTGCATCTCTTGCAGGTAGCACATGGAGAGACAGCGCGCGACGCCCTCGACCGGGCCCGCGCCGAGCACATAGATGATCGGCGAGTCCGCGCACTGCTCGGCGATCTCACGGCTGCGCGGGTCCTGCTCTTTGAGCCCCAGCTCCATCGCCTCGGGCAGGGCGTCGTAGGCGGCCGCGATCGTCCCCGCATCCTCGGATGTGCCGCTCGCCGCGATAAGGCCATGGCCGATGTTGGCGAGCAGGACATGCTTGGGCTCCCAGACCGTGTGGTCACTGCCGTAGGTGAACGCCTCGTCGACACCGGTCGCGAGCGGGCTGTCAGAAAGGCGCGTGACGCCGAGCACAGCCGCGCCAGCCTCACGTGCGGTCGTGATGGCCGCGACCGTCTCTTTCGTCCTTCCCGTGTGCGAAGCCACGACCACTACAGAACGTGGCCCGAGATGCCGGGGTCGGCGGAAGTTGAACTCGTTGCTCGTAAGACGAAAGACGTTCAAGTTCTCGGCCACCGTGTCCATGAGGAACTGAACCGGGTACGTCGCATAAAGCGAGCCACCGCAGCCGACGAAATACACGTTGTCGATGCCGCGCTCTACGACGCGGGCCGTGACCTCCTTTGCGCGGTCACGTTGGGCCACCGCCCGCCTGGTCGTTTCGACGAAGTCCTCCTGGATCGGCTTCATCGGGAGTGCTGACTCGCTCATCTCACGCTCGCTTTCGCACGGTTTGGTTCGGATGACGACGCGGCCGGTTGGCTCGACCGTTAAGACTCAGGGCCAGCGCGCATCTGCAGCTCCGAGCACGCCGTGGCCCATGAGAACGCGCTCGTCGAGATTCAAGATCCCCCGCTTGATGGCCGAATGGACAATGAAGCACTGCGTGAGGGAGTTCAACAGCAGGCCGCTTAGAAGCGGATGGACATCGCCGTAGCTGGTCGCGTCGTAACTCAAGATGCGGGCGCCCCGCTGTTCGCACAGCTGGCGCACACGAAGAGTCACCTCTCGCGACTCGTCGGTGCCGACGAGGAACATCATGTCCGGGCGCGTCCGCTCGAGAGCCTCGGCTGGGCCGTGGCGGAATTCGCTCGCGTCGCAGTAGGTGGCACCGATGCGGATGTTCTCCATGACGACTGTGAGAGCGATCTTGTATGCGAGCGCGCTCAGGACACCGGCGCCGAGAACGTAGATATGGGTCGAATCAAGGAAGTCCTCTGCCTTGGCGTCAGCCGCTTCCAGCTCGCGCTCGACGGCGGCACGCAGTATCTCCGGTAGCTCGTACAAGGAGCGCTCGAGATCGTCTCGCTCCGTCGCTCGCCCGGCACGGGCGGCGAGCTCTCCGGCAAGAAGAGCGAGCAGGACCACCGGACCCTCGTAGCAGGCAGCCGAGTCGAACGCGACGACGTGGGTGGCCTCCCTTCCGAGCGTCGAGTCAGCGTCCCGCACGAGGCTGACGGTGGTAGCACCGCGCCCGCTTGCGTAGCGCATGGCGGCGAGGGTGTCCTCCGTCTCGCCCGAGAGCGACGCCACCACAAACAGCGACCTGTTGTCCAACAGCTTGGGTGCCCGCCACATGACGTCGTAGCTGGTAATCGCCTCGGTGTGCACATCGGTCAGCGCGTCGAACAGGTACTTTGCCTGCACCATGTCGGCGTAGGAGCCGCCGCTGCCGACGAGGTAGACCGTGTTGACGGCTGGGTCGACCAGGTCGGCGAGAGCCCGAGCGGCGTCCGCGCGGCGCTCGAGGAGGGCTGTCAGGTCATCCGCGATCCGGGCGCCTGTGAAATAGTCGCTCGCTTTCGCGTTGGCGACAGCATTGGCCCGGATGCTCGAAGTCGTGAAGTCGGAGAGCATGTGAGATCGCTATCACTATGATACGAGAGTGTCAAGGAGCGCCCGGGCGGCGGGCGTTAAAACCGGTCCGCCGACGATCTGATCAGCGCAACGCTCGCTGGCGTCGTGGGGCTGAACGCTCTCCTAGCACCTGGCTCGAAGCGCGCACTATGAGCTCGGTGGCAAGGCGCAGGCGCCTCGGCTTGCCGAGGTCTCCCTGCATACGGGCGAGCAGGAGCTTGCCTGCTTCGCGCCCGAGCTGTCGGACAGGTTGGGCGACGGCTGTCACCGGCGGTTCGTAAAGACTGAGCAGCTCGAAGTCGTCAAAAGCTACGAGACTGAGATCGCGCGGGACAACGATGTTCAACTCCCGAAAGGCCCTGAGCGCTCCGATGGTCATGAAGTTGCTGGCCGTGAAGATCGCCGTCGGTGGATGGACACGCCCGAGCAGCTCCATGGTTGCCTTGTAACCGTCCTCCATCGGCGAGGAGGCGTAGACGAGCAACGAGTCGTCCGCTTCGATGCCAGCGCCTCGAAGCGCCCCCGCCCAGCCCCTCAGGCGCATCGTCATCGAGGTCAGCGGCACCTCGGCGGCGTCAATGACGATGCCGATGCGGCGGTGGCCCTCTGCTAAAAGGAGCCTCACCGCGGCCGTGGCCCCGCCGAGGCCGTCGGAGACGGCCGAGTCGACACCTAGGCCGCGTACAGTGCGGTCCAACAAGACAATGGGAGTCCCCGCAGCGGCGGCCTCAGCCAGGTGATCGCCGTCGTTGCTGCTCGCCGGCGCCACGACCAGCCCGTCAACCCGGTTGGCCCGCAACGAGTCGACGGCTCGGCGCTCCCGATCGACGTTCTCGTCCGAGTTTGCGACGATGAGCGTGTAGCCGAACTCCTCTACGACATCTGCCAGACCCCTTGCGGCCGTCGCAAAGAACGAGTTCTCGATATCGCCGGCGATGAGGCCGATGATGTTCGAAGTCCCCGATGCCAAGGTACGCGCGGCGTTGTTCGGCAGGTAGCCAAGGGCCCGAGCAGCCGAGTGGACACGCTGGCGGGCGTCGTCTCCCACATATCCGTAACCGCCGAGAGCTCGCGCCGCGGTTGCTTGTGAAACCCCGGCGTGCTTGGCGACATCTCGAACGGTGACGGTCATCTTTGGGAAGCGTAGCCCTGCCGCGGATGTGATTCCGCTCTCAGAAAATGGCTGCGCTCAGGCGTGTCTGGGCCGGACTGGACATGACACGGCTGGCGACGGCACGCTGGCGCCATGCCCGCGACAGCTGCTCACGGCCGCGCCTTCGACGCCCTTGTGTTCGACCTAGACGGAGTCATCGTGGACACCGAGCGCGTGATCCACGAGACATGGGTCACAATATTTGCCCGTTACGGATGCTCGTTCACGCCAGAGGAGTGGGCCACGGCGGTCGGGACGGCGGACCGCGGCTTCAACCCGTTTGAGGAGCTCGTGGCGCGTGCCTCGGTGCCGCTCCCCTCGCCCGCTGAGCTGCGCGAGGAGGTCGACCGTCTCGAGATGGAGCTCTTGGAGGGCCTGAGCCCGCTTCCGGGCATTCGCGAGTGGATCGAGGGGGCTGAGACTCTCGGCATGGGCGTCGCCGTCGCGTCCAGTTCACCTGCGCCCTGGGTAGAAGGGCGCCTGGCAGATGTCGGCCTCGAGCGACACTTCGTCGTCGTCAGCTGCCGCAACGAGCGCCTTGCGGCCAAGCCTGCCCCTGATCTCTACCTCGACGCCTGCAGGAGGCTCCTGGTCGATCCGAAACGGGCGATCGCGGTGGAGGACTCGGCTAATGGCCTGGCCGCGGCTCGGGCGGCGGGACTCGCGGCAGTTGCCGTTCCGAATTCCATGACGCTCGATCACGACCTGAGCGCGGCCGATCTCGTCGTGGAGTCACTCGCGGCGATGTCCCTCGGAGAAGCTGTCCGCCGCCTGGCAGAGCAAAGGACCCGCGACTAGGGCACCACGAGGATCGGAAAGCGCCCGCGACCGAGGATCTGGCGTGGGACCCCGCCGAGGTGCAGGTGGGGATGCTCCGAGCGGCCGACGACGATGAGGTCGGCCTTGCAGGTCTCCGCCAGGATCTCGAGCTCGTTGCCGATGTCTCCGCTCCGGCAGGTGAAGTCCCCCCCGACGTGGGCCTGGAAGAGCTCCTCGGTTACAAAGCGGGCGAGGCGCTCGTCGCTCTCGGCATCTGCTATCAGCGGCACAGGCGCGAAGAATCCACCGATCGCGGCCGCGCCAGGTAGGTGCGCGACATAACAGGCGTGAACGCAGCCCTCCTCGCGGACCGCGAGCCCGACAGCCATGGCGAAAGCCCGATAGCTCGTCTCCGAGCCGTCGATCCCGACAACGATGCTGTTGAGGCTCATGCCCCTACTTTCGCGTGACGGGGACCTTCGGTCCACTACCGGCAACTCCGAGCGTCTCGACGGGCAGCGACTCGGACCCGCCACCGTGGCGTATCCGCGGCACGTGGGCATGGTGCATGCGCGCCTTCTGGGCGATCGACTCCTCGTCGACGTGAATGAACTTCTCGCCCCGAAGTGCCGAGGCGACCGCTGCGATGACGCACATGACCACGGCGAAGGTCAGGATCAGAAAGAGTGCGTCCTTGAACGACGGCCCGATGAGCTGTGGGAAGAACGCTCGGCCTGTTATCGCCCCCGCTTGGCCCGGGGCGAGATGACTCAGCACGGCCGGGCCGAGCAGACTTCGTAGCGGGTTGTAGCCCAAAAAAGCGGCGAAAATGTAGCCGAGGGGCGGCAGGTGGGCAAGCCTCGTCGCGTCGATCGCGGGCACGCCGTGGGCGATCAGGCCTGCGTACATAGCTGAGGGCACCTTGTCGTTCAGCCCGAATACGAGCAGGGTGAAGAACAGCCCCATCGACAGGGGCAGGCCAGTCTGGGCGAAGGTCACACGCATCCCAGAGGCCGCCCCGCGATGTCGAGCGGGGACCGAGTTCATGATCGAGGCCGTGTTCGGCGAGGCGAACAGGCCACCGCCCATCCCGGCCACGAGCATCACGGTTGCGAAGGGCAGGTAGGAGAAATTCGCCGGGAAGGTCATCATCACTGCGTACATCGCCGCGGTGATAAGCATCCCGGCCGTGGCGAACAGACGGGCACCGTATCGGTCCGACAGCCTGCCTGAGATGGGCCCGGCGATGACGAAACCGACCATGAACGGGATCATGTAGATGCCTGCCCAAAGTGGTGTCCTCGTGAAGCTGTAGCCGTGCTGGGGAAGCCAGATGCCCTGGAACCAGATCATCAGCATGAACTGCATGCCCCCGCGACCCACCCCACCGAGGAAGTTCGCGGCGTTGCCAGCGGTAAAGGCGCGGATTCGAAACAGCGAGAGCCGGAACATGGGCTCGGCTACCTTCGTCTCGATGTAGGCGAAAGCCACGAGCAGTGCGATGCCGCCGAAGATCATCTCTAGGACGAACGGGTCACCCCAGCCGGTCAGGGAGTTTCCGTAGGGCTTTATGCCGTAGGTGACGCCCGTGAGGATCATGGCGAGTCCAGCGGCAAAACTGAGGTTGCCGAGCCAGTCGAGCTTGGCCCTGATGCGTATCCCGATCTCCTTCAACTTCACGTATGCCCACACGGTGCCGAAGACGCCTACTGGAACATTGGCGAGGAAGACCCAGCGCCAGCCCACCTGTGAGAGCAGACCGCCCACTAGGATCCCGAGGAACGAGCCCACGATCCCCACGACCATGTTCATCCCGAGGGCGAAGCCGAGCTGCTCTGCGGGAAAGGCGTCGGTGATGATGGCAGCCGAGTTCGCCATGAGCAGCGCCCCGCCGATCGCCTGGACCATCCGCAAGATGACGAGCTCGAGCGCTCCGGTCGAGCCTGTGCTCCAGACCGCGGAAAGCAAGATCGCCGAGATTGTGAACCAGGCGAAGCCGAGGTTGTACATCCTGACCCGGCCGAACATGTCCCCGATGCGCCCCACGGTCACGACCACCGCGGCCGACACCAGCATGTAGCCCATCATGATCCAGAGCAGATAAGGGAAGTTGGCTGGTTGCAACGGGTTCAGGTGGATGCCCCTGAAGATGACAGGCAAGGCGATGATGAGGCTCGTCCCGTTCAAGGTCGCCAGCAACATCCCGATTGTGGTGTTGGAAAGGACGATCCACTTATAACGTGGCCCGACAACCGGGGCTGGCGACTGCGACGTGCTCATCTCCGCGTCTCCTTTGACTCGTGACGGTCTTGTGCTTGGGTGTCGCCGGGGCGCTCTGTCGCGAACGTCTCGAGCAGGGCTATGGCTCGCTCGACCGCGAGGCGGTCGGCTTTGGAGAGGGCACTGAGCTGTTCTGCCAGCCAGGCGTTGCCGATTCGGGCGCGTCGCTCCAAGAGCTCGACGCCCTTGGTGCTAGCCACCACCTGCACGCCTCGGCGGTCTGACGGGTTCGTGCGCCGGCTGATGAGGCCTGCCTCCTCCAACTTGTCGGCGAGGCGCGTGGCAGCCGGAGAGGGCAGGCCCTCGATCTCGGCAAGTTGCCCGATCCCAACAGGACCCGATCGGACCACGGTCGCGAGGACCGACATCTGGGCGATCGTGAGCTCGTTCGGATCCATGCGCCGGAGCTGGCGCGACAGTCGGACCATCGAGACCCGGAGCCGGCCCGCGAGCTCGTTGGGGGCGCTCGCGTCCGGGGTCGGGGATCTCGATTCGCTCACTTGAGTGTGCCTCTTGCGACCTTTGCTTGGTGACTCGCTCTGACTGGAGTCACGCCGACTAATGTAGCGCCATTACTATATATCAACGGCACAGATCGATCGTTTGCTTCCTCCGTCGAGCACGGGTGGTGTGCCGGTGAGCCCGGGCGGGCCCTTCGTGGTCATGGCCAAGCCGGTGGGCCCGGTCTGCAACCTCGAGTGCAGCTACTGCTACTACCTCGAGAAGACAAGCCTGTTCCCCCGGGGCGAAGCCTTCCGGATGCACCCGGAGGTGCTTGAGACCTATATCTCCTCGTTCATCGCCGCGAGCCCTGGCCCGGTGGTGCACTTCGGCTGGCACGGCGGGGAGCCGACACTGGCCGGGCTCGAGTTCTACCGCAGCGTCGTAGAGCTCCAGCGCCGTTATCTGCCGACGGGTTGGCGCTGTGTCAACAACCTTCAGACCAACGCGACGCTGCTCGACGAGGGCTGGTGCAGCTTCCTGGCCGAGAGCCGCTTCGCCGTCGGGATAAGCATCGACGGCCCCGCAGCGGTGCACGATGCCAATCGCCTCGACCGGCGCGGGCGGCCCACCCACGCCCGGGCGATGCGAGGCCTGCGCCTGTTGCAGGGCGCTGGGGTGGACCCGGACGTCTTGTGCACGCTGAACTCGCTCACGGCAGCTTCGCCAGTTGAGGTCTACCGCTTCTTCGTCGACGAGGGCGTGCGCTGGGTGCAGTTCCTACCGGTGGTCGAGCGCCTGAGAGACGGCCGCCTGTCGGATCGCTCCGTGACGCCTGAAGCAATGGGCGAGTTCCTCTGCACCATCTTCGACGAGTGGGTCCGCTATGACATAGAGCGGATCGGGGTGCAGAACTTCCTCGAGTGCTTCCTCGTCGCGAGCGGCAAGCCCCCGAACATCTGCGTGATGTCGGAGACTTGCGGGCGGGTCCTCGCCATGGAGCACGACGGGGGCGTGTACGCCTGCGACCACTTCGTCGATCCCGCGCACCGCCTCGGAGATCTCAGCGACGACCTGGCAGCTCTCGTCGAGCTACCCGAGCAAGTCGCGTTCGGCGAGGCCAAGCACACCGGTCTTCCCACTTGCTGCCAGCGCTGTGCCGTTCGCCTTTACTGCAACGGAGGCTGCCCGAAGGACCGCTTTGCGACATCGCCACAGGGCGAGCGCGGCCTCAATTACCTCTGTGCCGGCTACATGGGCTTTTACAGCCATGTCCGGCCCTATCTCGAGCGCATGGCGGCGCTTGTTCGAGACGGCCGGAAGATCTCGGACATAAGCGAAGAGCTCGCGTTGGCCGAGCGACCCGAACGCGCCAGGTGGGCCAACGCCGGTCGAAACGATCCCTGTCCTTGCGGGAGCGGGCGCAAGTTCAAGCACTGTTGTTCTCTCATCCGCCGGCGGTGATCGGTCCGAGTACCGGGTCCAGGCGTCTCGCGTTTAGGAGACCTTCGGCCCTACTGCCGGCTGGTCGGATCACCCACACTGGAGCCAGGCGGGAGATGTTGGTTCGTGTGCAAACGGAGGGGCGATGACCGAGGCTGTGATTGCACCTGGCCACGCCGCCGGACACGGATCCGGCCGGGACAGGACCTTCGAGCATGCGCCGCGCCTTGTCTTTTGGGAGACGACGAAAGCCTGCCCGCTCGCCTGTGTGCACTGCAGGGCGACGTCGCAGTGCTCGCCGGACCCGGCCGAGCTGACGACCGAGGAGGGCATGGCCCTCATCGACGAGCTGGCAGGAGCAGGACGCCCGACGCCTGTGCTGATCCTCACCGGTGGTGACTGCCTGCAGCGCCCCGACCTGTTCGAGCTGACCGCGCACGCGAGACGAAGCGGCGTCCCGCTCGCCGTGGCGCCTTCGGTCTCGGCGGACCTCAACGCCGCCACAGTTTCGAAGCTGGCCGAGCACGGCGTGCACACGGCCTCGCTGAGCCTGGACGGAGCCAAGGACGGCACCCACGAGCAGGTCCGCCAGGTCCCGGGACACTTCGCCGACACGCTAAAGGCGATCGGCCTTTTGCATGAACACGGCTTCGACGTACAGATCAACTCGGCGGTGATGGCCCAAAATGTGCACGAGATGGCCGACATCGCGGCACTGCTCGTCGGCCACGAGATCGCGACCTGGGAGGTCTTCTTCCTCATCGGCGTGGGCCGGGGCGACACGGTGGCCGAGATCGCACCCGATGCGTACGAGGACGTGTGCCACTTCCTCGTCGACGCCGCCCGCTACGGGATGGTCGTGCGTACGGTTGAGGCTCCCTTCTTCCGCCGAGTCCGCGACTGGCGCTCCAAGGCCACCTCCGGGCTCGACCCGGCCGTCGAGTTCGGTCTCGGCCCCCTCTACGGCGAGCTTCGCGACCGGCTCGTCGAGCTGTTGGGCCCGCCACGAACCGAGGTCATGGCTCCGAGCGCGGGCACCCGTGACGGCAAGGGCATCGTTTTCGTCGCCCACGACGGCGCGGTCTACCCAGCTGGCTTCCTACCTCTCGCGCTCGGATCGGTGCGCGAGCGCACCATGCTCGAGATCTACCGCGACGACCCTGTGCTAAAAGCGATCCGCAATGCGGAGTTCCCGGGTCGCTGCGGGCGTTGCGAGTACGCGAACGACTGCGGGGGGTCGCGTGCGCGTGCCTTTGCGGCGAGCGGCGACCCGCTCGGCGACGACCCGGCTTGCTCCTACGTGCCCCCGGCGGCGACACTCGATACGTCGCCGGTCCCCCGCCGAGCGACCACTGTCTGATCTGAAGGAGAGCCGGAGATGGACCCGAACGTGAAGGGCGTCAACGCCGTAGAGATCCTCGACTCGCGGGGCAACCCGACTCTCGCGGTCACGATCACGCTCAGCGACGGCACCACGGCTCGTGCCGGGGTTCCCTCCGGCGCGTCGACGGGCTCGCGCGAGGCGGTAGAGCTTCGCGACGGCGACCCGGCCCGCTACGGTGGCAAAGGCGTCCTGAAGGCCGTCGCGAACGTCAACAGCGAGATCGCCGAGACGATCACCGGTCGCCACTTTGCGGACCTGGCGGAGCTTGACCAGGCTCTGATCGAGCTGGACGGCACGGAGAACAAGGCCCGGCTCGGGGCCAACGCCATCGTCGGCGTGTCGATGGCAGCCGCGAGGGCAATCGCTCTGTCCGCCGGGGTACCGCTATGGCGATCGCTGAACCCCTCCGGTGTGACGCCGCGCCTGCCCGTACCTCACTTCAACGTCGTCAACGGTGGGGCGCACGCGCCGAACAAGCTCGACTTCCAGGAGTTCATGGTGGCCCCGCTCGGGGCGCCGAACATGGCAGAAGCGGTCCGCGCGGGGGCCGAGGTCTACGTGGCGCTGCGCAAGCTGCTATCCGGCAAGGGATTCGCGACCGGCCTCGGCGACGAGGGTGGCTTCGCACCGGAGATCGACGAGCCCGAAGAGGTCCTTGGCCTGCTCGTCACGGCAATCGAGCAGGCCGGGTATCGGCCCGGGCGCGACGGCGTAGCGATCGCCCTCGACCCGGCCGCGAGCGAGTTCTACCGCGACGGCAGTTACCACGTCGCCGGAGAGAGCCTCTCGAGCGACGACATGATCGAGCGCTACGACAAGATCATCACCGACTTCCCCGTGTGGAGCCTCGAGGACGGCCTGGCTGAGGGCGACTGGGACGGCTGGGTTCGCCTCACGGATCGGCTCGGCGAGCGCCTCCAGATCGTTGGCGACGACATCCTCGTGACCAACCCGGCGATCATCGCCGAGGCGATCAGGCGCCACGCCGGCAACTCGGCTCTCATCAAGGTCAACCAGATCGGTTCCGTGACTGAGACCCTCGCCGCGATCGCCCTGTGCCGACAGGCCGGCTGGACCCAGATGGTGTCGCACCGCTCGGGCGAGACCGAGGACACCTTCATCGCCGACCTCGTCGTAGGCTCGGGCTCGGGCCAACTCAAGACGGGCGCTCCGGCTCGTGGCGAGCGGGTGGCGAAGTACAACCGCCTCATCGAGATCGAGGCTTCGGAGTCATTGCCCTACGGCCTCGTCGGCTAAGCGCGGGCACCCGCGCCAAGCGCGGGTTGCAGGAGGTTCTTTCCGAACAGCTAGGCTGACCGCGTCGGATGAGGCTCCGGCGGGCGACCTGTACCCACAGCTAGGCAACTCGACTGGCTGTGTAGCCCGAACTGCCCTGCGGGGCTGATGGCCTCTGCGCTCGGAACAGTGACGCGTGGAGGACATGAGTGGCAGGATCCGAACTGGCCCCGGCCGAGATCCAGATACTGCAGGACTTGACGATCCTTGTCTTCGCGCCGTTTGTCAGCGGCGTCGTCGCCCACCTAGAGGCACGCCTGCAGGGCCGCCGCGGCCCCCGCATCCTGCAGCCTTACTACGACATCACGAAGCTCTTCTGTAAAGAGACCCTCGTCCCCGAGGACGCCAGCTGGGTCTTCCTCGCCGGTCCGGTCGTCGCCTTCGCCTGTTACCTCACGGTCCCTCTTCTCATCCCAGTCCTTACCCAGTACCCGCTCCCGCTCGGCTACATGGGCGACATCTTGGGTGGAGGCTTCATCCTCTCCCTCGCCGGGTTTGCCGTCGCCTTGGCGGCACTCGAGAGCGGCGGGCCGTACGCGCAACTGGGCAGCAGCAGGGCGATGACCTTCGGGGCGCTAATCGAACCCTCGATCCTGTTCGTAACTTTCACCGTCGCCCTCGTTACCGCCACCGACCTGCCTTACTTCGAGGCGGCCGCGGTCCGCTCGTCGCTCGGCCAGGCGATCGACCCCGCTCATCTGCTCGCAGCCGTGGCGTTCTTCCTCGTCGTCCTGAACGACACGAGCCGGATCCCAGTCGAGACCCATGCCAGCACGCTCGAGTTCGGCATGATCGACGAAGCACGCACCTTGGAGCATTCAGGACCCGCTTTCGCGTTGTTGAAGTGGGGCTCGGCCATGAAGCAGCTGATTCTCTATGTGATCTTGATCAACGTCTTCGCGGCACCGTTCGGCGAGGCGGGATCGCGTCAAATCGGCCCAGTGCTCCTGGCGATCCCTGCCTTTATCGGCAAGGCACTCGGCGTTGGGGCGATCTTCGCTGTTATCGACAGCAGCTTCTCGAAGCTCCGTCTTTTCAAGATCACCGAGTTCATGGCGGTCGCCTTCCTGCTCGCAGTGCTCGCTGTCTTAGTGCTGTTCCTCGGAGCCCGTTAGATGGCCGCGCTCGGCACGTCACCGACGACACTTACCGACGCCGCAGACGTCCTCGCGCTATTAGTGCTCTTGAGCGAGTTCGCCATGCTGCGCTCCTCGCTCTCGCGCTCCCAGGTGCGCCTTTACGCCTTCCAGTCGCTGTGCGTGAGCGTTCTCGCCGGCTTTGTTGCCGCCACCCGGCACATCGGCGAGCTCTACGGCCTGATGGGAATGTCCTTTGTCTTGAAGGTCATCGTCGTGCCCATGATCATTCTCAGGCTCGTCAAAGAGGTGCGCGTCGACGTCACCGACAGCCATCGCCTCGGAGTCGCCACGATGGTGTTGCTGGCAATCGTGCTGTCCGTGTTCGGAATTTTCGTCGTAGGTCGCCTGCCCGTACATTCGAAGTCTTTGCCGATCCTCGCCCTCGCCCTCGCCGCGGCGGTCATCCTCGTCTCGTTCCTGCTCGTGATCGTCCGCAACGACGTCGTCTCGCAGGCGATCGGCTTCTTCTCCCTAGAGAACGGCGTCTCGGTCGCGAGCCTGGTCTTGGCGGCGGGCCTCCCGCTAATCGTCGAATTGGCGTTCCTCTTCGACCTCCTCGTGGCCGTCGTGGTCTTCGGCCTTTTGATGCGGGTGCACCACGGGCGCGCACGCACGCTCTCGACCCGTACCCTCGATCGGCTGCGGGGCTAAATGAGCGCCGTCCTCATCGCCATCCTTGTTGTCCCGCTGGTGGCTAGCCTCGTGTGCCTAAGGGCGCCGGTGCGGCTCGCGAAGGCGATCTCGCTCTTGAGCGGTGTCGCAACCTTCGGGCTCGCTCTCGTTCTCGTCCCCTCCCACGAGGTGGCGTCCGCACTATCCGGGTGGCTGCGGGCTGACGCCCTCTCGGTCGTCTTCCTTGTCGCGGTGACGTTCCTCTACAGCGCCACAACGGTCTTCGCGATCGGCTACCTACGCCCCGGCAAGGGTTCGCCCGAAGCGCGTTACGCGCGCCGGTTCTTCACCGGCTTGAACCTGTTCGCCTGGGCCATGGCCATGACTCCAGTCGTGAACGGTTTGGCACTTTTGTGGGTCGCGGTAGAGGTCACGACAGTCGTCTCGGCTCTTCTCGTCGCGATCGGTGATACCGACGGCGCCGTCGAGGCGGCCTGGAAGTATGTCCTGATCGCTTCCATGGGCCTCGGCGTCGCCTTGTTGGCGACGGTGTTCATGTACTACGCCGGCAGCTCTGTGCTGGGCGGGTCCTACGAGATCTTCTACCCGAAGCTGCTGGCGGCTGCGGCCCACTTCCCACCGGAGATAGTGCGCTTGTCCTTCGGCCTGGCCGTGCTGGGCTTCGGCACGAAGATGGGCCTGGTGCCGGTGCACACCTGGCTCCCCGACGCTCACTCTGAGGCACCCACCCCCGTCTCGGCACTGTTATCGGGGGCGCTGCTCACAGTGAGCTTCTACGCTATCTTGCGCTTCTATCAAGTGACCGTTAAGGCGATCGGCCCAGCCTTTCCCCGCGACATACTGCTCGTCTTCGGCCTCGCGTCGCTGGTGCTCGCCGCCTCCTACCTCGCAAGCCAACGCGACTTAAAGCGCATCTTTGCCTACTCCAGCATCGAGCACATGGGCATCCTCGCCATCGGGATGAGCTTCTCCGCGCCGATCGCGGTGATCGGGGTGCTGTTGCACGTCCTCGCCCACGCAGCGGCCAAGGCAACTGCCTTCTTCGGCACGGGCAGCGTCATCGCCAAGTTCGGCACCAAGGACATGAGCCGCATCCAAGGCGGCGTCGGGGCGTTGCCCTGGAGCGGACCGATGCTCCTGCTCGCGGTTCTCGCGCTCGGCGCCATGCCTCCTTTCGGAGTGTTCCGTAGCGAGTTCCTCATCGTTCAAGGTGGACTCCTGCAGGGAGCTTCCGCCCTGTCGGCGGTGCTCGTCGTCTTCGTCACCTGCGCCTTCTTGGGGCTCTCGTGGTCGGTTAGCCAGACGATGCTCACCCCGACGGCTGATGGGGTCCTACGGGGCGAAGTGAGCGCCTGGATGGCTGCCTCGATGGTGATCGGCCTGGCCGGGCTCCTCCTGCTCGGCGTGCATCCCCCGTCTCAACTCTCCGGTTTGCTGGAGAGGGCGGCGGCAGAGCTCGGAGCTCACCGGTGAGCGCCCGATTCAGCCTCGAGACGCTCGAGACGTACGAGCTTGGCGGTGCCGTCGCCCGGCGCCTCTCGGAGGGGTCACGCTTCGCGGGCCTGTTCGCATCTGCTAAGAGCGACGGATCGACCGTACTCCGGGCGTTATTGGCCCAGCGCGGTCAACGTCAGATCCTCGCGGCACGTCTCGACCCGGGGACGAACCACTACCCCGCCCTCAGCGCGCTGGTGAGCGCCTCCTCCTGGTACGAACGGGAGATCCACGACCTTTTCGGCATCGAGCCCGTTGGACACCCGCGACTCGAGCCGCTCCTGCTCGCCCTCGGCCAAGACGAGCGGTGGCGACCTCGCCCAGGGTCCCAGCGAGCTCATGAGCAGGGACTGCCCGTGCTCGACGACGCGACGCTTTCGAGCCACGTAGCCGGCCAGGGCCTGTTCACAATCCCTCACGGACCGGTTCGCTCGGGCATCTTCGAGTCTGTGGAGTACCTCGTCGAGACCTTCGGCGAGGACATCGCTTACCTGCAAAGTCGCGTCCACTACAAGCACCGGGGAATCGAGGTGCGCTTCGGCGAGCTCGGGCCCGACGACGGCGTGCTGCTCGCCGAGCGCGTCGAGGGAACTGCCGCGGTCGCGCATGGCCTCGCGTACTGCGAGGCCCTCGAAGGGCTCTCCCCGCTCCAGGTGCCGCGGGGCGCTCAGCTGGTGCGTGTCCTGCACGCCGAGCTGGAACGAGTGGCGAGCCACCTCGACTCTGTTGCCCGCCAGAGCGAAGGTGCCGGCCAGTCGGTCGCCTACGCGCGCATGACCCTGCACAAAGAGCGAGTACAAAGGCTCCGGGCACAGCTGTGCGGGCACCGCTTCGGGCGAGGAGTCGTCGTGCCGGGAGGCGTCACCGGGCCTTTGCGACTGGCTCGCGCAGAGGCTCTCGAGGCCCTTCAGGTCATACAAGGCGCCATCGCGGACGACGCCAGATCGCTTATGAGCACTCCGTCGTTCCTGGACCGTCTCCGTCATACCGGCGTGATCACGCCGGCTGTCGCGGCCGCCCACGGTGCTCTTGGCCCGGTCGGACGCGGTTCTGGGCTTGCCGCCGACGTCCGATCCGAGCGCCCGTACGGTGCCTACGCGGAGCTCGGATTCGAGCCGGCGGAGCCATCGTCGGCAGGTGACGCTCTCGCACGCCAACAGGTCCGCCTCGATGAGATCATCACCGCCTTCCACATCGCACGCCAAGCGCTCGACGAGCTCAGTGAGGAGGACGACACTGCTCCGTGGCGCGTCGCGCTGGCCCCTGTCGACGGGCTCGGACTCGGCTGTGTCGAGGCGCCCCAGGGAGAGCTCGTGTATCTCGTCGAGACCGTGGGGGGTCGACTCGAACGGGTGAAGCAACGTTCGGCTTCATTCCACAACCTGGCACTGTTCCCCGCGGCCTTCGGTGGAGACATCCTCACCGACTTCACCTTCATCGAGGCCAGCTTCGGCCTCTCGCTGGCTGGGGTGGCGGGCTGATGGCCTGGGTTCTCCGTGGCATTCGCGAGCGCATCATCACCACCGGGTACCCGAGACGCCCTGACGACTACGGGCCGGGCTTCATGGGCTCGGTCACCCTGATCGGCGGGCGCCTCGGCCATGCCGGCGAGACTCCGGCGCCGATCGAGAGCGCGGAGCACCACGGGGACTGGTCGCTTTGTCCGACAGCAGCCATCGAGGAGCGAGCCGATGGGATCACCCTTGATCGTGGCCGCTGCATTCTCTGCGGCCGCTGCGTCGCGGCCCGGCCCGACCTGTTCGCCTTCGAGCCGTCCCCAGAGGTCGCGGCGCTGCACCGTGGCGCGCTCTTCGTGCCGGATCGGCCGGAGAGCGACGAGGAGACCGAACGACTCCGGGCAGGGTTGCGGGCTCGCGTGAGGGCGCTGCGGCGCTCCGTGCATGTGCGCCACGTCGACGCCGGCTCGGACGGCTCGGAGGAGTGGGAGGTTGCCGCTCTCCTCAACCCCGTCTATGACGTCCAACGCCTAGGGATCTTCTTCACGGCGAGCCCGCGCCATGCAGACCTGCTCCTTGTGACCGGGGCGGGGACCGAGGCCATGGTCGGACCCCTTCGCACCACCTACGAGGCGATGCCTGAGCCAAAGATCGTGCTCGCGGCCGGGACGGACGCCACGAGCGGTGGCCTGCTACGGCCGAGCTATGCACTTCGGGACGGGGTTAGCTCGGTCTTGCCCGTCGACGTCTTCGTCCCGGGTTCACCTCCGAGCCCGTTCAGCCTGCTCCACGGGATCCTGCTCGCCATCGGGTTGCTGCCCGGGAGCGGTGCGAGATGACCGGCGTGCTGCTCGTCGTCGCCCTATTGCTCTTCGCCCTCGGCGCGACATTGGACCTGGTCCGGGGCAGCGGTGCGGCCTGGGCGCGAGTGGTTCCTTTCGTAGCCGGCATGGCAGGTGGCGGTCTCCTCGCAGCCGCGGGACTGCTCGCTGTCTACCACCCAGAAGGCGTCGTCTCCCTCGGCGCCATGCTGGGCGTCGGCCGCACCTCGCTCCGTCTCGATCCGTTGGCCGGGCTGTTCCTGACCCTCACCGGTGGCCTCGCCTCGGCGTTGTCTGCCTGTCTGGTCGGCTGGTCTCGCCCTGAGGGGCGTATCTCGGGGCGCGGCACCGCAGCTGGCTACCTTCTGCTGTTGGGCACGGTGACAGTGATCATCGTTGCCGGGGACGCCTTCACGTTTCTCTTCGGCTGGGAGGGCCTCACCATCGCCCTGTACGTGCTCGCTGGAGTCCGCCGAGCGGATCGAGCGAACGCCCGGGCCAGCTGGGCGACGCTCGGCATGGGCAAGATGAGCGGCGGGGCGCTGTTGTTGGCGTTCCTGCTCCTCGCCGGGCGCAGCGGCAGCCTCACCCTGGCCACCTGGAGCCAGGTGCCCGGAGGCGCCCTTCGCGCTGGCGCCTTCGCGCTCCTCGTGGTCGGATTCGGGGCAAAGGTGGGGCTGCTGCCGTTCCAGGTCTGGGTGCCCATCGGGTACCCAGCAGCACCCGGGCCGATCCGTGCCGCGATGGCAGGCCTGGCGGCAAACGTCGGCTTCTACGGCCTCTGGCGCTTCCTGGGCATTCTCGGACGCCCGCCGATCTGGCTCGCAGTGACGGTGCTTGTCCTCGGTGGGCTCACCGCTCTCGTCGGGATCTGTTTCGCGGCGGTGCAGTCGCGCCTCAACCGTGCCATCGCCTTTTCGAGCGTCGAGAACGCCGGGATGATCCTCGTCGGCTACGGGGTCGCTCTCGCTGGTGCCACCTCTGCCAACCCCGAGATCATCGCCGTCGGGCTCCTCGCTGCCAGCTTGCAGGTCGTGGCCCACGCTGTGGCCAAGTCAGGGCTCTACGCCTCCGGCGCGTTCATTACAGCCAACAACGGCTCGGACGACCTCGAGACGCTCCGCGGTGCGGGAAGGCGCGCCCCGGTGAGCGGAGCCGCCTTCGCGCTCGGATCACTCACATTGGCCGGTCTCCCCCCGACAATCGGCTTCGTCTCGGAATGGTTCCTCCTCGAGGCACTCCTGCAGGAGTTCCGCCTCCACGAGCTGGCGCTCCGTCTCGCAATGGCAACCGCAGGCGCCCTCGTTGCTCTCACGACCGGGGTCGCCGCGTTCGCCTTCGTCCGCCTGATCGGCTTCGCCGTGCTCGGTCGGCCGGCGGTCTCGGGCGCGGACAAGAGCGACGACGGCGGACCCGTCGGCCGGGCGGGGCTCGTCCTCCTCGGCCTCGCGTGCATCGCGCCGTCGGCGCTCGCTCCCGTGCTCGTCCGCTTCCTCGCGCGTGGTTTGGCGCCTGTCGTCCCCGCCTCGTTCAGCGCGCAGGCACTCAAGGCGCCATGGGTTCTCCAGCCAGTTTTCTCTGGCTTCTCGATCCTCTCGCCATCGTGGCTGCTCGTCGAGCTGCCGATCGCCGTTGTCGTCGTCGGGCTCGTCGCATCAGTGCTATCGGGAGGCCGCTTCCTACGTATCCGCCGCGTGCCGGCGTGGCGCTCGGCCACCCCCGGGGTTGCCGGGCCGGACCGCTACAGCGCCTTCGGGTACGCCAACGTGTTGCGCCACGTGCTCGGCAACGTCCTCGGGGCGAGCCACACCGCTGAGGCCGTCGAGCCGGGTGGAGACAACTCTCCCGACGAGTCCCGGACCGGCACGCGCCTGCAGGTCATCATGAACGTGGTCGAGCCGGCGGAGGCTTACATCTACCGGCCGGCTCTGGCGGCGTGGCTTTTGCTATCCCGCATCGCCAAGAAGCTCCAGTCGGGCCGGCTCGACGCCTACATCGCCTACATGCTCGTCGCACTGCTCGCGGTGCTAGCAGCTGTCGCGGCATTGCATTAGGCCCACGACTCGGAGGCGGTCGTGTCAGAACAAGTCGATGAGCACGATGAGCCGAGCCGCGCGAGTGTTCGCTTTGCGCTCGATGGCCTCGGCGCTCTTCGATTCGAGGTCGCCCTAGCTGAGGGTGACCGTGGGCGAGCTGAACCAGGAGCATTCTTCAACCTCGTACTGCGAGTCGGCGCGCCCGGCGACAGCCTCGCCCGCTTTGCCCGCTTGATCGTGCCGCGACGGCTGGCTCGCCGTATGACTCTGCAAAGGGCTCTGGTTCGTCTCGGTCTCGAGCTTGACAAACATGCCAGCCGGGCCCGCTCGGACATGGCACAGCGCCTTGAGGCAGCGCGACACCGCTTCGAGATCTCGATGGCCGCCGACATGGACCGTGCGGCGGTGTCCGTCGCACAAGCCGCCCGCAGGACCGCAGAGCTGCGTCAGGGGGCCGAGATCGAAACGAACCGCAAACTCGCCGGGGACGAATTAGCACCCGAGACGATCGAGAACGTGGGGCAGCCGTTGGCGCGACGTCCTTAGGCCCATGAGCAAAGGCGGTCGGGCACGGTCAATCCGAACCGACCACCATCACCGGGCAGCCACCGTGGCGGACCTGGTGCTCGCTGACCCCACCGATGCGCGGGTGCAGCGCCCGGTCGAGGCCGTGCCTACCGACGACGACGAGGTCGAACCCGTGCTGGCGCACGTACGCGTCGAACGCCGAGGTCGTCTGATCGGCTTCGACGATCTCTTGTCGTACGCGCACAGCGGGCGGCACACCGTCACGGTCCGCCTCAGCTGTCATCTCGGCTATGACTTCGCGCCGGCGTTCAGCCGCCTCCTCAGCGGCTTCGTCCGCTGCCTCGCCGCGTGACCGCAGCTTCAGCACCGCTAAGACGACCACCTCGGCCCGGACCGCGTCGGCGAGCTGAGCAGCTGTTCGGAAGGCTTGGCGGCAGTCGCGCGACCCGTCCCAACCCACGAGAATCCTTCGGAAGCTCGACAATGGCCCTCCTCGAAACGCGAGCGTGCAGGCGCTCCCCTACAAGTATCCACCGTTCAGCGTGTGTCGACCCGTGGTCGCCTACCGTGTCCGAACATGACAGTGGTGCAGATCTTCCTGATTCGCCACGGAGAGACCGCCCTTAACGCGGCCGGTGTGCTCCGGGGACAACTGGACGTCCCCCTCGACGATGACGGGCAGGCGGAGGCCCTCGCGCTCGGCGAGAGGTTCAGCGACGTGTGCCTGAGCGCGGTCATCTCCAGCCCGCTCAAGCGTGCGCTCGACACGGCACGGCCTGTCGCGAAGGCATCAGGGGCACCTATGTGGACAGATGAGCGCTTGAGCGACCGCTTCTACGGGGAGCTGGCTGGCCAGTCGATCGCACAGGCCGCGGAGCGGTTTGGCTCGATCGATGCCGCTCCTCTCGTCGAGGCGTGGCAACTCCTCGAGCAAAGGGCACAGGCGTCCTTTCTCGAGGCTGCGTCGCGGGCCGCGGGCGCGCCTGGTGCCGTCGCCCTCGTCACCCACGACGCCGTCTTGCGGGCTCTATTGACGCTCCTCGTCCCAGAGCTCAGCTCGGTCCGCCTCGACCTGGCGACAGGATCGTGGTCCGAACTTCAGGCGGACTCGCCGGCCGGGCCGTGGAAGGCGCCACGTATCGGCCAGCTCCCGGCCAGTGGGCTGCGGCCGTAGGCTACGGCCGTGCTGCGCTACCTGACCGCTGGTGAGTCACACGGGCGCGCCCTTGTAACGATCGTCGAAGGGCTCCCGGCTGGCCTACCGATCGTCGCCGAGGAGATCCGCGGGGAGCTGGCACGACGCAGGCTCGGCTACGGGCGCGGGCCCCGCCAGCGCTTCGAGACCGACGAGATAACCCTGCTCGGTGGCGTCCGCCACGGGCGCACGTTGGGCTCGCCGGTCGCGATCGAGATCGCGAATGCCGAATGGCCGAAATGGGAGACGGAGATGTCGCCCGAGCCGGGCCATCCCGCCCACAGGCTCACAAAACCACGGCCCGGGCACGCCGATCTCGCCGGCATGCAGAAGTATGGCTTCGACGACGCCCGCGACGTGTTGGAGCGCGCCTCGGCCCGCGAGACGGCGGCGAGAGTGGCGGCGGGCGCGCTCGCCAAGGCCCTCCTTGCCCAGATCGGTGTCGCGATCGTGAGCCACGTCGTCCAGATCGGCGAGGCCGAGGCCACCGCAGGTCTGCGGCCGTTGCCCGGTGAGCTCGCCAGGGTCGACGAATCGCCGGTGCGCTGCTTTGACCCCACGGCCGAGGCTGCGATGATCGCCGAGATCAAAGCGGCTGCGAAAGAGGGCGACTCGCTCGGAGGCACTGTCGAAGTTGCCGCCTACGGGGTGCCGGTCGGCCTCGGCAGCCACGTGCACTGGGACCGCAAGCTCGATGCCCTCGTCGCGGCTGGCCTGATGAGCATCCAGGCCGTAAAGGCGGTATGGATCGGCGAGGGCCCCGGCATCTCCCGGCGTCGGGGCTCGAGCGGGCACGACTCGATCCGCTTCGACGACGCGGAGCGCGCCTACAAGCGCGAGACCGCGCTCGCCGGGGGCATCGAGGGCGGGATCTCGACAGGTGGTCTGCTGGTAGTGGGGGCAGCCATGAAGCCGCTCGCGACACTGAACCGCCCGGTGCTCAAGACCGTCGACGTCATGACCAAAGAAGAGACCGTCTCGTTCAAAGAGCGCACCGACGTGACCGCCGTGCCGGCTATGGGCGTCGTCGCCGAGACGATGCTGGCTCTCGTGCTCGCCTCCGAGGCGCTGCGCAAGTTCGGAGGGGACTCCGTCGCCGAGCTTGGGCGCAACCATGCCGCCTACGTGGCCGAGGTCCGCGACGAGAGCTGGCCGAGCGCGGTAACTGATTGACGCCCGAGCACGGGATCGTTCTCGGCATCGCCGGGCTTCTGGGCGGGGCGGTCAACAGCGTCGCCGGCGGCGGCTCGCTCATCTCCTTCCCGGCGCTGTTGGCGGTCGGCTACCCGTCGATCACGGCGAATGTCACCAACACCGTCGCGCTGTGGCCGGGATACCTGGGGGCAACCGCCGCCTATAGGCCCGAGCTCGAGGGCCAGCGCTCCCGGCTCTTAGCCCTCGGCGCAACGAGCATCGCCGGCGGCCTCGCGGGCTCTGTAATGCTGCTCACCACACCCGCGAGCGTCTTCAAGGCCGTTGTCCCTTTTCTGATCCTGCTCGCCTGCGGTCTGTTCGGGGCACAGCCGCTCGTCTCCAAGGTGATGGAGAAGCACGACACGGTATCCAAGCAGCACCGTTCGGGCGGACTTCACGTCGCGGTCTTCTGCGCGGCCGTCTACGGCGCCTATTTCGGGGCCGGGCTCGGGATCATCTTGCTGGCGGTGCTCGGGCTCGTGATCTCCGACAGCCTGCAGAGGCTGAACGGCCTGAAGCAGGTCATGTCTGTCCTGATCAACTCCGTGGCCGTCGTCACCTACGGCGTGTTCGGCCACGTCGCTTGGAGTGCGGTCGCGATCATGGCGGTGGCCGCCCTGGTTGGTGGGCGCCTCGGCGGGAGCTACGCCCGCAAGCTGAGCCCGGTCGTGCTCCGCGTCCTGGTGCTCGGCTTCGGAATAAGCGTCGGCTGCATCCTGCTAGCGCGCCAATGAGACCGTGTTCACACCTGCCGGCTCGGACAGCCTTGGTAGGCTCGAGAACGTGTTCACAGGTCTGATCGAAGAAATGGGCACCTACCTCGGCCATGACGGCGACCGCTACCGGTTGAAGGCCGATACCGTGCTTAAGGACGCCCAGATTGGTGATTCGATCGCGGTTAACGGGTGCTGCGTGACGGTCATCTCGCTCTCGCCTGCCGAGCAGATCTGGGAGACCGAGCTCACCGCAGAGACCCTGGACCGCACGACCTTCGGCCTGCTCGAGCCCGGCGACGGCGTGAACCTCGAGCGACCCGTGCGGGCGGCTGACCGCCTCGGCGGTCACATCTTGCAGGGACACGTCGACGCGATCGGAGAAGTGTTGGCCGGGGCGCCTGATCTCAAGGTCCGCATTCCTGCCGATCTCATGCGTTATTGCGTCGAGAAGGGCTCGATTGCGATCGACGGCGTCAGCTTGACGCTGTTCGGTCTCACGAGCGACAGCTTCTCGGTCGCCATAATCCCGCACACCTCAGAGGTCACAACGATCGGCCGACGCGTGCCGGGCGACAAGGTCAACATCGAGGTGGACGTCGCCGCGAAGCTGATCGAGAAGCTGATCAGCCCCTATCTCACCAAGCTCTCGTGAGCTAGATCACGTGTTCAGGCCGTCTTTACAAGCACCTCGGCGATCTGGATTGCATTTAGCGCCGCCCCCTTGCGCAAGTTGTCGCCGACTACGAACAGCGACAAACCGTAAGGCACGGTCTCGTCCCTGCGGAGCCTGCCCACGAGCGAGTCGTCCCCGCCCGTCGCCGAAAGCGGCGTCGGGATTTCGCAAAGCTGCACACCCGGCGCGCCCCGAAGTGCCGCTGTCGCTTTCTCGGGGCTGAGCGGGCGCTCGAACTCGAGGTTCAAGGCCAAGCTGTGCCCGCTAAAGACGGGCACGCGGACACAGGTGCAACAAACGCGCAGATCCGCCAGGCCGAGGATCTTGCGGCTCTCGTCCCTGAACTTCTGCTCCTCATTCGTTTCGCCGCTCCCGTCCTCGACGAGCTTGCCGGCGATCGGGATGACATTAAAGGCGATGGGGGCGGGGAACTTCGAAGGCGCCGGCATCTCGACGGCGTTGCCGTCGTGCGCGAGTCCGGCCGCGACCTCGGCCACCTTGCGGACCTGCTCGTCGAGCTCGGAAGTCCCGGCGAGCCCCGCACCCGAGACCGCCTGGTAGGTCGCGGCCACGATCCGCCTCAGCCCTGCGATCTCGTCGAGGGGCTTGAGCACCGGCATCGCGACCATGGTCGTGCAATTGGGGTTCGCGACGATCCCCTTCGGGATCACCAAAAGCGCCGCGGCATTGACTTCGGGGACGACGAGGGGGACCTGCGGGTCCATGCGCCACGCCGACGAGTTGTCGATCACGATGGCGCCAGCGGCGGCAACACGAGGGGCGAGATCCAACGAGGTCGAGGCCCCACAGGAGAACAGGGCTATGTCGATGCCGCGAAACTCAGCCCCGACGACGTCTTCGACGGCGATGTCCTCGCCCTCGAAAGAAAGCGTCCGCCCCGCCGAGCGGGCGCTCGCGAAGAACCGCACACTGTCGAGGGGGAAGTGCCGCTCGACAAGTATCGACCTCATCACAGCGCCGACCTGCCCGGTGGCGCCGAAAACTCCGACTCGCATACCCGCGAGCCTAGTTGCGATCAGCTGTCGAGCTCGAAGGCTGCATGCAGGACCTGGACCGCCTTTTCGGCGAGATCGGCCCGGACAAGGCACGAGATGCGGATCGGAGAAGTCGAGATCATCTCGATGTTGACTCCCGCGTCAGCAAGGGTCTGGAACATCGTGGCCGTGACACCGGGATGGGTCCTCATGCCGGCGCCGACGACCGAGACCGTCGCCACATCGTCATCGGCGAGCACCGAGACGGCTCCGAGCTTGGGGATGAGCTGTTCGGCCACCTCGAGACTGCCGTCGAGGTCAGTCCGGGGCACGGTGAACGAGATGTCGGTCGTGCCATGGTGCGAGGTGTTCTGCACGATCACGTCGACGTTTATGGCCCGGTCCGCGAGGCCCCGGAAGAGGGCCGCAGCTATGCCCGGCTGGTCCGGGACGTCGGTGATGGTGACCTTGGCCTCAGTCGTGTCGCTCGTCACTGCCGAGACGATGGGCTGTTCCACAGAAGGGTCCTCCTCGGTGACGACTGTGCCAGGCTCCCAAGTGAAACTGGAGCGCACGTGCAGGGGTATGTGGTGGTTCCGGGCGAACTCGACCGATCGCAGCGCGAGCACCTTGGAGCCCGTGGCTGCCATCTCGAGCATCTCCTCGAAGGAGATCCTCGGTATCCGGTGCGCCGTCACAACGACGCGGGGATCGGCGGTGAACACGCCCGAGACGTCGGTGTAGATCTCGCACAGGTCCGCCTCGAGGGCTGCCGCGAGCGCGACTGCGGTCGTGTCCGAGCCACCACGCCCGAGCGTGGTCACGTCCCGTTTGCTGGAAACGCCTTGGAAGCCGGCCACGACCGGGACGACACCCTGGGCGAGCGACTCGCGGAGCCGGTCGCCTTTTACCTCCAAGATTCGGGCCTTGGTATGCGTCGTGTCGGTGATGATGCCGGCCTGGCTGCCGGTGAACGAAGCGGCGGGGACACCGAGCTCGGCAAGGGCCATGCACAACAGCGCCATGGAGATCCGCTCGCCTGCGGTGAGCAGCATGTCGAGCTCGCGGCCCGGCCGCACGCGGCTCACGTCCTCGGCGAGACGGATGAGCCCGTCAGTGGTCTTGCCCATTGCGCTTACGACCACCACGACGTCCTTGCCAGAACGGCGCGTGCGGGCAACATGGTCCGCCACCGCGCGGATGCGGTCCGCGTCGGCGACCGAGGTCCCACCGAACTTCTGCACAACGAGGCTCACGCCGCCAACCTACCTCGGTGACGCGAGTCCGAGCGACCACGTACCGCCACGAAAAGGGCGGGCATCCTGCGCTGAACCGCTGCCCCGGGTCGTTCACATCGCCCGACCGAACGGAGCGAAAACAACTCCGCGCGAGAGCGCCAGGCTAGGGCGGATGCACGTTGCCCTGCGGTTTCGGTAGCGTGTCGCTCCGTGCCAACCGACAAGAGGGCGCGGCAACGAGCCGCACGCGAACAAAAGCAAGCCATCATCCAAAAGGGCCGCAAGAGGAGACGCAACCTGCGACGTGGTATCGGGCTTGTGATCGTGGCCGCCCTCATCGTGCTCATCGTCTTCCTCGTCAACGGCTCCGGGTCGAAAACGGCCACGACGACGACCACGTCGAGCACCTCGACGACAACGATCACGACCACGACCACGACCGTGCCTGTCGCGGCAGCAACATGTCCACCCACCACCGGGTCGGCAAAGCGCGTAATCCTGTTCAAGTCCGCCCCGCCCGACTGCATCCCGGCCACCTCGGTCTGGGAGGTGACCTTCAAGACAACTGCCGGCGACATCGTCGAGAGGATGTCGGCCGCGGCTTCCTACGCTGCTGTCAACAACTTCATCTTCTTGAGCCGATACCAGTATTTCAACGACACGTTGTTCTTCCGGGTCCTGAAGGACTTCGTCGTCCAGGGAGGCTCGCCGACCAACACCGACTCGGCGGGCGGAACGGGAAAGCCGGGGCCGCTCGAGTTCGGGTATCCCGGATACTCCTTCACCGGCAACACACCGCCGTCCAGCTGCAAAACGACGCCCGACCAGGCGGCTTGTTACCACCCGGGTGAGATCGCGATGGCGAACTCCACTGGACCGAGCACCGACAGGAGCGAGTTCTTCCTCATACTTCCGGGCGGCCAGACGACCCTCAATTCTGAGCCCAACTACACGATCTTCGGCTATCTCGTATCGGGCATGGGCGCCCTCGAGAAGATCGGAGCCGGTGGGACGGCCATCTCCGGGACGGGTACCCCCGTGATCAAGTACTACCTCGAAAGCGTCACCGCCACCCAGGTCTCAGGCTGAGCCGGCCCACCGAGAGAAACGGAGTCCCCCAATGACCAGCGAGTGCCCCCCTGCAGACGGCTCGGCGCCGAAGACACAGCACTTTGACGGCCCACCGCCGATGTGCATCGACCTCTCCAAGCGATACGGCGCCGAGATGGTCACCTCCAAAGGCACGATGGTTTTCTCCCTCGACGCAGTGAGCGCTCCGAGGACGGTCAACAACTTTGTGTTCCTGGCGCGCTTTCACTACTTCGACGGGATCGTCTTCCACCGCATCATCCCGGGCTTCGTCCTCCAAGGCGGGGACCCGGAGGGGACAGGCAGAGGAGGGCCCGGGTACCGCTTCGAGGACGAATTGCCTCATGCCGGTCGCTACGAGCTCGGCTCGCTCGCCATGGCGAACGCAGGCCCCGACACCAACGGGAGCCAGTTCTTCGTCATCTCGGGATCTGACGGGATGCGCTTGCCGCCGCTCTACTCCCTGTTCGGCCAGCTCGCCTCTGGGCGCGAGGTTGTCGCCGCAATTGACGCGCTCGGGACCAAGTCGGGCTCGCCGAAAGAGAAGGTCCTGATCGAGTCAGTGACGATCACCGAGCTGGACTAGGCCGGCACCGAGGTGACATAGGCGGCAGGCCTTACATCGGTGGCTACCTGGGAAGAGCCTCCAGGCCGACTTCTACCCCGTTTAGGTAGACCGAGACGTCCTTGTCGCCCGCGGACCGCCACGAGCCGTCGCGGTCGCGGATGAGCGCCGTCCGCTCAGGGATACCCGCGATAGGAAGACCGGCCGGGGCGAGCTCGAGAGTGCGCCAAAAGTGGTGCGAGGCGCCCGAGTCGTGGTGCGGCACAACAGCGAGCTGCTCGACGAGGCCGAGCCCGACGGTGAAAGCCCCCCCGCGCGGGTCGACCATGGGGTCGACGAGCACCATCGCCCCGGCGGACGATCCCGCCACTACCGCGCCGTGACGCCAAGCCCTCGCAAGAGCCTCGAACACCAAAGAGCCCTTCAACACCGAGAGAAGGTGGAGCGGCGAGCCTCCTGAGAGGTAGATGAAGCGTGCCTCGGCGACCACGGCCGCGTTGGCAGCGTCGTTGGCCTGTACATGGCGAAGAACCATCAGCGCGCGGACGGTGGTTCCCAACGATGAGAACCACTCCGAAGCGGTCTTTACCGCACGGTCGGGGTTCTCGTAGGCGGCAGCCGTTGGGAGGACCAGCACCTCGTCGGCACCCGAGCGCTCGAGCAGCTCGGCGTCGAAATCGGCGCCTGCCTGCCACTCCGCCCCCCCGACGAGAGCCAGCAGACCAGCGGCGTGCCCCATGGGCTCAGGATCGCTCATTGGCCGGGAAACCTACACCTTGTCGGGCGGGATGTACCTGGCTGATTCGATGGAGCCCGGCCCGGCCTCGAGGATCAGGATCGACCCCTTGCGCACCTCGGCCGGCCCAGCGAACTGAGTCCCTGACGCCGCGAGCACTTCGACTGCTCCCAAGATGACGTCCCCGTGCGAGCACAGCACCGGCACGCCCCCGGCGGCAGCAAGGTTCTTGAGCTCGTGGACAAGCTCGGCCGGCTCCGATCCTTCCGACAAGAACTCGGCGATCACGATCGGCAGCTCGCAGGCCGCCGCCAGCGGCCGCAGCGTCGCCAGGCAGCGCTCGGCTCCACTCGACATGAGCAGGGTGGGCCGGGGCTCACGCGCCTTGGTGCTGTGCTTTTTCGAGGACACGCTCGCGGCATCGCTCTCGAAGCGGCGCGCGATCGCCTCGGCCTCCTTTTCTCCGCGCTCGGTGAGAGGCCGGTGCCGGTCCGAGCCACCCCAACCGTCGCGCGGATGGGCATGGGCGTGACGAACCACGTAGATCGAGACCGTCGCCATTGCCTAGAGCCCGGCTCGGGTCGCTCGGTACCGGGACACCCCGGAGACCTTCGTCAAAGAACCCATCAGTGGACCGCGCTCATGCCGACCGCCGCCCCGACGCCGAAGGTGACAGCCCCCGCCGCGGCACATATGGCGAGCTGGCGGAAGGCGGACCACCACCACGAGCGGCCGGTGAAAAGGGAAAGGGCTGACCCCACGATCACGGCCGCAATGGCTGCGATCACGATCGAGACCAGCACCGCCGAGGATCCGTGCCCGAGCAGGAAGGGGAGCAGCGGGAGCAACGCGCCCACGCTGAAGGTCACGAAGGACGCGGCCGAGGCCGACAACGGTCGGCCGAGCGAGTCTGGATGAATGCCGAGCTCCTCGCGGGCATGGGTCTCGAGGGCGGTCTTCGGGTCAGCCATCATCTGGCGTGCGACCTGAGTGGCGAGGTCTGTCGATATGCCACGGCTCTCGTAGATCTTGACGAGCTCCTGCAGCTCGCCCTCCGGACGGCGATGGATCTCGAGACGCTCACGTTCCAGCTCGCGCTGGAACAGCTCGGTCTGGGCCCTCATCGAGATGTACTCGCCAGCTGCCATCGAGAACGCCCCGCCCAAAAGTCCGGCGAGGCCGGCGAGGCGCACCACCCCGGCGGGCGGGTTCGCCCCGGAGAGGCCGAGGATCAAAGAGATATTGGTCACGAGCCCGTCGCTGATACCGAACACGGCCGCTCGAGCACTACCTCCTTGCACATCTCGGTGGTGGTGATCGTGCGCCTCGGTCCTCTCGGTCTTCTTGGACCGGCCCTGACGCAGCGCTGCCAAGCGCGAGGCTCCGGCTCGGCGCGCGTTCGGGGAATGGCGCGAGCCAACAGCACGGCGGTCATCGGTCGGGGCCACGGCACCAGTTTGGAACGTGAAGGCGAAACGTACAACAGCCGCCAGCGCTCAGCGCCGACGGCTGGCTCAAAGAACCGCCAGAGCGAGGACGAGACCTCCAGAGCCACGCGAATGTGGCTATAAGCAGCGGGATTGGCTGACCAGGCGCGTTCGTGGGCCCTCCGGGAGCGCCTAGAGTAGGCGCAAGCTTATGGATCGACCGCTATCTGGACCTTGCAGGAGCGGTCTTATGGCCAGTCGTGCCTGTCCGGTGACGCCGCGACCCCAGCCGCGGCGCATAACCCAAAACTGAGCCAACCCGACATGGACACCCTCGACATCTTCCTCATCGTCGTTATCCTCGCTGCCGCGATCCGCGGGCTGCGCAGGGGAGCGGCCGTACAGGTCCTCTCCTATGGCGGTGCGCTCGCCGGCATTGCGGTAGGGGTGGTGCTCGTGCTGGTCATTTGCCCTCACCTTCGTGGCGAGCACACCAAGACGATCGTCGCCCTGTTGCTGTTGCTCGTGCCAGCAGCTGTGCTTGCCGCCGGCGGTCGCCAGCTCGGCTCGGGACTGTGGCGGCGGCTGCGCCGAGCCCGTTTCGGTGCCGTCGACGCCGCGGCGGGGGCGCTCGTAGCGACCGGCGGCGCCCTCGTGGTGATCTGGCTCCTCGCCTCCATCCTGGTCAACAGCCAGTTCAGCCTCGTCGCGACACAGATCGACAACTCGAAGATCATCCGGGCTGTGACCAACGTCATGCCGCCGATACCGACCGCGCTAGCTCCGGCGGAGCGATTCTTGAGCGACGAGGGCCTCCAAGTCGTCGCCGACGGGCTTGTCCAGCTCGCCGGGCCTGTCGCCTACCCGACCAGCTCGCAGGTGCGCGCCGGGGCCGAGGCGGCGTCACCTTCGACCTTCAAGGTCGTCGCGCTCGGCTGCGGCGAGATCCAGGAGGGCTCGGGCTTTTTGGTGAGCCCTGGACTCGTGGTTACGAATGCGCATGTAGTCGCCGGGACCGGGTCGGTAAAGGTCGAGGACGCGACCGGCTACCACAGCGCGTCGGTGGAGCTGTTCGATCCTGAGTTCGACCTCGCCGTCTTGCGCGTGAGGGGGCTGACAGAACGACCGCTCAAGATCGACCCGGGCACGGTCGGACGTGGCACGAAGGCAGTCGTGATCGGCTATCCCGAAGGCGGCCCGCTCGCGGTGGATCCCGCCGGCGTGCGTACCGAGATCATCGCCACCGGGCTCGACATCTACGGCCAGAACCAGACGGTACGGGCGGTCTACGAGATCCAGGCCCTCGTCAGGCCCGGCAATTCAGGTGGCCCGCTCGTCGAGCCGGACGGCTTGGTCATCGGGGTCGTGTTCTCGCGCTCGCCGAGCACGGCAGACATCGGCTATGCCCTCGCATCGCCCGGTGTCCTACAGCGGGTCAAGCGGGCTGAGGCGCTCGCCCCGACGACGGTCGTCGGCACAGGCGGATGCATCTCGAGGTGAGCCGGTAGCCCGCAGGGCCCGAGCCGCACGGAGGCTTCTCGCCTCGGCCATTATGGAGCGGTGACGCTTCGGATCGAGGACTACGGCCTTATCGGGGACACCCACACCGCCGCGCTCGTCGGCCGGGATGGCTCAATCGACTGGATGTGCCTCCCGCGCTTTGACTCAGCGGCCTGTTTCGCCCACCTCTTGGGTGATCGCGATCATGGTTACTGGAGGATCGCTCCCGCAGCGAGCCCACGGCCGGACGAGGGTGATCCGATGCTGGCGACCCGACGCCAGTACCTAACCGACAGCCTCGTCCTCGAGAGTGAGTTCGACCTGCCCGAAGGCCGCGTCCGGGTCACCGACTGCATGCCGCTTCGCGAGCAGAACCCGAGCATCGTCCGTCTCGTCGAGTGCCTGAGCGGGGCCGTGGACATGCGGATGGACCTCGAGATCCGTTTCGGGTACGGATCGGTCGTCCCCTGGGTCCGTCGCATCGACGGCCAGCTCGTGGCGATCGCCGGGCCGGACGGGCTTGCGCTTTGGACAACGGCCGAGGTCCGCGGCGAAAAGATGCGCTCGGTCTCGGAGTTCCACGTGCGCGAAGGCCAGCAGGTTCCCTTCGTGCTCAGCTACTTCCCCTCCCACGGCGAGGTGGCCCGACCTCTTGCAGCCCCGTATGCCATCGAGGAGACCACTCGCTGGTGGCAGGAGTGGGCCGACCTCGCGAACTTCCAGCCCCACCGTTGGCGTGATGCCGTCGTCCGCTCTCTCATCACCTTAAAGGCGCTCACCTACGAGCCGACTGGCGGCATCATCGCCGCGCCCACGACCTCGCTCCCAGAGACGCTCGGGGGTGAACGCAACTGGGACTACCGCTACTGCTGGCTTCGCGACGCCACATTGACACTGTCATCGCTCATGGCGGCCGGATACCGGGACGAGGCGGCGGAATGGCGTGACTGGCTCCTGCGCGCCTGTGCCGGTGACCCGGCCGAGCTGCAGATCATGTACGGCGTGGCCGGGGAGCGGGACCTCAAGGAGGATGTCGTCGCATGGTTGCCGGGCTACGAAGGCTCCAAGCCCGTACGCATCGGCAACGCCGCCTCGGACCAGTATCAGCTCGACGTCTACGGCGAGGTCCTCGGCGCCCTGCACGAGGCGCGCCGTTTGGGGCTGGAGCCGGCAGGGCCGGCCTGGGACCTCGAGCTCATGCTGATGGAATTCATCGAGACCGGCTGGAGAGAGCCCGACGACGGCATCTGGGAGGTGCGCGGGCCGCGCCGCCACTTCACCCACTCAAAGGTCGAGGCATGGGTGGCAGTCGACAGGGCCATCCACGACGTCGAGGACTTCGGTCTTTCCGGCCCCGTGGACAAATGGAAGTCGCTTCGCACCCAGATCCACGCCGAGGTGTGCGAGAAGGGCTTCGACGCCGAGCGCAACTCTTTCACGCAGTCCTACGGCTCCAAAGAGCTCGATGCCAGCGTCCTTATGATCCCCCTCGTCGGCTTCCTTCCTGCCAAGGACCCTCGAGTTGTCGGGACGGTCGATGCCATCAGCCGCGAGCTCATGGTGGACGGCTTCGTGGCACGCTATGACTCGGAGCGGTCCGAGCACGTCGACGGCCTTACCGGACGGGAGGGCGCCTTCTTGCCCTGCTCGTTCTGGATGGTCGACGACCTGCACCTCATAGGGCGCCACGATGACGCCGCTGCTCTGTTTGAACGCCTCTTGTCGCTGCGTAACGACCTCGGACTTCTCGCCGAGGAGTATGACCCGGTCGCCAAGCGCCTGGTGGGCAATTTCCCCCAGGCGTTTTCGCACGTGTCGTTGATCAACAGCACCGTCGGGTTGCTCGGCATGGCACATGGCTTCACCCACGAGCATCGCATCGCCCACATCGCGCCGTCCACGAGCGAGGACTCGGGGTTGCGGGCCGGGCGCCGGCGCCGGCGGCCGGTGATGGGCGGCTGAGGAGCCCTGCCGCCTAGCGGGCCCGGCCGTGTCACCTGCAGTTGAAGGTGAGCGGCCCTGGCGCACCGAGCACCTCAAGGACACCGGTGAGGGAGTGTCCCGCGGCCCCCGGTACGCCCAGGACCTTCTCCGTCAGGCTAAGTCCGGATTCGGACTACCCATAGTGCCGAAAGTCCTATAACGAGATGTCGAACGCGTTGCAGTTGTGCCTCCAGGCACGCCAGATCGCAGAGCCAGGCGCGGTCGCGGTCACCTCGGCGCTCACAGCGACACGCCCTCTTGTTTGAGCGCTTGGAGTCACGATCGACGGCAACAAAGGCACAGCGGCCGTTGACCCCACAAATAAGAGTGATTATCATTCCGGTTAGAGGGGGCCGGCTTGGCCCTGTGCGAAAGGAGACCTCGGGAGTGCTCAGGCAACCAGTCTGGACAAAGCGGCTCGGTGCCGTCGCTTTGGGCATCGGCCTGGGCGTGCTCGCCTGCTCGTGCTCTTCGGCCGGCAGCTCCAGCACCAACAGGGCGGTCAGCGCCGTCGGCGCCGAGAACCAGTACGCGAACGTGATCGCCCAAATCGGTGGCCGTTATGTCGACGCGACGGCGATCATGTCCAACCCGAACACCGATCCGCACAGCTTCGAGGCGAGCCCGGCTGTGGCCCGGGCCGTCAGCTCGGCCCAGTTGATCGTTCAGAACGGCGTCTTATACGACACCTTCATGAACACGATCGAGGCCGCCTCGCCCAATCCGGGGCGGAGGGTCATCGAGGTCCAGCGACTCTTGAAGATCCCCGAAAACACGGCGAACCCGCACCTTTGGTACGACCCGACCACGATGCCCGTGCTCGCAAAGGCGATCGAAGCCGATCTCTGCGGCCTACGGCGGACGCACTGCTCCTATTTCAGGACCAATCTCGCCCGCTTCGAGAGCTCCCTTCAGCCTTGGCGTGAGGCCATAGCCAGGTTCAAGAAGGCCTACCCGCACACCCCGGTCGCAACGACCGAGCCCGTCGCCGACTACATGCTCGAAGCGGCCGGAACAGACAACCTGACCCCGTTCGGGCTCCAAGCCGACATCATGAACGGCGTAGACCCGGCACCACAGGACATCTCCTTGCAGGACAACCTCTTCGACCAGCACAAGGTCAAGGTCTTTTTGTACAACGAGCAGGTGACCGACTCGATCACCGAGTCGTTTCTGTCGCGCGCGAAGGCCGACGGAATTCCGGTTGTGGGGGTGTACGAGACGATGCCGACGCCCGGCTACGACTACCAGAGCTGGATGCTGGCTGAGGTCCGCGCCCTTTACCGGGCGGTCGCCGACAAGGCCTCGACGGAGCACCTGTGAGCGACCGCGAGCTGTTCGTCGACGACAACAACGAGGTCCTGTCCCTTGAGGGCGTGTCGCTTTGGCTTTCCGGGCGCGAGATCCTGCACGAGGTCGGCTTCAGCGTGCACGCCGGTGAGCTCACGGGCCTGATCGGTTCCAACGGTGCGGGCAAGACGACCATCTTCCGGGTGATCCTCGGCCTAGAGACGCCCACCTCGGGCAAGGTGCTCTTCTCGGGCCGGGCACGCCCGCGCCGCAAGGGATCAGTGGGTTATGTGCCACAGAGCATCGGCCTCGACCCCGACGTGCCCCTGCGGGCACGAGACCTTGTCGGGCTCGGACTCGACGGCGACCGCTTCGGCCTCCCCCTCCCCTCACGGCACCGGCGCGAGCTCGTCGAGGAGATGCTCGAGGCGGTCGACGCCCTGTCTTTTGCCGACTCCCGAGTCGGCAAGCTCTCGGGAGGCGAACTGCAAAGGGCGCTCATCGGGCACGCCCTCATCTCCAAACCTCGCCTCTTGCTGCTGGACGAGCCGCTCGCGAACCTCGACATCCGAAGCGAGCAGGAGGTCGTCGGGCTGCTCTCGAGGATCTCAAAAGCCCAGCAGATCGCGGTCCTCATCTCGGCCCACGAGATGAACCCGCTCCTTCCGGTCATGGACCGCGTCGTCTATGTGGCCTCCGGCCGGGCCGCGAGCGGCTCGACCGCGGAGGTCGTCCGTGAGGACGTGCTCAGTGCGCTCTACGGCCATCACGTCGACGTCTTGCACCTGCACGACCGCATCCTGGTCGTGGCGGGCACGCACGAAGCCCCACATCACGAGGAGCTCGAGAAGACCGAGAGCGATGCACCCCGGGGTCTCAGCTAAAGCCATGGGCGTATTGAGAGCGATCTTCGAGCCTGGGCTGTTCACAAGCGGGCCGGTGCGGGTGGCCTTCGTGGTCGGCGGCGGCGTCTCGCTCGTCACGGCCGTGGTCGGGGTCTTCACCGTCATCCGCGGCCAGTCCTTTGCCGGCCACTCTCTCGGTGACCTAGGCACGACGGGCGGCTCGGGTGCCTTCCTCGTCGGGGCCAACCCGCTCTGGGGATTTGTCAGCTTCGCTGTCCTCGGCGCCGGGGCCATGGAGCTGTTCAGCGTCCGACGCCAACGTGGAAGGGACATGGCGACCGGTATAGTGCTCGGCGCTGGCTTGGGGATCGCAGCGTTGTTCTTGTACCTCGACACCACCGAAGCCAACACCACCGGGGCGACGATCACGATCCTGTTCGGCTCCATGTTCGTCATCCGTGCCTCGATGATCCCCGTGTTCGCTTGTCTGAGCGTGGCTGCGCTCGCACTCGTAGGCCTGCTCTACCGTCCGCTGCTGTTGAGTGCGCTGAACCAGGACATCGCCTCGGCTCGCGGAGTACCGGTGCGCGCGGTCGGGATCTTGTACCTGTTGGCGATGGCGATCGCTGTCTCGCTGTCGTGCGTGACCATCGGAGCGATCCTGTCGACCGCGGCGCTGATCGGGCCCGCCGCGGCGGCACTGCGTCTCACCAAGCGCCCGGGCCTCGCCTTCGTCTGGGCCGGACTCATTGGGCTCGTCGTGACCTGGGTCGGCATCGTGCTCGCTTATGACAGCTACTACTGGCCGCCTGTCGGCCGAGGCTGGCCGGTGAGCTTCTTCGTCGTGGCTGAAATCCTCGTCGTCTACTTGACAGCAGACCTCGCCGCCCGGCGGCACGAAAGGCGCTCGGGTCGCGAACTGGCCCCCTGGCACAGCCGTGGCGCCGCGACCCCGCCGATCGGGGGCGAGTGATGTTCGCCGGCTTTATGGTCAACGCCTGGCTCGGAGCCACCATTGTGGCGGTCGTCGCCGGAGTCGTCGGGTTCTTCACGGTGATGAGGGGTTCGTCCTTCGTGGCCCATGCCGTCCCCCAGGCTGGCTTTGCAGGCGCGGCAGGGGCGTCCCTTGTGGGAATCAGCACCTTCGCGGGCCTCGGCGTGTTCGCCGTCGCAAGCGCGCTCGCGATCGGGCTGTTGGGAAGGCGGGGCCGCCACGACGCCATGACGGCCCTCACGCTCGTGTTCATGCTCGGCCTCGGTGCCCTGTTCCTGAGCTGGAGCAACGAGTACGCGTCTGAGATTTTCGCCTTGTTGTTCGGCGAGGTGCTCGGCGTCAGTACCAACGAGGTGCTCATCACCGCAGTACTCGGCGCAGCGTCGGTCGCGGCCGTGGTCGTGTTGTACCGGCCGCTGCTATTGGCATCTGTTGTGCCGGAAGTGGCGGAGGCCCGCGGCGTGCGGACACGACGCATGGAGCTGTGCTTCCTCGTCGTCGTGGCGGCTGCGACGACGACGTCGGTCCCGGTCGTGGGCGCCCTTTTGATGTTCAGCCTCATGGTTGGCGCCCCCGGCGCCGCCCGGGTGCTCAGCGGCAATCCGTTCGGTGCCCTCTTTCTGTCGGTTGGGATCTCACTTGTCATCGTCTGGGTGGCGATCGCAGCCTCCTACGAGACCGAGTGGCCGATTGGCTTTTTCGTCGGGGTGCTCGGCGCGGCCTTCTATGTGGCGGCTCGGGTTTATGCCGCCTGGCCGCAGTCCAGGGCCGGACGGCGGGCTCCCGGCAGCGAGGCCGGATCACTTGCGCGCCAGGCCACCAAGATGAGCTCCGCGGAGGCCTAATGTCTGGCGCTGTGGTCCTCCCGCGTTCAGTCCACGAGGCCGTCAGCCTCCGGCTAGCAGGCGTGGACCAGCGCTACACGCGCATGCGCCGAGTGCTCGTCGAGACCCTGGCGGCGGCGGGGCGCCCCTTGACCATCCCGGAGCTGCTCGAATCTGCGCCTGAGCTTCCTCAGTCCAGCGCCTACCGGAACATGACAGCGCTCATAGACATCGGCGTCGTGCGACGCGTCGCCGGCTCGGATGACCACGGTCGCTTCGAACTCGCCGAGGAGCTCTCGGGTCACCACCACCATTTCGTCTGCGCGACCTGCGGAAAGGTGGAAGACGTCCATCCCTCGCCGAAGCTAGAGCGCGCCCTTGGTGAGGCCGCCCGGGCCGTGGCCGAGGAGCAAGGCTACGAGGTCACCGAGCACCAGCTCGACATGGTCGGGCTCTGCGCGACCTGCCGCGCCTAAGGCCGGACTCCACCATCGGTGCCACCTCGGGGCCCAGGCGAGCGTCGACCGCCTCGCGCGGCGCATGGCACTCGCGGCAGGCCAACGGTCCAATGGCGGCGCGCTGGAGATCTTTGAGCTCGACCTAACGCCTCTCGTCGGCGATCTTCTCGAGCGCGCGGACCAGCTCGTCACCATCGCTACCTGTGAAGACGTCTGCTCCGAGACGGTGAGCATGAGCCTCGTTAGTGATGGCAGCCCCACCAAGCAGGATCGGCACCTTTGGCACCGAGGCGCGCAGAGCAGAGATGGCTTTGCGCGCCGACTGAGCAGAACTCCTCGTCGTGCAGGCGATTCCGACCGCTATGAGGTCGCTCTCGCCAGCAGCGGCCTCGGCGAGCGCGTCGACGGGCGTGTTCGCCCCCAGTTCGACGGCCGCGAAACCGCGCCAGCGCAGGAGGTTGGCGGCGATGGCGACGGGTCCTGCGTGCAGCTCACCGGGAGGCGCGGCAAGGATCACCGTTCCTCGCTTGTGGCCGCGACGACCAAAGCGCGCGCCAAGCCGGCTGATCAAGCGCGTGGCGACGGAGCTGGCCCTGTGCTCGTCCGCGACCGTGAGCTCGCCCCGCTCCCAGAGGGCCCCGATCGAACGCATGGTCGGGACGACTATCTCGAGCAAGACATCCTCGGGCTCCATGCCCGAGCCGAGCGCGGCCTCGAGGACCTCCCAGGCACCGGGCTCGTCGCTGGCGATCATCCTGGCCTCGAGATGCGCACGAGCCGGGATCGTCCCCGTCGGGCGATGCTGGCGAGAGGCGCGACCGTCCTTTCGCATGTTCTCGAGATCCGCAAGCTCTACCTGCCAGGTGCCCGCAACGCGTTTGGCCGGAAGTCGCCCCGTGCGCACATACCGGTAGGCGGTCATGTAGTGGACGCCTAGCTTTTCGGCAACTTGTGGCAGCGACAGTTGTCTCTTGGCCATCCCTATCACATCCCCATCCGCGTTATGAACCGATTTTTCACTAAGGGCTAAGCTCACTGTGCACTAACTTGCTGCTAAATATCTAGCTCTCATATGATCGTAGCGCGTTTACGGCAAGGACGTGACTCATCCGCGCTAGCAGGTGATAGCGCACTCAGAGTGCTCCGGAAACGGTGCGACCAGGCTAAATCCAGTTGTCGGAACAGACAACGAGTTCAGCTTACGCTTTAGCAGGATAGGAGTTTGACGCCGGAAAATTGGGGAAAGCCATTTCTAGTATGCACTTGTTGTTAACTCCGGCTCAACTGTTGTTGTCACAACGTGCTCGTAGTTTCTCCTACGTGCCTATTGTTAATTCTGCTCAGCTGTCGTGACAGCCGCCAAAGACATAAGTTCCTCTTGCAAGGTCGTAGTAGATGCGGCTCGAATACCGCCTAAAGCCTTGGCAGGCGGGCCTCTAAGAATGAGTACGAGCCGAAAACGACCAGGCCAGCCGCCACAAGAGCGATGAAGATGGGGTCGTAGGAGCTACGGAGAAGCGACTTCAGTACTTCGTCGATGCTCTTGGGTTCTCATCCGATTCCCCGATCTAGGACCGCTCAAACAGTCGCACCACGGCGACGACGTCCGAGTCGTGATTAGCCGGCAACCTCCACGGGCATAGTCACCACGGGCATAGTCAACGGTGCAGACGAGTCTCGGTCCGTCGCTCGTCAGTTAAGAGGGAGGGCGCAGGAAACGTGAGGAACATCTGGAAAGGTCTGATAGTTGGCGGCCTCACCGGCGCTGGAGCGGGAATCGCCCTGGACGTGTTGAGCCGAGGCGCGCAGCTGGTCGGTAGCGCAGGCAGGAAGGCCGCCTACATAGCGCCGGAGGCTGCAGAGCGAGTCAAGAGTGCAGCGGTGAGCGCCGGCAAGAAGGCCACTGAAATCGCTCCCGAGGCGGCCGACAGGGTCAGAAGTGCCGTAAATGCCGGGGCCACCCACTTAAATGAGGCTGAAATCAGTGACCACCGGACCACCGGGACAGTCGAGAAGGTCATGGCCACCGGGCAGGCAGATCAAGCACGCGAGGCGCTGGGACAAGCGACCAGGAAGGCCATACGGCTCGTCCATTCGGTGCGAGAGACGGTGTCGAATGGTTCGATTGGCTGACCGAGGGGCAATCTCGGTCGTCAGCCGAGCGTGGCGATCCAATCGTCGGTGTGGGCAACGGTCGCGAAACCTGAAGCGAGCACGCCGAGCTCGACTCTGTGAACGAGCGCCGCGGGAAGATCAGCCGAGAGGTCAATCGTGCCGGTCGCATCATCGAGCACCGTGACCTCGAAGCCGTGGTGCATCGCCTCGCGCGACGTCGTGTCCACGCACATGTGGGTCATGTAGCCCGCGATCACGACTTGGTCGACGCCGTGGTCGCGAAGCCAAACTTCGAGCTCGGTACCGGTAAATGACCCGGGTAGCTTCTTGTCGATCAGCAAGTCATGCGGCCGTCGAAGGACCTCGGAATGCAGCTGCCACTCGGGCGTGTCGCTCACGAAGACGCCTCCGTCAGGATCTGGCTCGGTGTGGCGAACAACAACTACGCTCAGCCCAGCCGCGGCCGCGGCATCCATCGCCACCCCGATCCGCTCCAAAGACGACTCAACCTCGGGATGCGCGATCGGAAGTTGCCCGGTCACGTACTCGTTCTGCACATCGATGACAATCAGGGCCTGGCTCATGGTCGCCTCCGAGATGACGAGGTAACGGAACTACCGGGCGTTGACAGCTCGCACGGCAAGGCGGAGCTGCCACCTGACCGTCGCGGCCCATTGTGCCCGAGGAAAGCCCGCCCGTGCCACGTCGGGCAACCCTTGCCCTGCGATCATGAGTTTTGGGGTGACCGCTGAAGCGTAAAGAGGCCTCCCATTCAGTAGCAGGCGCCTGCTGTGGTGCTCGGGTACGCCCAGCCGTTGTACTGGAAGCTGTTGGTCACGACACTCGCCGTATTGGTCGTGAGCTTCCACCCGGGCACAGAGGTTCCCTGGGTCCACTGCCCGAAGGTGGGTGCGGCGTTGAGGAGCCCTTTTTGGATAACCACATTGAGTGCCGTGAGCGGGATCAATTTAGTGCCCACCCACAAGCCAGGGGCCAGCACCAAGGTGCCGTCGCCGGCCGTTACCTGGCCGTTGGAACCGATCGATGGGGGGTTCGTGTCGTCGTAGACGAGGACGGCTCCGCCGCCGGAGACACCGTTGACAACCGAGTAGGCGAGGCCACCGAGCTTTGAGCCCAGCACACTCAGCTTCGACAGCGCCTGGGTCATCCCGGTCGGGTCGTTCGTCATGGCCGCGAGGCTCTGGCGGGCGGCCGCGTCGGACTTGAGCAAGGCGAGCTCGGAGAGGAACTGGCCGACCGCCAAGTTGCCTGTCGGAGCAACCGTAAGAGTCTCATCGGGCGAGGTGTCAGCCAGGTCAGAGGTGATCAAGGTTCCTGCAGAATTCTTCGCCCAGGCGTTGAGCGGGAATGCCCCCGGGACGGTACCGACTGTCATCGTGAAGTCGTAAAGGCCCTCGGCGTTAGTCACGACATCAACCGGCGTCGCCGACGGACTCAGCAGAGATCCGGCCGGCCAGATCCTGGTCCCTGCCGAGTCGCATATAGCGGCACGGACCCCCGTCGTGACGGCGGACTCGCCGGTCTCAGAGGGTTTCGGCCGCAACGTGACAGTGACGTCGCCATCGGGCGATCCGAAGCGGCTGGTCCTTATCTCGCCCTTGACGACCGTGAGGCCGTCGGCTTTGACGCTCGAGGAGGACAGGGTCAGGGTCACCTTCAAGCCGCCGTTGAGTGTGAAGTTCGCGTGCGCCGCATCTCCCGGCGCCAGCGAGAAATCAAGGCTCTGCGGCTCAAAGCGGGGGGCGGTCACCGTGCTCGGGCCACCGGAGGGGGTGACGGTGTAGTCCCCGGCCTTTAGGTTCATCGCGTAGAACCCTGTCGTTGCATCGACGCGAGCAGTGGCGCTGGCGCGCCCTTGGGCGCTTACCGAGCCGGCTTGGACAGCTTGCTCGTCCTTGTCGAGGACATAACCACTGATGGTCGCCCCGGGCTTTCCTGAATTCCAGAGGAGGTACAAGATCGCGGGGTCGTTGTTCTGTCTGACGAACACGGGCGTCCAAGTGGAGAGTCCCTCGGTCACGCGAACGTTGCAAACGGTCGTGTTCGCCTGACAGCCCGACACGAGAGTTGCATAGTTGGACCAGTCGAGATGGTTGTAGACACAGCCCGCGTCCCCACACGCGACCGCAACCTTGGTCTGCAGTGGCGCAGGGCCTGTCAGCTTGAAGACGCCGTCGTCGTCGGGCCGCGTAAAAAGAACGACGGTGCCCGGCATGGGCAGGACGATGCCCTCGCAGAGCCCGTATCCTGAGCCTGTGTAGTAGCAGTGAGGAACCGGCGGCACCTTGTTGGCCGACTGATTGGGAGTCGTAGTCGAACTCGGGGTGACCGACGTCGTGCTCGAGGCGCCTGTCGTCGTCGTGCTCGACGGGGTCACGCTCGCCGGCGAACTCGAACACGCTGCCGCGAATACCGCCAGCAGCCCTATAACGACGGCAAGTCTCGACCTCATGAGACCCTCCTCGCTCTCGCTCAGCCAGATTGGGCCTGGTCACGGGCTCTCGTCTCCCGTTCGTCGGTCATCGTGCACTTCGCGGGCGCTGATCGTCAGGGCCGAATGTCACAAACCGGTCGCGGGCGATGAGCCTGCAGCGACGTTGTGAGCGGCGATGGAGCCGGCACACCCCGCCACGGGGGCTTCCCTCGCCGAAGCTACGTTTTGCCTCGCTCTGAGCGAGTCAGGCAACCACCACGCGAAGCCCGGCCGCCTCGAGGCGCGAAACGTCCTGGGGATCGCCTTCGTTGTCGGTGATGAGATGGTCGACGAGATCGAGCGGGCAGATGCTCGCGAAGGTGACGCGGCCGATCTTGCTGCTGTCGGCGACGATGACGGTACGTCGTGCGATCTTTACGAGGGCTGCGTTGGCCCTCGCTTCGGCGTCGTCATGGGTCGTGCAGCCGGCGTCGACATCGATCCCGTCAACTCCGACGAAGGCCACGTCGAGGTTGTAGCCCGAAAGGGTGCTCTCTGCGATCGGCCCTGACAGCTCGAACGACGCCGTACGGCACACGCCACCGGTGAGAACAAGACGGATGTTCCGGTGGCGTGCTAGCTCCATGCCTACGTTGAGCGCATTGGTGACAACTGTGAGCTTGCGCACCGAAGCCAGCGCCCGGGCGACCTCTATCGTCGTCGTACCACCGGTGACACCGACGATGGCGCCTTCGCCGATCAGCGAGGCTGCCGCGGCGGCAATCCGGCGCTTTTGAGGCACAGCCTTTCCGCGGCGATAGCTGATGGGAACCTCGAGCCCGCTGTCAGAGCGCAGCGCCCCGCCGTGCGATCGTGTGATCACCCCCTGATCTGCCAAGCGGGCAAGGTCGCGCCGGATCGTGGCCATCGACACTGCGAGCAGTTCCGAAAGCTCATCGACACCGACGGCGCCGTTCTCGTCGATGATCTCGGTGATGGCGCGAAGGCGACTGTCGCGTATACGCGGACGTAGATTCCCAGCCCCTCGGCCGAGCGTCAAAGGGCGCTCGGCACCCAAGGGACCTCCGTCCCCGGTAGCCAGCTGGGCATCGCCTTGTGGATCAGGGAACACCATCGGATCAGACATGCAAGCTCTTCTCACGGACTCTCACGGCATGGTTTAGAAGGCGGCTCGTCATTACTTGACACTGCCAGCGATGATGCCTTCTACGATCCACCTGTTCAACAGGAAAACGAGAACCGCAGGAATGGCAATAGCGACTATCGCCGCCGCGTTGACGATCGTGTAGGGCACGACGTGACGCCCTTCGAGCGAGGCGAGAACGACTGTCAGCGGCTGGGTCGACCCAGTGCTGCTGAGCACGAGAGGAAAGATGAACTGCCCCCACCCGAGGAGGAACGTGATGATCGCGGTGGCGGCGATCCCCGGCTTGGCGATGGGAAGCGCGACCCTGTAGAAGGTCTGGAGCATTGAGGCACCGTCGATGACCGCGGCCTCCTCGATACTCGGCGGGAGCGCTAGGAAGACGTTGTACATGATCCACATGGCAAGCGGCATGAAACCGGATGCGTACACGAGGATGATGCCGAGGTAGGTGTTGACAAGCCCGACCTCGCTCATGATCCGGTAGAGCGGAATCAGCGTCGCGTAGACAGGCAGCGTCAGGGTCCCGAGCACGGTGTAGAAGAACAGGTTCTTCAGCCTGAATCGCAGCCGCGCGAATGCGTACGCCCCGAGGATGGCGATCACGAGTGTCAGCAGGGTCGCCCCGCCGCTCTCCACGACGATGTTCACAAGGGACCGGCCGATCCCTCCCGCGGCGTAGGGGGCCTGAGGACCGACTCCGAACAGCGCCTGATAATTCGCGAAGACTGGCCGTGTGACAAGGAAATGAGTGTGAGAGCTCTGCGCCTGCGCGTTCGTCATGAGACTCGTGTTGAGCGCCCAGTAAACAGGGAACAGCGACCATACGATCACGAGGCCGATTGCAGCCCGCCGGGCCCAAGTGGCCATCCGCCGTCGCATTAGAAGGTGACCTTGCGGTAGAGGAGTTTCAGGGCGCCCAGAGACAGCGCGACCGTCACCACCGTGGCCAGCAGCGAAAGGGCGTACCCCTGCCCGAAGTTGAGGCCCTGGAACGTGGTGAAGTAGGTCACGCTCATCACCGACGATGCCGTCGTCGCGCCTGCGTTCAACACATAGACCTGATCGAAGATGTTGAGCGACAGCACCAGTGCCTCTACAGCCGCGATCGCGAGCCCAGGACGAATCAGCGGGAGTGTGATCCGGCGGATCACCTGCCACCAACCTGCCCCGTCTACGCGAGCCGCCTCGTAGACATCACCGGGAATGCTCTGCAGCGACGCCAGCACGAGCAGCGTCGCGAGGGGGGTGATCTGCCAGATCTGAACGAGCGAGGTGAGAAGGATGCTCTCGATCTCACGAGTGCCGATGAACAGCTGATATTGGGAGATGAGGTGCAGACTTTTCAACACCGAGTTCAACACGCCGAAGGTCGGGTCATAGATCCAAGACCAGATCACGCCTTCGACCACCCCAGGCAGCGCCCAGGGCAGAACGACGATCGCAAGCACGATGCCCCGTCCGCGAAAGCGTCGCTGGAGCAAAAGGCCGAAGGCTGTGCCGAGCACGAGCGTCAGTCCGACGCCAAAGACGACGTACCAGCCTGTGTTCTCAAAGCTCTGGCGGATCTCGGGGTTGGAGAAGATGGCCGTGAAGTTGCCGAACCCCGCGAAGTGGTTCGGCGGCGTGAGCGCGTCGATGTGCATGAACGCGTCGATTGTCGTGAGCACCGTCGGGTAAAGGGCGAGGGCCAGAATGAACACGAGGAGCGGTGCGACCATGGCGAAGCCCATGGCCTCCGACCGACTCGAGTGTCGGCGGGCGAACCCCGCAGCCGGAGACCGGCGCCGGCTCGAGATCGCGGGCTGAGACACGCTCCTCCTTCCTCCCAAGTTCAAGGTCCCGGCCGAGCTTGTAAACGGCTCGGCCGGGACCCACCTCCGACGGGTTCTAGCTGTTGAGGCTGTTCACCTCTGAGGCGATCGCCGAGATCGCGCTGGCAACGCTCTCCTGGCCGGCGGCCGCGGAGTGCAAGTTGGTGTAGACGGCATTGCTGAAGTTCGGGTACCACGGCGGTGCGCCGGCGGGGAACACCGCGCGCCCGTGATTCTCGACCAGATTGACGAGAGCAGCCGCGCCGGGAACCTTGCCGGACGACGCGAGGAGGCTCAGCCCTCCACGGTTCGACGGCAACGGGAAGGTGCTGATGACGTTCTTAGGTCCGGCCGCACCAGCAAACGCCGCCTGGTTCGCAGGCTCCTCCATCCACTTGATGAACTCGACCGCTGCAGAAACGTGCTCTGCCGAGCGGGGGATGCCGATCCCGTCGGGGTTGCCGAGGTTGGGGGCAAGCCCGGAGCTTCCGGGTGTCCCCACATAACTGACGTCACCTACGACGCTCGACTGGCTCGGAACGTCGTAGATCGTTCCGATGTCACCGGAGTAGTCCGAGAAGACGCTCGCTGCGAGGCCGTGTGCCATCTCGGTCTCAAAACCTTGGTAGTCCTCGTAGTCTAGGTTCGCCTTGGCGACAAGCCCGGTCTTGTAGGCGTTCACCATCCAGGCCATCGCCTTGTAGCCGGGAGACGACGGGGTGCTGAACAGGGGCTTGTAGGACGCACTGAGCACCTGGCCGCCCATCGCCGCGGTGAGCTCGTACCAGTAGGTCGAGAGCCCTTCGGCGGCGGCAAATGGGATGTCGAGGGGATGGGCGACGACGTTCTTGGACTTCAAGGTCTGCAGGTCCTTTGTGTACTGAGCGAGCGTCGTTGGCATCGCAGTGATGCCGGCCTTGCGGAACTGCTTCTCATTGACCGTCGTGACAAGCAGCGACACGTCCATCGGCATCCCGACCAGGGTGCCGTTGCGAATGAACGAGCTGAGCTGGGGGTACTGGGATCCGAGAGAGCTGATCGGGAAGTACTTGTTGAGCGGCAGGAACCACTTCGTCACGTAATACTCGCCGACCTTGGACCAGTCCACGTCCGTCACGTCGGCGAAGTAACTGTCGGCCTCCGCTGCAGCGGCGATCTTGGTCTGCAAGTCGTCCCACTGCAGGTACGACCAGTTGACCTTGATGCCTGTCTGGCTCGTGAACTTGGCGAGCATCGCCTTAGGTGGGGCGGGATAGGCGATGGCCACGTTGATTGTCACACCGCTCGTGCTGCTGTGGTGCGCCGCCGGCGAAGCGGCCGCGGAGCTCCCGAAAAGCACCAACGATGCAGCTGCTGCCACCGCAGCTGCCTTGAACAGTGTGCTTTGTATCCATGTCCTCTTACTCATCGTTCCCCTTCCTTGGGTACTTAGCTGCTCGTTTGCTAATTGCATGCTTGCGGTAGAACCTCGTGCGCCCCCTCGGCGTCCTCGCCGGCGTGGCGCGCCCACTAGTTGGCCGGACTTGTCGAGAACGGTAAACGGAGTCACCTCGTGGGCCTTGGACGGCTGCTGGGTGTTTGGTCGACGCCGGCACCAGTGCTCACAGCTCCTAGACAGTCCCGTAGTGCCACGGCCACGGCCCCGTGGAGAGAAGCGTCACCCTCGAAACGGGCGCGAACTACGCGGGGCGGATAGGGCACGGCACGCTCCAGAAAGCGAGCGATGACATCGATCGGGAAGCGATCGGAGCGCACGTAACCGCCGCCGAGGACGAAGACCTCAGGGTCGCAGACAATCGCCAGATTGGCGACGAGGGTCCCAATCGCGTCCCACAAACCCTCGAGCAGCATCTCCGCGCTCTTGTCGGCCTCCGCCAGTGTGACGAGCTCAGCAACCTCGACGCTCCGCCCGAAGAGTGCGGCGCTCTGTCGAGCGACGCCTCTGCCGCCCAGGGCCTCCTCGGTCGGCACGGCACCGTCCGCGGCCATCCGTGGCGTCGCAGAGCCGTCTGTGAGCCAGTAGCCGACCTCGCCCGCGGCTCCGTGCGCCCCCTCGACGATTCGTCCGTCGACGACGAGCGTGGCGGCGATCCCAGTTCCAAGGTTGAGATAGACGCCGCAGCCGACGCCGGCGAGCGCACCCCAGGTGAGCTCGGCCAGCGCGGCCAGCTTCACGTCGTTGCCGAACGCGGCAGGTAATCCGGGGAAGGCCTCGCCGATCACGCCAGGGATCGCGAGCCTCTCCCAGCCCGGGACGTTGGGAGCAAGATCGACCCGGTCCACTCTGGTCAGCCCCATCGTGGACACTCCGATAGCGCACACGTCAGCACCGCTGGCCCGCTCCTCTGAGAGAATTTCCTTCGCGAGAACGACTGCGGAGTCGAGTACACACTTGGCCCCGCGCCCTGCCTCGGTGGCCACCGTGCGCCGACGGCGCAGATCCCCAGTGGCGTCACCGATCGCCGACGCGATCTTCGTACCGCCGATGTCGAGCGCGAGTACGGCGCTCGCTACGCCAACGGTCATCTCAGCGGCGATCCAACATGATCGAGCGAACGAGGAAGCGGGGGTGATCCGGATCGACGCCTCGTCTCGTCGCGAGTTGTTGGACAGCACGATGCACTCGGACCAGACTGGCGAGCGGGTCACTTCCACTACGCACGACGCGGGCGCCGGTGATCGCTATCTCTTTATCGATACGGGTCTCCGCGTCGTCCAGGATCCATACGAGCGAACGCTCGCCGGCAACCGAGATCGGGCCGTGGCGGTACTCCATCGTGGGATAGGACTCGGTCCAAGCTCCGAGAACCTCGCGGAATTTGAGGGCGGCCTCGTTCGCCAGCGCGGCTCCGACACCTCGGCCTAGGAAGACGAAGTGTTCAGCGGTACCGACCTCTTCTGGCACCTCGTCGAGGAACGCCTCGGCCCTCTTCGCGGAGGCCACCACGTCCCACCCACAGGTGGCGAGCAGGAAAGACAGGGCGCTTGTCGCAAAGCGCGTCTGTACTATCGACTGCTCGTCAGCAAACGAGAGCACGATTCTCTCCGCGACAATGTCGGCGAGGGGGCTCTCGTCCACAGCGGTAATGGCCAGGGTGTGCGTGTGCGAAACGAGCGCCGCCATCGCCTCAAGCACCTCAGTGGTCGTGCCCGAACGAGAGATGGCGACGACCGCGTCGTACTTACGGCCGGGAGGTATCTCCGAGGCCGGAAAGGCGTCACTCTCGCCGAGCAGCTGCTCGTTCCTATATGTAGCAGCTGCCTGGGCGACATAGAGCGAAGTGCCACAGCCCACAAAGGCGACCCGAGCGCCTGGCGGGAACAGCGCTGCAGCGGACGCGAGCTCAGCGGCTCGGCGCCACATCTCCGGTTGTGTCGTGAGCTCCTGCTCGAAGTTGCTCATGATGAGCGATCCTCCCACGGGTGGTCAAACCTGACATGGCTACCCTATGGAACTCTCGACGAAAGCGCAAGACTCTTAACTTCTGCTGTTTTCCCTGTTCACAGCGGTAAGTGCCCTGGCCAACGTCGCGACCCGTCTCGGTCGAGAGCGCAGATCGAGGGTTGGCAATCCTGCTATATGGTGGCGCAACGATCAGAATCGATCAATAATGCGCAACTCTGAGCCGCTCAAGAACCATGGGTTCGAAGATCGGTGATCGCAAGAGAGTCCCTGGTCCCGAGGCATATTGCCTCTCACGTCTGGATACGGCGGGTCGCCGAATCGGCAGGCTCGTGTGGACATACCAGACTGCGGGCGCCCGCGCGAAGATCAGCCGATGCGGACTCATGTCGCCCTGCTCCGCGGGATCAATGTCTTGGGCCGGAACAAAGTCTCGATGGCTGAACTCCGCCTGTTAGTGGTTTCGCTCGGTCATAGCGATGTGGCGACCTATATCCAAAGCGGCAACGTCGTGTTCAGCTCCGCTAAGCCCGACGCGAGCAGCACCACTTTGGGTGAAGACCTCGAGATCGCGATCGCGGACCGGCTTGGTGTCCGCCCTGCCGTCGTGGTCCTCACACGTCGCGAGCTCACCGAGGTAGTCCGTGACAACCCCTTTGCCAATGAGGACGACCACAAACTCCTCCACGCCGTATTCCTCAGAGAATCTCCTGGGCCCAACGGCGTGGCATCGCTCGAGGCCGCAGTCGAACGAGCCCGAAACAAAAAGAGTCGGGATGACGTGCGCGTCATCGGTCGTACGTTGTACCTGTGGACGCCCGATGGGTTTGCCCGCAGCATCTTGCGCTCGGAGCTGAGCCGCGGCGGACAGCACCGCACCCCGATGCATGCGGGAACTGCGCGGAACTGGGGTACGGTCAACTCCCTTGTGACGCTTCTGGAACACTGAGCTGAGGACCACGGCGCAGGACCTAGCACGCCTTGAGTATGGGGGGTCTTCCTCGCGGCGGCGCTGGCCCTGTGCTGCGGGCTCGCCTACTGATAGTTGCAACGCCAGTAGGCGCGAGCTCAAACGAGCCGCGCGGACGACGGCAGCGCTTCAAGTGTCGGTGCCGTCAGCAAGTCCAGCTCGAAGAACACGCAGTTTTCAACTGGCGTTTGAGCCCCCAGTTGGCAGCTCTTTGGCGTCGGCCCAAGGATGGGCTCATACGCGCGCCGTGTCGCGAATCTTGTCGAACGCGGTGAGGGACGGCTCGGCGAGCTTGGCAGCCTTGAGGATGTCGCGGTGGACGCCGTCGTTCAGCGCGGCGATTGAAGTCGCGCGTTTGACGTTGTGAAACGTTGACTGCACCAGGACTTGGACGAGGCCAGCGATCACGTGCGTGGCGAGCTGCACCTCGGGGTCGATCGGGTCCGCACCGATCCGTTGCGCAAGCGCGACGGACACCTTGTCGATCAAGCGTGGCAAATCAGCGAACCGCGCCGCGACGAGCGTTGGCGATCCGGTAGCGGCGTCGACAAAGAGCCGGGACAGGCGGAGTTGACCTGCTTCGTCCAAGGCCTCCCACTGGCCGGTGCGAATCTCGCCAGCGAGCGATTGCACAACGGATTCGACCAGTGAAGCACTCCCGCGTTCCCTTACGGCATCCGCCACTGCGTTGATCATGGGCTCGGAGCGATCGAAGAACATCGACTCCTTGGTCGTGAAGTAGTTGAACACCGTCTGCTCGGAAACCTCGGAAGCCGCCGCGATCTGGGCCACGGTCACGTTGTCGAACCCGTGGACCAAGAACATTGCGGTTGCGACGTTGGAAATCTTTTGACGAACCTGTCGCTTCTTGCGCTCACGTAGACCCTCGTCCGGGCCCCTTGCCTCGTTGAGATGGGCGCCTTGGAGGACCTGAAGGATGGCATCCACGGCGAGGTCGTCGCTGTTCATCGTCACGCGAACCCAGTGTAGACCGAATCATAGAGTCATGCTAAAGTTAGGTTCACACGAAATTTGGAGCCACAATATGACCACCGGAACCTCCCAAGCCGAACGATCGAGCACAAGCGCCGACCAAGCTGCCCGCGGCAGCTCGCCTTCGGGCACTGTGGCTGTTGAGGCGCGTGGCCTGAGCAAGCTGTTCGGCACGAATCGCGCCGTGGACGACATCGACCTGACCATCATGGAAGGTGAGATCTTCGGGGTGCTCGGCCCGAACGGTGCCGGCAAGACAACGATGCTGAACATGTTGGCCACGCTGCTGAGGATCGATGGCGGCGAGGCGAGGATCTTCGGGTACGACGTTCGCAGCCAGGGCCACGCTGTGCGGCAACTGATCGGCGTGACTGGCCAGTTCGCTTCGGTCGACGAGAACCTGACCGGCCGTGAGAACCTTTGGATGTTCGGCCGCCTGCAGGGATTGTCCTCCAAGCAGGCCCACAGGATCGGCGACGACCTGCTCGCGCAGTTCGACCTCACTGAGGCCGCTCACCGCCCGATCTCGCAGTTCTCCGGCGGCATGCGCCGTCGTCTTGATCTCGCGGCCAGCCTGATCACCAAGCCCGCACTGATCTTCCTCGATGAACCCACGACCGGTCTCGACCCCCGGAATCGCAGCCAGATGTGGGACACGATCCGCGAACTGGTCGCTGAGGGATCGACCATCTTGCTGACCACCCAGTACCTCGACGAAGCCGACGCACTCGCCGGGCGGGTCGCCGTCATCGATCGCGGCCGGAAGGTCGCCGAAGGCACTCCGAGTCAGCTCAAGACCCAGATCGGCACATCGAGCCTCCGTGTCCAGATGGCCGAGGGCGCCGACACGCCAGACGCGCTCGCCATTGCTGCGGAACTGACCCGCGTCACACCGATCGTCTCCCCCACCGGCTCAGGATTCAGCGTGACGCTGAGCGACGCTAACCAGGCTGCCGACGTCCTCATCGCGCTGCGGAACCACCAGCTTGATATCACGAGCGCCACCGTCGAACAACCAAGCCTCGACGAGGTGTTCTTCGCCCTGACCGGCCACACGAGTGAATCCCCTGTCCCAGAAACTGAGGCGAGCAAATCATGACAGCAGCCATCACTATCCCAATCGCCACATCCCGGCCGGCCGCGCGCACCGTCAAAGCGTCAGTGCCCGTTCGCGAGGCGTTCACCCAGATCACGACGCTGGCATGGCGCGCCCTCATCAAGATGCGTCGCAATCCCGAGCAGCTGGCCGACGTCATCGCGATGCCCGTGTTGTTCACGGTGATGTTCGGGCTCATGTTCGGCGGCGCCATCTCCGGCAGCACCGAGCACTACCTGCCGACCCTGATCCCGGGCATCATCGCCATGACCACCATCACCGCGTGTGTAGCTGCAGGAGTCCAACTCCGCGAGGACATGGACAAAGGCGTATTCGACCGCTTCAGATCGCTGCCCATCGCGCGGATCGCGCCGCTCGCCGGACCGATGATGGCCGACCTCGCCCGGTACGTCATCGCCGCGAGCATTACCATCACCATCGGGGTGATCATGGGCTACCGCCCTGGCGGTGGTGTTATCGGCGTGTTCGCCGGAATGGTTCTAGCTGTAATCACCGGCTGGTCCCTCGCCTGGATCTTCCTTTGGATCGGCACCAAAGCCAAGAGCGTCGGCGCCGTCCAGGGAATGTCGATAATGATCATGTTCCCTCTGGCTTTCCTCTCCAACGCGTTCGTCCCCGTTGACACCCTTCCGGGTTGGCTTCTGGCGGTGACGCGGGTCAATCCGGTCTCCCACGTCGTCTCGGCGATGCGTGACCTTATGAACCACGGCGCCTTGACTGCCCAGGTCGGATGGGCACTCCTCGGATGCGCCACGGTCGCCGCGATCTTCATTCCACTCGCGGTTCGCTCGTACTCAAGGCAGGTTTGACCAGGCCGGCGTCGCCATGGGCCGGAGGCCACTCTCCTAGGTCACGCGGCGGTCTTCGCTTGGGTCGGCGGTGCTCGGGTTAGTGGTCCTGCGACACCCTCGACTACCCCAAGACCGATGAATCGGCAGCCGCTATCGGCTATTGGGATGTGGAGGTCGTGAATTACCTGCTCTCTGCGCACGCCGCCCCGGACTCGCACAGATCGCTAACAAGATGTCTGTCGGCGGCGATCGGAGCGGCCGGCCAGGTGCGCGGGTCAGGAAAGCTCAGAGCAGTCACGCAGCGCAGCATCGCCAGTCCAGTCCTGTGGCGCGAAACGGCGGTCCGTGACGCGGCGACATCGTCCCAACCCGTCCTCGGACGCGCTTCGGTATCGTCAAGGGAGCACCGAGGGCGCTTAGAGTCGTCGAACTCGTCGTCTGTGGTGACCGATCCCACGAGGCCACAGGGAGCGCACGATGACTGGGCCTACGCCTTACCTCCACTTTCCCGGCACCGCTCGGGCGGCACTGACGTTCTATGGCGACGTTTTCGGTTGCTCGGTTCAGCTGCACAGCTTCGAGGAGTTCAATCGGACCGATGGACCGGGCGAAGCCATTGCGCACGGTTATCTCAGGGACGGCCCGGTCGAGCTCTTCGCCGCCGATGTGACCGGCGACGAGCCCGCGGTCCGATGCGAAGGCATGATGCTCTCGCTTTTGGGCGTCGCTGCGCCTTCGATACTGAGGGACTGGTTCTCGAAGCTCTCTGCAGGCGGTCGCGTTGTGGCTGACTTGCAGACGCGGCCGTGGGGAGCATCCGACGGTCAGGTAGTCGACCGGTACGGTCTCCACTGGCTCATCGGGTTCGACGATGACGACAGCAACTGAAGCTGCGTCTTGGTCCTGCAGCAGGACCGCCTCCTAGCCGCATTGTGGTCTCTCGCGCGAGTGCTTCTGTCAACTGCCGATCGACGGGTAGGGATCGCATGGAGGAGGAGCCTCCCCCTACTCCACTCGGCTAAAGGACAGCTCGAAGGGACCCAGATGCTTACTCAGCCTCGGCGTCCTTCTTAATCGCTGCAAGCGTCGCTGGGATGCCCTTCTGGGCAAGTTCCAGCCGGCTTGCGATCTGTGCCTGAGCGTCGGCACCGAAGCGGTCCTCGAACATCGCTAAGCCTCCGGGCAGGATCTCCCACGACTCGGTCAGCTTCGTCCCGCCATCGACGGGCGTGAAAACATATCCCCACCGCGTCCAGGTGCCATTGACGATGAATGCAAATTCTCGACCTCGCTCGGCGGCGACGACTTCCGACCGCGTCTCCCAAGTGCGCTCGGGTAGCTCGTTTCTTCCAGTGAACCAGGCCCCCACCTCGGCGCTGGCCCCCTCGTCCCACCAGCACGCCTTGCAGACAGGACTCCAGGTCCCCATTCGAGTGATATCGGACACAAGGTCGTAGAGGTCCTCCGGAGAGCGAGCAATGACAATCGCCTCCGAATGCTTAAGAGAGGTCATCTCCCCAGTTTGGCTATCTGTGTGATTGGTTTCCACAGGACGGCGACCATCGGTACACGCCCGTAAAGATCGGGCACCGATTACCAGCGCCGAGGAGCCGGGCAGCCCTTTCGTTAATCAACGCTCCTACTCGGTCCGAGCAGCAGCGCCGTCGGCGTTCGGGCCGCGATGCGTCCCGGAATAGTGGCGACCAGATTGTCGAGCACCAGCGCACCGAGTGCGCTGGTCACCATCGCCAGAGCGGGCAGCGTCGGGCTTGGCACCACGTAGATGTTGGTAGCGAAGAGATCCCAAAGGAACCTCTCGGCGACGATCCCGAGCGGCACCCCGACTGCGAGCCCGATCACCACGGCGACGCTGGATTGCAAGGCCACAACTCCGCCGCGATCCGATTCAGCGACAGGAGTGCGGCCTTGGCGTCCGCACATGGTCGAGGAGACCGCGCGACATGCCGGAATCTGGACCACCGTGCGAGGGAACTCCTCCGCAGCAAGGTGGAGGCAGGGTAGCCGATAACGCGGCGGAACGGTGTCGATTCTGCTGGTCGACTGCTTGCACGTGGCCGAGCACGTCCGAATCCGCCTTCGTAGGAGCGAAAGAATTGTCTCGCGGGCATGCGTCCGATCGATACGGGCACCGAGGCTAATCAGCGCCCAGTTTCCCGCGCGGCTGCAAGTGTCTCACCGCCGCGTTCCGTACTTGCGGGAATGCGGTCGGGAACTAAGCCTCGAAAAGGATTACGAGGGTTTCAGTGAGCACGCCGTCGTGCGCCATCGCCTCGGCCGAGGCTTCGGTTTGCATCGCCGCCGTGAAAGCGTCCATGTCGGGAACATCCATGAGAAGCGCAACATGAGTCGGGTTCTGCGGGTCGACGAACGTCCGTATGTTAGTGACACCGAGAGGCCCGAAGAACTCTTCGCGTTTAGGCGATGCGAGCCAATGATCCTTGTCCTTCACATCATGATGACCCAGTACGGTCGGCATCGCTCCCCCTCAAGTGGTTGGACTCGACGGCGATGCCGAGCCCGGTGCGGCGACGCTACACCTAGCTAGGTCACGCCTGTGTCGAAAGATCGGGCACCACGGGGCAGGCGGAACAGCTTGACGAACCGTACCGACCAGGGGTGGGCACGCCCGTCTTCACTTGGATCAACGCTCCCTTTCGCGACTCTGATCGGACCCGAGTCCGTACCTGCCTCCACGACCGGTCCCGAATTGACATTCTGTGCGGCCCACGCTCGGCGACCAGGGAATCTGCGGCAGGCGTCGCGTCGCCATGTTGCTATCTACGTTCAACGTAGCTATTATCCAAGACATGCCACGTCAACGACGAAGCTCATCGGACGGTCTTCGACGTGAGAACGACCCCGCGCTGCTCGTGTTGATGAGTTTGGCTTCCAATCCAAAACATGGCCACGCGCTCATAGTCGACATCGAATCGTTCGCTGGCGTCCGTCTCGGTCCCGGAACCCTCTATGGAGCCATCGCCCGCCTGGAAGGCGACGCTTTGATCGAGCCGCTCGAGCCCGAGGGGCGTCGCCGGCCCTATCGGATCACGGAGTCGGGCGCCCAGTCGCTTGGCCAGATCCTCGCTGAACTAAAGCAGGTAGTGCGCGAGGGCGAAGCCAGACTCGCGACATTGCAGCCGCTCTTTCGGACTTTGCCGTGACGGCCATTCGCGCAGTAGTCAAATGCTTTCCACGAGCCTGGCGCGAGCGCTACGGCAATGAGTTCGGCGCGCTGCTCGAAGACCTAAGAGCCGAGGGCCGGCTCGGGCCTCTCGCGATGTCGGACGTGCTTTGGGCCGCGCTCAAAAGCCGGTTCTGCCTCCGATGGTCGCGGCGCCACATAGCGGCTCTGTCTGTCGCGTTCGCCATCTTCGCAACCGCGCTCGGGCTCAGCTTCTCGCTCGGTGGTAACACAGCGGCCGGGCCTGGGCCAGGCGGATTCGCGGCCCCCCTCGGCCCGATACAGGACTCTGACGCGTCCACGAACATGGCGGGCGAAGGAATAAATGGCGTCGTCGTACATCTCGTCGTAGACGCGGATGGCGTCACAAGCGGTGAGACAATCGTCGGCCACCTTCAGGTAATCAACAACACTCGTCACGCCCTCCAGGGCGGAGCGGTGTGCCGGGCCGACACTGTTGCCCCTGTCATATACGGCGGGAACCATCCCGAGCGGCCGATGTTCCCGACCCGGTCATGCTCAACATCGTTCAGCTTTCCAATCGGAGTGACCACGCTTCCATTCAGCCTTTCAGCCAGCTTCGCCTCGCCATCAGGATCGCAACCGCTCCCGGCCGGCTACTACCACGTCGGCGTAGCCTTCCGAGGTCCCCACATCCCGGTGCCTTCGCCGCTGACTGTGATCGTGCTGCCCTCCAGCTCCTAGCAAACTCCGCTCGGTCCACGATCGCGGGCCCGTTTCTTCTGACGGGCAATCGTTCTGAGAACGTTCCGATTCTGACAACGCGGGATGCATAGGACTGTTTTCAAACCCGTTTCCCGCTGTCATATTGCACCCTGAGAAAAGGGCCATCTAGCGGGGAGAACTGAGCAGCCACCTGTCACCGATCGCCAGGGGATGCCGCTCGTTAGGAATCGAGGATGTCGAGCCCGTGAATTCGAGCTACGTCCAACAGCAAATGGAGGTCCTTGGGCGGCAGATCCGGAGGCGCCATCGTATGTCGCCGGGTGCCCGCAGGTGCGGGTGAAGTCTTCGAATCCGGCCGGGGTGACGAGGATGAGAAAGCGGGCGTGGGACGACGTGCCGTCAGCTTCTGTCACTCTACGCGACCCTCTCTGCCAGGGGCGGCGTGTTCATGAATCCCGAGTGTCTCCCCGAAACCGTCAAAGGTGCCCTCGACCGGCCGGATGGCCGCGGGCGCCTTGCCTGGCATGTCAGTGTGTTGCAATGCGCGTTCATCCCGTGATCGAGGACGCCGCAACCGTGGTGAATGTGGTCGCCGAGTCAATCGGCCAGCCACTGTCGTTACACAGCGAGCTGGACGTCGACGCATACCGCCTGTATCCCTCTGACGCTGGACCTGACGGGCCCAACCTCGTCGCGCGTGTGTTTGGTCCAGGGGTCGAGCGTGCGATGGTGGACACTGCCGCGCACGTCCTGCAGAGATTGGCAGGCACCCGATTCCCTGCCGAACGATGCACGAGCGACAACCCGGTGCTGACGCTCGGAGAGGACCGGCACGTGCTCATCACCGAGTACGTCGAACCGTCACCAGCTCCCGGTCCAGCTTCGTACTGGCCTGGTGCGCGGGGCTGCTCGGCCGACTCGCCGTCCGACCTGCCAAGGACTTGCCCGCCGGCGGTGGGTGGCACCGGCTCGGCCCCACTCCTTCGCGCGAGATCGAGCAGGCGCTTGCCCTTGGTGGCCACGTCGGACCTTCGGTCGCCGAGCTCGTCGACACCCTGGCCGACGCCGACGACGGCGCCGGGCTGCCCGAAGCGCTGATCCACGCCGACCTCACACCGCCGAACGCCGTCCCACAGGGCGAGCAACCCCCGGTGATCATCGACTGGATCGGGGTTGGGCGTGGTCCGAGGATCTGGCCGCTGGCCTTCTTGCTGTACGTGGCCGGCCCCGCTCGCGCTCGCCGGGCATTGGACCGCTATGGCTCAGTCCCCCTGTCGCAGGAGGAACTCGCCCGGCTACCAGCGGTCATGATTGCCCGGCCGCTGACCCTCGACCTGTGGGCAGCCGCCTACGAACGCATGACCGCGCATCAAGTGGTTACCCGTTCTCGCGCGCACCGCGCCCGTGTCGAAGCGATTACCGCGGCTCTGAACGATCCTGATCGAGCTTGACGATCGCACGACCGGCTGCCTCGCGCAGCAATCACGTTGACTCCTCTGCACCAGCTAAGAAAAATCCCGAGCTAGTCCTGCCGCGCGGAAAACACCAGGACGTTATGGCGGGCACCGTCTGCTGGGATTGGCACTTAGACCAAGTCGTCGACTTCGTGCTTATGGCGGGCAGTTGAAAGCTGATGCCGACCACCGGGCGTGGGCGCTGATTTGCGCTTCACACGACACACCGACCGCCGAATGTTTGCGCGTGTTCTCGACGCCCGGACTGCAATCTTGCCGACATCCAGCTGCGCTGCTCGGTGCGCCGCTTTCGCGGCAAATCGCTTGAGCCGGGAATGGGCTACAAAGCGCTTCCTGAAGCACGGGGGCACGCGATGTTTGCCTTGCGCTTCACTTGCGCCTCAAGTCCTGGCGCGTACCTGGGCACGTGTCGAGCCCAGACCGTTAGGGCGTTACCGTCACGCGAGACGGACTTAGGGAAGCTGAACCTCTGCCCATCCAGGCACTCTTGCGGACCATGACAAAAGGCATACGCGAGTTGTGAGCGATCTCACTACAACTCAGCCCGACTGGCGAACACTATGACACCATGATCGCCTTCAACGTCGAGGCCGCTGGAATCAGAGCCAGCGGTTTGACCAAGTCCTACGGCTCGATCCAGGCAGTTCATGGAATCGACCTCGTGATCGCGCCCGGCGAGACCGTTGCCCTGCTCGGGCCGAACGGCGCGGGCAAGACGACGACGATCGACATGCTGCTCGGACTCGTCGATCCCGACCGCGGAACGGTCGCCGTCTTCGGCGTTTCCCCGGCTGATGCGGTCAAGTCGGGCTGGGTCGGCGGGATGCTCCAGACCGGGTCGTTACCGGACCATCTGCGTGTTCGCGAGTTGCTCACGCTCGTGGCTTCGTACTACCCACACCCGCTTCGTGTCGATGACGTGCTAGGACTCACGGGGCTGAGCGAGCTCGCGGAGCGCAGGACGACGAAGCTCTCCGGCGGGCAAGCTCAGCGAGTGCGCTTCGCCACGGACCTTGTCGCCAACGCCGATCTCTTGGTGCTCGACGAGCCAACCGCTGGAATAGACGTCGAGGGCCGACACGAGTTCTGGGAGGTGATGCGCGGAGTCGCTTCAGAGGGAAAGACCGTCATCTTTGCGACCCATTACCTCGAAGAGGCCGACGCCTTCGCGGACCGCATCGTGCTCATCGCCCGCGGCTCCATCGTTGCCGACGGGCCGGCCACCGAGATCAAGGCGAAGGCGGGGGCTCGAACGGTCCGGGCGACGCTCCGCGGCGTCGATCTCCAATCGCTTCGTGCCCTGCCCGGCGTAATGAACGTCGAGCGCCACGGTGAGACGGTGGTGCTTTCGTGCTCGGACGCCGACGCTGCGCTGCCGGCGCTGTTCGCAACATTCCCCGAGGTGCGCGACGTCGAAGCACGCGGCGGAAGCCTCGAGGAAGCATTCCTCGAGCTGACGGCCGAGGACGACAACGCTCGCCCGAACAAGGAGGTGGCCTGATGAGTGCCGCCACACACGTGCGCTACGAGCTTGTCCGGACCGTGCGCAACCGCCTGATGTGGGCGCTCTCTTTGGCACTTCCACTCGTCGTTTACTACTCGGTCGCTTCGGGCAACCGTCATGCATTCGTCTACGCCGCGGGCGTCTCCTTTCCGCTCTACTTCATGACCGGGATGGCGGCCTATGGCGCGATGTTCGCCGCCATCGGACCCGGTGCCCGTCTCGCGCGCGACCGCGCTCGGGGATGGACCCGCCAGTTGCGGATCACGCCACTGCGGGTCCGCACCGACTACCTCGCGAAGGCGTTCGCCGCCTACCTCGTGGCGCTGCCCTCGCTCGTCTTGGTCTTCGTGGCCGGCGCAACGCTTGGGGTGCGCCTCGACGTCGGGCAGTGGTTAGAGATGAGCGGCCTGCTTCTTGTTGGCTTGGTGCCGTTCGTCTTGATGGGCCTCATCTTCGGTCACCTGATCGCGACGGACGCCCTCGTGCCAGTCATGGGCTGGCTCGTCGTCTTCTTCGCCCTCTTCGGCGGCGCGTTTGGGAGCTTGTTCAATAGCGGAGCGATGCTGACCGTTGTCAAGCTGCTGCCCTCCTACTGGCTCGTACATGCCGGCGCGGCCGCACTCCTCCACGGGGACTGGCCGGCAGAAGCATGGATTGTGGTCGCATGCTGGACCGCCGCGCTCATCCCACTCGCTGTCGTCGCCTACCGGCACGACACCGGCGGCGTCTGATCGCTTCGGACCATACGCTTAGCGGACGTGGATGCCGTGGAACGACCAGCGACTCCACTGGGGGTGGCGTGGCCAGCTGATGACCGCAGCTGGACGACGGGATGGCGTGGCCGCGTACTTCCGGTCGTCTTTCTCGCCTACCTCGTCTATGTCGCCCAAGCTGTCGCTCAGAACTCCCCCCGGCACGCGGTCGCGGGCTATGTCATCCTCGGGGTCTTCGTCGCTTCCTACATTGCCATCTTCTTCCAGGACTCAGGTCTGACCTGGCTTCCGCCCAAGTCCATTTGGTGGTTCTGGGCTCCTTATGTTCTGCTCGTCGCCGCGTTCATTGCCGAGCTGCCCTTCGCGCACGCTCCCGCGTTCATCATGTGCCTGTACATCACGATGTTCAGCGTGGCGCGCTTCGGCGCCCGAGCCGCGCCAGCGATCGTGGCCATGGCGATGGCGTCGCTCATCGTGCCCGTCGCGATTCCCTCCTGGCATGACAGTCTCGCCAAGGCCTTCGACAACGTGGCCCCGGTCGCGATCCCCGTCGTCGGCATCGTCACCTACGCCGTCGTGCAGATCCGCGAAAAGAATCTCGCCCTCGCCGAGGCCCGCGCAGAGATCAGTCGGCTGGCAGCTGACAACGAGCGCTCGCGCATCGCCCGCGACCTGCACGACCTGCTTGGACACTCCCTCACGACGGTCACGCTAAAAGCCGGACTCGCACATCGCCTGAGCGGTACTGATCCTGCGCGGGCTGCCCAGGAGATCGGTGCTGTCGAGGAGCTTTCGCGCCAGGCCCTCGCGGAGGTGCGTGCTGCGGTGTCGAGCTACCGAAACATCAGTCTCGCGAGCGAACTCGCCCAAGGCAGGGAGCTGCTCCGGGCCTCTGGAGTCACCCTGGACCTCCCGAGCACGACCGACGTCGTCGATGTCGCCCATCAGGAGCTGTTCGGGTGGGTAGTGCGCGAAGGTCTCACCAACGTCGCCCGCCACGCTCACGCGACCCGATGCTCAGTGACCTTGTCCGCGTCACAGATCGAGATTCGCGACGACGGGATCGGGACGTCTACCGCCGACGGGAACGGTCTCGCGGGGCTCCGGGAACGCGCGTCGGCGGTCGGTGGCACCGTCGAAGCTGGCCCACTGCGCCCACGCGGTTGGCGACTGCGCGTAGCGATCGACCATGCGGTGCCCACCTCGCCGTGACGATCCGCCTCCTTGTCGCTGACGACCAGGAGCTCGTGCGGGGAGCACTGTGCGCGCTGCTCGAGCTGCAACCGGACTTCGCTGTCGTCGCGTCCGTCGGGCGGGGAGACGAAGTCGTCGATGCCGCCATCGCCAATCACCCTGATGTTGCGCTGCTCGATATCGAGATGCCTGGTGTCGACGGTCTCGCAGCCGCCGGAGCACTTGCTGCGCAGTTGCCAGAGTGCCGTGTCGTCATGCTCACGACGTTCGGCCGCGCGGGCTACCTACGCCGAGCGATGGAGGCTGGTGCGGTTGGTTTCGTCGTCAAAGACGCTCCTCCTGAAGTCCTGGCGCAGGCCATCCGCCGCGTGATGACGGGAGAGCGCGTCGTCGACCCAGCGCTTGCAGCAATGGCGCTTGCGGCGGGCGACTCCCCGCTCACTGCCCGCGAGCGGGACGTGCTTGCTGTGGCGCGCTCGGGAGCAACCGTGGCCGAGATCGCGTCCAAGCTCTTTCTCTCCGAGGGGACTGTTCGCAACTACCTCTCGACCGCGATCGCCAAAACCTCGGCACGAAATCGGATGGATGCGCTCCGCATCGCCGACGAGAGGGGTTGGCTCTAGACGCGGCGGCACCGGTGCTCTTCCTCGCGATAATGGCCGACGTGGCGGAGATCGAGGTTGTCGTCGTCCATAACGAGCGCGCGACCGCTCGCGTTGGCGACGTGTTCCTGCAGGTCGACGCTAATCAGACCCGCACCGACGTCGAGGTCGAGGTGATGGCGACGGCACCGGTCCCGACCCCGGAGATCCTGTGGCGAAAGCCGCCCGTGCTCGCGCTCGACGCTCTCTTCGGGACGGCTCTCGGTCACCTCGGCGAGCCGTCTATCGCATCGTCGGCAGCGTGGTCCGCGGCCGGTGCCGCTGTTCGCACGCTGCACGCCGCGCCGCTACCGCCATGGCCCGGTCGGACTGTCGACGGGACATCGCCCCCGATGTGGTATTAGGCAGCCCACGGACAGAACGACATACCGAACGCCGAGTGGTTGCCGGGGACACCGACGGCACAGCGACGGGTACGGTGCAGGTTGCCGCGAGACGCGAAGAAACCGAGTTGCGCAGTTTGCTCAAGGCGGGTCCGTAAGGGAGCCGCAAACGGGAGGGGTGGGTGGTGCCGATGCACAGATTCGTCCGCCTTGCACTCGTGATGGGACTGCTCGGTGCGCTCACCGGTAGTGTCGCAAGTGCTTCCCCAACGTCGACGGCCGCCCTGAAGCTCACGAGTGTCGTGGCGGTCTCCTGTCCGAGCTCCCGCGACTGTTTCGCCGGTGGGACCACGGCGCACGCCAACGTGGTCCTGGATACGACCGACGGCGGCGCCAGCTGGCACGCGGAGAGCGAGTCCATCGCGATCTCGGTAATCGAGTGTCCATCGGCGACCGTCTGCATCGGCGGGGGCCTCGGCGACAAGGTCCTCGTCACCTCCGACGCAGGCAAGACCTGGACCGCGCACACCGTGTCCTCCTCGCTGGCAGAGATACAGGCGGTCTCGTGTCCCACGACGACCGACTGTTGGTCGAGTGGGTTGGCCACGGACTCGATCGACGTCGTGGTGTACCGCTCGAGCGATGGCGGCGCCTCGTGGAAGCTCGTGAAGACACCGAAGCTCACCGTGCCAATGTCAAACCTCTCCGGCTTCTCCTGCGTCAACCGCGATGACTGCGTCGTCACGGGTTACGGGGTGCTGAAGACGCGAGACGCTGGGACCAGCTGGACGAGCATCAGCCTGAAGCGGTTCGTTCTCGACGCCGTGACGTGCATGTCGAAGAGTGACTGCATCGCCGTCAGCAACGTCACCTCCGCCGTGCCCTCGCACGAGTCCGGCTCTATCTACATGACTTCTAACTTCGGCTCGCTCTGGACGAACCGCTTGAGCGGACAAAAGGTGACGGATCTCGAGGGCATCTCGTGCTCCTCGCCAAGGCGTTGCGTGAGCGTCGGCGGGGGCTACACGCCGAAGGGCACGTCCCAGTACACCTCCTGGGGAGCTATCGAGACGACACAGGACGGTGGCACCTCCTGGAAGCAGCAGAAGGACGTGGATGTCTCCTACCTCTTCGACGTCTCCTGCGCCAAGGGGTCACCGGACTGCATCGCCGTCGGCGTGGCAAAGAGCGTCGGCGCCATTCTCGAATCCACCGACTACGCCGCTAATTGGAAGCTGGTGCCGGCTCCATAAACCCGGCAACGACCGATCCGTGGCCGGGTTGCAGTGGCCGGACAGCGCCAAAGGCCAGGATGGGAACGGAGCCGCACCTCAGCGAAAGGGCCTCCGTCGCCCGAGCGCCGCCGGTGAGAATGCCCAACGAATCGCCCGCGGGCGGCGCGTCCACGAGTCTCGCGGCTGACCAGACCGCCCGATCATCGACAGCCATCCATCTCGCTCGAGCTGTTTCCGACTCACGCGGGCTCGGCTGACGGCGTTCAGACCGCGCGCCGGCGAACCATCCAGACCGTCACGGCGACGAGCAACAAAGAGAGCGCGAGCAGCCAGCCACCTTCGATCCACTGGAGTGGCCAGAACCGGCTGGCCGGCTGATAGCTGGTCCAGAACGTGAAGCCGTGCTGGACCAGGCACTCAAGGGGATTCCCTGACGACGGCCCGCCGCCTTTGCCCAAGCCCGCCGCAGCAGGGCAATACTGCTGGTAGATAGGAAACGTCGGTGGGCCGGTGAAGACGACCCGGCCACCCTTGCTTGCCCATTCGCTCACCACTTGAACCGAGCCCGGCACGTTGAGTCCCTTAGCAACCAGCGGAGTCAGGTAGTGCATGCGTAGCCACCCCCCGGTCGCGAAGGCGAGTCCTGCGTAAACAACCAGAGTGGTCACGATGGCAGGGACGACCTTGCGAATGAGCACACCGGCCAGGGCGCCGATGGCGAAGGCGGTCAGGGTCCATGCGGCGAAAGCAAGGCCGCGCTGGTCGAACAATCCGGGATTGAGCGGATTGAACTCCGTAAGGGACAGGGACTGGTTGCCTGAGGCGAAATACGGCTGGTAGTACCACGAGGCCAAGATGCTGAGGGCTGCGCTGGCCGCGGCGACCGCGACCCCGAGCGCCACCAACTTGGCGAGCGTCCAACGCCACCGCCCGAAGCCTTGTGTCCAGGCGTAGCGAAAGGTACC
>JBEKVJ010000004.1:0-132531 GCA_049514105.1 Acidimicrobiales bacterium
TCAGGACGGTTCATGCCGCCTGCCACCCGGCTTCGGGCCTCAGCGTCGCAATGGCTGCGGAGCTCTGTACCGTCCTGCCGGGCGACCGCTTGTCGATCGCCACCCACAAAGCGCCGCCGCTCTCCGCGACGAGGCATGATGGTCGCGATGTCTTGTGGGACCGCGCGCTGTAGAAGCGACGACCTGTCCGCTTCGGCTACCCATCATGCCTTCCGGCTCGCTCGTCGGTGCCCACGAGGGTGCCGTGCTCCCGTTTCAACGCCGGTATTAATAGGCCGCTACCAAGACTCCGATCCGACAACCTGATTGCGCAGAGGCCTGCGCCCAACGGTGCGGCCACTTTGACGAACCAACCGTTAAGACGTCGGCGGCAGGTGTACGGCCGCTCGAAGACGTCAGAGCGACATCCGCGAACAGCCGTCCGCCACGGGGGCACCAAGACACCTACACTTTGAACACGGCCTGGCACCGGGCGCACGAAACCTTCGAAGGAACCACTTGGGACTCAACAACGCCCTAATGTAATATTGACGTATCGATGGTCTTGTCATCTTTTCCGTGATCGCCGTTGCGTTCATTATTCTCGCCGTCATGGTCTACCGCGGCGGACGTGTCAGAAGGCAGGTACACCCCTCCTGGATCCAGTCGGAATCCCCAATTTTCTCGAGTCGCACTTTTGTTCGTCAATACGTCTTCCCGCAGTGGATTAGCTGGAACTACCGCTACGGCGGCGGCCCGGAGCTCACCGTCTGGCTCAACGGCATCGAAGTCTCGGCGCCTCAGGGATCGGTGGCTAATAGCCAGGCCTTTTTCTTCAATCCCCATGAGTGCGCTATGAGGCACGATCGTGTGGGGCTGTGGGGTACGCCCATCGACCGTCGGCAGTGCATATATCTAGTTGGACCCAGCGAGTATGGCGATGTCACTTTGGCCTTGACTCCCGATGCGGGCATTGAACCTGCCTGGCAGGCGCTGCTTCGAGCAGGTGTGCGCTCAAGCGAGGAAGCTTAACCGCCGAAGCATGCGTTCTTCCGTAAAGCGGAGCGCAGCTCATTGCGGTTGCAGGGCGGAAAATCTGACTGGGGAGAGCTCGTTCGGATCCTCGGCGGACAATACCGGCTCAAGCCGATCCAGGACCATCAGACCGCGCGTCCCGACACAGATTCCGCCCTAAAACACGCTCTCACAACACTTCTATCCAAGCTACAGAGGCCACGGCAACACAGCTTTTCCACATCGCCACCGATCAGACGCCCCAGTCTCGAATTCGGCGGCTCAAGATTGAAAGGCCCATTCACGTGGCGGTCAGGCAGTTTTCTGACCCACAAGCCGTGATTCAGGCTCGACAAGGCGACGCGCGTGAGCGGGAGGCGGAGGGGTCGATGCCGCAGGCGGCGAGGATCTTGGCCTGGAACGGGCCCAAGCGTGTGATAACCCGTTCGCGTCGACAAAGCGGGCCATTGGGGACGCGCTCGAGCTCGCCAAGTGCCCGACCGGAGGTGAGCTGTTGGCCCTCGAGGTCCGGATCTGCGACCGTTGCTCCAAAAAGATCGAGCACCATGACGGCTTGGACCACCGCGCGCCGAGCACGCAGATGGCGACGTGACCGCTCACGCACTTTGGGTGTAGCGGAAGACCGGTCGCAGCGCTAAGAAGTCCTTCAGCAACCCGAAGCGCCGCTATTCGGGTCTACGCAAAGCATCAAGTATCTTCGCACTCGCCTTCCCGACCAGTCGATCGAAACTGGTTATATCTGCGGAGGCACCGATATACGCGAAACTCCCGTCGATATTACCGAACCTCGCTGTGAGCAGCTCCTCTGAAACAACGACTCCATCGACCGAGACACGGAAAGGCACCGCAGTTGACACATCGCCGACTCGCGGAAAGCGTACAGGCGACCCCATCACCATACTGACGCCTGACGCAGCGAGGACGTATTTGTGGCATCCGTCGAGCTCCCTCATTGCCGTCACAATTATCGCCTCTGCCTGCCTTGGAGGTTCAACGAATAGTTCTTCACTCCAGGTCGCCGAGTCCACGAAGTTAGACTGCGCAGTCGCGATTGCGGCGTGTGCGAGCGTAGTTCGGAAATCGCAAGGACTCGCTCCACCACTACCGTAAATGCCCTCTGAATTCCAACCGACAGGCATCTCGTTCAACGTGAGCAACAGCGCCTTAGGGTTCGTGACCTGTGCGGCTCGAGTCGTAGTTGTCGTGACCGAGACACTCGATTGGCAGGCCGCTAATAGCACTGCGAGCGATGCAACCCAGAGCCGGCAGCGTACCGCCGGGGTGAAGCGAAGCCCTGAAAACCGTGACATAGCATCGCTCCTATATATTCTATGACAATAGTTCGAGTGAACAGTGGGCGGCATATCTATGAAAGCCGGTATTCATGGATCGTAATCGTTCGCTAGCAACGTGGTGGCGGCTGTGGTAAGTCCTAGCGAGACTTTACAGGTGTGCATTCGCCTGCGCCTTAGTCACCAACACATCAGCAGTTGCCGCGTAGTATCCCCATGCATCTTCCGGGTACTTGCTTAGCAGTGCCAACATCGCAACATTGGCAGTCGTACCTGAAAGATGACTGACCCAAGTGTCGCTCTTGCCAGTTTCGAGACTTGCGCCGAACCCTGTAACAAAGCCGATTTCACCGCCCCAGACAAGCGGCGGGAAAGGGTTGCAGGACTTGAACAGTACGCCACCGACACCGACTCCCACGACTGCTGTGCCAGCAACGTAGTCGAAGCAGCCTCCTAAAGCATCCAAGGAGTCTGAATTGGAGAGTTCCATGTACAGGCCGGCGCTCGCTCTTAAACCGATGCCCCCTGCAAGGCCAATAGTGCTTGTGAAGCCAATATGCCCCACATTGGGACCGGTGATGACGGCAACAATACACTCGCCAATATCTAGACTTATGATCATGTAGGTCCACGAAGCTTGAGCGCAGACTCCTAGCGTAATATTGCCATTTGCATCGGTCGCATTGACCGGGTCGGCCGCCGCGTATTCGTATGGCTCTTCCGTCCGCGCGACCATCGGATCCACGCTCAAGAACTGCCCCGTAGACGGGTCGTAGTAGCGCCCGACTAAGACGGCCATCGCAAGGCGGTGCGGACCGTAGGTCGCCGGCCATGACCCGGGCGAATGCTCATGAACCGGGGCGTCCGTGCTTAGGTTTGGCGCAAATCGCGCGAACGCGTGTTCTCTGCAATAGACAGCTGCCGACGAACGACGCAGAGTGGTGACGCGGTCAGCCACAGTCGAAATTCTCGCAGTTCGGTGCGCTTCGCGCGCGGTTACGGAAGCAGCGCGAAGGAAAGAACGTGGGTTGGACGCACGACGGTGAAGTGTCTGCGGTCCAAGGTGGCGATCTTGGTGACGCCGAGCCTCTCGGCAGTGGCGATGACGGCAGCGTCGACGGTCCCGAGCGGTAGGTCGGCGTAGGTGTTCATGAGCTCGGCCATCCGGTGCAGGTCTCGTGGGTCGTTGCAATGGAAGCTGACGACTGCATCGGCGAGCTCGCGGATGAAGCTCGCCTCCGCCGACGGAGTGAGGATCCGGCCGACGAGATGGGCGGCTTCGGTGATCACGAGCTGGGGTATGACGAGCGGCTCGGAGACTTGCTCGAAGAAGGCAACGCAGCGGTCGTGGTCGGGGTCTCGCGGATGGCCGCTGCCACGAGTGGCCCGGTGTCGACACAGCCCGTCAGATGGGTCGGATTCCGATCAAACAGGACCCGACGCCAGGACTGAGCAAGCCCTTGTCCATGCAAGGGCCGTGGCGGTACCGGCCGTCCGCGTCGCCCCGGGGGTTGTCAGCTCGGTCGGCGTCGGCCGCTACCGCTATCTAGGTCGGGACTCTCATTAGCGCGGGACGGGATTGTTCGCCAGAACACTTCCCTGCCAGCACCCTGCCTGACAGCACGCCAAACTCGCCCTAGTTCTTCGTCCGTTCGTGCTTTCGTGCCTTCGGCCGTTGCGGGGTGCCGGCCGGCTGTTTCGCCGCTGCGCCCCAAGCGCCGTCGACGGGCGAAGTTCCAGAACAGAAGGCAGTTCTCCTGTGCTCTCACCCCCGGAGCGCGGATCCTGGGCCTAAGCGAACTGGCAGATACGGCGCAGGACGAACGTGACGGGATCTCGCCAGCGGTACTGCTGACCGGCGACTTCGTAGCTGATCTCGGCAGCTTCGGAGCGCCCGACCGTGGCTGTCCGCTCCAACCCGAAGACGAGTAAGAACGGCTCCCCCGCCCGAAGGTGCGCGGGAGGATGCTGGCGCTCGTTCCACGCGAAGCCCTGTGGTCGCTCCCCGGCCGGCGGCGGGAATCCCGCAGCCGCTCCAATAATCGTGCCGGTGCGCGTGATTGGTACAAGTTCGGCAGCGACCAGGCGAAGGTGGCGGGCATCCTCGAGCTGCACTCGCTCGATCGTGATCGGCTGCTGGCTCCGCCAGATGCCGTTCCCCGTCACAGTCTCGATCCTGTCGGGCAGACAGGTGCTCATCGGAGTCTGGCCACCGTCGGTAAAGGCCAGTGGACCGGCACTAAGGCCCGAACTGGCGCCCAGGAGGAGGAGAAGACTCACGACTATGGCCACCAAGGCGACCGCCGATAGCCCAATCACGAGGAGCTTCACTGTTCCACTCACTACTTCGCTATATCACGACTTCGCTTCGCAAAGGCCGGGATAGGCCTGGTATTGCCGGGTTTTGTGTGTACCCCGCACAGCTCGAGCTCAATTCGGCGCCACTCACGAGGCTTGCACAACTCGTCGAGACGATGGTTAAGTGCACCAAGGGCGACGAAGTCCAGCTTTTGAGCCCCCATGTCGGCCTCCTGTTGTCTGGCCCGCTTATCTCAAGGCATTCAGTGGCATGAGGAGCGGCCCTGCTGCGGGGAACCCCATCGCTTCGGCCAACCTTGCGTAGCCACCCCATTCGAACAGTCCTGGGCCGATCGCGCGGGTTTGGACGAAGCCGGATAGATCGTCGCTGTTGCGCGGCTGACGCAGACGCTGCACAGGCGGGATCGCGAGCACCGGCCGCAGCTGAGCATCGGAGGGCAACCCGGCGCGCTGTCGGGCGATTTCCACGGCGCGGCGCAACCCCCCTAGCTCGTCGACGAGCCCGCGCTCTACGGCATCGGCGCCCGTCCAGACGCGGCCGCGAGCCACCTCGTGCACAGCGTCACGGCTCATCGAGCGCCCTGATGCGACCTTGGCTGTGAAGTCCTCGTAGACAAAGTCGAGCCACTCGTTGAGCTTGGCCCATTCGCTCTCGTCAAAACCGGTCTGAGGAGAGAACATGAGGGCGTGGCGGCCCTCGCCGACCGGCTCGACGTTGAGTCCGAAGTGCCGCAACAAACCGCTCGTTCGGAGCTTTCCCCCGAAGACGCCAATCGACCCGGTAAGCGTCGCCGGCTCGGCGACTATGACGTCTGCGGCCATGGACACGAAGTACCCGCCCGAGGCGGCGAGGTCCCCCATGGAGGCGACGACCGGCTTGCCGGCCTTGCGGGCATTTGAGACCTCGCGCCAGATCGTGTCGGAGGCTACATACGAGCCGCCGGGACTGTTGACGCGAAGGACGATCGCTTTCGTGCGCTCGTCTCTCGTAGCGGCACGAAGTGCTGCCGCGACGGTGTCGGATCCGGCCGCCCGCGCACCAGGCCCGGACTTGGAGCGGCCCATCCGGATCTGGCCGATGGCATCGACGAGCCCGACAGTGGGGCGCCGTGCCCGGCGTGCCCGGCTGAGGTTCTCCCACTTGCGGTGGTAGCGCGAGACGTAGAGCAGCGCCGGCTTCTCGCTCCAGCGGGACTCGATGGCGTCTCGGACCTCATCGCGGTAGCCGAGGTGGTCGACGAGCCCAGCCTCCAGTGCCTCGGCCGCGGAGATGGGTGCGCGGTCGACGAGCTCGCGGACGGTTTCCTCGGCGAGGTTTCGTCCGCGGGCCACCGCCGAGACGATCTGCTCGAAGGCGGACGCGACCATGCGCTCGGGACATAGGCCGAGGTGCCGCGCCCGAGCTCACCGAACGTCTCCGCCCAGGCGACTGTCTCCTTGCCCTTTTCTCGAAAGCGAGCAACCGCATCCGCGAGCTCCTGGGCCTGAGCCAGTGAGATGGAGGTAGAACCGAGTTTCGCAAGGAGCCCGACGACGCCCGGGTCCCCACCCGCGCTCTCAAGCCGACCGACAAGGGTGCGCAAGGCGAGGCGCCGCCGGTTGACCACCTTCTCGATTGGATTCGCGCCCAAGTCCTCGACGAGAGTGCCAGTTAGGTCGAGCTCGAGCAGGATCGTCATAAGCCGGACCCTACCGGAGCATGGTCGGCTTTGTCAGTAGCCCTCAGTCGCCGAGCAGCGCCGGGCGGCCGAGGAGGTAGCCCTGCCCAGCCTCGATGTCGAGCGACGAGAGCATGGCGAGCTCGGCTTCCGTCTCGATCCCCTCAGCGAGGCTGATAGCGCCCGCGCGCTTGGACAGGCTGGCGTAGGCGATGGCCACCGCCTGACGCAACTCGTCATCGGCGATCCCGTGGATGACCGTCGTGTCGATCTTTACAATGTCGGGCCGGATCTCCAACAGGTGCTGCAGGCCGACGTCAGCGGCCCCGGCGTCGTCGAGAGCGATGCGAACACCGAGGGTACGCAGATGGTCTATTGCACCGGTGAAGCGTTGGTAGTTGTCTACGGCCGCGTTCTCGGTGATCTCGAGCACGAGGCGCTTGGAGGGCACGGTGGAGACGAGGTCGGCGAAGGCCTTGGAGGCCGCTGTCGCCGGGGACAGGTTGACCGACAAGAAGGCGTGCGCTTCCAGGCGGTCCAGCTGCTCGAGGGCCGTGGTGGCCGCGAGCAGCTCGAGAGCCTGCAGAAGGCCCAGCTGATTGGCCTGTTCGAACCACTGCCGGGGCGTCGTTACCGCCCACCCCGGGAACCTTGCCAGCGCCTCGTAGCCGATGATCGCGCGTGACTTGAGGTCACAGACGGGTTGGAACGCTATACGCAGCGCCCGCTCGCTCGATGTCGTTTCGCTGAGCACCTGCTCGACGTCTACGGGCGCCGCGGTCTGTTCGTCCACGAGGCGGAGCCTACTTGGAGCGACTTTGGCTTTCGCGTTATCTCGGCGTGTCTTGGCTGGCCCGGGTTGCGAACTTGGGTGACGACTGTCAGACGGCGACGTAATGGCGTCCCTTCCCTGACCTCTTGGCGGTGTACATGGCGTCGTCAGCCGACTTCATCAGCTGCACCGCCGACTGGCCGAACATGTCGGTGTAGGCGATTCCTACCGACGCCCCGATCTGTGCGATGCCGCTTGCAAGCAGGAACGGCTCGGCCAGGCAGTCTACGATACGTTGAGCGACCACCTCGGCCGCGACAAGAGAAGTCGCCTGTTCGAGCAGGACCGCGAACTCGTCGCCGCCAAGGCGCGAGACGGTGTCTGTGGCGCGAACGCACTTGTTGAGCCTGACGGCGACCTCTATGAGGACCTCGTCGCCTGCCGCGTGGCCGAAGTTGTCGTTGATCTTCTTGAACTCGTCGAGGTCGACGTACAAGAGGAAGACGAGCCCGCCCGAACGTGCGGCGCGGTGGAAGGCACCCTCGAGGTGGTCGATGAACAGGGCCCGGTTCGCGAGGCCCGTCAAAGGGTCGTGGAAGGCCTTTTGCACGAGCTCGTCCTGGGCGCCGGCGAGCATTGCCAGGTCCTCGTGCAACTTGCCGTTTTGAAGGGCGAAGGCCAGCTGTTTGGCGAGCGTGCCCAAAAGCTGCACATCTGTCTGTTTGAAGTCCCCGGCGAACTTGTTGCGGTGCGCCACGACCAGGTAACCGAGCGGCGGGGCGCCCTCACCGGCGGGTACCGGCACGCCCATCGCCGTAGGCCGGTCGTCGGCGGCGATGTAGCGGGCGAGGGGCGTGTCGAGGCCGATCTTCTTGGTCACGAGCAGAGTGTCGGAAACAAGACCTGCGGCAAGACCCTCCGGCAACGAGTCGAGAGCTGTCGGTGCCATCACGTCGCCGGCTGCACCGTTCATCGTGCGAGTGACGAGCGCTGGGCTGCCCGGGGTCGAAGGCATCAAGGTGAGCTCGACGAGCGATGCGTGGAACATCGACCCGATGTGATTGAGGAAGTCGACGGCGCCCGTGGTGACGCTCTTGGAGTAGCTCAAGATCCGCGTCGCCGCGAAGAGGTTGTCGATGTCGGCCTGCTGCTTTCGGCCGGCTATCTGGGCGCGGTAGGCGGCGACGGTGACAAAGACCAGGATCGGGATCGTGAAGAGCACGACCGGGGCGGCGACGGTCGTGACGAGGACGATCATCGCGAAAACAGCGTTCGGCAGCGCGATGAGGGCGACTAGGGGAGCCGTGGAGGCGAGACCCTGGGTGACGATGGTGAAGTCGGCCTCGGAGAGGTACATCGCGGCCGATATCTCGACGTTGGACACCTCGCTCAGAAGGATCACGGTCAGCAGATACGCACCGACACTGCGGAACGAGAAGAGAGCGTTCGGCTGCACCAGCCAGCGCAACAGCACGTAGTAAAGCGGTGTCGCGAGTAGCTGGGCGCCGAAGTTGAATATCACCTGCACAGGCTGGTGGCGCTGTACTGCCTGGACTATGCCGAGGCTGAGCGCCATCGCCACGGCGGTTACGAAGGGCCCAGTTCCCAAGATCGCGACGATGATGACGGCGTCGTTCAGGGTCAAGATGACGTTCGTCTTGCGGATCGGCAGCTCGACGCTGGCGAGCTCGGCAACCGTGGCGAGGAGGAATATCCCCCACCAGGGGATAGCTACGACGTGGCCGGCGGCTACCGGCGAGACATGGCGCAGCGGCCCGAAAACGGCGGCGAGACCACCCCCGAAAACGAGGGCAACGTACAGCCACAGCCGTATGGGCTGCCCGAAAGCGCGCAGGTGTGCTGTCGCTCCCTCGGTGCCAGTTCGATCAGACAACTAGGACCGCCCTTCTCGAAATGTCGAAAGGCCCTCGCGATGGTCCTTGGTCCCTGCTGGAACCTGAGACACGGTTCTACGCATCTTTTTATCGGCCGGTGCATCTCGTGGCTTGAGCCGCGATTCGCGACCAGGCTCCAGCGGGTTTCCCCGGGCTCGTCCAGGTACGCGAAACACCCTCGCGGACGCTTCATGGGACCATGAGGACGATGACAGCGCATAGGAGGGTCATGAGGAGCTGGTGGGTTGTTGGCGGGCTCTGCCTGGGGTTGCTGGCGACCTCGGCGGCAGCCGCGCAGGCGGCGCCAACCGCGAAAGCCCGGGTGGCGCCGTCGGCGACTCCAGTTGGGACGCAGCGGTCCGGGGTCAGCTCGTCCTCTCTCTGCGCCGCGCTCGGACAGCTCGACGGGCTCGTTGTGAAACGTGTCGACCTGTTCCCGGCCAACGGCATCCATTTCTCCTTCCCCGCCACTGTCACGGTCACGAGCCCGTCGCTTGTGCAAAGAGCCGCCCGGGCCGTCTGCGCCCTGCCCGTGATGCCCCACAGGAGGACGAGCTGCCCAGTCGACCTCGGTATCTCTTATCGCTTGAGCTTCTCGAGCGGCGCCGCGACCTTCTCGAAGGTCCTCGCCGACGCGACCGGTTGTCAGATCGTCACGGGGATTCCCCAGACCCGATGGGCCGCTGTCTCGCCCACCTTCTGGCGCCAGCTCGGAAAGGCGATGGGACTGAAGAACCCGACCTGGGACACCTTCAGGGGAGCGACGAGCTGAACTCGGGCGCGAGCACCTGAACGCGCGCCGTGTGATCTTATATAGACCGTGCCGTGCCACCCGGGTGTTCGAGCGCGCCTCGAGCACACCGCCTGAGCCGGCGCGACAGATGAACCCAATTCGGTCGTGGACTTATTTCGCGGCCCGGACACTTACGGGGCGGCCTGGGCTCTATGCCTTGTCGGGATCTTGTCGATCGGCCTGTTCGTGCTGCCGGTCGCGCGCTTGGCGACAGTGCTCCTCGCTCGTGACAAGGCTTCGCTTTCGGGGCTTCCCGACCTTGTCTCAGGCGTCGCGCTCCCGCCTTTGTACCTGGCCGCTGTGAACCGGTCCGGCCCCGGCCTTGAGTGCCGCGCCACGGCGGAAGCCAGCAATTGCACGCAGGAGTACAGCCCCCTTCCCTTTCTCTTTGCTGGTCTCGCGCTACTAGGGGCCGCTGTAACGGTATTCGTCTCCCGTTTCCGCAAGCTTGGGGGCTGTTGATGAGTCGTTTCATCGCAGCCGGGATCGGTGACCAGACGGGGCGCAGCTTCGTCGTCACCGGTGCAAACAGCGGGCTAGGTTTCGCCACGGCGCGCCAGCTCGCCGCCAACGGCGCACGAGTGCTCTTAAGCGCCCGAAGCGACGAAAAAGGCTCGCAAGCCCTCCGCCGTCTCAACTCAGAGCTCCCCGGTGCCCTTGTCGAGTATCGGCTCCTCGATCTGGCCGATCTCGACTCTGTGAGGCAGTTCGCGGCCGCGATCATCGCTAGTGGGATGGCGGTGGACGTCCTTGTCAACAATGCCGGGGTCATGTTCCCGCCTCGTATGTTGACCCGCCAGGGCAATGAGTCACAGTTCGCGACCAACCACCTCGGCCATTTCGCGCTTACCGGCCTGCTCCTCGACACGATCCGTGAAGCCCGAGACGGCAGGGTCGTCACCGTCAGCTCGCTCGAGCACAAGGGAGGCTCCATCCACTTTGGCGACCTTAAAGGAGAGCGCTCTTATTCACCCAGGGCCTTCTACCAGCAGTCCAAGTTCGCGAACGTGCTCTTTGCTCTCGAGCTCGACCGCCGGCTGCGGGCCTCGGGGATACCTGTGCGTTCGGTGCTGGCCCATCCCGGCTGGTCGAGCACCAACCTCCAGACGAGCGGGCCTACCGGGATGATGAGACAGCTGATGCGCGTTGGCAACCGGGTCCTTGCCCAGAGCGCCGAGATGGGCGCGCTAAGTCAGCTGTACGCGGCAGTTGACCCTGCGGCTGAGAGCGGGGCTTTCTACGGGCCTGGTGGTCTCGGCGAGCTTCGCGGCTACCCCAAACAGGTCCAGCCGGTCGCGTCGGCAAAGAACGCGGAGACCGCGCGCCGGCTCTGGCAGCTCTCAGAAGAGCTCACCGGTGTCGTCTTCCGGTTCTGAGGTCGTACCGAGGCGCTCCGCGATCAACCGGGCGCGCAGCTCGTTGCCGATCCGGGTGAGGCCGACGCAGTGCCGAGCGACGACGCCTTCGTTGAACCGGTCCGCCCGCACAACCGCGATGAGGGTGTGCCACAAGAGCTCGAAGTCCTCGCCGGCGAGGCCATCTTCGTCATCGCTGCCTCCCGCCCTCAGCAGGAGAGCTCCTTGGGAGGCGCGGTCAGGCTCGTCCAGCCAGTCGTAACCGACCCGGGTACGGTCCCGCTCGAAAAAGTGCAACTGGTGAGCGAACCTGCGGAGCCTGAGGCTGGCCTCGTCCGGTGTGTACTCGACGATCCCGAGCCAGCCGAGCGACGGGCTCAGCCGCTCTGCCTCGAGCGGGACCTCGAAGGGCGCGAACCGATCTGTCACCCCGGCGAAGAAGGACTCAAAGTCCTCGGGCGCCGATGCCATCACCGCTCCGGTGCCCGGCTCGTGCGGGCGACTGCCATCACTGCTAATGCTACGGCGGCGACTCGCGACGCGACGTTCGCGCCGGTGCCGCTCGCCGACACATCAGCGGTTGACTGGCGACATGTCAGGGTAGCGGTCCCCTGCTGTCACCCCCGGGGGGAAGGCCTCGTCCAGGCGCTCGAGCTCGGTGGTTGTGAGCCGGACGTCGTCGGCGGCAGCGTTCTGCTCCAGGTACGAGCGGCGCTTGGTCCCAGGGATTGGGGCGATATCGTCGCCTTTGGCCAGCACCCAGGCGAGGGCGACCTGGCTCGGTGATATGGCCTTGTCGGCGGCGATCTGCTGCACCAGATCGACCAGGCGCAGGTTCTTGGTGAAGTTCTCCCCGGCGAATCGTGGGTTGTGGCGCCGGAAGTCATCCGGGGCGAGATCTTCGAGCGCCCGGATCGACCCGGACAAGAACCCCCGCCCGAGGGGGGAATAGGGGACGAAGCCGATCCCGAGCTCGCGCACTGTCGCGAGAACGCCGTTTGTTTCCGGGTCACGGGTCCACAGTGACCATTCGGTCTGAAGCGCCGTGATCGGGAAGGTGGCGTGCGCTCGTCGGATCGTCTCGGGCGCCGCTTCGGAGAGCCCGAGGTGGCGGACCTTGCCAGTAGAGACGAGTTCGGCCATGGCCCCGATCGTCTCTTCGATCGGGGTTTCGGGGTCGACTCTGTGCTGGTAGTAGAGGTCGATGTGGTCCACGCCGAGGCGCGCGAGGGAGGCGTCACACGCGCTGAGCACATACTCCGGCCGGCCGTTGATCCCGACCCGGGTCCCGTCGGGTCTCCGCTCGATGCCGAACTTGGTTGCGAGCACGACCTCGTCGCGGCGTGGCGCGATGGCTTGGCCGACGAGCTTTTCGTTGGTGAACGGCCCGTACATGTCAGCGGTGTCGAGGAAGAAGATCCCGAGATCGAGCGCCTTTCGAATCGTGGCGATCGACTCGACCTCGTCGCCAGGGCCGTAGAACTCCGACATCCCCATGCAACCGAGGCCCTGGGCCGAAACTGCGAGGCCCTGGCCGAGTGTTCTTGTTCTCATGTCTACCTTCTACCGGCTAGAGCGGCACCGGGATGCACGCTTGGCGAGCGCGTGGTAGGCATCGCACTGGTGCCGGCGCGTGGCCGCCCAGCAGATGGCCCGATCGGACAGGAGGAGCACCGTGGAGCTGGTCGTCGTACCCATCGACAAGCCGGAGGACCTCAATGTCATCGTGGGCCAGGCGCATTTCATAAAGACGGTCGAGGACATCTACGAGGCCCTCGTCGGCTCGAGCCCACACCTGCGCTTCGGGGTGGCTTTCTGCGAGGCGTCGGGCAAGTGCCTGGTCCGGCACGCAGGCAACGACCCCGAGCTCGAGGAGCTCGCTGCCCGCAACGCGCTCGCATTAGGAGCGGGACACTGTTTTGTCGTCTTCGTCCGTGAGGGCTACCCGGTCAACGTCCTCAACCAGCTCAAGGCCGTAGCCGAAGTCTGCTCGATCTACTGCGCGAGCGCGAACGCCGTGGAGGTCGTGCTCGCCGAGACACAGCTCGGACGTGGCATCCTCGGAGTCATCGACGGCTCCTCCCCGGCGGGGGTGGAGGGCGAAGCGGACATAGCCGAGCGCAAGTCGCTGCTGCGCGCCATCGGCTACAAGCTCTGAGCCGACCCGACCCGTTCGCCCGCCCCCATGCCCCGCTCATTGATCATCTTCCGCCACGCCAAGTCCGACTGGTCTGAGGACCACGCCGGTTCGGACTTCGACCGACCCCTTGCCAAACGCGGCCGCAAGGCGGCAAGGCTCGCCGGTCGCTTCCTCGTCGATACCGCCTCTGTGCCCGACGCTGTCATCTGCTCTCCGGCACTGCGCGCGACAGCGACGCTGGCGATCGCGTCAGAGGCGCGAGAGTGGCTTTCGTTGATTAGAGAGGCAGCAGCCCTCTACGACGGTGGTGTCGAAGGGCTGATCGGCGAGGTGCAACGCGAGCCAGACACGACCAGGTTGCTCATGGTTGTCGGTCACGAGCCGACGTGTTCGGGGACCATCAGTTTGCTCATCGGCGGTGGAGCGGTCCGGATGCCGACGGCGGCGCTCGCCCGCGTCGAGCTCGAGGTCGACCACTGGGGCGAAGTCGGAGCCGGCACGGGACTTCTGTCCTGGCTTGTTGTCCCGCGCCTTATGGAACCCTAGCGGCGCGGTCTCGCTCGGACCGGGCCGTCTCGGCTAGAACCTGATCGTGAACCCTACGGAGGTTCTCGATTGTGCCGGCCTCACAAAGAGCTTCGGCACGCGCCTTGCGGTAGACGGCGTGGGTTTCCGGATCGCCTCCGGCGAGATCTACGGCCTGCTCGGCCCTAACGGCGCAGGGAAAACGACGACGATGAAGATGATCTGCGGCCTGCTCGAGCCCGACAAGGGCTCGGTCACGGTCGCCGGCCAGCAGGCGATCGGCAACCTCGAGGTGAAGGCACTCATCGGCTATGTGCCCCAGGACGTCGCCCTCTACCCGGATCTCACGGCGCGCGAGAACCTTGAGTTCCTCGCCAGGCTCTACAAGCTCGGTCGCCGTACCGTCACCGAGAGGGTGCAGGAGGCTCTCGAGCTGACCGACCTGACCGAGAGGCGTGATGACCGGCTCGACTCGTACTCGGGCGGCATGAAGCGCCGCCTCAACATCGCCGCCGGACTGTTGAACCACCCGAAGCTGCTCGTGTTGGATGAGCCGACGGTCGGTGTCGATCCCCAGAGCCGCCACGCCATCTTGGAGCGCGTAAGGGCCTTCGGCCGGGAGGGGCTCGCCGTGGTGTACACGACGCACTACATGGAGGAGGCCGAGCGCGTTTGCGACCGGGTCGGCATTATCGACCAGGGTCGCCTCATCGCTGAAGGGACCAGGCGCGAGCTCGTGGCTCAGCTCGGTGAGCAGGACCGCATAGAGCTCAACGCGTCCGGGGACCTCGAGGTCCTCGCCGCCGCCTGTCGCACCGTCGATGGCGTCAGCAGCGCCGCCACGGCGGACAACGGTGTTCACCTCGTCGCGTCGGAGGGCCGCCACCTGCTGCCCGCCATTTTGGAAGCCGCCGACGGGGCGGGCATTGCAGTGACGAGCGTCGAGGTAGTCGAGCCCGACCTAGAGGCCGTCTTCTTGCATCTCACCGGCACTGCGCTGCGGGAGTGAGCTCGCCATGGGCACAGTGCTCGCCATCGCCCGAAAGGATCTTCGCCAGCGCATCCGCGACCGCTCTGCGATCGTCGTGGGGGTCATCGCGCCGGTCCTCATCGCAGGGTTGATGAGCCTTGCCTTCAACGGCCTGAACAGCTTCCACTTCACCTTGGGCCTCGTCGAGCTCGACCACGGCCCGGTCGCGGCCCAGCTCGTCAAGGCCCTCGATGCACCGCAGTTGCGACAGGTCCTGACGGTGAGGACGGTGGATTCGGCTGCGCTCGCCCGATCGGAGATAAGCCACGGTGACCTCGGCGCGGTACTCGTGATCCCGGCCGGCTTCTCAGTCGCTGTGACGGGCACGCACCCCGAACCCCTCACGACGATCACCTCGAGCCAGGGCACGGTGCCCGCAGATGTGACCCAGTCGATCGTGTCGTCGTTCGCGGCGCAGCTCAACGCCGACCGACTCGCTTTCGCCACAGCTCTCGCCGCAGGCGCCTCGAGCTCGGACACCTCGCAGCTGATCAGCCTCGTCTCGAGACTGCGTATCCCCCTGCAGGCTATCGAACGCCCCGTCGGCGCCCACGAGCTCAAGGTGATCAGCTACTACAGCCCTGGGATGGCGATCTTCTTCCTACTGTTCACGATCAGCTACACGGCGCGCAGCTTCTTCGTCGAGCGGTCGGCGGGCATGATCGAACGCATGCGGGCAGCTCCGGTCCGGGCCGTCGAGATCTTGCTGGGCAAGGCGATGTCGGTTCTCGTCTACGGGGTCGTCAGTCTGGCCACTATCGCAGTTGTCACCTCCGCCGCCTTCGGCGCTGACTGGGGCGCACCCCTGCCCGCCGTTCTCGTCGGGTTGGCACTTGTCATCTCGGTCGTCTGCCTCACCGCCTTGGTGATCGGCATCGCCCGGACCCAGCGTCAAGCCGAAGGTGTCGCGTCGATCATCGTCTTCGGTCTGGCCCTTCTAGGTGGCAACTTCTTCTTCATCTCAGGCGCACCCTCGACCATCAAACACCTGGCGCTGCTTACCCCGAATGGCTGGGCAATACGTGGATTCACCGACCTCGCAACCATCGGGGGAGGCCTCGCCACGATCGTCGAACCGGTCGTGGCCATCCTCACCTTCAGTGCCGTCGTTGGTGCGCTCGCTGTCGGCCTGGCCCGCCGCGCGGTGAGTTCATGAGAGCCCTCGCCATAGCAAGGGCTTCGGGAACGCGCCTGATGCGCGACCGGGTTTCACTCTTTTTCTTGATAGTCCTGCCGATAGTCGTCATCGTCATAGTCGGCGCCGTCGCGCAAGGCTTCAACACCTTCCGCGTGGGTGTGGTCAATCTCGACTCGACGAGGGCGAGCCGCCAGCTCGTGGCGGCGCTGAGCCATGCCTCCGGCTTGGCCGTTGTCGCCTACCCGAGCCTGGCCTCGCTCGACAAGGCGGTGGGCCGCTCGGAGATCGACGCCGGAGTCGTAATCCCACGCGGGCTCGGCGCCTACGAGCTTGCAGGCAAGGCCGTGACTGTCGCAGTGGTCGCGGAGCAGGCGAACAGCACCCAACAGGCAGCCGCGACTCGTCTTAGTGCTGTTGTCGAGGATTTCGGCGCGAGGGTCGAAGCAGCTCAGTTCGCCACCCGCTACGGCGGCTCCTTCGGCCAGGACCTCACCCGGGCAGGGTCCCTCGAGCCGCTCACGCCCCGGGTCGGACTCAGGGCGGAGCTCGTCCACCAAACAGCCGATTCGCTCCCGCCCGGCTACGAGTACAGCGCGCCGACCGAGCTCGTTCTCTTCGTCTTCTTGATGGCGATCGCCGGTGGGGCCTACATCGTCGAGGCCCGGAGTCTCGGCATGTTCGAGCGCATGTCCGCTGCGCCCGTGCGCCCGCGGACCATCATCGCCGGTGAATCGATCACCTATGTCGTGGTCGCGGCCGTGCAGTCTCTGGTCATAGTTGGCGTCGGCAGCCTGGTTTTCGGTGTGTCGTGGGGGAACCCCCTTGGCGCGGCTGCCCTTCTTGTCGTCTGGTGCCTCGTCGGTGCCAGCGCCGGGATGGTGGCGGGGACCTTCTTTCGTACACCTGAGCAGGCGAGCGCCATAGGCCCGATTGTCGGCATCGTGTTCGCGATGCTCGGCGGGTGCATGTGGCCGCTCTCGATCGTCTCTTCGACCATGCGCGAGGTCGGCCACGCCACCCCACAGGCCTGGGCCGTCGACGCGTGGACGAACCTACTCTCGAACCATGGGGACATAACCACCATCTCTCGTGAGCTCGTCATCCTCGTCGGCTTCACGCTCGTCTTCTACGCCCTTGCAGCCTTCAGGCTTCGCCGGATGCTGGCCCAGCGCGGCGCCTGAGCTTGAATCGCATGAGTGCCCAACAGTGTCTGCTCCCCCTATATGTGGGCGGAAATGGCAGTCTTTCGAGGTGAGCGACGAGGCCTGTTCGCAGGCGTGCCCGTGTTCGAGCTCGAGGCGGCCGTAGCCTTTTACGAAGGCCTCTTCGGACGCCCCGCTGACGTGGCCGTCACCGATAACTCGGTGATGTGACATGTCGTTGGCACGGCGTGGCTGTATTTAGTGCCCGACCCGAGCCGTGCTGGTCATGGCCTTGTGACACTTGCCGTAGACGACCTCGACGAGGCCATCACAGCAATCGAGGCTCGCGGGCTTTCGGCGTCCGGCCTCGAGGCCGTAACCGGTGCAGGCCGCAAGGCCTGTTTCACGGACCCTTCTGGCAATACGGTGGTCTTGGTCGAGCTAGGAGGGACCGCCAGCTGAGCCGGGCCGGACTCTGCTCCCGTCGGTTTCTCAGTGGAAGCCGGAAGAGGCGAAGAGGTAGAGGTCGAAGACTGCGATCGTGCTCGTGACAAGCGTGAGGGTGAGCACGATCGTGCGGTACGGTCGCCTAACGACCGCTTTTGACTGGGCGGTTGGTCGCAGGCTGTAGGCGTGGCTCACGGGACCCTCCTCAAAAAATGGGGCCAGGGCGCGGGCTCGAGGAGATCTGACGCCGGGACGGGGTTCTCGCTCGGTTCGGACCCGATACCCTCGGGACCGGTTTCGGCGGAGAACAGCTCGTGGCGATGGTCGACGAACAAGAGCAACTGGCGGGCAACCACCAACAGGGCCAGGCCGAAACCGGTCAGCCACGAGAGTCGGTCGACCCCTTTGTGGAGCTCCAGCTTGATCGTGATGACCGACAGGGCCGACAGAACAGGGACATAGGGGGTGACGAGGGAGGAAAGCGAGACACCGTCCGGCTCGAGTGGAGCAGCGACGACGGCTTCGCCGGTTTCGTACGTCGCGCCCACGGCGATGGCGAGGTAGCCGAGAACCCACCCTGCGTCTATGACATTTCCTGTCGAATACCGACCGACTTCGACCAGGTAGGCGTAGGTGCTGTCGGAGACCGCCATGGCGAACAAGCCGACGAGGACCCACAAAAGAGGCCGTCGTCCCGTGGCGGTTATGGCGCGGACCGAGAGCACGACGAGGAAGAGGATGATCATGTCGCCGAAGGGATACGCGAGCGCGACGACGCCGCCGGCTGTCGAAATGTCACTGTGGCGCCAAAGTGGTCCGAGCACGAAGTTCCAGCTCAACAGGAGCAAAGCCGCGCCAATGGCGAGGCCGTCGAGGGTCGCCCGTGCCCTGTTGTTCCCTTTGGCGTGCATGGCGGGATGGGCTAAAAGGGCCGCAGCGGCGAGCGGGATCGCCCCTAGATAGCCGACGTCGGCCCAGGACGGGACCGGCACGGCCACGTGAAGGACGAGATCGTAGACGGCCCAAATCACCTCGGCGACCGTCCAGGCCAAAAGTGCCGCCCCGAGCAGCAACCAGAAACGACGCGACGAGCCTGTTTGGCGCCTCGCTGCCAATGAACAGGCGACACAGGCGAGAAGGGCGGACAACGCGGTGAACAAGTCGTCGAAGTAGCGGACCGTGGCCTGTCCGCCGATGTGAAAAGCGAGCCAGAGGAAAAACACCACGGCGAACAGAAGTGCGGAAACCGTTGTCGCGATCTCCACCTGGCGCCTGCCAGTCGCCTTCACCCCGGGTTTATCGGCAGATTCCAGCCTCCAATAAAGGATCTCGTGACTTTTGGCCCTAAAACCCGTGTCCTTGTGGCACGGCGACGCCGCTCGCAGCTCAGCTTGACGACGAGGAGATTGTGCCTCACTACTGAGGTGAGATCATTGGGCGCTAGATCTCCGACCTGTTTGCCCAGGCGACAGCCTCGTCTTTTTGGTCGAAGCCGACGATGTCCACGACGCGGCCATCGCGCACAGCCAACACCTGCCAACGCGCCTGGCCGGTACGCCTGCGGGCTTTGTCGGTGCCGGACACTACAAGCTCAACGAGGACCCGGTCCGCGACGACCGTCACTGCGCCGACTTGTGCGTTCATCCCTGAGCTCTTCGCCCTCTCGTACCAGGCGATGACCTGATCGCGGTTCTGGCAAGGAGGGGATGGATCCCCCGGCGGCCCCCAGTGCACGTGTGGGTCGAGAAACTCGGCGAACAAGCTCAGATCGGCCGCCTGGAGGGCAAGTTTCACCTTGCGGGCCAGTTCTTCTAGTGGCTCCAAGGCCTCTTTCATTCCAACCCCCTTTGTTCGCTCTATCAGCTGAATGGCTTCTCTGCGGCCAGATTCGTCGATACCCGCCAAACTTCGAGCGTCGTCCAGCCCGTGGCGTCGTAAAGGGGTTTGCCGGCCGGTGTCGCTCCCAACAGAGCGATGTGGGCCCCGGACGCCTTGGCTCGTCCTAGTACATCGAAGAGAAGGGCACGCCCATAGCCACGTCGAGCAAAGCGCTCCGGGGTCGCCATGCACCACACGCAGGCGACGTCATCGACGATCGATGTCAGCACGGTCGACACGGCGAGCTCGCCCTCTATGAGGAGCCAGGCGTCGTTGGCGGGGTCGTCGCGTTCGACGACAGCGCCGACGACGTCGGCTACCTCCACGCCGAGCCCGAAGGCATCGGCCAAAAGCCCGTCGAAGACCTCGCGCTCAGATGGGTGGGCCTGGCGGACTCGGCTGTCAGGGCGCGGGTCACTTGCGTCGAGATCGAAGGCCATGAAAGGCATCTCGCCCACCTGAAGCCACCCTGGGCCGAGGTCGAAGTCGAGGCTTGGCCCGGCTTGGAGGACGAAGGTGGGCAAACCCGCCTTTTCGACCCGGCCCATGACCTTGGCGAGGATGCCCGAGTCACCGCTGTCGATGAGGGCGACGTTCAGGTCCGGGCTCGCTGTCCCGCTCAGCGCAACCCAGTATCCGGTCGCTTGATCGGCGAGCGAACGGGGCCCGTTGGCCACAAAGCGAATGCAGCTGCGTCCCATCTGGCTGCGCCGCAAGGCCAGCTCAGCTTCGTCCACGTCTCCTCCTTCGCGTCCCGAACGATGGCGGAAGATTACCCGGCAGATTGTGAGGGGACCGGCAGAGTGCACAGCTGTTCCAGCAGACTTGGTCCTATAACACCGGTAGAAAATCTCGGCTTTTGAGGGCATGCGATTAAGCTCGGCTCGTGACCCCAGAGGAGAAACTTATCGACGCGCCCGCTCTTAGCCGCGAGCTCGGTGACCCGCGGCTTTGTGTAATCGACGCGACCGCGTTCTTGCGCCGTGAGTTCGCCGACGGCCCTTACAGCGTCGAAAGCGGCCGCGAGGCTTACGCGAAAGCCCATATCCCAGGGGCAGTGTTCGCCGACATCCCCGGCGAGCTGTCGGATCCAGACTCGCCGTTCCGCTTCAGCTTGCCTACGGCCGAACACTTCGCCCGAGCCATGGGGGCACTTGGTGTCGGGGAGGAGAGTCGTGTCGTCACCTACGCGCAGGAGTCACCGTTGTGGGCAACGCGGCTGTGGTGGCTGCTTCGTTACTTCGGTTTCGACGACGTAGGCGTGCTCGACGGTGGCCTCACGGCCTGGCGCCGGGCGGGCTTGGCGCTGAGCTCTGCGCCTGTAAATGTGACGCCGGCCCGATTCACCGCCAAGGCGCGAACCGAGCTCTTGGCGACCAAGGACGACCTGATCGCGGTCCTAGGCGGCGAGCCTGCCTGTCTCGTCAATGCCCTTACGCCACAGGCGTTCAAGGGCCTCGGCCCCGGGGCCTACTCCAGGCCGGGCCGGATCCCAGGTTCTGTGAGCCTGCCCGCGCAGAGCCTCCTCGACACCGAGACGTGGCGCTTCCGGCCGCGCGACGAGCTGGCCGAGGTGCTCGCGGGCCTGCTCGGGACCGATCCGGCCGTGCCCGTGATCGCCTACTGCGGTGGAGGCATCTCCGCAACCGTCGACATCTTCGCCCTCTCGATGCTCGGTCGGGACGACATCCGCCTTTACGACGGGTCCCTCACCGAATGGAGCGCTGACCCGCAGCTGCCCTTGGAGCTCGGATGAGCACGGCTGTGAGGGCCGTCGTGTTCGACTGTGACGGCGTGCTCGTCGACAGCGAGAAAGCTTGGTTCGTAGGCATCGTGGAGGTCTTCCAGCGCCGGGGAATCCAAGAGCTCGTCACCGGACCAGCCTCGAGCCTCTATGGCGCCTCGGTGGGCGATGTCGTCTCGGTGCTAGAGCGCGAGCTCGGTGAGCCCCTCGATACCGAGGCCGTCACGAAAGAGGTCTTCGACGCCATCCTGGCCGCTATCGCCGATGGAGTCGTGGCGATGGACGGCGCCGTCGAGCTGCTCGAGACGATCCGCGGCTCGCGGCCGCTTGCCGTCGCCTCCAACGGGTCTCGCGAGACCGTCGAGGCGTCCTTGAAGGCGGCTTCGATCCCCTTCGTGTTCGACGCCATCGTCGCCGTGGAGCCGCCGCTTCGACCCAAGCCCGCCCCAGATGTCTACCTGCATGCCTGTGAGCTGTTGGGAGTAGACCCCACCGACGCCATCGCCGTCGAGGACTCGCTTCCCGGCGCGAAAGCCGCCCGTGCGGCCGGCATGACAGTCGTCGGTCTCGGGAGCGCGGACGGGCTCAACAAAACCGCCGACCAGGTAGTCGCCAATCTGGGCGATCAAGGCCTTCGCGACCTGTTAGGCCTGGGGCCCCTTTTGTAGTCAGCTCCGCATAGCTTCGCAACTGAGCGGGCTCTAGAGCGCGGCTTTTGCCAAGAGGTTCCGAAAGCGCGAGTTGATGTCCTCAAGGTCGTTCGGCTCGGGTACGGACTCGGCCGCGCTGCGGGCAATCATCTCGCCCTGGCGGACGAGGACCTGGCGCTGCTCGACGGTTGTGGTCTCCTCCACGACCGAGCTGAGAGCGTCCAGCATGTGGATCATCACCACAGGCATGCCGGCAGCTGCTTGGCGGATCTTGTCGAAGGCCCGGTTGGCCATCCGGGCGTAGGACGGGGCGGGCTCGATGAGCCGAACGCGTCCGGACCGGTCCCTGTAGACGCCCTCCCCGAGGGTCCGGCCCGTCACGCGCCTCAGTCCCGCCGAGAGCCAGTCGATGCAGGTAAGGGCCGTGAAGGTGTCATTGACCGCCGGCGAGAGGGCGCGGATGGCGATCTCGACGAGCTGGTCGATGGCGAACACGGGATCTTGCATGAGAGTCCTGTGCGGCCCGGTGACGTGCGCCTTGCCGAGGGCCTCGGCGACTTGTTGCGCGGCTCCGCGGGGCCACACCGTGGCCAGGGGGCGTCCTGCGGCGATGAAGTGGCCGGGGCGGTGGGCGAGGCGGATGACGGCATCGGTGCGCGTCGCGATCTCGACGAGCTGTGCGTAGCCGACAAACTGCAGATAGCCGCTCGTGAGCGCCGGGACAGCACCGCCGCGCTCTTCGACCATCTCGAGCATCTCGGCAGACGAGGTGCCGTAACCGGTCGGTTCCGGCCCTCGCTCTCCGGGAGTGTCCAGGGGGAACTCGGCGTCTATCTCGCGTGTCAGATCACGGGCGATCCCCGCGACGACCTCCGGCAGCTGGACGGACTTTGCAACGTGGTGGATGAAGTAGATGAGCACTGCGATGTCCACGACGAGAAGGGCCTCGGCGACGACGATCGACAGGTGGGGCACAAAAGCCCCGTGCGTGCCGCTGATGGCGATCGCTCCGAGGGCGAGGGTCGAATACACGAAGGTGGAGACGAATACTCCCAACGTGAGCTGGTTGCCGATGTCACGTACGAAGTTGCGCATCATCCGGGGCCCGAATTGCTGGGACGCGAAGGTGACAGCAAGGATCGTGATCGAGAACACGACGCCGACGACGGTGATTACCGCGGCGGCGATGGCGATGAGTATCTCGCGGCCTGCGTCCGCGCTCTCGGTCCGCATCCAGAACGGAAGTGTGATGTGGCCGTAATAGGCCGCCCAGTCGATCTCATAGGTCACGAAAAACAGCAACCCGGCCACTACCACGAGGACGCTTGGGACCAGCCACAGGGTCGTGCGAAGCGCTTCCCAGCGCCAGCTGGCGAGCTTGCGGTGCCTGTCCCAGTTCTGCTGGCTCTCGAACGACGCGCGCGGGACCTCTTGGGGCACGGGAGGCTGCGAGGCAGCTGGGGAGCGGGAGTCGGTCATCGGGATCGCCAAACAAGACGCCGACCAGACTTCCCGGCACACCCTTGGGGACAACTTTACTCAGCGACGCCCCGCCTCGCTTCAGGAGCACACCCATGAGCTGCCCAGTGATGCCGCATCCATCACGGCGTGGCGCTGTTGGCTAAATTCGTTCCTTCACAGTCAGTTGGGCCATGCAAGGTCGCTTGTTGCACGGGGGGAAACCATGACAGACACCACGGCCGAGGTCCTGTCGAACGGCGGGCCGGTTGGACACCCACAACATCCGGGGGCACCGCCGCGACCTGTCATACAGATCGTGCCCGTAAAGGGCCTGCCGATCGTGGCAGTCGTGCTGGTGTTTCTCGCTTGCTCGATCGGCTTTAACTGGCAGTGGGGCCTCGACTTCAACCACGTTGCTGGCGGAGCGCTCTGGACGGGCATCGACTTGTTCGTCGGGCTCGTCGTCGGCCCGATCCTGGGCCGGCTCTCGATCCCGGCCCGGGCCGAGTTCTCGGCCCGGTTCATGCCGAAGATGGTCCTGTTGATGCCGACGCTCGTGGCGATGACCCTTGCCGCCGGGTTCCAGCTCGCGCTCGACCTCGGAAACTTGAAAGCGACGAGCCCAAATCACTCCTGGCTCGTCGCCTCGTTCATCGTCGTGGGCGTGATGGCCATCATCGCCCTCGGCCTCCTCGAGCCCGCCAACCTCGCTGTCCTTTTCGAGATGCGCAAGCCCCGCCCGAACGGCGAGTTGATCGCGAAGCTGATGAAGCGCTTCATCTACACCGCCGGCATCACCGGGCTCATGCAGGTGGCGACTCTCATCATCATGACCCGGGTGGCGTCCCGATGAGCGCCGCCAGCCCTGCGCGCACTGCGGATTCGAGAGCGACTGAACGGCGTTTCCCACCCGTGGCCGAGGTCGGCACCGGGGCTTTGGCGCTGATCGTGATCGGGGGCATCTACATGGCCTCGTACTCGCCTCGTCGGCCGCCACTGACGCTCCCGGTCATACTCGCCGGCGCGAGCGCGGCCCTCGTCCTCTCGATGATCGCCATGCTGAGCCGCACGAAGGGCTTGGCTTGGGACAAGTTCTTTCTCGTCGGTCGATGGACCCTTCTCTCCTATGTGATAGCGGCGGGACTGATCGAATTCGCCTTCGTCAAGGACCACACCCGGGGCCATCCCCTTTTGGTGTTGACGGCGATGCTTGTTCTCTTCGCGCTGATCATCCCGATGATCATCAGCTTCACGGTCGCCCGGTACCAGTCCGGTCCGTCCGAGACGACCTGAGCAAGCTCGGCCGCGCCTGACGCTGGCGGGCGGCACGCGGCTCGCTGGCAGAGGGCCCAGCCGATGCTCCATGCTCGTGAGGTGGACAGCGAGCCATCCGAGCAAGCGGCCAAAGCTCCCCCAGGAGCTGCGGGTCGCGCCGCAAGGGCCATCTCTAGGCACCGGAGCGAGACCTACGTCGCCCGGCGGTCCCCGGCAGTCCTTCTCTCTTGGCTCAAGGCGCTCGCCCGACGTGCCTACGAGGCGCGCTGGACCTTACGGGTCATCTCTGTCACCGCGGCCGCGGCAGGGGCGGCGTGGGCGGTCTGCATGCCTTTGGGCCATGTTCCCTCTGCTTTCGGGGCAGCATCCGCGGTGTACGCGGTGCAGCTCACAGTGCGGACCTCGGTGCTCGACGGCGTCAAGCGGACGGTTCTCATGGTCCTCGCTGTCTTCTTCGCCGTGGTGATCCTAAGGACGGTCGGGCTCTCGGCCTTGGCGGTCATCGCGCTCGTGTTTGTCTCCCTCGGTGCCGGTCAGCTCCTACGGCTCGGCTTGAGCGGGTCGCTGCAGATTCCGGGAACCGCCATCTTCATCCTCGCTCTCGGGCCGAGCTTGACTACCGCCGAGGTGCTGGACCGGGTCTTGGCGACGTTCATCGGCGCTGTCGTTGGGGCGGTCGCCTCCTATCTGGCCTACCCCGGAGACCCCCGGACCAGGGCGAGACGAGCGCTCGCCGATCTGTGTCGTGCCATCGCAGACCTGCTGTCGGAGATGAGCGCCGGAGTGGAAGCCACCCCGAGCGCGACCGAGGCCGACCTTTGGCTCGCCCGTTCGCGGGGTCTCGAAGAGGACCTCGAGCATGTTCGCCCCCTCGTCGACGAGGCCGTGGCGTTCCTGCGCGTCGACATCTTCGGGCGGAAGGTCAGTTCCTCCGAGCTCGCCGAGGTGATGTCCGCCCTAGTCCATTCGGTCGCCCAGGTGCGCGCCATCGCGCGGACACTTTTCGACCACCGCATCGACGGGGCTCCGCGGCTTCCCGCCAGCCTCGCCGAGGTGCTGTCGCGAACGGCGCTCGCCTACCACGCCCGCGCCGAGGCCCTCCAGGGTGAGGATCCAAACGTCGACGCCGCTCTCGAAGCGGTGCGCCAGGCGCGTCGCGAGTCGCTACGAAGCCTCCGCCGGGTGGACGAGACGGGATCCTGGGTCGTCTCGGGCGCCATCCTCACAGAGGTGGACCGGATGGTCCAACAGCTCGAGGGCGACGCCCCGGCACTTGACGTCCAGCCCACGAGATCGCGCCGTCGCCCCCACCGGCCGGGGCGGTCCGGGCGCAGCTGAGCCATGACCCAAAGAACGGGCTTTGCTCGCCACTATCGTGTAGGCAGTTCGAGCTGGCGACGGCGACGGAGCCTGCCGGACCAAGATCGGGGGCTCACAATGGGGGCCGGAGAGAGATGAAGATCGAGTACAAGGTCAGGGAGTGGCACACCGGGTCGGTGCACGGTGGCGAGACGGGTGCCCTCGGTCTCGAGGCGATGTTGAACGAGCCCGAGCTGTTCGGATACAGCCTCCACACGGTGCTCGGCGGGATCGACCAGTCGCTGCTGATCTTCACCAAGGAGCAGGCGGACTCCTAGAGCGGAATGGAAGACGCCGAGGTGTCTAGGCCGGGTCGGCTGAGATCACGCCGGCATTTGCGACGTGATCGGTCCACCTGGAACCGTCGAAGTAGCGCAGCTCGTTGCGACCTGTCGGGTCGGGCAGCCAGGCCGTGAGAGGGTTGCCTGCCTGCCTCGAGCCCGGGGCGGGCTCGGGCACGGTCGCGAAGCTCGGCCCGCTCAAGTAGGCCTCCATGTCGTCGGGCTCGCGCGGCCGACCCGGTTGGAGCCGGGGTGACCACGCGACGATGGAGAGCAAAGTGCCGAATATGGCTACGAACAAAAGCGACATCAAAGTCACGACGAAGGCCACGAATACGCTGACCCCGCCCCAGACGAGGGGGTGGATGTGCCAGGGGCTGTTGCCCGTCCGGCGCTTGTAGGCGTTCGAGCGCACGAAAGCGAACATCCCGAAGACGAGGCCCAGGCTCACGTACAAGCTCGCCCGGACAAAGACCAGGCCCGTCATTCGCACACATTGAGTCTACGTCGGTACCCCCGACAAGGCGACGGCCAGTTGCGCCGGGCGCGCCAGGTCCTCGGATAGTGGCGCCTAAGGGGCGAACGGGAACGAGCTCGTCGAGGTTGCCCCGCCGGTCTGTTCGATCACGTATCCCTCGTAGCCGTCGATGGCCTCGATCCAAGCCAGGCCGTCCGGACCGGCGACTAGGAGCCCGGTCGCGAGAGCATCGGCGAGCCAGAGCTCAGGACCGGTGACGGTTGCGGACTTGCAGCCGGTCCCGGGCCGTCCAGTGCGTGGGTCGATCAACTGCACGCCTCGCTCGTAACAACCCGAGGTCGCGACCGCGCCCGGTGACTCGATCACACACGCGACCCGGTCGAGCGCCGACGGGTCGCGCACGCCAATTCTCCATGACTGTCCAGCTGAAGGCCCCCCTGATGTCGCGAGGTCGCCTCCGGCGCTCACCATCGCCCCCGCGACTGCGATGGCGCGCAGCTCATCGAGGGCGCGCCCGGCCGCCCAGCCCTTTACGAGCCCGGTCGGGTCGAACCCACCGGGCATCCGCCACGGGTCGAACCAGCCCTCTGACAGGTCGCGGGCAAGCGCGCACAGCTCGAGGACCTCGCCCATCTCCACCGGCGCTTCGGAGAAGGTGATCTCCTCGCGGCGCAACCGGCTCATCGGACTGTCGGGCTTAAAGGTGCTGAACACCGCGTCGGCGCGCTCGAGCCGGGCGCACGCCCTCGAGAGCGCCACCAGGGCCGCGTTGGTCTCGGCTTTTCCTGGGCGCACGTCGAAAGAGACCATGGTCCCCATGACAGCGTGCGTTCGCCCCAGTGCAGGGGCCGTCTTTTCGTCGCGGCCGATCGCGATCGCACCGGTCACTTGACGCCGAGCTTGTCGAGAGCCGCCTGGAGCGACTGCACGTAGGCCTGGCTCGTGAAGGTGGCGCCCGAGACGCCGTTTATGTTCGCGCTCTGTGCCGCGAGGGCCTGGCTGTCGAGCTGGGGCTCGGCGAAGGAGTTCACCTGATAAGAGCGCGCGTCGTAGGCCGTGTCGATAACGGGCTCGATCCTGGTGATCTTGGTGCCGGTGACGGTCACTTCGAGCTCCAGCTCTCCGTAGCGGTACTGCACATCGTCACCGGTCGCGATCCGTGTCTCGCCCGAGGTAGTCGTGGTCGTGGTCGTCGACGGTGACCTCGAGCCCGTGGCGGTCCCGCCCGGCGAGGTCGTAGTTGTGGTCGTGCTGGCGCTGTCCGGCGAGGTCGTCGATGTCGTCTGACCGCTCGAAAGACCCGAGGCCAATCCCGAGCCGGGCTGTTCGGTGTGAAAGCCGAGGACGCCAGCCAAGCCGGCGGCGGTCGCAGCCAGCACGATCGGGGCGCGTTTCATCGCGATCTCTCCAGTTCAAATGCAAGGTTCGTTATTCCGGTCATGGTCAGAACGCGAACGACTCTTTGTGTATGCGCTGCGCGCCGACTCCGAGGCGGCGGGCGGCCTTGGTGATCCGGTCGGCGAAGTTCTCGGGCCCGCACACATACAGGTCCCGCTCAGCGATGTCGGGGGCGAGCTTTTGGAGCTGTCGCGACTCGAGCCGTACCTGGTGGCGGCTGCCGACAAGGAGGTGAAGCTGGCCGCCGCGGGCCTCTACGAGCGGAGCGATCTCATCGTGGAACAGCACCTGTTCGGTTGTGGTTGCCCGTAACACGACGACGACGTCCACCGCCGTGGGCAGGTCCTCGAGCAGGGCCCGAATCGGGGTGACCCCGACTCCGGCTGCCACGAGCAGGACCTTGTCGGCGCGTCGAGCGTGCGCGGTGACAGCCCCATAGGGGCCTTCGATGGCGACCCTGGTGCCGAGGGGAAGGCTCGCCAAGGAGTGCGAAAAGTCTCCGTGGACCTTGACCGTGACTCGGATGTAGGGCGGGCGCGGCAGGGCGGAGATCGAGTACGGATGTGCCTGCCACCACATCTGGGGGCGGAGGAAGCGCCACTGCAGGAACTGGCCACCTACGACGGGAAGTCGTTCCAGGTGGCGCCCGGCACATATGAGCGACACGACCCCAGGGCCCTCGGGCCGTACCTCGACCACTCGCAGGCGGTGGTAGACGGTGCGCCAGAGCGGGACCGCGACCCGGTACACGAGGACGACGCCAGCTGTCGAGGCCCAGATGACCACCCAGAACGCCCTTGCCAAGGGGTGTCCCACAAACGAGACGCCATCGGCGAGCTGGTGCGAGAACCCAAGCGCGATCGCCAGGTATGTGTAAAGGTGAACGGCCCACCAGGTCTCATAGCGCATTTTTGAGCGGGCGGCCCGCAGCGAGGCGACACCGGCGAAGACGAGCAGCCCGAAGGCGACGGTCGCCATCAGCACATCGGGATAGGAGGTGAGCAGGATCCCAAGCTCGTGCCACGGCCCGATCGAGGACTGCTGGGCGTAGCCGATCGTGATGAGCACGGCGTGCGCACCGAGCAGGACAATGGGCCAAGGGCCGAGGCGGCGGTGCCAACCCACGAGGCGGTCCTGACCGAGGACCCCTTCGAGCCAGGGCAACCTCGAGATCAACAAGAGCATGACGAGCAGCAGATAGCTGCCCGTGAGGCCGCAGAGCTGTCCCGCCGCGGTAACAAGCCCCCCCGGGCCCGCGAGCGCGCGACGCGTCTCGACGTTCAGGCCGAGCGCAATCGAGACGCCGAAGCCGAGGGCTGCCAACGCGGTGATCGCGTTGGCAGCCCACTCGGGACGACCCGGAAGGGGGTGGACGGGTCGTGGGGTCACCGTCAAAGCCTCGCCTGTCCGTCTGGGGCCGAAGTCAGCACAACCTTGGAGCCAGCTGTGAAACACCGACTGGCGCGCCGGGCGGTCTAGGTTGTGCGCGAGATGTCCGATTTCGGCGGAAGTCTTTCCTGGCTGCTGGGATTGATAGTGCTGGTGCTGCTGGCCTTGACCGGGGCCCTTTTGAATCTCGGTGCGCGTGGCGCCTCGCGTGTCCTCGGTGAGCTCGAGGTCGATGACGGTCTCGTCGAGAAGCTCGCGGGCGGCCTGCGCTGGCCGCTGCCGGGCGGCCTCGGAACGACGAACATGCCCCCGGTGCTCGTGAGCCTCGAACTCTATCCATGGGGGCTGCGCGTCGCCGCCCGCTGGCGCTTGTTGGGGCTGTTCATGCCGACCTGGTACGTCCGCTACGAGGAGATCCTCCTTGCCGAGCACGCCCACAGGGCGGTGCGCGTCTCGCGGCGCGGGGCCGACGGCGTGCGGCTGCGGGCCCCACTCGCGGGCGGGCCGATGATCTTTTGGACTTCGAATTGGAGCCGCCTGCTCGACTTGCTCGAGGCCCGGGACGTCGCCGTCGCCCGCCGGGCCACCCCGACCGGCTTTTGGTCGAACCACTGACGCCCTAGGTCGGCTCTCGTGCCCACCAAGGCCTCAAAGGCCGTAGAAGACGCGCTCGACCACCTTTCGGCTGCGTCGTGTCACGCGACGGTAGGACTCTTTTAAGTCGCTGGGTGTCGTCGCGAGACTGCGGGCGAGGCGTGACTGCAATTCCGGCTGACGGGGCATCGCATCGGCCCCGCTGCCGACCACGCCCCCAGCTCCGGCGACGTAGTTGCCCACGAGGTGCCATCGGTTCCGCGTCCGGGTGCAAAAGCGGTACGCCTCTTTCAAGATCGCGGCGTCGGCCGTGTCGATGAATCCGGCGCGGCTTAGGCGCTCGAGGGCGTCGCGCGTCGAGCTCGCCCTCGTCCCGGTACGCAGCTGGAGCAGTTGTGCTGTCCACTCCACATCACTGAGCGAGCCGCGGCCGAGCTTCAAGTGGAACTGTGGGTCGTCACTCGGGGGGATCCGCTCGCGTTCGACCCGTGCCTTCATCCTGCGGACCTCACGTTCGGCCGCCTCGTCAAAGGGCGGGGACCAGACGGCGCGCTCGGCGAGGGCCACGAAGCGCTCGACGACAGATTCGTCACCGGCGACCGGTCGCGCGCGAAGCAGCGCCTGGCGCTCCCAGGTGGCGCCCCAGCGCCGGTGGTACTCCTCGAAGGCGTCAAGGCTGCGGGCTAGGGGTCCCCGCCTTCCTTCGGGGCGAAGCGAGGCGTCGATGCGAACGATCCCCTCCGCAGGAGTCGACCCGTTGCAGAGGCGGAACAGCGCCGTTGTCGCCTGCTCGGCCGCCTCGGCGTCGGCCGCGCTCTTGCCCTCGTAGGCGACGAGAACGTCGAGGTCGCTCCCATAGGCGATCTCCGCCCCGCCGAAGCTACCCATCGCGATGAGTGCCATCGGTACAGATGGGTCGACAGCTTGAAGGCCGGCTGCGACCACGGCGCCTCCGAGATCGGCCAGGGCGCGGCCGGTCTCTCGCAGCCCCGCGAGGCCGAGGACATCGCGTGCGGCGATACGGGCCGTCTCGATCTCGAAAAAGTGCCTGAGGGCCCCGGTGCGCCGTTCTGGGCCCTGGTCGGCGGCGATCATTGCCTTCGCGAGCATCTCGGCAGGCTCGAGGACCGCGAGGGCGGACTTGTCGCCGAGCAGCTCGACGAAGTCCGGGTTCCGGGCGATGATCTCGCCCAGGCGACGGCTCGTCCCGAGCAACAGGCAAAGGCGCCGGGCCACCTCGGGCGACTCCCGAAACGCCGTCACGAGAAGATCTCGCCTGTGCGGGCCGCCAGCGAGGGTCCTCAGGCCGACGAGACCCTGGTCGGGGTCGGGTGACTCGGACAACCAGTCGAGCAACAGCGGCAGGAGCTGTTGCATGAGGCGCGAGGAACGGGTCAGGCCGCGCGTGAGCTCGCGAAGTGCCTGGCGGGTCCGTTCGGCGTCGACGAAGCCGAAGGCGGCAAGGCGCTCCTCAGCAGCTCCCAGCGCGAAGCCGGGCTCGCCGGCTGAATGGAGGTCGCGCCCAGGGGTGACCGCCGAGGCCGACGGGCGGGCGAAGGCTTCGAGCAGCGGTCGGAAAAAGAGACGCTCGTGGATGGCCCTGCTCGCGCCTTGGTGGCGGGCGAGGACCTTGTCGAAACGATCCGCCGGGGTCTCTTCCGGCCGGCCGCGGAAGCCCAGCACGCGCGCAAGGCGGTCTCTCGAGTCGCGCTCGGCCGGCACTGTGTGGACCTGTGCTTCCTCGACAAGTTGGAGGCGGTGCTCGACGGTGCGCAAAAAGCAGTATGCGATCGCGAGCGTGGCCGCGTCCTCGGCGGCGACATACCCGGCCTCCGCAAGCTCGGTGAGGGCAGGCAGCGTTGCCCGTAGGCGCAAGGCGGGGTCGCGTCCGCCGTGGACGAGCTGAAGCAACTGGACGGAGAACTCGACGTCCCTGATCCCGCCTCGGCCCCGCTTGAGCTCGCGGTGGTCGAGGCCCCTGCGAGCGACGACGGCTTCAGCCCTGGCTTTCAGCGTCCTCAGCTCGGCGAGCTCGTCGGCGCCGAAGCGCCGGGACCAGAGGTGTTCGGACGCGACCTGCTCGAACCTCGCGCCAGTGGCACTGTCGCCCGCGGAGTGGCGCGCCTTTAAGAGGGCCTGGAACTCCCAGGGACGGGCCCAGCGCTCCCAGTAGGTGACATAGGAGGCGATGGAGCGCACGAGCACCCCGGAGCGGCCTTCTGGGCGCAGGTTCGTGTCGATCCGGTAGGCACGAGACGCGATCGCGACGAGCGAGCGTGCGAGCGCGGGGTCGACCTCGGCCCCGTCCGCGGCGACGAGGAGAATGTCGACGTCACTCGCGTAGTTGATCTCCTGGGCGCCGTGCTTGCCCATGGCGATGACGGCCAATCCCTCACCTGCGTGCGCAAGGGTGGTCGCGCCGGCGAGCACCCGGTCGGCGACATAGGAGAGCGAGGCGGTCACCTGGGTCAGATCGTCGAGGCCGATGAGGTCACGTGCCGCGACCTCGAGCAGCGAGAGGTGTTTGCGGCGCACCAGGTCCTCGACGTCCGAGGCCTCGGCGGGGTCGAAACTGAACCCCGGTGTCCCGCCCGCCGAGACGTGGGAGAGCACATCGATGGCCGAGGGATCGGTGACGATGACACGCGACAACGAGTGGCTGGCCGCCGCGACCGCTGCGAAACTGGCCGCCAGAGCGGGGTTGGCGCCGAGCAGTTCTGCCGCAGCGGGAAGGGCCTGGAAGAGCTGGTCGGCGACGAGACGCACCGTGTCGGGGTCGGCGGAGGTGCGGACGAGCTCCTCGGGCAGCTTTGGTGGTGGCATCGGCGGGGGAGTCCTCTGCATGAGGCTACCGCTGAGCCGGGCTACACCCCGGGGCGCCGGTAGGATTCGTCCCGTGACCAGCTTGCGCGTCGCGCTCTGCCAGTTGGACGTGACTGTCGGCGACCTCGAGGGCAACACCGAGAAGGTCATCGCCCAGCTCGTCCAGGCCGAGGCGGCGGGGGCGCAGCTGGCCGTGTTCCCCGAGCTCGTGCTCACCGGCTACCCTCCCGAGGACTTGTTGCTCGAGCCCGGCTTTGTCGAGGGCAACCTGCTCGCGCTCGAGAAAGTCGCGGCCGCCACCCAGCGCTGCACGGCAGTCGTGGGCTTTGCCGAAGAGGACGGTGACCTCTACAACGCGGCTGGGCTTTGCGTGGCGGGCGAGGTGCGCGCAGTGGTCCGAAAGCAGTTGCTTCCGAATTACGGTGTGTTCGACGAGCGGCGTTACTTCGCTCCCGGTGAGCAGCCCGACCAGCTCTTCTCCATCGCGGGCGTGCGTGTCGGGGTGACGATCTGTGAGGATGCCTGGAGCCCGTCGGGTCCGGTCGGCCGCCTCGGTGAAGGGGGCGCGGAGCTCGTCGTGACACTCAACGCCTCCCCCTACCGTGCCGGAATCTTGGCCCAACGCGAGCGGATGCTCGCCACGCGGGCCGCGGACGCGTCCGCCGCTTTGTGCTATGTCAACCTCGTCGGGGGCCAGGACGAACTCGTCTTCGACGGTGCTTCCATGGTCTTTGACAACGAGGGCGAGCTCGTTGCGTGCGCCCCGCAGTTCCACGAGGCGCTGGTGTTCTGCGACCTCGAGATCGGCCCGGTGTTCCGCAAGCGCCTCTTGGACCCGCGCGGTCACAAGGGCGTCGGCGCTCTGCCGATCAAGACGATCTCGCCGGCGCCGACCGAGATCCCGGCGCTGTCCCAAGCGGCCCCGCCCCTTGTGGCGCGCCTTGGGCGGGTGGCCGAGGTGTACGAGGCGCTCGTATTGGGCACGGCCGACTACATCTCGAAGAACGGCTTCGCAGACGTGCTCGTCGGCCTCTCGGGCGGGGTCGACTCCTCCCTCGTCGCCACGATCGCCGCGGACGCCCTCGGCCCCGGGCACGTGCACGGAGTCCTCATGCCGTCGCGGTTCTCCTCGGCGGGTTCGCTCGCCGATGCCGGTGCGCTCGCGGCCAACCTCGGCATCGACACGACGACGGTGCCGATCGAGGACGCCCACCGTGCTCTGCTCGAGATGCTCGAGCCGGTCTCCGAGAGCGGGGACCCATCAGCCGGCCTCGCCGGCGAGAACCTGCAGGCTCGCATCCGCGGCGTCATCTTGATGGCGATCTCGAACGAGCGGGGCTGGCTCGTGCTCACCACAGGCAACAAGAGCGAGATGGCTGTCGGCTACGCCACCTTGTACGGGGACATGGCCGGGGGTTACGCCCTGTTGAAAGACGTCCCGAAGACGCTCGTCTACGAGCTGTGCGAGCATCGCAACTCGCTCGCCGGCCGAGATCTCGTCCCGCGTGCCGTCATCGAAAAGCCGCCCTCGGCCGAGTTGCGTCCCGAACAGCGCGACGACGAGAGCCTCCCCCCTTACGACGTGCTCGACCCGATCCTCGAGGGCTACGTGGAGCGCGACCTCACGGTCTTCGATCTTGTCTCGGCGGGCTTCGATGCCGCCACGGTGCGCCGGGTCATCGACCTCGTCGACCGCGCTGAGTACAAGCGCCGCCAGGCTCCTCCCGGTCCCCGCGTCACCAGCCGCGGCTTCGGCAAGGACCGGCGCATGCCGATCACGAATCGCTACAGGGCCTCCGCCGGCGCGGCCGGTCCCGTGCCTAGTTGAACCTCCTCGAGTCCGCCCAAAGGCTCGGGGCGCTTCGCGCCGTCGAGCTGGCCTGTTTTCGACGGCTCGGCGAGCGGTCCGCCTGGCTCGAGCCGGCGGGCTGCGCGCGCTGGGCGGGCTCCGCGAGCCGGGCCCATTCTTGGAGGGCATCGCTCATAGAGGAGCTCCTCCCCGTCTCGGTTGGCCTGCCGAGCTTCGAGGAGCTCACCGTCATTCCAGGCGGCGCCCTGGGCGACGAGCTCGGAAGGATCCTCCCCGAGATAGGTCTCGACTCAGGCCCGGCCACCACCGCCGAGGACGGCCGCGAGCTAGTGGTTGCGATGGCCCTTGGGCTGTACCCGCGACTTGTGGGCGAGTACACGAGCCTTCTCCAGTTGTGCACCCCGGCCTGTGACGGTGCCGTCGCTCGCATCATGACAAGAGCCCTTGGCGATCTCGAAACGGTGCGGGCGGAGGGGGTCGAGCTCTCGAGCCGAACCAGCTGATCGTACGGGAACGTCTTAGGTAGCCATGCCCAGCTAGAGGCCAAGTTTCGACTGCTGCTGCGCCGCCTAAAGTCTCGCTCGACGCTGCAGCGAGCGGTCGCGTCGCCCGGGCTCAAATAGCACGGCCGTGTCTTCAAGGCAAGCATCCTGCACAGACAAGCTTGACTCCACCGTTACACTTACGTTCGAGTAATGAGGCAGCGCAGTTCGCTGACCGGCGCAATGTGGGGCAGCGAAGCTAGACGCGGATGGCTCCCCGCCCACGCGTCAAAACTTCGGGGCAGCGCGCAGCTGTACCGGCCCAACCCACGGAGGCTTTGAGATCTTGGCGAAAGAGCGAGTTGAGCGCGACGAGGAAGATCTCGTCAGGTTGTATCTGACCGATATCGGCCAGTACCCCCTGCTCACCAAGGATGACGAAGTGCGACTCGCTCAGGCGATCGAGGCACGATGGAGCGCCGAGGAGGAGCTTCGGGCCAAGTCCAAGGCCACGACGCCCACGCGCAGGCGCGAGCTCAACCGGCTCGTACGCGAGGGTGAGACGGCACAGCGCACCTTCGTACAGTCCAACTTGCGCCTCGTCGTCTCCATTGCGAAGAAGTACCAGGCTTCTGGCCTGCCCCTGCTGGACCTGATCCAGGAGGGAAATCTCGGCCTCATGCACGCCGTCGAGAAGTTCGACTGGCGCAAGGGCTTCAAGTTCTCTACCTATGCCACGTGGTGGATCCGCCAGGCGATCACCCGTGGCATCGCCAATACGGGGCGGACGATCCGCTTGCCCGTGCACGCCGGCGACACGCTCGCCAGGGTGCAAAAGGCCCAGGCGCGTCTCGAGCTCAAGCTCGGCCGGCCCGCCACGTTGACCGAGCTCGGTGCCGAGGTAGAGCTGCCGGAGGACAAGCTGATCGAGGCGCTCAGATTCCGCGCCGAGCCGCTTTCGCTCTCGGAGCCGCTTCGCGAGGACGGCGATGCCGAGCTGGGCGACGTCGTGGAGGACCGCAGCGCCGAATCGCCTTTCGAGGTCGCTGCCACTGCCCTTTTGCCGCTCGAGATCAACCGGCTTCTTGCTCCGCTCGACGAGCGCGAGCGCGAGATCCTAAAGCTGCGCTTTGGCCTTGACCGGGGCGAGCCGCGAACGCTCGAAGAGGTCGGGGAGCATTTCAACCTCACGCGGGAGCGGATACGCCAGATCGAGGCGCGGGCGATGTCGAAGCTGCGCCACCCCTCGAGCGACACCGGGGCACGGGACCTTCTCACCGTCTGAGCACCATCGGCCAAGGCGAGCTCCGCTTTGGCCCGGGCAAGAGGATCTTCCGCCGTCAGGCTTCGGCTCGCTACGATCGCGCCATGATCAAGAAGCTCGTGATTCTGGCACTGCTCGTCGCCCTGGGCGCGATCGCGGCAAAGCGCCTCCGCGGCGACTGACGAGCACCGATAGCGGCTGCTAGCTGCCGCGCCTGTGTGAGCCCAGCCACCAGCCGGCGGCTGCGGCTCCGACCCCGAGAGCGAACGCGCCCGCTGAGGCCGCTATGGCAGGACGCGGCGGAACGGCGTTGAGCCGGTCCCGGACCCGGCTCCAAAGGCTGACGGTCTGGCTGAAATGGAGCACCTCGAAGTCGTGCTCACGTGCGTAGCGGTTGAGCACACGGTCAGGATTGACGGCGACGGGGTGGCCGACGGCTTCGAGCATCGGCAGGTCCGTGTACGAGTCGGTGTAGGCGTAAGAGGCCGTCAGGTCGATACCGCGCTCGGCCGCGAGGGCGTCCATCGCCTCGGCCTTAAAAGGCCCGAAGGCGTAGAACTGCATCTTGCCGGTGTAACGCCCCTCCTCGTCGAGGCGGGCGCGGCTCGCGATGCACTCATCGGCTCCGAGAAACCTGGCGAGCGGGGTCACTATCTCCTCTGGTGAGGCCGAGACGATGACCACGAGGCGGCCCTGCTCGCGGTGCAGATCGATCAGGTCAGCCGCCTCGGCGAAAATGATCGGCTCGACGATCTCCTCGATCGCCTCGGCGACGATCTCGCGCACCCTGTCGCTGTGCCAGCCCGTGATGAGGCGCAGGACCGACTCCCTGATCCGGTTTAGCTTTTGCTCGCTCGCGCCGAGGTGGAGGTAGACGAGCTCGCCGTAGAGCGCCCGCAGCACGGTTCGGCGGTTGATCAGCCCGCCGTGGTAGAAGGGCCGACCGAAGGCGACCATCGAAGCCTTCGCGATGACGGTCTTGTCGAGGTCGAAAAAGGCGGCCTCCAAAGTGCCGTAGGTGGCTGGGAGGATCGGCTCGATCGCCCTAGGGGGCGCCCGAAGAGGGACTTGTCCGGTGCTGTCGGACTCGGACGGCTTCTCGCCATCGCCTGTCCCAGCTCCCTGGCGGTGCCGGCCACGGTTTCGGCTGCGGCGGCGCCTCGGCGCCGCCTCGCCCGAGGCGGCCGTCTCGGCGCCAGCTTCTGTGTCTGAGCCGGTCCCGGACGGCTCGAGCTCTCCCTCTGGCTCGATAGCAGCCTCCCGCTCGGGAGACGCCTCCGGCTCGGCGCCATCTCCTGCTGGTGCCCCCTGCGGAGCGTCGGTCACGTGCCCTGGAGAAGAAGTGTCCGGATCTCGTCGTCTGAGCATTGGGCGCTCACGAGCAACACGACTTCGTCTCCGACATCGAGCGGCGAGTCCGACCGGGGGACAACGACATGACCCTCGCGAACGAGCGCGACCACAGCCGCCCCGCGGGGAAGAGCGACGGCGCCGAATTCGGTCCCTATGACCGGTGAGCTCTCGTCCAAGGTGACTTCCATGAGCCTTGTGTGGCCACCGTCGAACTGCAAGAGCCGTACGAGCATCCCGACCGAGACCGCCTCTTCGACGAGGCCGGCGAGAAGCTGTGGCGTCGAGACTGCGACATCTACGCCCCACATCTCATTGAACAGCCAATGGTTCTTCGGGTGGTTCACCCTCGCCAGTACGCGGGGGACCGCGAACTCCTGCTTGGCGAGCTGCGAGATGACGAGGTTGTCCTCGTCGTCGCCTGTCGTGGCCACCACGACGTCCATCTCGTCGAAATGGGCCGCCTTTAGTGCTGTCACCTCGCACGCATCTGCCATGACGTAGCGGACTCCTGCGACCGGCGGCAGAACAGCGACCAGATCAGCGTTCGAGTCGAGCAGCTGCACGTCGTGGCCGTTTTGCGCCAGGTCCTCGGCGAGGAAGCGGCCCACCTTGCCCGCACCTGCAACGGCCACTTTCACTGCGGCACCTCCCCGTGCTTGGGCCCTGGCACGATCGACACCCCGGGGAACAGCGCCTCGAGCTTGTCTTCGATGTCATAGGTGACGATGAGGCTCAAGACGTCGCCTTCCTGCGCGATCAGGTCCTCGACATCGAGCGCGGGGACCCCGGTCCTCGTAACGGCCACCACCCGTAGGCCGTCGCCGTGAAGTGCCTCGACAGGCAGGCGGCGGCCTGCCCACTCCCTGGGCAGGGGCTGTTCGACCAGATGCAGCCGGCCGGTCGAATTCGACCACAAGGTGATGCAGCGTTCGGGCAGCATCCGGCGTAGTACGTGGTCGATCGTCCAGGCGACCGTCGGCACTGTCGGGATGCCCAGGCGTTGGAATATCTCGGCTCGCCGTGGGTCGTAGATGCGAGCGACCACGCTCGGGATCTCGTAGGTCTCTCGGGCGATACGAGCACACAAGATGTTGGAGTTGTCACCGCTCGTGACAGCGGCCAGTGCGTCCGCGTTCTTGGCGCCGGCCTCGTCGAGGTGGTCGCGGTCAAAGCCGTAGCCGACGATCCTTTGTCCCGGCCAGTCGGTCGGCAGGCGGCGGAACGAGCGAGGGAGCTTGTCGATGATGGCGACAGAGTGGCCGGCGTCGGTCAACTCGACGGCGAGCCCGGATCCGACCCTGCCGCACCCGATGACGACTACGTGCATGGGACTATCGAACACGCTCGTACTCCCCGGCACAACTCACCCGGCGCCTGGCGGGCAACCTCGCAGGTCTAAGGGCCATCGAAGTCCCACGGGAGCCTCGCCGATGGACTTGGGGAAGACAAACTACGCTGGTCAGTAGTGCCAAAGCTACCGACGGACCTGGCTAGTACGCAGTCGAGCAGGTGACCCCTACAGACGGGACCGTCGAGCAGGTGCCCCCGACCGAGGCCGGGCAGGGCAACGCAGCCGCGCCGGGCGAGGGTCAGCACGCCCCTCAGAATGCCGCTGACCAGGTTGTGCAGCGGCGGATGCCCGAAGCGGTCGTCATCCTCCCCGAGTCGTTCTCCTACCGCCTGAAAAAGTCGCTGCTGGGACCGCCGCTCATCACCGAGCGCCTCTCTGTCGAGCGCCTCGGCAAGCCGACGGCACTCGGCGTGCTCTCGCCCGACTGCATCTCCTCGACGGCGTATGGGACCGAGGAGATTCTCTTCGTGCTCGTGAGGGCCGTCGGTGTCGCCGCTTTCAGCCTTCTGCTCCCGGTCACCCTCGCGGTCATCGTCGTACTGCTGTTTGTCACCTTGTCGTACCGAGAAGTCGTGATGGTCTACACCCGAGCCGGCGGCTCCTATGTCGTGGCCAGGGAGAACTTCGGTGTAAAGGTGGCCCAGATCGCGGCCGTCGCTTTGATCATCGACTACATCGTGACCGTCGCCGTCCAAGTCGCTGCAGGTACCGACGCCCTGACCTCAGCGTTTCCTACCCTCGCGCGCGACAGGCTTCCCCTACTCATCTGCCTGCTCGTCGTTGGCCTCATGTGCTATGGCAACCTGCGCGGGATAAGAGAAGCCGGCCACACCTTTGCCATCCCCACATACCTGTTCGTAACAGCCACGGGCTCGTTGATCATCATCGGCCTCATCCGGGCCGTTCTCGGCCAGCTGCACGCGCACGCGATCCCTGCCCATGCCGGCGTCGTACCCCTCGGCACGCCGGGAAAGGGCTTGTTGTACGGGGCCGGCATCATCATCGTGCTGCGGGCCTTTGCCAACGGAGGTTCCTCGTTGACCGGCCTCGAGGCGATCTCGAACGGAGTCTCGACCTTCCGCCCGCCCGAAGGGCGAAATGCGCGCCGGGTGCTCGTCATCATGGCGCTGATCTTGGGCTCGCTCGTCTCGGGTGTCTCCCTTCTTGCCCACATCACCCACGCCGTTCCCTACTCCAACGGCACCCCGACGGTGCTCTCCCAGGAGGCGAAATACGTCTTCGGGACGGCGTGGCTGGGGAGGTTCGGCTTCTACTTCGTGCAGGCCGCCACGATGCTCATCTTGTGGACGGGCGGCAACACGAGCTTCAACGGTTTCCCGAACCTGGCGAGCTTCGTCGCCGAAGACTCCTTCTTGCCGCGCCAGCTCACCCGGCGCGGGCACCGGCTCGTGTTCTCGAACGGGATCATCCTTCTCACCGTCGCTGCCGCAGCGCTCTTGATTGTGACCGATGCCCAGGTCGACGTCCTCGTCGGTGTCTACGCCGTCGGGGTGTTCACCGGCTTTACATTTGCGGGCTTCGGCATGTCCAAGCACCATCTCCGCCTTCGCGAGAAAGGGTGGAAGCACAAGCTCGCCATCAACGGCTTCGCCGGGGTCTTGTCGTTAAGCGTCGTGCTCATCTTCGTGATCGTGAAGTTCCGCGAGGGCGTCTGGATCGTCGTGGTGCTGTTCATCATCCTCGTCCCCACCCTTATAAGGCTGCACAAGCAGTACGAGGTGGAGCGCCGCGAGCTCGAGGAGAACGTCTCCAATGCGGCCATTGCGCCCATATTGCGCCGCCACGTCGTGTTGGTGTTCGTCGACCGGCTCGACCTCGCCACCGCCCGCGCCCTTCAATACGCACGTACGCTCAACCCCGACGAGCTGCGAGCGGTGCACTTCGTGCTCGACAGCGTGCACGCGGCCCAGCTCGAGAACCAGTGGAGCGAGCTCGGGCTCTCGCGCTTTCCCCTCGATGTCGTCGAGTGCCCGGACCGCCGCTTGACGAGAGCCTCTATGGAGCTCATCGCGGAGGTGGCGGCCGACGGTCAGACAGAGGTCAGTGTGCTGCTGCCGCACCGCGTCTTCGAGGGGGTCTGGCAGCGGGTGCTGCACGATCACACCGCGGATCACATCGCAGCTTTCGTCGACCAGCTCCCGAATGTGAACGCGACGATCGTGCCCTTCCAGCTCGGAAAGCGCAGGAAGCTCCTCGTGCCCTGGAAGGCGGGCGGCGAGTACGGCTCCCATGCCGTCCACGACGCCGAGTACGGCACGATCCAGTCCAGCCGGGGAGCGCGCGAGGCCGGTGTGAAGACGGCCGCGGAGCGTGTCGCCGGTTTCCAGAGCCCTTCGACGACAGGGCTGTCGGCCGGCACGGTGCCGATTGGCAATGTGCGCTCGCGCCAGCCCGCGCGAGTCGCGGGCCGTATAAAGACCGTGCGTGTGCAGCCGCGAGCCGGCGTCTCCTCGCTGGAGTGCACGATCGCGGACGGGACTGGCCAGCTCTTGGCTGTGTTCCAGGGCCGTCGGCGCGTAGCTGGCATCGAGCCGGGAGCCCATGTCGTTGTCGAAGGGATGGTTGCCGCCCGAGGCCGTAACCTCGTGATGGTCAATCCGCTCTATTGGATAATTCCTCCCTCTGCGCCTGCGGAGGCCCCTTCTTCGAGGGGCCACGGCCACCACTCGCCCGACCAGGGACCACCTGAGCGAGCCGACCGGTGAGCTGGCCCTGTCCAGGTTGCGGCGCAGCTCACGGGCCTGGTAGCAACAGCTGAAGGCGACCCGTTAGCAACGTCGCGGACAATTAATTGCTCGCGTGGTTGCTCGCGAGAAATTCTGCAGTTTGAATCTGCCCGTCGCCTACCGTAACGTGCGACCGACTTGACCAAAGGAGTAAGTAGTGCCTCATCTGCTCGCGGCTGACGGCGGCTACCAGGCGTTCGTGCTCGGTGGGGCGGAGCGCGTCTGGCTCGTCTTCGCGCTCGCCACCGGCGTTGTAGCGATCGGAACCGCCCTCTACCTGATGCGGGGCGTGCTGGCGGCCGACACCGGCACCGACTCAATGCGCGAGATCGCGGCCGCGATCCAAGAGGGCGCGGGCGCGTTCTTGCGACGCCAGTTCAAGACGATCGCCTACATCGTGGTCCCGCTGTTCGTGCTCGTGTTCTTCACCGCCACCAAGGTCGTGCGACCGGACGGGACCGTGGCGCTGAGCTTCGTGCAGTCCGGGCTCGCCCGCGCCATCGCCTTCTTGTTGGGTGCGACCTTCTCGGGCATGACCGGCTTCATCGGCATGAGCCTGTCGGTGCGCGGCAATGTCCGTACCGCGGCCGCGGCGCGCGAGGGGAAGTTGCCGCCGGCTTTGAAAGTCGCCTTCCGCACAGGCGGGATCACAGGCCTTTTGTGCGTCGGCCTCGGTCTCATCGGCGCGACGGGGATCGTGTTCATCTTCCAGAACTCCGCTACGGCCGTGCTCGTCGGCTTCGGGTTCGGCGCCTCTCTCATCGCCCTGTTCATGCGTGTCGGCGGTGGCATCTTCACAAAGGCCGCCGATGTCGGCGCGGATCTCGTTGGCAAGGTCGAAGCCGGCATTCCCGAGGACGACCCCCGCAACGCAGCCACCATCGCCGACAACGTCGGCGACAACGTCGGCGACTGCGCCGGGATGGCAGCTGACCTGTTCGAGTCCTACGAGATCACGATCATCGCCTCTTTGATCCTCGGATACTCGGCTTTCAACTCGCTCCACCTGCCACCGGCGCGCGGTCTTCTCTACCCGCTCATCGTCGCCGGGATCGGCATCTTGACCTCCGCCTTCGGCATCTTGATCGTGAGGGCCAGACCTCACGACAAGTCAGCCATGGCGCCAATCAACAGGGGATTTAGGGCGGGCGCCCTGCTCACCTTGGTCGGGGCATTCCTCGTCGCCCAGTTCTATGTGCACGACCTCAAGGTTTTCTGGGCCGTTTTGTTCGGCGTCGTGCTCGCGAATGTCGCCAGCCTTGTCGCCGAGCACTTCACTTCGACCGAGCAGGGCCCGGTGCAAGAGATCGCCGAGGCGACACGCACCGGCCCGGCAACCACGGTGCTGGCCGGGATCTCGATCGGCCTCGAGTCGAGCGTATGGGCCATCATCGCCATCGTCGTGGCGATCGCAGCCGCCGTTGCCCTCGGGGGAGGCAAGCTGACGGTCTCTCTCTACCTTGTGGCCCTCGTCGGTATCGGCATGTTGTCGACGACGGGCATGATCATCTCGGAGGACTCCTTCGGGCCCGTCTCCGACAACGCCGCTGGGATCGCCGAGATGTCAGGCGAATTCACCGGTGAGGCCGAGCGGGTCATGGTGAGCCTGGACGCTGTCGGCAACACGACCAAGGCGATCACCAAGGGGGTCGCCATCGGCTCGGCCGTCATCGCGGCCGTAGCCCTGTTCTCCTCGTTCATCGAGACCATCGGCAACCAGTTGCCCCAGCTCAAGCACGTCACGGGCGATGCTTTGTTCCACAATCCCCTCACCCAGATCAACGTCGCCGTCCCGACGACGTTCATCGGGTTGCTGATCGGCGGCTCGATCGCCTTTTTGTTCTCGTCGCTCGCCATCCGTGCCGTGGGCCGTTCGGCGGGGACCGTCGTCCAAGAGGTGCGCCGCCAGTTCCGCGAGCACCCCGGGATCATGGATTACTCCGAGAAGCCGGAGTACGCGAATGTCATCTCGATCTGCACGGCCGCGGCCCAGCGTGAGCTCGCCACTCCGGCCCTGTTGGCGGTGCTCTCGCCAGTCATCGTCGGCTTCGGGATCAACTACATCGCCCTAGGTGCTTTTTTGACCGGGACGATCCTCACAGGTCAGCTGATGGCGAATTTCCTGTCGAACTCCGGCGGCGCCTGGGACAACGCCAAGAAGTACATCGAGGACGGCAACCTCGGCGGCAAGGGGTCGGACGCCCACAAGGCCGCTGTCATCGGCGACACCGTCGGCGACCCGTTCAAGGACACCGCCGGACCGGCGCTGAACCCGCTCATAAAGGTGATGAACCTCGTATCCCTGCTCATCTTGCCGGCGGTGATCACGCTTCGGCACAACGACACCGCGCACTTTGCCATCGCAGGTGTCGCCCTTTTGGTCCTGCTCGCCTCGATCACCATAACCAAGCGCGCGAAGGGCACTTTCGAGGTTGAGCCGGCTGGGCTGGACGCGGCACTTCCGGGCGGGGGGCCGGCGGTCGCGGCACCGGCCAGCACAGACGATGCCGCTGTTGGCTCCTAACCTCTTGCAGTCCGGTCATTTCGAAGCCGGCTGCCCCGAACGGGACGAGCACCCATGCCCAAGCCACTAGTGATCGTCGAGTCGCCGGCGAAGGCCAAGACCATCGCCGGCTACCTCGGTGCTGACTACGTCGTAGAGTCCTCGATCGGCCATATCCGCGACCTGCCGCGCTCGGCCGCCGACGTGCCGGCGGCGTTCAAGTCCGAGTCCTGGGCCCGCCTCGGGGTCGACGTCGACAACGACTTCAAGCCGCTCTATGTCGTGTCGCGTGAAAAGCGTGAGCAGGTAGCAAAACTCCGTCGTCTCGTCTCGGCCGCGAGCGAGGTCTATCTCGCGACCGACGAGGACCGTGAGGGGGAGTCCATCGCCTGGCATCTGGCCGAGGTGCTCTCGCCCAGCGTGCCGGTCATGCGCATGGTCTTTCACGAGATAACTCCCGCTGCCATCCGCGCTGCCATCGAGCACCCCCGCGAGCTCGACCGCCGCCTCGTCGACGCCCAGGAGGCCAGGCGCATCCTGGACCGCCTCTACGGCTATGAGGTCTCGCCCGTTCTCTGGCGCAAGGTCGCCAAGGGCCTATCCGCCGGACGGGTTCAAAGCGTCGCCACCCGGATCGTCGTCGAGCGCGAGCGCGAGCGGATGCGGTTCCGCTCCGCCAGCTGGTGCAGTGTCGAGGGGAGCTTTGGTTTTGAGGCCCAGCCTTTTGCCGCGAGACTCGTCGAGATCGGCGGAGCCCAGGTGGCAACAGGCGACGACTTCGCCCCGACAGGCCAGCTGGGCGCCCCAGGCCCGGTCGTGCTCTTGGACGAACCCGCGGCGAGCGGCCTCGTTGCTGCGCTTGATGGTGCCGACTTCGCTGTCTCTAGTGTCGAGGAGCGCCCCTACCGCCGGTCTCCCGCGGCCCCGTTCATCACTTCTACGCTCCAGCAGGAGGCTGCGCGAAAGCTGCGGTTCTCGGCCCAGCGGACGATGCAGGTCGCCCAGCACCTCTACGAGCGGGGCTACATCACCTACATGCGGACCGACTCGACGACGCTCTCGGACACCGCTGTGCGGGCGGCACGGGACCAAGCCAAGGCCCTCTACGGGGAGGCCTCGGTGCCCCGCTCGCCCCGGGTCTACCGCAGCCGCGTCAAGAACGCCCAGGAAGCCCACGAGGCGATCCGGCCCGCGGGCGACAGCTTCCGCAGACCTGCACAGCTCGCCGGCGAGCTGAGGGGCGAGGAGCTGAGGCTCTACGAGCTCGTCTGGCAGCGGACGGTAGCCTCCCAGATGAACGACGCCACGGGGACGAGTGCCCGGGCGCGTATTGACGCGCGCACGCTCTCGCAGTGCCAGGTCGCGCCGCAAGGGACGACGGCGGTTTTCGCCGCGACCGGGACGGTCATCACAAGCCCCGGCTTTTTGGCGGTCTATCGCGAGGACGAGGACGACAACGACAGCGAGCGCCGCAGCGCCGAGGACGTCCGTCTGCCCCGACTCGTCGTGGGCGCCCAGGTTGACTGCGAGGGCCTCGAGGTGGAGGACCACGCCACCAAGCCGCCCGCCCGCTACACCGAGGCATCCTTGGTCCGCCGGCTCGAAGAGCTCGGCGTGGGAAGGCCTTCGACTTATGCCAGCATCATCGGGACGATTCAGGACCGTGGCTATGTGTGGAAAAAGGGGACGGCCCTCGTCCCTTCCTTCACGGCCTTTGCTGTTGTCGGCCTGCTCGAGGACTACTTCGCCAACCTCGTCGACTACGGCTTTACAGCCTCGATGGAAGACGACCTCGACGAGATCGCCGAAGGCAGGGAGGAACAGGTCCCCTGGCTCGAGCGGTTCTACTTCGGCGAGAACGCCAAGAGCGCGCTCCGGCCCGCACGAGCGCCCGGACGCTCGCTCGCAGTCGATGGCACACACGGGTTGAAAGAAGCCGTCTTGCTGCACCTTGGTGAGATCGACGCCCGCGAGGTGAACTCGATCCTGATCGGGACGGACCCAGATGGTCGCGAGATCGTCGTTCGCGTAGGCAAGTTCGGCCCGTACCTTCAGCGCGGCGAGGACCGCGCCTCGGTCCCCGACGATCTCGCCCCGGACGAGGTCACCATCGACAAGGCAGCAGAGCTGCTCGAGAGCCCCTCCTCGGACAGGGTCCTCGGCCACGACCCCGCGACAGGCAAGCCCGTGCTGCTGCGCGCAGGTCGTTACGGGCCATATGTGCAGCTCGGCGAGGCCGCCGGGGAAGTAGAAAAGCCGCGCACCGCTTCGCTTTTGAAGACGATGGAGGTAGCAGAGGTCACGTTGGACGAGGCCTTGCGGCTCTTGCAGTTGCCGCGCAGCGTCGGTGCCGATCCGGAGACCGGCGAGGAGATCATCGCCGCCAACGGCCGGTTTGGGCCGTTTTTGAAAAAGGGCAACGAGACGCGCAGCCTCGAGTCGGAGGACCAGCTCTTCACCGTCTCGATCCAAGACGCGCTTGGCTTGTTCGCCGCTCCCAAGCAGCGTCGCTACGGCACAACCGCGGCCCCGCTTCGCGAGCTCGGGACCGATCCCGAGTCGGGATCGCCGATCGTGCTGCGCTCCGGGCGTTTCGGGCCTTATGTCACAGACGGGACCACGAACGCCTCTCTGCGCCGGGGCGACGAGCCCGAGACTCTCACGCCCGAGCGCGCGAGCGAGCTGCTCGCCGAGCGCCGTGCCGCCGGCCCGTCCAAGCGGGCGGGGCCGCGCAAGTCCGCCGGTCAAAAGCGCGCAGGAGCGCGCAAGTCAACCGCCAAGAAGGCGCCGGGCACGAAGAAGCCGGCCGGGACGAAGGCCACGGGCACCAAGAAGGCCGGGGCGAAAAAGCCGGGGGCGAAAAAAGCCGGGGCGAAAAAAGCCGGGGCGGCGAAAAAGACTGGCGTGCGCCGGGCGCCGGGCGCGGCGCTGCGCGCTGTCAGCCCGAGTGCCAAGCCGGCAGAGGACTGGTAGCCCTCGCCTCTTGCGGTGAGCTGTGCGAAGCTCTTGTGGCTGGTCCGCCGTCGTGGGCCTGGGCGTGACCGTGCGCAACAAAGGGGGAGATCACAAGTGGCCAAGAAGTTCGCGGCCGAGCTTGTCGGCACGTTCATCCTTGTTTTCTTCGCCGTCGGCAGTGCCGTCGGCGGTTACAACGTCATCGGCCCCGCCGGGGTCGCCTTTGCCTTCGGCCTGGTGCTGCTCGCCCTCGTCTACGCGATAGGCCCGGTGTCAGGCTGTCATGTCAACCCGGCTGTCACCCTCGGCGCACTCATAGCAAGGCGCATCCCGGTGACAGAGGCGGTGGGCTATTGGATCGCACAGTTGGTCGGCGGCATCGCCGGCGGAGCGCTGTTGAAGTTGATGACCTCGAGCTTTGGCAAAGTCGTCGACCAGACCGGAGGGCTCGGCACTGACTCGTACGGCAAGCACATAAGCGAAGGGGGCGCATTCGTGCTTGAGATCGTCCTGACCTTCCTCCTCGTGTTCGTGGTGCTGATGGTCACCGAGAAGGCAGCCGCCGTCGGCTTCGCCGGGCTCGCGATCGGCCTCTCGCTGACAGTGATCCACCTCGTCGGCATCCCTCTAGATGGCACCTCGGTCAACCCGGCACGCGCGCTCGGACCGGCGCTGTTCGAAGGTGGGAGGCAGCTCGGACAGGTGTGGTTGTTCATCTTGGCCCCGCTCGTTGGTGGCGTGCTGGCAGCCGGCGCGAACATCGCGCTCAGAAGCGAGTCCAAGCCGCTCGAGCCCGAGCTCAAGGCCGAGGCCTGAAAAAGCCTACGCCCGGACCCAGCCGGGGCCAGGAGGTTCGGTAACCACAAGCGAGCCCAATCGATTTAGGGCGCGACCTTGAGTGACGACAGGCTCGAAGTGTCGCACCGTGTCCCTCGGCTCAAGGCGTGGACCTGCCGTGGCGACGGGCTCGAGGCTCTATCGTTCGAGCTGTGGGTACAACCGGCCGGCTCGTCGCGATCGAGGGCGGCGAAGGTGCCGGGAAGTCGACCCAGGCGCGCTTGCTCGCCGAGGCGATCGGCGCTCAGGTAACACGCGAGCCCGGTGGGAGCCCGGTCGCCGAGCGCATCCGGGCGCTCTTGTTGGATCCGAGCATCGGCCCGCTGGCACCTCGCGCCGAGCTGCACTTGATGCTGGCGGCGCGCGCCGAGCACCTGAGCACCCGGATCGAGCCGGTGCTCGCTGGTGGTACCCACGTGGTCGTCGACCGGTTCGCAGGTTCGACTCTCGCCTACCAGGGTTACGGTCGCGGCCTTGCGATTACAGAAGTCCGCCAGGCGTGCGACCTCGCCGCGGCCGGGCGCTGGCCAGACCTGTCGGTCCTTTTGGACCTTCCCCTCGAGCTGGCCGAGCACCGTCGCGCTGCCCAGCGCGCCCAGCTGTGTGGGCTCAGCCCGGACCGTATCGAAGGCGAGGACCGCCAGTTCCATACAAGGGTGATCGAAGGGTTCCGGGTCCTTGCGGCAGACGACGCCGAGCACTGGGTGGTCCTCGACGGCTCGAGGGATGCCTTAGAGGTCGCCGCCGACGTACTCGAAGCGGTCCGGGTGCGGCTGGGAATCGACGTGCGGACATGAGCCTCGGCGAGGGATCCATGACTGCCCCGGTCCTCGAGCGTGTGAAGGGCCAAAGCGAGGTCGTTGGCGTGCTGCGTGGCTCGCTTGTCGCGCCGTTGCACGCCTATTTGTTCATCGGGCCTCCAGGAACGGGACGGCGCGAGGCTGCGATTGCCTTCGCCACGGCTTTGTTGTGCCCGAACGGCGGTTGCGGGAAGTGCCCGTCGTGCGCGGAGGCCCTCGCGCTTCGTCATCCCGATCTCGAAGTCGTAGAACGCGTCGGGGCCTCGATCTTGATCGACCAGGCTCGCGAGGTCGGACGCCTCGCCCAGCTCACGCCTCGGTTCGCCCGCTACCACGTACTCGTGCTTGTCGATTTCGACATCGTCGACGAAGCCGCTCCGGCGTTGCTGAAGACCATCGAAGAGCCGCCGGATTCGACCGTGATCATCATCACTGCCGAGGGCGTCCCGCGGCCCTTCGTTACGATCGCCAGCCGGTGCGTGCAGGTTCAGTTCAGGCCTCTCGAGCTCGAGTCGATCGTCGAGGTCCTCACGGCCGAGGGAGCGGACGCAGCTCTTGCGGCATCGGTCGCCGAGGCCGCAGGCGGCCGGCTCGACCGGGCGAGGTTGCTTGTGCGAGACCCGGGATTCGTCGAGCGTCTGCACCGCTGGAGAACGGTTCCCACTCAGCTCGACGGGACGGGGGCCAAGGTGGCCGAGCTTGCCGAGGCGCTCGTGGCCTCGGCAAGCGAGCCGCTCGAGCTCGTGCGGGCGCGCCAGGCCGAGGAGATTGCCCAACTTCAACAAGAGGCGGAGCGGCGCGGCGACAAGGCGATCCCTCGACGCGCCGAGCTTGAGGCTCGTCATAAGCGTGAGCTCCGCCGGGTCAAAACCGACGAGCTTAGAGCGGGGCTCGACGCGCTCATGTCTGTCTATCGCGACCGTCTAGTGGCACCGGAGGCCACACCGCAGCGCTTGAAGACCACTCTCGGCGCGCTCGCGTTTTTGAACGAAGCCTCGACTCGCTTGAGCCGTAATGTCAACGAGACGATGCTGCTGCAGTGGCTTCTCTTGCACCTGGACACCTGAGCGGGTCGCGGGGCGGCTCAACGAGGTGAGGTCAGGTGCCTCTTTGGGCAACCTGACGCGCAATGGCCCTCAAACCTGCAAGATGTCACCGCTGCGGCGGGGCTGAACAGCTCGCGGCCCTAGCCGTCCAGCCGAGGTGCTGTTGCGGGCCATTGGAGGGGCGCTCGACATAGCCCGCGCGACACTGCAGTGCTCGGTGCTTTGAAGGGCTTCGGCGACGAGATGGCCTCGAAGCTCGGAACCTGCATGCAGGACATCTCGAGACAGCAGACCTGACACAACCGAGCGCGGGCGATTCCGCAGACGTCCTTGGCGTCGCCCAAAGGCTTGTCCGGGCCGTCGTGCGGTCATCGTCAGCCTTGATGCCAAAGGGCGCGGCCTATCTCAACGAGGAGCGTTGTCTCTCGAACCCGCGATCAACTCCCGTCCTTGGCACCGCCGTTGCCGGCTACGCCGCTTCTGGCGTCGGTTCTGCCCATGGCGCACAATCGACAAGCGGGTGGTCACCGCACAGGGTGAAGACCCCGCCGGAGATCAGGACCTGGGACTCACCTCGTAGCGGCGTTGGGCGAGCACGGGCAGCGCCTCGCGCACAGAGCGCACACGCCCGGCGGAGACCTCGGCCACAGCCACGCCGTCGGCGTCACCAAGATTGGCGAGCTCGACGCCCAGCGGGTCGAGGACCATGCTGTGACCGCAAAACAACGGAGGCGGCTGCCCGGCCGCGGCGAGGAACGAGGTGTTCTCTATCGCCCGCGCCCTGCACATCGTCTCCCACTGCTCGTGTTTGAGCGGCCCTGCGTACCAGGCGGCGGGCACGGCGAACATTGTGACTCCCCTGTCCGCGAGCACCCGGAAGATCTCGGGGAAGCGCAAGTCATAACAGGTCACGACCCCGACGACGAGCTCGCCGAGGGCCAGCACCAAGAGCTCGTCGCCGTCGATGGGCCCAGGCACGAACGAGTCGGACTCTTTGTGTCCGAGGGCGTCGAAGAGGTGGAGCTTGCGGTAACGGCCGAGAAGGCCCGTTTTCCCGACGGCGACGACGGTGTTGTACACGCGCCTTTCTCCCGGGAGCTTCTCGAAGATCCCGGCGATGGCAGTCAGGCCGAGGGAGACGACGGCGTCCGACAAGGCGGTGACAAAAGGCCCGTCGAGCGCTTCTGCGACCGCGGCGAGCTCTTCTGGCGGCCTGTCGAAGGGGTACATCACCCCTTCGGGCAAAACGACCATCTCAGCACCGCTACTTGCCGCAGACCTCACGATCTCCAGCACGTGGGCGCGGTTCGCTTCAATGTCAGGTTTGGACGCGAACTGGGCGACGGCAACTTTCACCTAAAGACTCTGCCACTTCGGGCTGCGATCGCGCCGACGTAGCTCTCGTGCAGCTCCTGCCAACGCGCAGCAGGAAAGGGCCAGGTGCACAATCCGGCGAGCGAGCTCGCAAGCAACGAGAGGCGCACTTGCCACGAAGCCAGCGTGCCCGCCTCGTCCCAATGGCCACCCACGGTGTGAGTCAGAAGTAACAAGCAGCTCTCGCCGACCGGAATCAGCTGCCACTTGACCACGCCATCGGGCTCTCCAGGGCTGGTCCAGGTGTGCTCTATCACCTTGGGGGCATCGACCCGGGTGACGACGCCGCGCACGAGGTAGCCGGGCGGGTTGGCAAAGCGCATCTCGACCCGGCCACCTTGGCGGGGGTCGATCTGCACCTCGGCGAGCCAATCGGCGAGCTCGGCGGGTTTGGTGATGGCGTCCCACGCCCTTGCCACCTTGTGGTCCAAGAGCCGCTCGAATCGGACCACGGCGGTGTCGTTGTCGCGCTTGAAGGTGCCGTCGGAGCCGAGCTCGTCGTTGTAGCGGGCGAAGTATTCCTGCCACTTCTCACCCTCGGCTTTGGCGTCGTCGAGCAAGGCGACAAGGCGGCTGAGACAGATGCTCCAGCCCGCGGCTGAGCGGGGGGCACTGGCGCGGTTCTCGAAGCTGTGTGTGAACACGAGCATGCAACCCCCAGCTTCTTCGTGGAGCTCGAAACGGAGAAGGTCCTTGCCCCAGGTGAAAGCGAAGACTCGTGGCGGATCCAGCTCGGTAACGGTCCCTTGGCTCGCCAAGAGCTCTGGGTCGATGTCGAGGCCGGCGTCGATAAAGGTCGCCTTTGCTCCTAGGGCCAGCTCGAGCTCGACCCGACTGGGGAACCAGCCGGCAAGCTCGGCGGGCGCAGTAACTGCTTTCCAGACCCGTTCGACGGGGTGGGCGAGGTGCCGCTCGAATCGCAGCAGGTAGTTGTCTCCTTCGCGAAGCAAGGTCCCGTCCATCGATCAGTCCTTTCTCTCAAGATGTGCGGTCCGCTCGAGGTGGGCCTCGAGAGCGTCGAGACGGTCCGTCCAGAGGCGTCGGTAGGGGTTTAGCCAGGCGTCAATCTCGGCGAGAGGCTCGGCTCGTAGCTGATAGAGGCGCCGTTGGGCCTTGACACGCACTTCGACCAACCCGGCGTCGCGCAGCACCCGCAGGTGCTTGGAGACGCCGGGCTGGCTCAGTGCCAGGTCCTCGACAAGCTCGCCGACGGACCGTTCCTTCTCGCGCAAGAGGTCGAGGATCCGTCTTCTGGACGGCTCGGCAATGACTGCAAAGGGCATGTGCCTAATATGCTTTGAAAGTTATATGTCTGTCAAGAAATATAAGGCTGGCTCGAGCGGCGGGTTCAGCTCTTGTCCTCGATCTCCCAGGCGTGGTCGAGCGTGTGCCAGGCAATGCGGCGGGCCGCGTAGCGCGGGGACAAGCCATTTTCGGCCTGCTGCCGCTCGCCCCAGGGCACACCCAGCACCTGGAGGAGGGCGGTACGGACCGCGGCCCGGTCGCTTCCAAGTCTGATGCCGAGCTTTCGGGCATAGGCGAGCTCAGCCTTGGCGACATGGAGCGCGATCGGATCGCGATCGCGCCCACCGCCTCGCGGGCCCTTTTTCAGTTGCGCGGGCGCGGCTGCGACGATGCTGTCGAAAACGTCCCAGCACGCGGCCACAACAGCCGCGAGGCGCGTGGCTGTATTGGCGTCGAGGGACTGGCGTTCGCATACGGCTTCGATCGCGGGCGCGCCGAACTCGGTCGTGGCGTTGCCCGCAACGCGTTCGATCACCTCGAAGTGCTGAGCGGCCTCAAGCGGGAAGGCCACTCCCGCTCGCGCACACACAGGCGCGTAGCGGCCCGCATAGGCCGCGAGAGCAGCGATGGCATCTTGCTCTGTTCGCCCGGCGCGGCACCATCCGGGCCAGTCCAAGGCGGAGGCGAACGCGCGACGGGGCGCGCTCTCGATCAAGAGAAACGTCGTCACCGGAGAATTCAACCACGCCGTCTCAGCGGCGATAAAGCTCCTCATAGGCCTGGCGGGCGGCTTCTGCCTGCAGGGGGCCGCGCGCACACGCCAGACGGCGCGTGGCTCGGTCGATGGCGATCGTCGTCCAGCTCTTGCCGTCCTCATCTGAGAGGTGGATTAGCAAGGTGCGACTATCGTGCTCGACGCGTAGGCGATGTCGCGGGTTCGCCTCTTCGTGCAGCGCTCGCACCCGCTCGCCCGAAGCGGTCCGACCGGCGACGAAAGAGGTCCAGCGGCTCTTGCGCCGCGCAGGAGGAGAGTCCACGCCAATATTGTCGCTCCAGTGACCGATCCTGCACAGGGCTCGTCAAGCCCGCCGCCGTACAGATCGAACCTCTCGCAAAAAGAGCTGGATCAGATCCGTTCGTGGCACGAGCGCGCCTACAACCAGGCCCGCGCCGAGGGGATCACGGCGCAGACGTTCGAGTACCTGGGTCTGTCGCTCGTGGTGCCACCCGAGGTCATGCCGATAGCAGGCGTGGCACACGTGTTCGGCAACGCGATCCTCGCCGAGGTCAATCCGGGCGACAGGGTGCTCGACATGGGCACGGGCAGCGGCGTGAATGCCATCCTCGCAGCCGGCAGAGGTGCTCGTGTCGTCGCTGTGGACATCAACCCCCACGCGCTAAAGGCCGCGAGGGATAACGCGGGGCGCAACAACGTTGCCGAGCTCGTCGAAGTGCGCCACAGCGACGTCTTCTCCGCTGTCGAGGAGCAGTTCGACCTCATCCTCTTCGATCCGCCCTACCGGTGGTTCGCGCCCCGAGACTTGCTCGAAGCAGCCATGACAGACGAGGGTTACGGCGCCATGACGCGGTTTTTCCGCGAGGCGCGCCGGCACCTCGTGCCCGGTGGGCGGATGCTCATCTCTTTTGGGACCTCGGGGGACATCGACTACCTGAAACGGCTGATGTCTAAGGAGGGATTTGAGGCCCGTGTCGTCGCGAGCACCGAGCTCGTGCGGGAGGATCACAAGGTCGAGTACTTCGCTTTTCTCGTGCGCTGAGCGAGCCATCGTCTCGGTTCTGAGGACTATGCCCCGGCTAACGGCGACGGTTCCGGGCCGAGTTGGACATCAAGTTCATCCCCGCCAAGAACAAGACTTCTCGACGAGGCCCGACAACGCCGCCGATGTGCTCTTCGGCTTCTCGCGGCGACTCAGCTCGATACGGTCCGTCCGATCTCGGTGGGCTCGGCTGTAGCGTCGGCGACGATGACCGACCGTGCGGAAATCCTTGCCAGGGCGCATCGTGTCGCCGACGAAGTCCTTTTCCCCGGCGCCCTCGAGACCGACTCGAGCCCGGTCGTGCCCTGCGATCGCCTGGAGGCGCTCGCTGCCGCCGGTCTCTACGGCCTTTTCGGACCGGCCGAATCTGGCGGGCTCGAGGCCGACCCTACGACCGGCGCAGAGGTGACCGAGGTTCTTGCCGGTGGCTGTCTCACTACGGCCTTTGTCTGGGCGCAGCACCACAACGCCGTCTTCGCGATCGCGAATGGCGAGTCCGAGGTGCTGAAGCGCGAGTGGCTAGCGCCCCTGTGCCGGGGCGAGAGGCGCGCCGGAGTTGCCTTTGCGGGCTTACGGCGGCCAGGACCACCCGTCTTGACGGCTCGGCTTTCGCCTGAGGGCTGGATCCTGGAGGGGAAGGCGCCGTGGGTGACGGGCTGGGGCCGGGTCGAGGTCATCCATACCGCGGCGCGCGACCTCGACGGGAACGTCGTGTGGTTGCTCGTCGACGCCGTCAGCTCCGCGACCTTGCAGCTCGAGCGCCTCGATCTCGCGGCCGTGAACGCCAGTGCCACGGTCAGCATCGCGTTCTGTGGCCATGTGGTCCCCGTCGAGCGGCTCAGCCTCATCGAGCCGATGGAGGCCTTCATCGCCCGCGACGCAGCAGGGTTGTGGCGCAACGGCTCGTTCCCGCTCGGCCTCGCCCGGCGGTGCTCGGTGCTGATGGACTCGGAGATCTTCGACAGCGAGATAGCCGCCTGTAGCAAGCTCCTGCGCGAATCGACGCCGGAGACCGTGATCGAGGCGCGTTCTCGGGCGGCGGAGCTCGCCGTTCGCGCGGCCTCGGCGCTTGTGGCTATCGGCGGAGGCAAGTCGGTGCTTCGTAGCGAGCACGCGCAACGCCTGGCACGTGAGGCGATGTTCGTCCTGGTCTTCGGACAGACGCCCACTATGAGGACAACTCAGTTGGAGCGCTTTCGAGAGATTTCCCAGGCCACTGCACGCGAGATCGAAGATGGCATGTAGCGGGCCGCTCACAGAACCGGGGCCGAAAGGTGGTGAGGGCGCCGAGTGCGGCAATGCCGCTCGTCGGCGCCCCCTCCACCGCGGTACCCAGCGTTTGACCCCCCGGTGGCGCCGGGCACGGCCTTCGCTCCATGGCTCTAAGTGAAGTGGAGATACCGTATTCGCCGATGGCCGTCTCGTCAATAGGCAACGGGCCGACCCATAGAGTGGCAGATACCGCTGGTCGTGGTCGGGCAGTACGCTCACGCTGGCTGCATGCGGGCGGAACCGTCGCTGACTGTCCCAAGATGAATAGGTGGGTTGAAAATGCGTAAGACAGTTGTCCTTGTGGCTCTTGTTGTGATCGCTCTCGGCCTGGCGGCGCGCGGACCGGGCGCGGAAGCCTCGACGCCAAAGGCGGCCACAGTGTCCTCGTGCTCCTATAAGTCGGTCCAGCCCTACCTGTTCAAAAACGGCGTGCTCACTGTCGCGACCGACAGCCCTGCCTACGACCCGTGGTTCGTCAACAACACGCCTTCAAACGGGAAGGGCTATGAGAGCGCGGTCGCCTACGCGATCGCGAAGCAGCTCGGTTTCTCCAAGGCTCAGGTGAAGTGGACCGTCGAGCCGTTTGACGCCTCTTTCGCCCCGGGCCCGAAGAGCTTCGACTTCGACGTCAACGAGATCTCCTACACCGCACAGCGCGCCACGGTGGTGACCTTTAGCGCCAGCTACTACGACGTGCAACAGGCCCTTGTCGCTCTCAAGAAGAGCCCGATCGTAAAGCACCACACCCCGGCCGAGCTTCGCACCTACGTCTACGGCGACCAGATCGGTTCCACGAGCCTGGCGTTCATCTACAACGAGCTGCGCCCGACGCACCAGCCGTCTGTGTTCAACACCTTGAACGACGCCAAGTCGGCTCTTCAGGTCAACCGGATCGAGGCCTTGGTTGCCGACACCCCCACGGCCCAGTACATCAGCTCGTCGGAGATCCCGAACTCAGTCGTGGTGGGCCAGTTCCCGAGCACCGGTGAGCACTACGGGTTGCTGTTTGCCAAGGGCGACAAGCTCGTAGCCTGTGTCAACAAGGCGCTCGGGAGCCTCAAGGCAAACGGCACGCTCTCCAAGCTTCAGCGCGAGTGGCTCGGTATCTACACCTCGATTCCGACGATCAAGCCGTAGTCAGGGCGCGCAGGTGCCCGTGAGGGGGAGCCGCGAGGGCGCGTACCTCGACGAACAGACCTTGCTCTCTACAGGGGCACCGCCGCCAGGTGCTTTTGCGGGCACCGGCAGACATTCGCACCTGTTCGGCGGGCAACGGGCCGCCGCGGTCTCGACGGCGAGCACGGTTGTGTTCCTCGGCGCGGTTGTCGCGCTCTTTGTGTTCGCGCCGGGCGCGGCCGCGGTGCGCCACACCTTTTTCAATCCCCAGCAGATGTGGCAGGCGTTCATAGGCGATCCGAGCAAGGGTCTGTACTCAGTCGGCAAGGGGCTCATCTTGAACATCGAGATGTTCCTCATCGCCGAGGTCCTGATCTTGTTCTGGGCGCTCGTCATTGCCGTGTTGCGTCAGCTGCGCAATCCCGTTCTGTTCCCGTTCCGGATGCTCGCGGTCCTCTACACAGATGTCTTCCGGGGCGTGCCGCTCATCATTGTCATCTTCGGCATCGGCTTTGGGGCCCCAGCGCTTTACCTAAGGGGAATCTCGACCCAGTCGGACTTCGTCTACGGGATCGCCGCCTTGGTGCTCTCCTATTCCGCCTATGTCGCCGAGGTCTACCGCGCAGGCATCAACTCGGTTCACCAGAGCCAGGTGGCCGCCGCCCGCTCGCTCGGCTTGTCGCAGTGGAAGTCCCTTCGCTTCGTTGTCCTGCCGCAGGCGGTCCGCACGGTGATCCCGCCATTGTTGAACGACTTCATCAGTTTGCAGAAGGACACGGCTCTCGTCTCGACCCTCGGTGCGGTAATCGAAGCGAACAGGGCGGCCCAGATCGACAGCTCAACGCTCTTCGTCTACTCCTCTTACACGGTTGCGGCGCTGTTGTTCTTGTGCTTGACGATCCCGCTCGCTCGCTTCACCGATCACCTCATCGCCCGTGACGTCGGCCGCCGCATGGCCGGAGGAAGTGCGATCAGGTGACCGGTCCCGAGCCGACCGCCGAGTTCGGCACTGGCGGCGACGGCGGGCTGCGCGAGAGCGAGCTTTCCGGTGACGAGGCGATCCGGCTCGAGGGCGTGCATAAGTCATTCGGATCGCTCGGTGTGCTTCGCGGCATTGACCTTTCGGTCCAGACACATGAGGTGATCTGTCTCATCGGGGCGTCGGGATCGGGAAAGTCGACGCTGCTTCGCTGTGTAAATCTTCTCGAGCCCGTCAATCAGGGTCGGATCATGCTCTGGGGCCAAGACGTCACCGCGCCCGGGGTCGACGAGAACGCCGTGCGGCGTCATATCGGTATCGTCTTCCAGTCCTTCAACTTGTTCCCCCACATGACGGTGCTGCGCAACATCACTCTCGGTCCGACCCGGGTGCTGGGAGTGGCTCGCGAGGAGGCCGAGGCCGGTGCCTGTGCCCTTTTAGAGCGTTTCGGACTCTCGGACAAGAAGAACGACTACCCCGACCGGCTCTCGGGCGGCCAGCAGCAACGTGTGGCGATTGTGCGGGCGCTGGCGATGCAGCCGGGGATCATGCTGTTGGACGAGGTGACGAGCGCTCTAGACCCCGAGCTAGTCGCCGAGGTGCTGGGCGTCATCCGCGAGCTGGCCGGCGCCGGGATGACGATGCTCATTGCGACCCACGAGATGGGTTTCGCACGCGACATCGCCGACCGGGTCTGCTTCTTGGACGAAGGGGTCATATTGGAGCAAGGGCCGCCACAACAGGTGTTCACCGCCCCGGTCGAAGTCCGTACCCAGCAGTTCCTGCGCCGCATAGTGGACGCAGGGCGACTCTGAGCCCGACTCCGGCCTGCCCTGGCGCTAGGGCGCGCTTTCGCGCTCGTCCGGCGCGATCAGGAGAACAGCGGCTCGAGAGACAAGATGGCCTCGAGAGCCTCGGCCGCGATCGGGTGCGAAAACAGCGAGCCCTGGCCGAATCGGCACTGCTCTTTCTGGAGCGTGGCGAGCTGCCAGCCCTGATCGATGCCCTCGGCGAAGGTATCGATGCCGAGGGTGTGGCACAAGTTCAAAAGGGCTTGGATCGAGGCGATCGCGTCCGGCGAGTCAGCCATGGCAGCGACGAAGGAGCGGTCGATCTTAAGAGCCCCGATCGGAAGGCTGTGAAGGGTCGCGGGCGACGAGTCGATTCCGAATCCGTCGGCGGCGACGAGCACGCCGCTCTGTTTGAGCTCGAGCAGGTGACGGGTCACGCTTGCTGTCGCGCTCAGAAGGCTCGGCTCTGCGACGTCAATGACCAGTGAGGCGGGCTCGAGCGCTGCGGCGGCGAGCAGCTCCTGGAGATCCTCGACGAAGCTCTCCGCCTCGAGCTGACGAGTCGAGACGTTGATCGACATCGTCAGGTCGTGGCCGAGCCGGTGCCAGGCGACGGCCTGGCGGCAGGCCTGCTTGAGCACCCACGACCCGACGGGTACGACCATCTCGGTGTCTTCGAGCACCGCTGTGAAACAGGCCGGGTCGACGATGCCCCGCACGGGGTGCCGCCAGCGCAAGAAGGCCTCCACGCCCCAGACTCCGACACTGTCGAGCTCGAACACGGGCTGATAGACGAGGAAGAACTGGTTCTCCTGGAGTGCCTCTCGCAGGTCCGTCTCGAGCTCGAGGCGCTCCATGGCGGCGGTCTTCATCGTCGGCTTGAAGCGGACATGGCAGTTGCGCCCTTGCGCCTTGGCTTGACACAGCGCGATGGCGGCGTCGCGAAGCAGATCGTCGGGCTCGTCGCCCTCATTGGTGGCGATTCCGATGCTTGCTGTGATCGAGATTGGGATCTGCTCGAAGCCGTCGACACAGAAGGGCTCCTTCAATGCCTCCATGAGCCTTTCGGCAAGCAGCTCCGGTCCCCCAGAAAGTGACAGTCCATCAGCCAGAATTGCGAACTCGTCCCCGCTCGGTCGTCCGATGGTGTCACACGCCCGCAGGACGCCGCTTAGACGTCCGGCGACCTCTTTTAGGAGCTCGTCTCCGGCGAGCTGGCCGAGCCGGTCGTTGATCGCCCTGAAGTTGTCGAGATCGACGATCATTGCGGCGACGAGCTCTTGGTCGCGCTGCGAGCGCAGCAGGATCTGCTGGAGCCGGTCACGTATCAACATCCGGTCCGGCAGGCATGTGAGCGAATCGTGCCCGATCCGGTAGCGGCCTTGAGCCGCGCCCTGGAACTGCTCGGTTTGCTTGTGAGCCGAGAGATCGAAGATCACCCCGTCGATCCAAAGCGGGCTTCCGTCCGAGCCCGGGACGCTGCGGCCGTGCTCGGCGACCCAGCGGTAGTAGCCGCTCGCGTCCGCCAGCCTGTACTCAACAGCGAACCAGCCCTCGCGGCGCAGCTCCTCGCGGATGACTGCGCTCACGTGGTCGCGGTCTTCGGCGCAGATGATCGACTCATACGATCGCCTGTCGTCCTTTGTGAAGTCGCTTGCTGGGTAGCCGGTCAGGACCTCGATGTGATCGCTGATGAAGGTCATGGTCCATGGTTCTGCGTGCTGGCGGCGGTACACGGCACCGGGGATATTGCAGACGAGGGACCGGAACTGTTCTGCGCTCTCGAGTTCCGCTAGCGCAGCAGCTTCGGCCGTCGCGTCAAACGTCGAGGGGTGATTCATCAAGTGAATTGTCGACGCCAAGAGCTGGAACTTGACCCCTACAACGCCCAAATGGCCAACTTGGCCCGATCAGATTGGGGCTAAACCGGCTCCTGCGGGCCAGCGGCCGACGCCGCCGTTCTCGAGCAGGAAGCTCGTGACGGCTCGGTCGGCGTGCTCGGCGCGCCAGGTGAGCATGGACTGTGCGTAGTCCAGCACCCTCGAGGGATCGTCGATCTCGGTCCTCCAGCTCGGATCGGCGGCGAGGTCGTAGCAGCGCCACGAGCCATCCCCGAACTGGACGTAGGCGGCGTCCTCGAAGCGTCTCACGACGAGGTTGTCCCTCTCGAGGCGCCTGTCCCAGGGCCAGTTGAAGGCAAGCTCGGGAAGCCTCAGGTACCTCCAGTCGAACTCCCAGGCCGCCGCTTGACGCCACCAAGGCGGACGGCGCCCCTCCAAGAACGCCGTCAGGGGCAATCCGTCGCATTGGGCGGGTATCTCGATGCCGAGCGCCTCGCAGATCGTCGGGAACAAGTCAATGTTCTCGGTGAATTCCTCGACGACGCTGCCATGCGCGGCGCTGAGTGCAGGGGCGCGGATGATACCCGGGACCCGGTAGCTCTGCTCGAAGTAGCCGAGCTTGCCCACAAGGCCATGGTCCCCGAGCTGCTCACCATGGTCCGAGGTCACCACGACAAAGGTGTCGTCCCACTGGCCTGATTCCTCGAGGGCGTCCCAGACACGACCGAGTTGAGCGTCGACGTCTCCGATCATCCCGTAGTACTGCGCCCTCATGCGCCGCAGCTCGCCCTCGTCGCTGGGGGCGACAGCGAGGGGGAAGCGAAGCGCCTCTTCGTGGAATCTGGGGCGGTGCGGACCGGGAGAGATCGGCAGGTCGACCTCGTCCGGGTCGACGGCGCGCGCCCAGCGCCCAGCCGCCGCGAAAGGCGGGTGAGGCCGCAGATAGCTCAAGTGGGCGAACCACGGGGTGTCCTGGCGACCGAGCCACTCGATGTAGCGGTTCGTGACAAAGGCGGACACGCCGAGGGTTTCGGGCCTCTCCGGCTCTGTTGAAAGGGCCTGTTCGACATGGTGCCCCACGTCGTAGCCGAGCTCGCGAAGCCACTCGAGCCAGGGCGTGCACTCGCCCGTGAGGTCGAGTGCGACCTTGAAGCCGGGGAGCACGCCCTCGTAGCTCGAAAGGCGCGGGTCGTCGCTGGAGGTGACGGTGCGCGGGTCGACTCCCTGGTCGCTGTAGCCGAAAAGAGTGGGGTCGAGCCCGGCGCGCCGCGCGGCTCGTGCCAGATTGTCGAGCCTGTCGTCGAGCGGTGTGCCGTTGGCGACTACCCGGTTGTTCATCTGGTAGGTGCCCGTGTAAAGACAGGCACGTCCCGGCGAGCAGGGCGCAGCTTGGCTGTAATGGCGATCAAAGCGCACTCCGGCCGCGCCAAGCCTGTCGAGGTTCGGAGTGCGCACGACGCGGTGGCCGACAGCCGATAGGCAGTCGCCACGGAACTGGTCGAGGGTCACCAGCAGCAGGTTCACTTAGCCTCCACCCCAAGGGCTCGAAATGGCCCCTAGACGCCAGCTGAGGAGCGTACCTCGCTCGTCACAAGAGTTAGTGCAAGCCAAGATCGGGGCGCTGCCGGCAGTTGATACGCCAGAAAACGACCTGGATTCCACAGGCGCTCGAGCGCGTCCTCAAGTGATCTCGATGATTTGACGATAAACACCAAAGGGAGCCGAGGGGGACGACGCCAGCTGGGAAAGGGGGTGATGGTGGGCGATCCTCAACAAGACCTCGAGTCTCCGTCCGCGCTGACAGGCGACGAGGCAGTTTCGCAGCCCGGCCCGGCCGAGCCCTCGCCCGAGGAAGCAACAAACGGCTCTCAGATCCTGTCGCAGGATCTTGAGGTTCCAAAGGACCCCGAGCTCATGCGAGCGCGCGAACGTTTCGAGCAGCTGAGCGAGCAAGGGTCGGTCCGCGTCGCTCTCCAACCCATAGTCGACCTGATCTCGACAGAGGTGATCGGCTACGAGGCGCTCGCGCGCTTTCCCGGGGACGCGACGATCTCACCGCGGACGTGGTTCGCACAGGCAGCCGAGCTCGGTCTGCTTCGCGACATAGAGATCGCCGCGATTCGCGCCGCCCTCGCGGAGCTGGGTCGTGTCCCGCCAGAGGCCTTCGTCGCCGTCAACGTGTCCCCCGCGACAGCCGCGTCGAAGGAGCTTCGCGATGTCCTCGCCGATTTCGACGGGTCGCGGGTCGTTCTCGAGATCACAGAGGACGCCGCGGCCGATGGCTACGAGCTGATAAGTGAGGCCGTCGGGGCTCTGCGCGCGACGGGGGTCAGGATCGCCGTGGACGACACCGGGTCGGGCGACGTGAACCTCTCTAGCCTGTTCGACGTACAGGCCGACATCATCAAGATCGACAACGAGGTCACCCGAGGGATCGAGTCCGACCCGCTCAAGCAGGCGATGGCAGCCGCCTTGAAGTCGCTCGCCGACCGCTTGGGGGCGATGAGCCTCGCCGAGGGGATCGAAACCGAAGATGAGCTTGCATGCCTTCGGACCGTCGGCATTCAGGCAGGCCAGGGATACTTTTTCGGGAAGCCCGAGCCAGTCGGGGTGATACCGCCGTCATGAGCCTTTCGAGGCCCTAACCTGCTCGGAGCCGATCTCGTCGGGGCTCAGGCGACGACGGAGCTGACCGATCGCGGACCTATCTCTTGCCTCCGGCGTTTCTTTCCAGTAACTATCTGGAAATAGAATCTTGATTCGCACGACCCGGACGATGAGCGAGAGAGGCCGGTGGAATCCAGCCGCTGGAGTGGGGCAGAGGTGACCGAGGGCCTGAGGGCTCCCGGGACGGCCTTGCGCGCGGTCGCGTCGCCGCCCAGCTCCGAAGCGCGCTTTACGATCTCAGTGCTCGCCGAGAAGACCGGGACGCCGGTGCCGACGATCCATCACTACCGCCACTTGGGGCTCCTGCCCGAGGTGACAGAGCTCGCTTCCAACCGGTTCTTGTACGACGAGCGGCACGTAGAGGCCCTGAACGTCATCCGCCTTTTGCGCGAGCAGAGGAACCTTCCCCTCGAGGCGATCCGCGAGATGCTGCCCGAGCTCCTCGCCTTCGACCGTGAGGGAGACTTCTCCCAAGAGACCTGGGACGAGGTGATCGCTGCCTACCTGGAACGTTCTGGTCCCGCCGTCGTATCGGCGCGCCTGGTGTCTGCTGCCAGGGAGGCCTTTGCCCAGCACGGCTACGCCGGGGTCAACGTCGCCGACATCTGCAGTGCCGCTGACGTCGCGAAAGGAACCTTCTACCGCTACTTCGACTCCAAAGAGGCGATTTTCCTCGCCGCCGCACGCTCCACGGTCGACGCTGTCGGCGAGCAGCTGGACGAGCTGCCCGCGCCCATGAGCGAGCACCAGGCGATCGAGAAGCTGAAGCTCCTCTTGGGGCCAATGGCTCCCTTGCTGTTGGAGGTGGCTACCGGGGAGCTGCGCCATCAACCCAATCTCGTCGGCGTCGTCGGCGTCATCACCGCCGGTCTCGCGAGCCGGGTCGTCCCGCGCCTTCGCACGAGGGGCAAGGCGGCGAGACCGGCCGCCCGGCGGGTGGTCGACGCGGCCATGGTCGGTCTGCTGCGGCCGACGCTCGACTCGGCCTCCTCGACACAGGGTTCTTCGAGCTGATTCCGGCCTGCGCACCAGGTGTCCGGGCGCGCCCCTAAGAGGCGGAACCTGCAGGTGACGCGCTAGTTCGTGCCCGGCGCGGCCTCGACAAGGGCGCCCAAGGGGGTACCCGGCGGCACTCTGCAGTGGGCCGTATCCCTTGACGGGGGAGGGTGCGCACGTATAACAAAGGTGGAACTGGTAGTCATCGGCGCTACGCGAAGGAGTAGACCGGTGGTGTCTATTGGGTCAGGCCAATCCCCTGGAGGCAGCTTCGACGTGCCCGAGCGGCTCGCTACGAAGGTATCGGGCCTCCCCCTGGGAGGCGAGTTCGACGCGCCTGATCTTTTGGCCGCAAAGGCGCGCAAGGAGAACTTTCCTGTCGCCTCGCACTTGTTGCCACGCAGGTCCCGGGCGAGTTTGATGGCCATATACGGCTTCGCTCGTCTGACCGACGACCTCGGTGACGAAGCCGAAGGCGACAGGCTGGCGATGCTCGACTGGCTGGAGGCGGACCTCGAACGTGCCGCTGTGGGCAAGGCCACCAATCCGGTGCTGAGCCAGCTCAGCCCGGTGATCGAGGAGCTTCACCTGAGCCTGGACCCGTTTCGTGACCTGATCGAGGCGAACCGGATGGACCAGACGGTCACCCGCTATGAGAGCTTCGAGGACCTCCTCGGCTACTGCATGTTGTCCGCGGCGCCCGTTGGGCGTCTCGTGCTGGCTGTGTTCGGGGTCTCGACGCCCGAACGCGTCGAGCTCTCGGACAAGGTCTGCATCGCCCTGCAGGTCGTAGAGCACCTCCAGGACATCGGCGAGGATGCTGCACGAGGCCGCGTCTACATGCCGGTCGAAGACCTGAGAAGGTTCGGCTGTGGCGAGGCCGATCTCAGGGCCGAACATGCCTCGAGCAAGTTGCGCGAGATGGTCGCAATGCAGTCCGCACGGGCGCGCGACCTCCTCGGAGCCGGCGTGCTGCTCGCGGCGACGCTCCGGTTGCGCCCGCGAGCGGCTGTCGTGGGATTCGCCGCGGGCGGCCTCGCGGCGCTGGACGCCATCGAGCAGGGGCACTACGACGTCCTCGGCACCCGATGCCGCCCGCGAAAGGCGCGTTTCGCGAGCCGCGCTCTGTCGGGCCTTGTGTCCGCGAGCTTGAGGCGAGGCCGGTCTTGAACATCGATCTCGCCTACGACTTCTGCGAGGCTGTCACCGGGCAGGAAGCAAAGAACTTCGCGTATGGCATCAGGCTGCTGCGCCGACCTGAGCGTCGCGCCCTCTCGGCGGTGTACGCCCTCGCTAGACGCATCGACGACATCGGGGACGGCTCCGCGGCGCCCGAGCTGAAGCTTGCGGGCTTGCAGACGGTTCGCAAGGAGATCGATCCCATCGATCCCCAGACCAACGACCCCGTGCTCGTGGCGGTGGCCGACGCGGCCGGCCGCTACGGCCTGTCGATGTCGTGCTTCGGGGAGATCATCGACGGCTGCGAGATGGACGTCACCGGCACCTCCTATGAGACCATCGACGACCTTGTCGGTTACTGCCGGAGGGTGGCGGGCTCTGTGGGCCGGCTCTCGCTCGCCATCTTCGGATCGAGCGACCCGGAGAGGGCCGTGCCGCTTGCCGATTCGCTCGGGGTCGCCCTTCAGCTCACGAACATCCTGCGTGACATCGTCGAGGACCGCTCCCTAGGTCGGGTGTATCTGCCCCGGGAGGATGCCGAGTCAGTCGGCTGCAATCCCGCGCTCACTGGCGTGGCTTCCGAGATCGCCAGGCTCGTCGCCCTCGAGTGCCGTCGGGCCGACCATTGGTTCGCCGAGGGCCTGCAGCTGCTCCCGCTGCTCGATGGCCGCGGACGCGCCTGCGTGTCGGCCATGGCAGGGATCTACAGGCGCCTACTGGTCCGCATCGAGGCCGACCCGACCGCTGTGACCCGGGGCCGCGTCTCACTCCCGGCATGGGAGAAGGTCCTCGTCGCGGCCCGCAGCCTGGCCGGGGCGCGTCCATGAGCCCGGCCAGGATCGGCGTAGTCGGGGGCGGCCTCGGGGGCCTCGCGGCTGCGCTGTCAGCGCGCGACGCCGGCGCCGAGGTTGTGCTGTTCGAGCGGCGTCCCAGCCTCGGCGGCCTTACGTCCTCGATCAGGCGCAACGGCTTGTCTTTCGACAACGGCCAGCACGTGTTCCTGCGCTGTTGCAGCGCCTACAGGGGTTTCCTCGAGCGCATCGGGGCCAATGACAAGGTCTTCCTCCAAGATCGCCTGAATGTCCCGGTGCTGGCGCCGGACCGAGAGCGCGCGTCGATCAGGTCCTCGGCGCTGCCCGCGCCGTTGCACCTGGCCGGGTCGCTCGCGCGCTACCACCACCTTTCCCTGCGCGAGCGCCTTCGCCTCGGCCGGCCCGCCCTCGCTCTTGGCAGGCTTGACCCGGACGACCCCGCCCTCGACGAGGTCTGTTTTGGCGACTGGCTCGCCCGCCAGGGCCAAAGCGAGCGGGCGATCGAGCGTCTCTGGAACCTGATCGCCCTGCCCACGCTCAACGTTTCGGCCGGAGAGGCTTCGCTCGGCCTCGCGACCAAGGTGTTCCGGGTCGGGCTGTTGGACAGCTCCGACGCTGGCGACATCGGATGGTCGAGCGTCCCACTCTCCCAGCTCCATGGGGCACTGCCCGCGCGGGCGCTGGAGATGGCCGGTGCTGAGACCGTGCTGGGAGCTCCCGTCACTGCCATCGCCCGTACGCCCGCGGGCAGCTTCAGGATTGTTTCCAGCGAGCGCAGCGATGTGGTCGACGCGGTGATCGTCGCCACTCCGCTCCGGATTTCGGCCGCGCTCGGGGCCTTCAAGCGCGAGGCGGACCTTGAGGCGCTCGGGCTGTCGCCGATCGTCAATGTCCACCTGGTCCTCGATCGCAAGGTCACCGATCTCGCGTTCGCTGCCTGCGTCGGCTCCCCGGTGCAGTTCGTCTTCGACCGCACCGCCTCGAGCGGAGTTGCCTCGGGGCAATACCTCGCCATCTCGCTCTCGGCAGCCGACGAGTACATCGCCCGGGGCTCGAGCGAGCTCGTGAGCACCTTCCTAGAGGCCTTGAGGGAGCTGTTGCCCGCGGCACGCGACGCCCGGGTGGTCGATGCCCTCGTCACGCGCGAGCGGGCGGCGACGTTCCGGGCAGTTCCCGGGACTAGGGCCTTGCGGCCGGCGACGGCGACGGCGGTGCCGGGAATGTTCCTTGCCGGGGCCTGGTGTGACACAGGGTGGCCGGCGACGATGGAAGGCGCGGTCCGTGCCGGCCAGCAGGCTGCGTCCGAGGCCCTGGCCCACGTCTCGGGCTCGGGCGCCGAGGCTCAGAGAGAATTGGAAGGAGCAGGGACGTGACCGTGGTCTCCTCTCCGGCAACACGCGAGAGCGCCCAACTTGCCGCCGAGTCCTTGGCGCGGGCGAAGGCCCTCGTCGTCCCGGCACTAGACGAGGCCGTGCTCAGGCTCTGCCCGCAGTTGAGGCCGGCTGTGGCCGAACACCTCTCGGGCGGGGGCAAGTTCGTCCGTGCCGGGCTCGTGCTCGCCTCGGCCGCGGCGGCGGGCTCAGACTCCGCGGTGGGCACCGTCGGCGGCGTGGCAATCGAGCTCGTCCACAATTTCTCGCTCGTGCACGACGACATCATCGACCGCGACCTCGAACGGAGGCACCGCCCGACGATGTGGGCCGAGCACGGCGTCGGTCATGCCATCATCGCCGGGGACGCTCTTGTCACCCTCGCCTTCCAGATCCTCCTCGAGGAACCGACGAGTGAGCGGGTGGGCGCGGCGGGTCACCTCGCCGAGGCCACCCAGGCGATGATCGCCGGTCAGGCCGAGGACATGGCATCTGAATTGGCCGACTCGTTGTCGGTGGAGGAGTGCCTGCAGATGGAGGCTGGCAAGACAGGAGCGCTCCTGTCCTGCTCGTCGGCCATGGGCGCCATCCTTGCAGGCGCGCCGGCTGCCACCGTCGAGGCGCTTGCCGCCTTCGGGCGCCACCTAGGCATCGCCTTCCAGGCCATCGACGACCTGCTCGGCATATGGGGCGAGCCGGCAGTGACCGGAAAGGCCGTGGGTAACGACCTGCGCCAGCACAAAAAGACGCTCCCTGTCGCGCTTGCGCTTGCGCGGCGCGACGACATGGCGACAGGGCTCACCGAGCTGTTAGAAGGCGACCTCTCCGAGGCCGAGGTCGCAAAGGCGACGCGGCTTTTGGAACAAAGTGGGGCGCGCGAAGAGACGATGGCGATCGGGGAGGCGCAGCTGGCCGCGGCCCTCGGCGCTCTCGAGCGCGTGCCACTTGAGCTCGCGCCTCGAGCCGAGCTGGCGGCTATCGCCCGATACGTGACCGAGCGCGACCGATGAGTGCCTTCGCGCGCTCCGACGGCGACCTCACCGGTTCCACAGGGCTGTCCTCAGAGCCGACGAACCCCGGCGACGACGCTCGGGGCTGTTTGAAAAGCGCCGTCGACGCCCTTGTGGCTCTTCAGGACCCCAAAGGCTGGTGGAAGGGCGAGCTTGAGACCAACGTCTCCATGGATGCCGAGGACCTGCTGCTTCGCGAGTTCCTCGGGATACGCACGCCCGGACAGACCGCCTCCAGCGCGCGCTGGATCCGGTCTGGCCAGCGCGATGACGGGACGTGGGCGAACTTCTATGGTGGGCCGCCGGAGCTGTCGACGACCGTCGAGGCATATGTCGCGCTGCGCCTGGCTGGCGATGAGACCGACGCCGCGCACATGCGGCGCGCGGCCGAGTTCATCAAAGGTGCGGGCGGCGTCGAGCAGACAAGAGTGTTCACCCGGCTGTGGCTTGCGTTGTTCGGGCTGTGGTCTTGGGACGAGCTTCCGGTGCTCCCGCCGGAGCTGATGTACCTGCCGCGCTTTGTCCCGCTGAACATCTACGACTTCGGCTGCTGGGCACGCCAGACCGTGGTCGCGCTGACGGTGGTGAGCGCGCACCGGCCGGTGCACCCGATCGGCTTTGGGATCGACGAGTTGAAGACCGGGTCGCCCGCTCCCGCGCCACAGCCGCTTCGCACTTGGCACGGGCGCTTCCAAGCTCTCGACCGTGCTCTAAAGCTCTACGAGCGCCGGCCGCTCCGCCTCCTCCGCCAGGCCGCCTTGCACCGCGCCGAGCGCTGGATCCTTAAGCGCCAGGAAGCCGACGGCTCCTGGGGTGGGATCCAGCCGCCGTGGGTGTACTCGCTCATCGCTCTGAGCCTGCAGGGCTATGGCCTGGAGCACCCTTGCATGCGAGCCGGCCTTGACGGCCTTGACGGCTTTACGATCGAGGATGAAAAAGGCAGGCGCCTCGAGGCCTGCCAGTCGCCTGTATGGGACACCGCCCTCGCGGTGACCGCCCTCGCCGATGCCGGGCTCGAGCCGGGCGATCCCGTGCTGAAGAACGCGGCGGGCTTCTTGCTCGCAGAGGAGATAACGGTCCCCGGCGACTGGTCGGTCCGGCGCCCGAAGCTCGCCCCGGGAGGCTGGGCCTTCGAGTTCGCCAACGACAACTACCCCGACATCGACGACACCGCCGAGGTCGTGCTCGCCCTCGCGCGGACCGACGTCGACGCCGCCGCGGCGCTCGGCCGGGCCGTGACCTGGATCGAAGGTATGCAGTGCCATGACGGGGGGTGGGCCGCCTTCGACGTCGACAACACTCAGACTCTTTGCCGCGAGCTCCCGTTCTGCGACTTCGGCGAGTTGATCGACCCGCCTAGCGCGGACGTGACGGCACACGTGGTCGAGATGCTCGCCAAGCTCGGGCGCTCGCAGCCGGCTGTGGCGCGGGGCGTGGAGTGGCTTTTCGGCTCCCAGGAGGAGGACGGATCCTGGTTCGGGCGCTGGGGGGCCAACTACCTCTACGGCACCGGAGCGGTCGTGCCGGCCCTCGTCGCCGCAGGAGTTCGCCCGAGTCACCCTGCCATCCGGCGCGCCGTCACCTGGCTTAAAGAGCACCAGAATCCCGACGGGGGCTGGGGCGAGGACCTGCGCTCTTACGACGAGCCGGCCACGGCAGGTCGGGGTGCCTCGACGGCCTCCCAGACCGCCTGGGCGCTACTGGCCCTGCTCGCGGCCGGGGAGCGCTCCGAGGTCACCGACGCCGGGGTCACGTTCCTCACCGCTACCCAGAACGAGGCAGGCTCGTGGGACGAGCCGTTTTTCACAGGGACCGGTTTCCCGGGCGACTTCTACATCAATTACCACCTCTACCGGCTTGTCTTTCCTGTCACGGCTCTCGGCCGTTACGTCAACGGAGATCCCTACGGCTGAGCTCAAGGTTCTCACGGCGCTTCGAGTCGAAGCTTTTGCCGTCGGCGGCGCGGATGTCGTCATCGGCGCCGGGGCCGAACGCGCCCGACGCGCCGGCGCCGAGCTCGCCGCGAGGCTTGATGAGAAGACGGCCGTCGCCCTTGTAGGCGTCGCGGGTGGTCTGGACCCAAGTCTTCGCACCGGTGACATAGTCATCGCGACCGAGCTGCGCAGCACCGAGTCGAGCGAGTCGCGCAGCCTCCCCGGCGGGGGATCGCTCGCGGCGGAGTTCCGCCGTGCTGGGCTGGGCGTGCTCACCGGTCCGCTCGTGTCCTCGCCGCATTATGTCCGCGCCGGCGAACGCGAGGCCCTTGCGGCCTCGGGGGCCGTAGCGGTCGACATGGAGTCGGCCTGGGTCATGGGCTGTTTGGCGAAGAACCCGCTCGCGGTCATTCGTTCCATCTCCGACACCGCCGAGCGCGGCCCGGTTCTCGGTGGGGCCCGGGCGCTCGGGTCCCTCCTTGGCGTGCGCAGGCCCCTCGAACGCTGGGCGAAGGCCTGCGGCGAGTACGAGGTCGTCCTTGCCTCTCCGCGCTCGTTCTGCGCCGGGGTGGACCGTGCGATCGAGATCGTCGAGCGTGCCCTGGAGCGCTACGGGAAGCCCGTATACGTCCGACGCCAGATCGTCCACAACCTGCACGTCGTGCGCGACCTCGAGTCAAAAGGGGCAGTGTTCGTCGAGGAGCTGGAGGAGGTGCCACAGGGCGCAGTTGTCGTGCTCGCGGCCCACGGCGTCTCGCCGGTCATACGCCAAGAGGCCTCAGAGCGAAAAGACCTCAAGGTCATAGACGCCACCTGCCCGCTCGTAGCAAAGGTGCACACAGAGGCGCGCCGTTATGCCGCTCAGGGCTACGACCTCGTCTTGATCGGGCACCCGGACCACGAGGAGGTGATCGGTACCCTCGGGGAGGCACCGGACCGCTTCCACGTCGTGGAAGGGACCGACGACGTGGCCCGTCTCGAGCTCGGTGCCGCGACCGCACGCCCGCTCGTGTATTTGACCCAGACGACGCTCGCCACCGACGAGACGGCCGAGATCGTCGCGGCGCTGCGCCACCGGTTCCCCGAGATCGCCGCTCCCCCTGCCGACGACATCTGCTACGCCACCCAGAACCGCCAGGACGCCGTCCGCCAGATCGCGCACCGGTGCGACCTCATGCTCGTCGTGGGCTCGGCCAACTCCTCCAACACCGCCCGCCTCGTCGAGGTGGCCGAGCGCGAGGGCTGCCATGCCGAGCTGATAGAAGACGCCTCCGAGCTCGAGCTCGGCTGGCTTGCAAGCGCGAGGACCATCGGCCTCACCGCCGGCGCGTCTGCCCCCGACGCCCTCGTCCAAGAGGTGCTCGAAACCCTCCGCTCGCTCGGGCCGGTTCGCCTGAGCGAGGAGAGGGGCACAGAAGAAACCGTCCGCTTTGCCCTACCGACACAGGTGCGTTGATGCCAATTCCACTCCGCCAGAACGTCCGTATCGGTGCCCACCTCATGAGGCACCGCCTGAAAAAGACGAAGTACTACCCGTTCATCGTCGAGATCGAGCCACTCTTCGCCTGCAATCTGTCCTGCCCCGGCTGTGGCAAGATCCAGCACCCGACGGAGATCTTGCGCCAACGGCTGTCGGTCGAGGACGTGGTCGGCGCCGTCGAGGAGTCCGGCACGCCCATGGTCTCGATCGCCGGGGGCGAGCCGCTCTTGCACCCCGACATCGAGCGCATGGTCAAAGAGCTCATCGCCCGGAAGGTCTACGTCTATCTCTGTACCAACGCCGTGCTGTTGCGCCGGAGACTCGACCGTTTCGCCCCGTCGCACTATTTCTCCTGGGTCGTGCACATGGACGGGACCCGTGAGCGCCACGACGCCGCCGTGGCGCGCGAGGGCGTCTTCGACGAGGCCGTGGCTGCTATCCGCGAGGCCAAAAAACGTGGCTTTCGAGTGACGACGAACTCGACGTTCTTCAACACCGACTCGCCCAAAACCGTCCGTGAGGTCCTCGACTTCCTGAATGACGACCTCAAGGTCGACGCCATGATGATCTCGCCCGCCTACGCCTACGAAAAGGCTCCCGACCAGGAGCATTTCCTCGGCGTCGAGCAGACCCGCGAGCTGTTCAAACAAGCCTTCGGGGACAAGCGCCGGGCACGGTGGCGCCTCAACCACTCGCCCTTGTTCCTCGACTTCCTCGAGGGCAAGGTCGACTTCCAGTGCACGGCCTGGGGCATCCCGAGCTACTCGGTCTTCGGATGGCAGCGGCCCTGCTACCTCATGGGCGACGGATATGCGAAGAGCTACCGCGAGCTCGTGGAGACGACCGACTGGGGGGCCTACGGCCGCGGCCGGGACCCTCGGTGCGCCAACTGCATGGCTCACTGCGGCTACGAGCCCACGGCGGTGATCGCGAGCCTCGCCTCGTTGCGCCAGTCGCTTCGCGCTCTAGTGAACACGCACTGATCGCCATGGCTGTCATCGAGGTCCCAACCCCTCCAGCGGTCTCGATGCCCGTCTCACCGGCGCGCCTTCGAGAGATGGACATAGGTGAGCTCGCATCGCTCGTCGTCGAGATCCGCCGTTTCCTCGTCACGAGCGTCGCGGTGACAGGCGGTCACCTGGGATCGAACCTCGGGGTCGTCGAGCTGACCATCGCGCTTCATCGCGTGTTCTCCTCGCCCGAGGACGCCATCGTGTGGGACACCGGCCACCAGGCCTATGTGCACAAGCTCGTCACCGGGCGCCAGGACGCCTTCACAGGCCTGCGCAAGCGCGGCGGACTGTCCGGATACCCCAACCGCGCCGAGTCCGAGCACGACCTTGTCGAGAACAGCCACGCCTCGACGGCGCTCTCCTATGCCTACGGGCTCGCCAAGGCGCGCCAGCTGAGATCTGACCCGCGCCGGGTTGTCGCCGTCGTCGGCGACGGGTCGCTCACCGGTGGGGTGGCCTACGAGGCGCTCAACAACATCGGCATCTCGGGTGCCAACGTCGTCGTCGTGCTCAACGACAACGGCCGCTCATATGCACCTACGGTGTCACGCATTTCGTCCGCGGGTCGCTTCGGCGACCCGGACGGCGCTCCGGCCCGGGAGTTCTTCGAGGCTCTCGGTCTCGACTATCTAGGTCCGGTCGACGGCCACGACCTCGGCTCGCTCGACGAGGCGCTGCAGATCGCCGCACGCCGCGCCGGACCCCTCGTCGTGCACGTGCACACACAAAAAGGCCGCGGCTATGCGCCTGCCGAGCTCGACGAGGAGAAGTGCCTGCACGACGTCGGCCCCTTCGACCCCGAGACGGGTAGGGCGCTCACCGGAGCGGCCGGCCGGCTGAGCTTCACGGAGGCTTTCGGCTCGGCGCTTGTGCGTGAGGCGGCGCTTTGTCCCGAGATCGTCGCCATCACCGCCGCCATGCCGGGCCCGACGGGGTTGCTCGAGTTCCGTGACCGGTACCCCGAGCGCTTTTTCGATGTGGGCATCGCCGAGCAGCACGCGGTGAACGCGGCCGCCGGCATGGCGATGGGAGGCCTGCGCCCGGTCGTGGCGATCTACTCGACTTTCCTCAACCGGGCCTGGGACCAGGTTTATTACGACGTCGGGCTCCACCGCCTGCCGGTCATCTTCTGCCTGGACCGTGCCGGCATAACCGGTGACGACGGCCCCAGTCACCATGGTGTGCTCGACATGATGCTTTTGACGAAGGTCCCCGGGATGACGGTTCTCGTCCCCTCGTCCTACGAAGAGGTCGCGAACATGTTGCGCGATGCGCTCTCGATTACGAGCGGTCCGGTGGCGATCCGCTGGCCGAAGAGCGAGGCGCGCTCGTCCGCTGTGGGAATCGGGCTGAGGGCGCGAAAGCTCTCAGCTGGCACGCGCGTCTGTTTGATCGGAATCGGCAAGCTCGTAGCCGAGTGCGAGCACGCCGCGCGTTTGCTCGCCGGCCACGGTGTCGACGCCACGGTCTGGGACGCCCGCGTCGCCGCCCCCTTGGACGAGGCAATGATCGAGGACGCCCTCGGCCACGGCCTCGTGGTCTCGGCCGAAGACGGCATCACAGACGGTGGTGTCGGGTGGCGGATCGAATCCGCCCTGCGCCGCCGTGCTCCGGGCAACGGCCCGGCTGTCGTGAGCTGCGGCGTCCCGACCGCCTACCTGCCGCATGGGGACGCGGCGGGCATCCTCACCTACCTCGGCCTCGACGGCCCCGGGATCGCGAGGACGGTGCTCGAGCACTTGTGAGCGGAGCTCCTGGCGGCGATATCGTGCCGCCAGGAGGTGTCCGCGTGGGCGACTTTTTCAAAGTGATTTCGGCTGGGCCTTTGTTCTTCGTGAGCGCCTGGGTCTTGATGATCTTCGTAGGTATTGCCAGTCACGACCTCGGGATCCACCCGGTCGGCTACATCACCTCGATGGTGGTCACGATCGGGTTGTGGCTTACTGTTGCGCCGGCAATCGGTGCCGTGTCGCGCGTCCCGGGTCGCAGGTCCAAACACGCCTAGGTGTCGGTGGTGTCGCCCTGCTGTTGTGCCCGGGCGAGTCTCGGCGCCGGCCAGACAGCGGGTGCGGGCATGGCTTGACGCTGGTCGCAAGCACTCCCCGGGGGTCGATAAAGGCGGTCTATTGCGGACCGGTCGGCTGCGAGCTTGCGGGCGAGCGCGGACTTCGGCCCCGGGCAGAGCGCAAAGGAGGATGAGACATTGTCTCGGCTCAGCCGTGACAAATCTTGCAGCACTGCCGGGCTCGTCCGGCGCCGGCCCGCCGGAGCTGGCTCGCAGCGAGCTCTGCCGTAGGCTTGTGCGGTCTCCGGCGCCTTCTCGCGCGCCGAGCGTGTGATGCCTGAGAGGAAACGAGGAGCACAATGACCCAGACCCAGACCCGCTCTTTCGAGGAGAGCGCGCCTTGGCACAACGCCGATGACTCGCACGTGTTCTACTCCTGGTCGGCCCAGGGGGTCATAAAGCCGATGCTCATCGCCAGCGCCGAGGGCTCGTACCTTTTCGATGACGCGGGCAAGCGCTACTTGGACTTCTCCTCCCAGCTGGTCAACACCAACATCGGCCACCAGCACCCCAAGGTCGTCGCGGCCATCAAGGCTCAGGCCGACCGGCTCTGCACGATAAGCCCCCTGCACGCCAACGCGACCCGCAACGAGGCGGCCCGGCTCATCTGCGAGCTCGCTCCCGAGGGCTTCAACCAGGTGCTTTTCACCTGTGACGGCTCGGAGTCGGTCGAGCACGCCGCCCGCCTTGCCAGGTTGCACACCGGCCGGATCAAGCTTCTTTCCACTTACCGCTCCTACCACGGGAGCACGACGACAGCCACGAACCTGACCGGTGAGCCGCGACGTTGGCCCAACGACTACGGCAGCACCGGGACCCTGCACTTTTTCGGCCCGTTCCTCTACCGCTCGCCGTTTTACTCCACGAACGAGCAGGAGGAGTGCAGCCGTGCTCTCGAGCATCTCGAACAGGTGGTTTCCTTCGAGGGCCCCTCGACGATCGCGGCCGTCATGCTCGAGTCCGTCCCCGGAACCGCGGGCATCATGCCCCCGCCGCCCGGCTACCTCGCCGGGGTGCGCGAGATCTGCGACCGCTACGGCATCGTATTTATAACCGACGAGGTCATGGCCGGCTTCGGCCGCACAGGGAAGTGGTTCGCGTTCGAGAACTACGACGTCGTGCCGGACCTCGTGACCTTTGCCAAAGGCGTGAACTCCGGCTATGTGCCACTCGGGGGAGTGATCATCTCAGATGAGATCGCGGCGAGCTTCGACCAGCGCGTCTACGCGGGCGGCCACACCTATTCGGGCCACCCGCTTGCGTGTGCAGCCGCCGTGGCGACGATAAACACCATGAAAGAGGAAGGGATCGTCGAGAACGCGGCATGGATCGGAGAGAACGTGCTCGGCCCCGGCCTGCGCGAGATCGCCGCCAAGCACCCATGCGTAGGTGAGGTCCGCGGTCTTGGGGTGTTCTGGGCGCTCGAGCTGGTCAAGGACAAGGCCACACGCGAGCCCATCGCCCCCTACGGCGGGACGAGCCCGGCGATGGCCGAGCTCATGGGAGCCTGCAAAGCTGGCGGGATGATCCCGTTCATGCAGTTCAACCGCCTGCACGCCGTGCCGCCCTGCAACGTGAGCGAGGCCGAGGTGCGTGAGGGGATCGCCATCTTGGACGAGGCGCTCGTGGTAGCAGACGCCTACTGCGGCGGCTAGCCATCGACGTCTCGGGCGGGGATGCCCCGCTCGGTCTTGCGGAGAGGATCGTCACCGAGCGGCTCGTCCTTAGCCCCTTGCGCGTCGAGGACGCTGACGAGATGCTGAGCGTGCTCGAGGACGACAGCCTCTATGAGTTCATCGGAGGCGTCCCTCCAAGCCTCAAAGAGTTGCGTTCGCGCTACGAGCGCTTCCTCGCCGGGTCGGAGAGCGACAACGAGACGTGGTTCAACTGGATCGTCCGCCCGGCAAAGGACTCGGGAGCCATAGGAAGCCTGCAGGCCACGATCGTGAGGACCAACGAGGGCCGAAGCGTCGCCGAGGTCTCCTGGATCATAGGAACCAGGTGGCAAAAGCAGGGCTTCGCCAGCGAGGCGGCCCGTGCGCTCGTCCGTTGGCTCCGAGCGCGAGGCGTCGTGGAGGTGTGCGCCCACATCGACGCCTGTCACCGGGCCTCCGCAGTGGTCGCGGGCCGCGCCGGCCTGCAATCAACCGCCGAGCAACGCGACGGCGAGATCATCTGGCGCACCAACTGAGTTCCCTGCCCCGGTCCTAAGGCTGTCGCCGGGGCACGCCCGGTAGTATCTCTGAGCTGGCCTGAGCTATGGGGGACGGAATCAACGAGGACTCAAAGTAATGCAATGCTCTGGTCGGACGCCGCCTTGAAGCGGCGCGCTCTTACCAGAACGGCTGTGGCGATGAAGCGCCGAACCCGGGCCTTGCCCCTCGTCGTCGTGGCTCTGTGTCTCGCGGCTTGTACGACGCTGCCTTCAGACGCGCCCGGACACATCACGACCATCACGCTCTACAACGGTCAGCACGTACAGACGACCGAGGCTCTCGTCGCCGCGTTCGAGGCTCAGACCGGCATAAATGTTGCAGTCCGCGACAACGACGAGGACATCTTCGACCAGGAGATACTCGCCGAGGGCTCGCGGTCGCCCGCAGACGTGCTCTTCACGGAAAACTCGCCTGCGCTCGAGCTGCTCGAGCAGAAGAACCTCCTTTCGCCCGTCGCCCGGTCAACGCTCGTGCGCACCCCGAGCGAGTACAACTCCCAACGGGGTGACTGGGTCGGCGTCTCAGCGCGTGTCAGCGTCCTCATCTACAACCCGAGCCTCATCAAAAAGAGCGCCCTGCCCACCCGTGTCCTCGAGCTCGCCGATGCCCGTTACCGGGGCGAGCTCGCCTTCGCCCCTGGTGAGACTGACTTCCAGCCCATTGTCACCTCGGTGCTGCATACCTACGGGAGAGCGAGAGCACTGAGCTGGCTCACTGGCATCAAGGCGAACGCTGGCAGCCACCTGTATGCCGACAACGAGGGGATCTCGGCTGCTGTGAACCGAGGCATCGTCGCCTTCGGGGTCGTCAACCAGTACTACTGGTACAGGATGCGGGCCGAGATCGGCGCCGCCAGGATCCGTTCCGAGATTGCCTACTTCGCGCCAGGGGACCCGGGCTATGTCATCGACGTGTCCGGCGCCGGGATCCTCCGCTCGTCCAGACATCAGGCGGCTGCGCAGAGATTCCTGGCCTTTCTCGTCTCGAAAAAGGGTCAGGAGATCATCGCCCACTCGATCAGCTTCGAGTACCCCATCGCCTCCGGCGTCAAGACCTTCCAGCCGGAGACGCCTTTTTCCGAACTGAAGCCGAACTCGATCGACATCGCGCAGCTGGGCACAGGAGCCGCGGCGATCGCGCTCCTGCGCGAAGTGCAGCTTCTATGACGACTCGACGATCCGGGCCTGCGTCGCGGTGACCGTCTCGCCCCCTCGGCCGGCTCCGGTTTCGCTCGGACCGCCGGCTGATCCAGGCATGATCGCACCGCGCCGTCGCCATCGGCCGGTGGTCCTGATCTGCGCGAGCCTCCTTGTCGTCGCGGTTCTCGCCCTACCGCTCGCCTTCTTGCTGACAGAGGCCGCTGGGGCGGGCGCGTCCAACGTCTGGCACCTCATCTGGCGCTCGCTCACGGCGAGTCTGCTTTGGAATACCGTCAGGCTCACCGTCGTGGTGACCGCGCTCTGTGCGGTGATCGGCACCCTTGCCGCCTACGGCGTCGAGCGCACTGACCTGCCCGGCCGGCGCATCTGGGCCGTGCTTGTCGTCATCCCTTTCGCGATTCCGGACTTCGTCGTGAGCTTCGGCTGGTTCTCGCTCTCGACATGGGTGCAGGGCTTCAGGGGCGCCGTGGTCGTGATGACCCTTGCGGTCTACCCTCTTGTCTATCTTCCGGTGGCGGCGAGTTTTCGCGGTGCCGATCCGGGCCAGGAGGAGATCGCCCGCAGCCTCGGCGCGAGCGGGCTCTCGACGTTCTTGCGGGTGACCCTCGGCCAGGCGCGCCGGGCGATCCTCGGCGGATGCTTGCTCGTGGCTCTCGTGATCTTGGCCGAGTACGGCGCGTTCGAGATACTCGGGTTCCAGACCTTCACGACCGAGATCTTCACCGAGTTCAACGTCGGTCTCGCCTTCTCGACCGCCTGTGCGCTCTCGCTCGTGCTCGTGATCTTGAGCTTTGTCGTGCTCGCGGGCGAGAGCGCCTCACGCGGAGGCGGCAGAGTCAGCCGAGTCGGCGCTGGGGCCCAGCGCGTGCTCGTGCGCCGGCGGCTCGGACGGTGGCAAGCCCCCGTTCTCGGCGCCTACGCGTCGTTGGCGCTCGCCGCGTTGGGCGTGCCGGTGGGCTCGTGCGTCTACTGGATCTTCGAGGGTGGCGCGCACGACATCGTCGGGGTCTCACTCGGGTCCGCGACACTTCACACGGTCGGCTACAGCTTCTGTGCGGCCCTGTTGGCGACGCTAATGGCCCTGCCGGTTGCCCTCCTTGTCGTCCGGCACCCCAGTCGGGTCCACATGGTCCTGGAGCGGACGACGTTCCTCGTTCTCGCTGTTCCGGGCCTGGTGATCGCCCTTGCGCTGTCGTACTTCTCCACCCACTATGCGGACAGCTTCGGATACCAGACCGCTCCGCTTCTCATCGTCGGCTACGCGATCATGTTCTTCCCCCTTGCGCTCGTGTGCGTGCGGGCATCGGTGTCCCAGTCCCCGGTCAGTTTGGAGGAGGTGGCAGGGTCCTTGGGAGTGCGCCGCCTCCGAGCGCTCTTGAGAGTGACCCTGCCGCTCGTCGCGCCGGGACTAGGTGCGGGCTTCTGCTTGGTGTTCCTGTCTGCGGTGACAGAGCTCACGGCCACTCTGATCCTGATCCCGACCAACGCCGAGACGCTCGCGACCCAGTTCTGGGCCTATCAGCAAAACCTCTCCTACGGCCAGGCTGCTCCCTTCGCGCTTGTGATCATCGCGATCGCGGCCGTCCCTAGCTACGTCCTCGGGCGGTTCTTCGACCGCCTTCCCCGCCGGGGGAGCGCGCAGGCGCCGGCGGCGCTCAGGTGAGCGACCTCGAGCTCTCGGGCGTCTTTAAGTCCTACGGCGGCCAGCCCGTGCTGCGGGGCCTCGAGCTCGCCGTCGCCGCAGGGTCGTTCACCTCTATCCTCGGACCGTCGGGAAGCGGCAAGACGACGCTGCTCAGGGTCATTGCCGGCTTCGAGCGGACAGAGAGCGGATCGGTCCGGCTCTCTGGCGAGCTCGTCGACGGCCCCGACCGCTTCGTCACGCCGGACAAGCGTCGGGTCGGCTTCGTGCCCCAGGACGGGAGCCTCTTCCCGCATCTCTCGGTGGTGCACAACGTCGGTTTCGGCCTGGCGCGAAGCGAGCGGCACGGCCCCAAGGTCGCAGAGCTGATCGAGATGGTTGGGCTCGGCGGGCTCGAACGGCGCTATCCGCACCAACTTTCAGGCGGCCAACAGCAACGTGTCGCCCTCGCCAGGGCCCTTGCCATCGGCCCTTCGCTCGTGTTGTTGGACGAGCCGTTCGCGTCCTTGGACGCGAGCCTGCGGGCGTCATTGCGCCACGACGTCCACCGAGTGCTCAAAGAGACCGGGGCGACGGCTTTGCTCGTGACCCACGACCAAGACGAGGCGCTCTCGCTCGCGGATCGGGTGGCCTTGCTCGGTGACGGGCAGATCGCCCAGTACGACACGCCTCAGGAGATCTATGCCCGGCCCGCGACCCCCGAGTTGGCCCGCGGCCTTGGCGAGACGAACTTTGTGAGCGGGAGAGCCCGTGCCCTCTGCGTCGAGACCCCGCTCGGCCTGCTCGACCTCGACCAGGGCCTGGTGCCCACCGGAGCGATGCGCGATGGCTCCGCCGTGCTCGTGCTCGTGCGGGCCGAGCAGATCCTGCTTTCCGATGACTCCGGCACCGGCCGGCCCGGCGCAAGGGTGCTGAGCGCCGAGTTCTACGGCCACGACGCCGTCGTCAGGCTGCGCCCCGACTGGGACGACTCGAGCACACTCGTGGCTCGCACCTCCGAGGCGGCGGGACTGCCCGAAGAGGGCACCCGGGTAACCCTGTCGGTGCGCGGCAAGGTGATCGGCTGGGCCGGCGAGACGACCGAGACCTGACACAGCCGCCGCGCCGGCGGGAGAGCACTGCTGGACCGGCTTTCGCGGGAGGATGGTGCCCGTGGCGAGACACCGCGTTGCGAGCCGGCCACAACCGAGCTCGACTAACAGGCGATGCGCTGCGGCGAGTTCAGTTCTCGCAGCTTTGCTCGTCGCGGTTGTCGCCTCCGCATGCGCGACGCCCAGTGCGACTGCTCCAACAGTGCCGTCCACGACATCGTCGTCGTCGAGCACGACCCTGCCGGGCACCACAACGGTGCCGACGACTGCCACGACCACGCCCTCGACGACGATGCCGTCGACGACTACGAGCTCGCCCCCTACTACGACCTCGTCGACGACGTCGAGTACCCAAGCCGTGACGACGTCCACTACCCAGCCCGTGACGACGACGACCACACCCTGTCCGGCTGCGGACGACCTCGCCACATGGAGCCTGCAACGCCTGGCCGAGCAGACCATTGTCGTCCCCGTCGATGAGACCGACGTCTCCTCGGTGAGCTCCGAGGTGGCGGCTGGCGTGGGCGGCGTGATCCTCTTCGGGAGCACCGCCCCGACGAACCTCGCTTCGTCATTGCTGAGCCTGGACGCTTCAGCTCCCGACGGCATAGCGCCGTTCACGATGACAGACGAAGAGGGGGGCGTCGTCCAGCGAATGGCCGACCTCGTCGGCTCGCTCCCCTCGGCGCGCGAGATGGGGGCCACCATGACGCCAGCTCAGATCCGCCAGGCGGCGGAAGCTCTCGCCACACGTATGCGGGCCGCCGGCGTGACGATGGATCTCGCCCCGGTGCTCGACGTGGACGGCGGGGCGGGGCCGAACAACCAGGACCCGGACGGCACGCGTTCGTTCAGCGACAACGAGAAGGTCGCGGCAACAGACGCCCTCGCGTTCGAAAATGGCCTCGCGGCCGGTGGGATCATCCCGGTTGTAAAGCACTTCCCCGGGCTCGGCGGCGCGACGGGCAACACCGACGTGATGTCCGCCTCCACTCCGCCTTGGCACACCTTGCAAAAAGTCGGTCTGGTCCCTTTCGAGGACGCCGTCGCTGCCCAGGTCCCCGTCGTGATGGTCGCGAACGCCTCGGTCCCAGGCCTGACGAAGCTTCCCGCGAGTATCTCGGAGAACGTGATGACCGGGCTGTTGCGGGATCAACTCGGCTTCCGCGGCCTTATCATCACCGATTCACTCTCTGCGATCTCCTTAAGCGACCTCGGCTACTCCGTCCCGGCGGCGAGCGTGGCCGCGCTCGAGGCGGGCGCGGACATGGTGCTGTTCGACGCCGACACCTCGACGACGTCCTCGCTCACAAGCCAGATCGTCGCCGCTCTCCTAGCCGCGGTCGCCTCGGGGGAGCTACCCCGTTCCCAGCTCGTCAGCGCGGTCACCCACATCCTGACTCTCAAGCACATCCGGGTTTGCTCAGCCAGCTGAAAACCGCCGTTTTCCTGCCTTTGCGCGATGAGGCTCTGATCTCGCCCGATTGGCAAGGTTCTAGACTTCTTGCTGACAAATGGAGGTAACCCCTTGGAGACGTCAGAAATCCTCGCCGACGCGAAGGACCGGGTTGTGGACGAGGCGGTTGCCGAGCTCGAACAACGTCATTCGCGTCACAAGGCGACCAGCACCGAGAGTCGTCGCCACCTAGAGGACCTGTTCCAGCTCGTCCTCCAGTGCATGCGCGAAGGCGACGGAGAGCCGATCATCGCCTCCTCGCACCAGCTCGCCGCGGACCGTTACGCCGCAGGATCAGACATCGGAGAAGTCCAAGGTGAGTTCAACGTCTTAGAGGAGGTGCTTTGGCGCGAGCTCGCCGACACTCTCTCGGGCGAGCAGCGCGTGGAGGCGCTCGAGTTGCTGAGCGCCGTTCTTGGAGCTGGCAGGGACGCCCTCGCCCGGACTTATGTGACCCTTGCCGGAGCGAGTCGCAAACCGGGCGGACAGCGCACCAGAGACCCCGAAGCCACCGAGGTGTCTATGGCGGCTCAGACTCTTCTCGACGGCAACATCTCGATAAAGGTCATCGGAAGCGTCGGAGTCGTCACCCTCGGAGACAGGCGTCGGCGCAACGCCATCAGCGCCAAGCTGGCCAACGGCATCATCGCCGCCCTCGAGATCCTGCAGGGCCAGGACATCCGGGCCGTAGTTCTGAGGGCAATCGAGGGGATGAGCGTATGGTCCGGAGGCCGCGACATCACCGAGCTCCCAAGGGGCCGGCGCGACCCGCTCGCCTACAACGACCCTCTAGAGGAGATGCTGCGGGCGATCCGCGTCTTCCCGGCCCCGATAGTCGCCATGGTGCACGGATCGGTCTGGGGCGGGGCCTTCGACCTCGTTCTCAGCTGTGACATGGTCATCGCGGACGAGACGGCGAGCTTCGCGATCACCCCGGCGAACCTGGGACTGCCCTACAACACGACTGGCCTGCTTCACTTTCTCGGCCGGCTCCCGATCAACTTGATCAAAGAGATGTTCTTCACCGCCGAGCCCGTCGACGCCCACAAGGCGAAGGAGTGGCTCGTTGTGAACCACCTGGTAGAGGCCGCCGACCTCGAGCGCTTCACTTTCGAATTGGCGGCAAAGATGGCCTCGAAGTCGCCGCTTGCGATCACGGTGATCAAAGAGCAGCTGCGCGTGCTCAACGACTATCAGCCCATTGCCGCTCAGGTTTACGAGCGCATCCAGGGCCTTCGGCGTGAGGCCTACGACAGCAGTGATTACCTCGAGGGGCTCAACGCCTTTGCCGAAAAGCGCCAGCCCATTTTCCGCGGTAGCTGAGCCGAAGGCCGCGACCTACCTCTCAACAGCAAGCTCGCGGTGACAGCTCACCTGTAGGACCCTGGCCGCCAGCGCCGCTTCTAGGAGTTGTTCGGGTTCGCGAGGTCCCACGAGGTGACAAGCACCCGAGTACACCGACTGACGACGACGAGGTCGAGTTCGAGCTGAGTCGGTCCGGACGCAGTTGTCGAGCCGCGGCGATGTTCGCCAACGGCTTCGAGGTTCTCTTGGAAGCACAGGCGCCCGAAGGCTCACGCCACCGGCGGTTTGACAACTGCCCCGCCGCCCTCTGGACTGTCAGCAACGGCCCGCGACCTGGAGCGGCCGCTGTCACGAGATAGAGGTTCTGTGGACCCCTCGACGATCACAAACGGTGGTGGTTTTCCCGATCTTGGCCTTGTTGGGGCGGTGATAGTCGTGACCGGGGCCGGCAGTGGCATCGGCGCTGCGACCGCGCGCCGTCTCGGGGCTGCAGGGGCCAATGTCGTGCTCGTGGGTCGAAGGATCGAGCCACTGCGCGAGAGCGCTGAGGCGGTGACGAACCTGGGCGGCCAGTCCCACTGCGTGGCGGCCGATCTCGCTCACCCCGAGAGCACCGGGCGGATCGTGGCCGAAGCCGTCGGGCAATTCGGCACCGTCGACGGGCTCGTGAACAATGCCGCCATAGTCCGTCACGTGCCCCTCGCGCAGTGGCAAGTGGAGAGCTTCGACGCCCACGTCGCAGTCAACATCCGGGCACCGTTTTTCCTCCTGCGCGACTGCCTCGGCCACCTCCAGTCCTCCCCGATCCGCTCGGTGGTCAACATCAGCTCCTCGTCTGGAACATTGCGGCTCAGGGGTCAGTCCGTCTATGGGATGACAAAGGCTGCCCTCAACTACCTGACCCAGTCCCTCGGCGGCGAGCTCGCGACCTCCGGTGTCCGCATAAACGCGATCGCCCCCGGCCCGATCGATACCCCGATACATGAGACATGGGCGGACGACCTGGAGGAGGCCTACCGCTGGCTCGCCACCCAGGTCCCGCTCGGGCGCATCGGCGACGCTGACGAAATCGCCCGCTGGGTCGCGTTCTTGTTGAGCCCCATCTCCTCTTTCGTCACCGGTGCGGTCATCCCCGTCGACGGAGGCCAGGTCATAAAGCCCGAATAGGGGCCCGGGCGAAAGGGCGGCCGTAGGCTGAGGGCAATGACGCTCGAGGACCCTTACAGACTCGAGCGCTTCGTCTCGGCTCAAAACGGCGGCACATTCGAGGCCGCGCTCGACGAGCTCAAAGCTGGCCGGAAGACGGGCCACTGGATCTGGTTCGTATTCCCGCAGATCGCCGGCCTCGGCTCCAGCTCGACCTCGGAGTACTTCGCCCTCTCCTCGCTCGAAGAGGCCGGCGCCTATCTCGCTCACCCGCTTCTCGGTCCGCGCCTTGTCGAATGCGCGCAGGCCCTCTTGCAGCTCGAGGGCGTAAGTGCCGAGCAGGTCCTCGGCTCACTCGATGCGCTGAAACTGCGCTCTTCGATGACCTTGTTCTTACGGGCGTCGCCTGACAAGGCGCTGTTTGCCCGCGTGCTCGAGCGCTACTTTGCCGGGCAGGCCGACCCGGCTACCGACGCACGCGTCTGAGAAATCACGGCGTGCAAAGCCTCCGCCGGTCGCCGCAGGCCTCAGGTGCCGGCGGGGGCGTAGAGCTGGAGGACGATCAGCCAGGCGTTGAGCACGGCCGTGCCATGCCGCAGAACGGTCTTTTTGACCACGACCGGCTCGTAAGTGCTGAGATTAGTGAGAGCTGTCCGAAAGCCCGCTTCGGTCGCGCCTAGCAAGAGCAGCTCGGCCGGGCGCCTCCTCGCGAGCGTGGCCGCGTTCGCGCCCGTGAGCACAGGGAAATCTGAGAGCAGGTTGAATCCGGCGTGGAACATCCCGATCGGCTCGATGAGGTCGGCCATTTCGCCAGGAAGCGCCCACATCAGCAGCTGTTCGCCCTTGTAAGTTGGATTGCCGACGAATGTCGGCAGCTCGGCGCTGATCGCGTACCAGTTTATGAAGCTCGTCGCGCTGCCGCCGAGGGCGCTGGCATAGGTCGTCTCGGGATCCGGCGCTTTCGCAAGACCCGGATAGGACGGCAGATGTGGGCTGGGAGCGACCGTGAGCACCAGGAGAGAACCCGTAACAGTGACGGTGGTCAGTGCCACCGCCACTGCGAAACCGGCGCGGCGGCGCGGCCGGGCTGATCGCAGTCGGTTGAGCGCCCACATGATCGCCGCGCCAAGGACCGGGATCGCTGCCAGTGCCGCCCCGATGGGCCACCAGCCGAAGGCTGGGACCTGCCGGTCGGCCTCATAGGCGAGCGGGACTGCCAGGGCCATAAGCGCGGGTAGCCAACGCGCGAAGGGGCGATTGGAGCCCGGTCGGGCGATCTCTGCGATGGCGAGGGCGAGCGTGAGGCATACCGCCCCCCAGAGCGTGGAGGAGAAGTAGTGCATCTCAAGGGTCTGCACGTGATAGCTGAACTGCAGGAACGCGAACACCGCGACCTGCGCCGCACATGCAAGGCCGACGAACAGCTGCGGAGTCGGGACCGAGCGGAGCCGCCGCGCGAAGCTCAGCGCGAAGGCGACGATGACTGACGGGGGGACGAGCAGATAGGCGTCATAAGGCGCCCACCGCCAGGTCGAGGAGTGCCACTCGAGCACCTGGGTGGGACGGTTCAAATAGGCGGCAGCCGCGATCGTTGGCGCGATGAAGTTGAACTGCCCGAGGACCAGTCGCGAGGCGACCATGAGCCCGAGCGTCGACACCACCGCCACGGACGCGAGCAGCGCGGTGTCTTCGGCCAGGCGCCGGCGGTCGCGCACGAGGCGTAGGGCTGCGTAGGTGACGATCGTCGTCGCCGCAAGTACGACACCCATACCGTGGGACCACACGGCGAGGGTTAACAGCACTCCCGCTGCTGTAAGCCACAAAGGTCGAAAACGGAGCCGACCCGGCATGGCGAGGCAGGCGAGCGCGCCTGCTACATAGGACACGACAGCGCAGTCGGGGTAGTCGGTGCCCCAGGCGGTGATGATCACCGGACAGCTCAAGATCACGACAATGGCGAGTACTCCGGCCGGAATGCCGTAGAGCCGCCGCAAGAGGACATAGGCGGGCACGACGACGATAAGCGCGAGGAGATAGCGAGTGACGAAAAAGCCTGGCAGCGCCCCGAAGGCGAGATAGGCGAGGCGGGCGAGTACCAAGAACCCCGCCTGGGCCCCCTCGCGCATGCGCGCCGTTGTTGCGAATGCGGCCGCGTAGCGCGTGAACATTTGGCTCGGATCGACGATGTAGATCGTGTGCATGCTCGGATCCGGCAGCTCGACTGGCGACATCGCGCGCAACCGCAGTCCGAAATAGCCAATAAGTGGCGAGAGAGCGACCGCGAAGAATTCGACCACCAGGCCCCAGTGCTGGCCTCGGCGCCTCGCGTCGCGGCCGCGTCCGGGCGCCCGTGCACTCAGGCGATCTGTAACGATCACGCAAGGACGCTAGCAAGCAGCCTGAGGCGGTATTTGTAGCCTTCTTCACCGTGGCGTCGCCCGCACGGCGCCTCTGCGCCGCGGGGGGAATCTCGCCCTAAGTCGCGATCGAACGCAGGGAGGCCGAGTCCAGCTTGACGGCTACGACAGTGTCGGCGGAGAGGTTGAGTGCCACAGCGCTCGAGACGTCCGCCAAAAGTGGTCCGCAGTCAGTCGCGAGGCCAACGCGAGTGACAGGACCGAGGAAGGTCAGGCTCGTTACGCGCCCTTCGATCAGTCCTGGCGCGGGAGCGTCACCGTTCGACAGCATCTCGAGACTGACATCTTCGGGACGGAGGAAGAGCTCGACATTTTCACCCACCGCATGGTTGAAACTCGGGTCAGGGATGTTCAACAAAAGCGGTCCACAGCGCACGGTTCGGTCGAGGGTGGAAACGACAGTGCCCTCCAACTTGTTCATCGTCCCGACGAAGTTAGCCACGAAGGCCGTTCTCGGACCGCTGTAGATCTGGGCCGGAGTCCCGAGCTGCTCGACTCGCCCCTCAGACATAACGGCGACCCGGTCCGAGATCGACAGCGCCTCTTCCTGGTCGTGGGTTACGTAAAGAGTCGTGATGCCGAGCTCTTGCTGGATGCGGCGGACCTCCTCGCGAAGTTGCACGCGGACCTTGGCGTCGAGGGCCGAGAGCGGCTCGTCGAGCAACAAGACGCTCGGCTGGATCGCGAGCGATCTTGCGAGCGCGACACGTTGCTGCTGGCCTCCGGACATTTGGCGCGGGTAGCGGGTCATAGCGCTCGCGAGCCCGACGAGCTCGAGGAGCTCACTTGCCCGCTTTGCCCGTGCTTCCCGGCTCTCTTTTCGGACGCGGAGGCCGAACTCCACGTTCTGTTGTGCTGTCATGTTCGGGAACAGGCTGTAGGCCTGGAAGACCATGCCCATGTTGCGCTTGTTGGCGGGTCGGCCGAGAACGTCGTGACCGTCGACGAGCACTTCGCCAGAGTCTGGCCATTCGAAGCCGGCGACGATCCGAAGTGCCGTGGTTTTGCCGCAGCCGCTCGGGCCGAGCAGGGACACGAACTCACCAGAGTTCACGTCGAGGTCGAGATGATCGAGCGCGACAACCGAGCCGAACGTACGGCGAAGTCCTCGGAGCTCGACAGTTGCCATGGTGACCCTTCTTCTATTCCTTGATGGCGACTGCAGCTGCGCCGCTGCCGCCTCGGCCGAGTAGGTACAGGGCGAGCATCGCACCCCAGACGAGGAGGAAACTGATAAAGGAGAGCGCCACACCTTCGTAGGCAGTGCTTACGCCGATCTGGTAGGTGTACACGGCAAAGGTGGTAAAGCCCATGAGGCTCGCCACGGTGAACTCGCCCATTGCGATAGCTACGGTCAGCAGCGACCCGCCGATGATCGCCGCGCGCAGATTGGGGAGGACCACTCGGAAAAGCGTCCTCGGGATCGACGCGCCGAGACTCTGGGCGGCCTCAGTCAGGGTCTTGAGGTCGATCGCCCGCAGTCCTGCGTCGAGGGCCCGGTACATAAAGGGCAGAGCGAACACCACATATACGAGCGACAGGACCTCGGGGCGTACGAACAGCCATGAGCTGAAGTCCTTGAGGAAAGGTGCCAGGCCGACGATGAGCACAATCGGGGGGACAACGAAGGGAATGACCGAGACCAGGTCCATCACGGGACGTAGTCCTGGAAGTCGCAGGTGGACCCAGAACACCGTCGGTACCATGAGGATGAGGCTCGCGGCGACGGTCTCGAGGGCGATCTGCACCGACAGCCAGAACGAGCTGCGGAAAACCGGATCGTCGAACACGGTCTGGTACCAATGGAACAGGCCGCCCGTGCCCGCGGTGCCCTGAAGGCTGAATTGCACGATCGAATAGATCGGCAGCAGGAAGAAGATGGCTCCGAATCCAAGGAGCAAGACATTCGAGAGCGGGGCTTTGTTCTGAGCGCGCCGTATGCGGTGTCGGGCGGCGCTGGGGGCGGGGATGGTCACCTGAGCCATTTGCTGGTCCTGCGTTGGAGGAGGCTGTAGATCGTGATCGTCACGACGATGATCAAGATCATGGCGCTGGCGAGAGCGTAGGCGTCCTGGGGGTTAAGGGTCATGTTCCCGTTGACGAGCTGGGCGATGTCGATGGTGACGAGGTTCGAAATGCCGAGCGCCTGAGCTGTCGCGTAGGCGGAGAAGGCGTTGCCGAACAACAACACCATCAGCCCGAGCAGCGACGGGGTGATGACGGGAAGGCCTACGTACCGCCAGTATTCAAGCGTGCTCGCACCAAGGTTTGACGCCGCCTCGCGCCATTCGGTGCGCAACCCCTCGATCACAGGGACCATGAGCAGGACCATGAGGGGGAACTGGAAGTAGGCATACACGATCGACGCGCCCATCAGTCCCTGGAGGCTGAACGAGGGGTAGATGTGCACGCCTAGGTGTTTCAACAGGACAGTGACCACTCCGAGAGAGCCGAGCGTCGCCCCGTAGGCGAAGGCGAGTGGCACCCCGGCGAAGTTCGCCGCCATGCCGGAGAAGGAAATGTAAGCGGAGCGGACCCAGCGCGGGATGCCGCGGTGCAAGAAGGCGTTGGCAACAAGGAAACCGGCGAGCCCACCGATGGCGGCGCTGACAGCCGAGAGCTCGAGCGACATCTCGAACGCCTCCGGGTAAGGCTGATGGAAGATGTCGCGGATATTGGCGAGCGTCCAGGCGCCGTTAGCTGTCCGGAAGGCCCCGACAATGAGCTCACCGGTGGGTATTAGCAGGAAGATGCTGATGAAGGCTGCAAAAGGCAGGATCCCGAGGAAGGCCCATCGCCGGGAACGCGAGCGTTTCCGCACCGCGTTCCCGGCGACAAGGTTCGACTTCGGCCCGCTTTCGGCGAGCTCTGCGACGGCCATTCAGGCCTCCTGGATGGCTGCCGTCTGACTGTCTAGGAGCCTCCCACCATTGAGTCCCAGTTCTCGACGACGATCGCGCTCGCCTTGGAGATCTGCTTGACGGTTGGGAAGCGGACGTTTGTGTACTGGCTCGCCGGGGGCAGCAGCTTTGCGAGGCTCGCAGGGATCTTGCCCTTGGCTGCCATGGCCGAGTACCGCGCCGGGTGGGCGTATCCGGCCAGGTATGCCAGCTGGCCCTCGTCGGAGTAGACGAATTCCTGCCAGAGCTCGGCCGCCTTCGGGTGCGGCGCGGACTTGCTGATCGCCTGGCAGTAGAAGCCGCCGTAGCGCCCCGTGGTCGGGATGCTCACCGTGTATTTGATGCTCGGGTACTGCTTGCGGTAGGCGAGGTTCAAGTAGTCCCAGACGATTGCGATCGGCGTCGAACCACTGACGATGTTGGCCGGATAGCAGTCGACTGGGATGAAGTTCCCGATGTTCTTGAGGTGCTGGAAGTACTCGAGGCCCGGCATGATGTTGTCGAGCGAGCCTCCCATTGCCAGCGCCGCGCTGAACACAGCCGCGAAGGCGTCACCAGCACTGCCCGGGTTACCGTCGATGGCGACCTGTCCCTGGTACTCGGGCTTTTGCAAGTCCGCCCACGACTTCGGAGGGTTCTTCACGACCGAGGTGTTGGTACCAAAGGAGATGACGCCGTAGTAGTCGCCATACCAGCGGCCCGCCGGGTCCTTCATGCTGTTCGGGATGTCGCTCCAGGTCTGCACCTTGTAGGGCTGGAAGTAGCTCTCGCCGAGCACGGCGATGGCCGGGGACACGTCGACGACATCGGGCTCCTTGGAGGTGCCCTTGTCAGCCTTGATGGCCGCCAGCTCCTGCGCCGAGCTGTCGTTCGGTGCGACAGAGTTGCAGGTGATCTTGTAGTTGGCGTAGAAGTCGCCGATCACCGTGTTCTTCATGCTCTGGGTGCCGTAGTTCGCCCAGTTGTCCGGGAGGGCGATCAGGTTGATCTCCTTCTCCGCCTGCGCCGCGGACAAAAGGCCCGGCGGCAGCTTCGGAGGCGCTCCTGCCTCTGCCAACCTCTGCAGGCCTGTAGCGAGAGGGCTCGCCGAACTGGCAGCCGCGTCGAGCAGTACCCCGCCAGCTACACCGGCGGCGCCTAGGCCCGCCTGGCGGAGAAAACGCCGTCGGTCGTAACCCGCTCCTTCAGATCGGACATCACCTTCATCCCGCTGAACCATGCCGTCTTCCCCTCTCGTTGTTACGATTACGCTGCGAACTGTACACGGGGACCCGCGCCAATGTAAGGGTGCGTTCGTCATCTCTAGCAGACCGGTGCGCCGCGGTCCCGCCAACGGGTCGAGCCAGGTCGTATGGCGGAGTGAATCGCTGGGTGATTGCTGGTCAAGGCCGTTGTGGGTAGCCCGCGCGAAGGCCTTTCGTCGTGAGAATCGAGCCCTCCTCCTCTGTCTGTGGGTAGTTGCTTCGAGTTCTTCAGCCTGAGCTAAGGTTAACTCAGAGTGAATGACAGATGAACAAAAGCTTAACTACTGGTATCGACAAAGTGAGGTTCACACAGGGCCGGCTGGCGGGTGACGAGCGCGCATGCGGCGGGCCGAGACCGTGGCGAACCCGCTGACTGTCCTCCTGCTCGTGGTTGCTGTCGTCTTCGCCCTTGTGAAAGGCCTGAACGACGGTGCTGCCCTCGTCGCTGTCACCTCGGCAGGAATCTCCTTCGTCCCGCTTGCCGCCGTGGCCGTTCTGGCGGCGGCCCTCGTCGCCGGTCCTCTTCTCGTCGGGACGCGAGTCGCGACGACCTTTGCCGCCGGCCTCGTACCCGCGCACGGCTCCGCCAGCAGGCTCTCGTTCCTAATCGGTATCAGCTCTGCGATGTTGGTGGCTGGGCTCCTCGCCGCTAAGGGGCTGCCGACCAGTTTGACGATGGCCATCGTCGGCGGCCTGGCGGGGGCCGGGGTCGGAAGTGGGTTGCCGGTGGCGTGGCTGACAATCGGGATCGTCACCGCAGCAGGTCTCATCGCCCCGCTTCTCGCAGGCATTGTTGCAGCCGGAGTCCTCGTCGCCCTCGGGCGCCTGCCCATGAGACACAGCACGCGTAGCCGTCTGCGCTGGCTCACCTACTGGAGCTTTGGTCTTCAGGCCCTCGCCTATTCAGCAAATGACGGCCAGTCCATGCTGGCCGTCTTCGCCGTCGCGGTCGGCGGTACCACGGCCGTACAGGCCCGCCTCCCGGAGCTCATCGTGCTTGCCGTCGCGTTCTGCGCCGGGACGGTGATCGGCCTCCAGCGGGTCGCACCGCGTCTTACGTTGGCTCTCGCGCTCACCGGTCCTGCTGACGGCATCGCCGCCGAGCTCGCGTCGACGGCCTCTGCTTTCGCGGCGAGAGCCTTCGGGGCTCCAGTCAGCATGACCCAGACCATGACAGCAGGCCTGGCCGGCGCACGGACCAGATCGGGGCTGCGCAGGGTCCGCTGGGAGCAGGCGAGCCGGCTCGTGATCGCCTGGGCTGCGACCTTGCCCCTTTCGGCCCTCGTCGGGGTCGGCCTCGCAGCAGGCGTGGGAGCTCTCCGGTGAGAAGGTTCGCCCTCGAGCTGCTCCGCGATCTCTCGGGTCGCAGGCAACAGCTTTTCGCGGAGCTCCTTGTCGCGCAGCTCGACGCCACGATCGAGGCGGGCGAGCTTGTCTTTGAGGTCGTACAGGGCCGCCTTGGCATGACTCGGGCAAGGGCGGCCATGACCCGGGTCGAGCATGCGGGCGATGCCAAACGCGCCGAGCTCATATCCGAGCTTTCGCGCAGCCTGACTACACCAATCGACCGCGAGGACCTCTTCCGCCTGTCCCGGTCGGTGGACGACGTCCTCGACAACCTGCGCGACTTCCTTCGCGAAGCAGAGCTGTTCGCGCCCGTGGCCCTCGAGCCGTTTCAGAGGGTACTCCCGCCGATTCTTGAGGCCCTTAGGTGCTTGCGGACGGCCTCGAGTGCGCTTGTGAAACTGTCGCGCGAGATCAGTATCCAGACCTTGGCAGCGCGCAAGGCTTCCAACACCGTCCGTAAGGAATACGAGCTCGTCCTCGCGGCGCTCTTCGCCGATCCTGCCGGGCCGGATTTGCTCAAACAGCGCGAGCTTGTCCGTCGCCTCGACGTGGTAGGTCTGCGCATCGCCGAGGCGGCCAACGCGCTCGCCGACGGCTACATAAAAAGAGCCGGCCTGGACGGGCACCTGGAAGAGCCGGCCAACGCAGACTCGATCTGAACTCGCATTAGCCGACTCGCTTGGCGAATCCGAAATCACCGAGCCGGATACCTCGAGCGTCTCTGCGCGAACAGACATAACGGGCTGCGCGGCTGGCTGGCTAGGTAACGGTCGGGAAGTTCACGAAGGAGCCCCGCGTTGCCAATCGCGCCTTCATCACGGGTCCGTCATCGTTCCATTCTCGGGTCGTGATGGTATTTGACAAGAGTTCACCTTCTATTAACTTTCCGTCCCACACTTGTCGCCCGAACTTGGCACTGCGTCAATATTGGCTTTACCTCTGCCAGTTATGTTGCGCCCGGGCTGCCAGTTCGGTGGCCAGGATCCAGCGGAGGTGGTGGGAAGTGGCATTTACGAAGCTCAAGGCAGTGCTAGCTGCCGGAGTGACGGTGCTCGGTCTCGTGGCTGTGACTGCTACAGAGTCGTCAGCTGCGGTCAGCCATGCGAAGGCATCAACAGTGAACTGGGCGACGGTTTCCCAGCTCGGCCCGGCTGGGTCGGCAACTTCTTATACGGCGCTTGAGGCGGCGGCGGAGAAGGAGGGTCACCTGAACGTGATCACCCTGCCGTCCAACTGGGCCAACTACGGCACGATCATCAATGATTTCTCCAGGCAATTCCACATCGCGATCAACTCGGAGAACCCGGAGGGCTCAAGCCAGGACGAGCTGAATGCCATCAAGGCAGATGCCGGCCGTTCCGACGACCCGGACGTGCTCGACGTCGGACAGAGCTTCGGAATCGAAGCCGCACAGGACGGAGAGCTGGCTCCTTATAAGGTGCAGACCTGGAACGAGATCCCGACCTCGCAGAAGGACTCCAACGGTGACTGGTACGCCGACTACGGCGGCTACGTCGCGATCGGCTGCGACACCAAGACCGTCAAGCACTGCCCGACGTCTTTCAAGCAGATGCTCGAGCTGAACCAGGGATACAAGATCGGCATCAACAACAACCCGACCGAGGCCGGAGCGGCCTTCGCCGCAGTATTTGCTGCAGCGCTTGCCAGCGGCGGCTCGTTCAACAACATCAAGCCAGGTGTTGACTACTTCCAGAAGCTGGCGCAGGCTGGCAACTTCGTGGCGACGGTCGCCGGCCCGGCAACGGTGCAAAGCGGTGCGACCAACATCGTGCTCTGGTGGGACTACCTGCAGGCCTCCGAGATCAATTCGCTGCCGGGTTGGTCCAAGCGCTGGAAGGTCGTCATCCCCTCGGACGCCGCCTACGCGGCCTACTACGCCCAGGCAATCAACAAGCAGGCCCCGAACCCCGCGGCTGCACGCCTTTGGGAGGAGTACCTGTACTCGACCGTCGGCCAGAACCTGTGGCTCGAGGGTGAGGCCCGTCCGATCGAGCTGCCGTACCTGGAGGCTCACCACCTAGCCAACTCAAAGGCGCTCGCCGGTCTGCCGCCCGCGCCTGCTGGTGTGACCAAGTTCCCGACCCAGGCCCAGTTGACCAAGGCCAAGGCCGTCGTCGCGAAGTACTGGCCGATCGAGGTCGCAACCGGCGCGTGACGAGCCCAAGTGGCATCTGATGTGACAGTTAGTGAAGCGGCGCCCTTCGGCTCGGTGACCTCAGTGTCTCGAGCCGGAGGCGCCGAGCTTCCAAAGCAGACCCGAATAAAGGGCCTGCTGCGAGGTATCCGACCGACGCTCGCGATGGCGCCGTTCACCATATACACGATCCTCGGCCTCGGGATCCCGACGCTCGCCGTCATCGAGCTGGCCTTCCGGACCGAGCACGGCCAGCTGACTTTCGGCAACATGAGCGCCGTCTCGCAAGGGACCTACCGCCTCGGATTCGAGAACAGCATCTTGTTGGCGACGATCACCTCTGTCATCCCCGGGATCCTCGGTCTGTTCCTCGCCTATGCGATCCAGACCTCTCGCAGCGGCCTTCTCCGTCGCCTTGTCGCGACCGCCTCAGGAGTGCTCGCCAACTTCGGCGGCATCAACTTGACCTTCATCTTCATCGCAACTCTCGGCTCGACCGGCGTTCTCACGGCGTGGCTGAACTACATCCGGCTCAACCCCTGGCATTACGGGTTCAACCTCTACTCGTTTTTCGGCGTCGTCATCGTCTATATGTACTTCCAGATCCCGCTCATGGTCCTCGTGATCACGCCCGCGCTCGGGGGGCTTCGTCCATCCTGGCGCGAAGCGGCCGAAAACCTAGGCGCCTCTAGCCTGAGCTACTGGCGAACCGTTGGTGTCCCGGTCCTGCTCCCCTCGGTCCTAGGAGGCATGTTGCTGCTGTTCGGGAGCGGGTTCGCCGCTTACGCGACTGCCGACACGCTCACGGCCGGGACGGTCACGCTCGCTCCAATCCAGATCGGCGAGGTCCTGAACGGCAACGTCATCTCCGGCGAGGAGCACATCGGCTACGCGATCGGCTTCGGGATGCTCATTGTGTTGTCGATAACGATGATCTTCTACGGGCTCGTGCGCAGGAGGGCCTCGAAATGGCTTCGATGATCCCGGAGATCGCGATCGAGGAGACCCAGGGTGACATCCCACAACTGACCGGAGACCCCCAGAGCAGGCGTAGGCCACGCCTTCGGTACTGGCGCGGAGTCGTCCTGTTCCTGGCTGGCGTGTACTTCCTGATCCCGCTGTACGCCGGCCTTCGCTTTTCATTCCAGAACGACGCTGGGCAATTCTCCTTCTATGCGGTCGAGGCGATTCCGTCCCAGACTGGGTTCACTGCCGCCTTCTTCCTCTCCTTGCGCCTCGCGGCCGTCACGACCGTGCTGACGATGGTGCTGATGGTTCCCACGGCAACCTACGTGCACCTCAAGTTGCCGAAGATGCGGCGCGTGCTTGACTTTGTCACCATCTTGCCGATCGTCATCCCGCCGATCGTGCTCATTTTGGGGATTCTCGACGCGGCGCCGCGGTGGCTGAAGGCCTCCCCGTATCTTTTGAGCCTCGTCTATGTGATGCTTGGGGGGCGCTGGATCAGCACACTGTGGCACGTGATCCTGCCGAATCTGAGAGCCGCGATGCTCTCCGCGACTGTGCTCACGATCGCTTTGGTCCTGGGCGAGTTCACGATGGCGAGCCTTGACTTGTGGACGACGCTGCCGGTGTGGATCTACCAGTTCTCGCAACTCGACGCGCACATCGCCACCGCCGTCTCGATGCTCTCGCTCATAGGTACCTGGGTGCTTTTGACGGTGATCGTCTCGGTGGACCGTTCGCAATCGCGCCGGACACGTAGGAGGACAGGGATACTTTGACCGCCTTTGAGCAAGGACCGTTGAGGTCGAGCACGCTGCACGACGCGCGCGGCGTGGGAGCACGGGTCGATCTCGACAGGCTCGCGCGGGTCTTCGGCCAAACGCGCGCCCTCGACGGCTTTTCAATCTCGATCGAACCGGGCGAGTTCGTCGCCCTGCTTGGCCCGTCCGGGTGCGGGAAGACGACAGCACTTCGGGTGCTGGCCGGCTTCGAGCGGCTCGACGGCGGCCGCGTGAGTGTCGACGGGCAGGATCTCGCGAACGTCAGCGCGCAAAAGCGCGACATGGGCATGGTCTTTCAGAGCTACTCGCTGTTCCCGAACATGAATGCTCTCAACAACGTCGCCTACGGTTTGCGGATGCGCCGCCAGCGCTCGCACCAGCGCAAGAAGAAGGCGGCTGAGCTTCTCGAGCTTGTCGGCTTGGCCGACCAATCCTCGAAGTACCCCCACCAGATGTCAGGCGGCCAACAACAACGTGTCGCGCTCGCGAGGGCGCTGGCGATCGAGCCCCGGGTGCTGCTTTTGGATGAGCCGCTTTCGGCGCTCGACGCCAAGGTCCGCGCGGAGCTACGTGACCAGATCCGCTCTTTGCAGCAACGACTCTCGATCACGACCGTGTTTGTCACCCACGACCAGGAAGAGGCCTTGTCCATGGCCGACCGGGTTTGCGTCATGTCGAGAGGTCATAACGAGCAGACAGCGACGCCGTCGGTTCTCTACGCCCGGCCAGCGACGCCGTTCGTGGCGGAATTCGTGGGCGTCTCAAGCAGGGTGCCTGTCGAGCGGGCGGGCAACGAGGTCATCGTCTTCGGCCAGCAGTGCCCTGTTCGAGGTGTCGACGCCTTCGGCATGCTCGAGGCCATCGACGCCTTGTTGCGACCGGAGGACATCTCCATTGAGGTCAACCCTGCTGGGAAGGGTTTCGTGACGCACCGCAGTTTTCTCGGCGCCACCACTCGGATGGTTGTCCAGGTCGGGGAGATCTCGGTGCGTGTCGACGTCCGTAGTGAGGTCGCCGCCGACATCGAGCTCGGCACCCATGTCGAGGTGAAGGTCATCTCGCGCGACGTGCTGATCGCTCCTCGCCAGCTCGACAAGGTTCCTGTGCCCGTATGACCGGCGCCAGAGGCTTTCGGAACGTCGGCCCAGCTTGACTAGGTTTCGGAGATGCCCGTGAACTACCCTTACTTGTTGACGCCCGGCCCGCTCACGACCTCAGACAGCGTCAAGGAAGCGATGCTTCGCGACTGGGGATCGCGCGACGAGGCGTTCATCGCCATGAACCGGGAAGTGCGCGAACGGCTCGTGGGCCTTGTGGGTGGCGAGGGGGCCTATGTCTGTGTCCCGCTGCAGGGATCGGGCACCTTTACCGTCGAGGCGATAATCGGGACGCTCGTAGCGCGCGACGCCAAGTTGCTCGTGCTCGTGAACGGCGCCTATGGGACTCGCATGGTCCAGATCGCCCGCGTCATGGGCCGCTCCGTCGAGGCGATCGAATGGCCCGAAGACCGCCAGGTCGACCCGGCCGTGCTCGAGGCGCGCCTAGGCGAGGACGAGGGCATCACCCATGTCGCGGTTGTCCACTGCGAGACCACCTCGGGCATCTTGAACCCCGTCGAGGAAGTGGCAGCCGTCGTGGCGCGAAGCGGGCGCCTTCTGCTCATAGACGCGATGAGCGCCTTCGGTGCCCTTCGCTTGGACGCACGCGAGACGCCCTTTGCTGCTGTGGCGGCGTCTTCGAACAAGTGCCTGGAGGGCGTGCCTGGGATGGGTTTTGCACTTGTGCGCGCTGACGTCCTCGAGGCTGCGAGTGGCAACGCCCACTCGTTGAGCCTGGACCTTTACGACCAGTGGAAGGGCTTCGAGCGAAACGGCCAGTGGCGTTTCACCCCACCCACCCACGTGGTGGCGGCCTTCTTGCAGGCACTGGAGGAGCATTCAGCCGAAGGCGGAGTGGCCGGGCGCGCAGCCCGCTATGTGCGAAACCACGAGGTCCTAGTCGAGGGCATGGAGTCCCTAGGCTTCAGGTGCCTTCTTCCGAAGGCATTCCAGGCGCCGATCATCGTCACTTTCCACATACCCGCCGACCCGAAGTTCGATTTCGCCGAGTTCTACGAGCGGCTGAGCACAAAAGGCTTTCTCATCTATCCCGGCAAGCTCACGGTGGCCGACTCGTTCCGTATCGGCTGCATCGGCCGGATCGGGGAGGTGGAGATACGTGGCGCGCTGGCGGCGATCGAGACGGTTCTCGAGGAGATGGGCGTGCACGATTGCGCCCCTGCGGTGAGCTCTTGAGCTAGGCGGGATTCGAGATTGACCGAGAAGCTGGAGGCCTGACCATGTCATCGCAAAATGCGCACCGTTATCTCGGACCGCTGCGGGCGGCGGTCCTTGACTGGGCGGGCACCACGGTTGATCACGGATGCATGGCGCCCGTGGCGACCTTCATGCAGGCCTTTGCCGAGACTGGGGTCCCGATCACCGTCGCGGAGGCGAGAGCCCCGATGGGGATGCCGAAATGGCAGCACATCCAGGCCATCACCCGCGACGAGTCTGTTGGCGCGAGGTGGGAGGCCCTCTACGGCAAGCGCCCCGACGACTCCGACGTCGACAAGCTCTACAAGCGCTTTTTGCCCCTTCAGGTCGAGACCGTGCAGGGGCACTCCGAGGTCATACCCGGTGTTGTCGAGACCATCGCCGCAATGCGCGGCCGAGGCCTCGCGATCGCGTCCACGACCGGCTATCCCCGCGAGGTCATGGATGTGGTCGTCCGCGTCGCCAAGGAGCAGGGCTACGAACCCGACGTGACGATCTGCGCCGGGGACACGCCCGCGGGGCGACCGGGGCCGTTCATGGCACTTCAGGCGCTCATCAAGCTTTCCGTCAGCCCCGTGGAGTCGGTCGTCAAGATCGGTGACACGGTCGTCGACATCGAAGAGGGCCTCAACGGGGGCATGTGGTCGGTGGGCGTGGCCGTGACCGGCAACGAGGTGGGCCTCGCAGTGGCGGAGTGGTCCGCGCTTGGTGCCGAGGAGCAGCGTCGGCTCACTCAGGTGGCGACGGAGAGGCTTCTGGCCGCGGGCGCCCACTACGTCGTCGACAGCCTTGTCGACATCATTTCGGTCCTCGACAGCATCGAGGCTCGCCTGGCCGCTGGCGACAAGCCCTAGCGCGCACGAGCGAACAGACTCGGGTGGCACCGACGGACCAGCGCGAAGGGGACTCCAACCTCACACAAGAGCGCGAACGCTTCGCTGCGGCATGTGTGGGCGAAGCGGCACGCGCCTTGTTGGCCCGCGACGAGGCTGTGTTCTTGCATCAGTCCCTCTCCACCCCGTGTCTTAGCGCGCTGGTAAGAGCCGAGGGCTCCTGGCTGGAAGATGCCGATGGGAGGCGCTATCTCGACCTGCACGGGAATTCCGTCCATCACATCGGTCACAGCCATCCCAAGGTGATTGCCGCAGTCGAAGCTCAGATGCGCTCTTTGGCCTTCGCCCCCCGACGCTTTACCTGCGAGAGCGCCGTGATGCTGGCCGAGAAGCTCTGCGGACAGGTTCCCGGTGGTCCCTGGAAGGTCCTGTTCGCGCCGGGTGGCTCCGAGGCGGTCGAGATCGCCCTCAAGATCGCCCGTCTCGCTACGGGCCGGTTCAAGACGGTCAGCTTCTGGGACTCATTTCACGGAGCGGGCTTCGGGGCGTCGTCTGTCGGGGGTGAGGCGCTGTTTCGATCGGGCGGGATCGGTCCCTTGCTCGTTGGCACCGAGCACGTGGCGCCATTTGCCTGTTACCGCTGCCCCTACGGCTTCGCCTCGCCGAGCGGAAACCCCGACCTGGAAGCCTGCAAGATGGCCTGTGCACGGACCCTCGGTTACGTGCTCGAACGCGAGGCCGATGTCGCGGCCGTCGTGGCCGAGCCAATCCGAGCCGTCCCGTACCTGCCGCCGCCCGGATTCTGGCAACAGGTCCGCCGCGCGTGCGATGCCACCGGGGCATTATTGGTCTTCGACGAGATCCCGACGGGGCTCGGCAAGACCGGTCGCTTCTGTGCACATGAGCACGTCGGCGTCTCGCCCGACATCTTGGTGCTCGGAAAGGCCCTCGGCGGAGGGATGCTCCCCTTGGCGGCGGTGCTGGCGCGGGCCGACCTGGACGTGATGGCCGACAAGGCGATCGGTCACTACACCCATGAGAAGAACCCGGTTCTGGCCGCGGCCGCCCTTGCCACCTTGGAGGTGATCGAAGAGGAGAAACTCGTCGCGAAGGCTCGCGAGCTCGGTGAGTACTTTGTCACCGAGCTGCAGAGCTTGGCCGCTCAATTGCCGGTGATCGGCGAGGTCCGAGCCGCAGGTCTTCTCGTCGGCGTGGAGCTCGTGACGCCCACCGGAGCGCCGGCGGTCGATCTGGCTGATCGCGTTCTTTACTCGGCGCTCGAGCGCGGCCTGTCGTTCAAGACGACCATGGGCAGCGTGCTCACGCTCTCGGCTCCGCTCACTGTTTCGAAAGCCGAACTGGACTTCGCCCTCGGCGTGCTTGGCGAGTGCCTGGCCGAGCTCACGCGCTGAAACATGGCCAACGAGCGCGTGGTCATCGTAGGTGGCGGGATCCTCGGAACGATGCACGCCTATTTCGCGCGGCGTTCGGGTGCCTCGGTCGTGCACCTCGAGCGCCACAGCAAACCTCGGGGTGCCTCGGTCCGGAATTTCGGTCTCATCTGGGTGAGTGGGCGGGCGCGGGGAGCTGAGCTCGCAATGGCGCTTCGTGCCCGCGAGCTGTGGGAGCAGGTGGGACGCGACATTCCCGCAACAGGTTTTCGGGCCAACGGCTCGATCACCCTCGTTGCCGACGAGACCGAGCTGAACGTGATCGAGGCGGCCGCAGCGAGCGCTGACGCGGCCGAACGTGGCTTTAGTGTGCTCGGTGCCGACGAGGTGAGGTTCATGAACCCCGGGCTTCACGGCGAGTTCCTCGCGGGCCTTTGTTGCCCGTTCGACGCGGCCGTCGAGCCGCGTCTTGTCCTCGGTGCGATTCGGGACTGGCTTTCGGCCTCGGGCCGTTATGAATTCCTGGCACCTCGCGAGGTCGTCGATGTCGCCGACCACGAGGTCATCGATTCGACTGGAGCTCGCTACGCGGCAGATCTCGTCGTGCTGTGCGTGGGAGCGGTGAGTGGTGCTCCGCTCGGCGTTGTGATGCCCGGCGACAAGTTGCAGCGCGTGCGCCTGCAGATGGCGGAGACCTGGCCCCTGTCGCGCGGGCTCACCACCTCCGTCGCGGACGGAAACTCGCTTCGGTAGTACCCGGTCTTCAGGCCCTTCGCCGCCCTTCTCGGGTCGCAGGACCAAGCCCTCTCGCGCCTTCGCATACAGCTGCTGTGCCAACAGCGGATTGGAGGCGGGCTGACTATAGGAGACACCCACGAGTACGAGGAGCCATTCGCTCTCGAGTTGTCTGAAGAATCCGAGGCGCTCGTTTGCAAGCTTGCAGCCGCGGTTATCGGGTTGCCCTTCCCGCAGATCCGACACCGCTGGGCGGGTGTGTACGACCAGCTTTCGAGCCCTTCGGACGACGAGCTGTACCTACGGCGCGAGGTCACCCGCGGCGTCGTGGTGGTGACCGGGGTCGGCGGCCGGGGGATGACGATCTCGCCGGCGGTCGCGTCCGAGACCTTCGCCTGAGCTCGCGCAGGCATCTTGGACCGGTATGGTCGCTTTCGTCTCGAGGTATCGAAGCCGTCGAGATCAGTTGGTGTTACATAGGGGATCGAAAGGAATTGAAGCGATGCCGCTCGGCGATAGGGTGATCCGTCTTGCGAAGGGACCGAACTTGGCGACGGTCGTGACGCTCATGCCCGATGGGCAGCCGCAGGCACTGCTCACCTGGATAGACACCGACGGCGAGGTGTTGCTCGTCAATACCGAGCCGCAACGCCAAAAGGTCCGTAATTTGAACCGCGATCCGAGAGTGACGGTGCTCATCCACTCGGCCACCGACCCGCAGGACTGGGCGGAGGTGCGCGGCCATCTGGTTGGCACGGTCGGAGGTGATCTCGCCCGTGCGCACATCGACGAGCTGTCGAACCGCTACAGCCACACGGATTACCGCAACCCCATCGGCCCCGACGGACGGGTCATTTTGCGCATCGCTGCTGACAAGGTGAACGCACCCGTCTAGCGACCCGGCTCGGCGCCCGTGCAGCTCATTGCGCTGCGCGTGCTTTGATCTGCTGCACGAGCCATGAGTTGCCGTCCGGATCGCTGAAGGCGAAGAACGAGTTGTAGTCCCGGCCCGCTGGGTCAGGCCCGGGGACCTGTCCGCCCGCTTTGAAGTGGAAGACCTCGCTGGGGTTTACTTCGCGCTCCGCGAGTTCGGTACGTGCCGCGTCGATGTCAGACACGATGAGATGCAGGCCGTGAAGTGAGCCCGCGGCCTCAGCGTTGGCCATGATCGCGATCGAACAGGCGGACCCGTGCGGTGTGAGCTGCACAACGCGGAATTCACCTTCGCTGTGGTCTACGAGCAGGTCGAAACCGGCATTGTCCATATAGAAAGCCTTCGCGCGCTCGACGTCTGCCACCGGCACGACCACGAGCTCGAGCGTCCAGTCCATGAGGGATCCTCCTTCGTTTATTTCAGCCTTAGGGCCCAGTCGGGCCGATCCTGCGCGCGTCGCAACTAGCTTTCGATCCGCTCGAGCAGGTGAACGAGCACCATCTCGCCCGCGCTCTTACCGATCGCCTTGCGGACCTCGGCGCTCACCGGCAGTTTGTGGGAACCGTCTCCCATTGCCATGAACGAGCTGCGGAATGGATGGTCGTCGACAGTTCCTCGGACTTTGACGAGTCCCCTGGTCCCGAAGAATGCCGCCGAGTCATCCATCTGGACATAGGTCCATCCGCCCTTGCTGGGGCTTTTTTGCAGCCTGGCAGTGAACGCCTTGTCCAGGCGCCCACTGTCTTCTTCGGATGTCACCGCTGCCTCCTCGATTTTACGGTCGCGCATTTGAGACGGATCACGCTGATCGGACTCATCGGGGCCGGCTTCGGTTCAACCCGAAGAGAGCTCTTTGCCGAACTCTACGGTCGCGGCGCGCTCTAGGCTGCCGCGACCGACCGGCCCGGGACCCGAAGAGTCTCAGGAGTTGACCTGCGCTATGGCCTTTAGCATCACCGGCGTCGCCGTCTCGAGATCGAGCACGACCCTCGAGTCGAACTCGAGGAACTCGCCGAGGGCAAGAGTTGCCTCGAGTTCGCCCGCCGTGGCGGCTTCGGCGTCTTGGAACCTGGAAACAGTCACGCCGCCCGAGCCGTCACTGAAGATGTACCAGCAGAGCCGTTCGGTACTCGCGTCCTCGGCCCGCGCGGCTTCGAGCTTCCCCCAAATCTGCATCATCCGGTTCGCCTGCTCGCGCGAAAGCGGCCGGGCCTTCCACGTCGTACATACCAGCATCATCACCCCCCCTTTTCGATGACGTCCCGCACCGTACAACACGCGTCCGCCGGATGCGGGCAAAACCGGTGTGTGCTCTGGCGCCCGATGGCTCAGATGCCGGCACGCAAGCGCGACGACTTCGGCGACGAGCCTCTCAGGCTGGCTTGCGGGATGGATTCCTGTCGGGACGCGCGTCAGGTTCTAGGACCCAGCAGTCCCAACGTTCGAGGGTCCTGAATCCGAGACGCTCGTAGACGCCGTAGCCCATCGGGCTCGACTGCAGCCACGCCAATTGAGCGCCTGCGGCCCGGCCGTCGGAGACGACACGCGCTGTGACGGCAGCGCCATAGCCACGTCCCCGGTGCTGTGTAGGAGTGGCGATGTTGAAAATCGCCACGAAGTCCCCCGCGGTCAGGCCCATTCCGGTTGTGACCGGTTGCCCGCCTGCCTCAGCGACATAACAGCACAACCCTTCGGCTCTGAGCAGCTCGGGCGTCATCATCTGGGCGAAGAGCTCCTCGGGCATGCCGAAGGCGTCCGCGACGACTGCTATGTGCGCGGGCCCTTCCTCGGGTTCGAGCCCACGGATGGTCAACCCATCTACTCTTTCCGCTTGGGCAATTAGAGAAAATTCTTCCAGCACCATGAGCGGGATGGCGTCTTCTTTGCGCATGCCTCGAGTCACCGCCTGGTCCGTGATCTTCGTCGAGGTCCCGGGGCGCAGTTGCAGGCAGTAGGGCACTGCTGAGGCATCGAGGCGGTCCAACATCGCTGTGACGACGACCGGGTCCGGGTCCAGTGACTCGGCCCAGATCCCGTTCAGCATTGGGACCGGCACACCGGTTGCTCCCGCCAGAACGCCAGCCTCGCGATGCATCCAGCCCAAGGGAGCGGCATCGAACATGTACTGGGACGCGTCAGCCATAGCCGCCGCGACAAGATCGGGGTCCACAGCCATCGGCCAAGGATAGGGGCCGGCACCTCCTGTGGCGACCAACCTAACTTCAGACCATGAGGTCGTCACGCCTCCGGGCGACACCTGTGTCCGTCGGGATTTCGGGTTGTGTGTCGCGACAGTGCTGGGACCGACCGCGGGTCGGGGACTGCGGTGGGGGAGCAAGAACCGTTCCGACCCATCGCCCCAATCGGTCAGGGTCGGCTGCCCGGGAGCGGCATGAAACTGGAGGCGAGGCGTACCCACCGACATTGTGTCCGGACTGTGGCACAACCCTGTGACCTGGCAACCTAATCTGAGGCGAGCGGCGAGACAGACGAACCGGTCGAGCCCAGCCGGTTGCGGCCCTGCGATGTCGTCGGGAAGGTGCCACGCGTCCGACCCAGAATGCCCAGTCGGAATCCTTAACGGCTCACCGGGAGGCTTTGGCTCAGCTCGGCTGAACCGTCATTTACTGCGTAGGGCTGCCGGAGGTGGCCTACCGCGTCTTGTTTGAGCGCGGTTTTGATCCGTTTTCGGCCCGCGGGGCCTTGTCCGAGCGGCGCTGGCCCCGCCTGGCATCCAATGTCACAAGGACGAAGGCGGCTACCACTAGCACGATCACTAGCCAGATCACGATGGCGTTGCCTTTCTCTGAAGGCGCCCCCCGTTTTGAACGGCGCTCGGTGGAGCTAGCGGTCTCGCCACGACTGCAGGTCGCTGTAGACCACCACGGCGTCCGAGACGATGAACTTGTCGCGCCCGTCCTCGGTGACGACGGTGACGCGCAATTTGCGGAGCGTGGGCTTGAGCAAGATGTCGCTGACCGCGTCGAACTCGAAGGAGACAGCTCGAGCACCGAAGAAGGCGTCGACGCGTCGGGGCACGAAACCGAGCCCCTTCTCGGACATGTAGAGCAGGCCGGAACGGGCAACGCCGCGCTGCATGTGGCTCGCCGGGCGAGTCCAGCGCAGACCGGCGGTACCGATTACAGGCTGGCCGAACCAGCGGGCGATGGCCGCCGTCATGAGCGCGCCACTTCCGCGTCGGTACCCTCGGCGAGAGAAGCACGCAGCGGTGCATTACGGCCAAGTCTCGGCATGGCGACGGTCGCGTGACGGGCCACGAACTCAGCCGCCTTCTCGAGGATTCGGCCGAGGCGGCGACCTGCGCCACTTTTGACCCGCTGAGCAGGGAGTCCATCCGACGTCGCTGACGTCCACGCCGCGAGGCTACTGCAGTGCCCTTCATGAAGGCCCCTGTTTTGGCACCAATGTGACGTTGGACCCTAGTGAATGGTGCCTGGTGACCGTACGGTGCGGACAGAGGGAAAGAGTGCGAGTGGCCGGTGAGGCCGCGGTAATGCGTCGTGGCCCCTGGCCTTGAGATAGTCAGACGAAAGGGGTACGAGATGAGCCTGCAAGGCTTGTGGAAGGTCCACGGCGACGGGAAGCACATTCCTCCGACAGAGGTGGTGGCGCCCGATGAGCGCCTCGCCTGGCCGCAGACCGTTGGCCTCGGGGTCCAGCACGTGCTGGCGATGTTCGGGGCAACGTTCATCGTGCCGGTGTTGATCGGCTTCCCGCCCAACACAACGATCTTCTTCTCTGGGATCGGCACCCTCATCTTCTTGTTGATCACGATCGGACGCGGACAGCGCCTGGGCTTGCCGAGCTACCTGGGAAGCAGCTTCGCGTTCATCTCCCCGGTGCTCGTGGCGGAGCAAAAAGGTGGCATCCCCTCGGCCTTGGCCGGCATTTTTGTTGCCGGCGCCGTCTTTTTCGTTATTGGCCTCATCGTCAACAAATGGGGCTCTGCCTTCATCGAGTGGCTTATGCCCCCGGTGGTGACAGGAGCGGTCGTTGCCCTGATCGGGCTCAACCTCGCCTCGAGTGCCTTTACGAACTTTGACAAGCAGCCTTGGACCGCCTTCGCGACCCTTTGCGGGGTCATCCTCGTGACGGTCTTGTTCCGTGGCTTTATTGGTCGTCTATCGATCCTGGTCGGCGTGGCATTCGGATATCTGATTGGCTGGGGTCAGGGCCAGATCAGCTTTACGACGGTCAAGTCGGCGGCATGGGTCGGGCTCCCAAAGTTCACGGCGCCGCACTTCAGCATGCGCCCGATCTTTCTGATTGTCCCGGTCGTGATCGTCCTCATCGCCGAGAACACGGGCCACATAAAGGCCGTGGCGTCGATGACCGGGCGGAACCTCGACCGGTCGCTGGGACGCGGCTACATGGGCGATGGCCTTGCGACGATGCTCGCCGGTCTCGGTGGTGGTAGCGGTACTACCACCTATGCCGAGAACATCGGTGTCATGGCCGCGACAAAGGTGTACTCGACCTCCGCCTACTACGTCGCAGCCATCGTGGCTATCGCCTTTGGCTGCATCCCGAAGTTCGGAGCGTTGATCTCCACGCTGCCGGCGGGAGTTCTCGGCGGTGCCGGGACCATCCTTTATGGTCTCATCGCCGTGCTGGGCGGGCGCATCTGGGTCGAGAACCGGGTCAACTTCTCCAACCCGGTAAACCTCATTCCTTGCGCTATAGGCCTTGTGCTGGGCGCTGGGAACTACACGCTCATCTTTGACCACGGCAACGTGTCGTTCAACGGCATCGCGATGGGGGCCTTCGGCGTAATCATCGCCTACCAGCTCATGCGTTGGATCTCCAAGTACGGCGTCTTCCACGACGGGCAGCCGGCAGCCTTCGCCAACACTGTCTCATCGCCAGCTCCGGAAGAATCTCCGACTGCCGAGGCCGGGTCGCCTGCGACGGCCTAGTCACGAGCTCCCGCCTGGGAGCGCACGCTATTTCCAGCCCGGTACGCTCGGCTTTGTCGAACGGACCGGGCTGGATCCTTTCGGGGCCTGGACATCCACTTGCGCGACGCAACCGAGCGACGATCCTCCCTGCGGTGCGTGGCCTATACGGCCTCTCGCCTGTGCTCGCGCAGTCCCACGAGCACGAGCTCGTAAACGACCATGGCGACGACCGTAAGCGTTATCACGACCGACATCGTGTTCGTAAGTGCGAGCAGCACGGCCATTGCCAGCAGGCACAAGCCTCCAGCAACAAGCCCCGCTCCGCGCTTTAACCTGTCAAGGAGTAAGGCCCGGCTACCGAAACCTTCCTTTCGCAGGGACTCTGCGATCTTCGCGAACTCATGGTCGTCGGACATGTCTCGCCCCCACCTTCTTCCCCGCAGCCGAGCCACTAAGGAAACTCACAGCCAGAGCCGCACGTCTCCTTAGACTCGGCCCGATCTCTAGGAACTGTGCAACTCCCAACGGCCGTCGCTGATTCCCGATTGCCCTCCGAGGCGATCAGTTCACCGAGATCCACCACGCGAACATGTCGCGTGCGCAGCTTGTCCGAGTAGATCTCGTGAGCTGTTCGTGTCGGGCAGGGTGCACCGCCTCCCGCAGCGGTGGTGTCGTTCCGTCATCTTCGCCACCGCCGTCACTGATGCCCCGTCGAGATCACGCGGGCTTGTGTTCCCATGTGGAGTGTGAAGGAGCAGTCTCGATTCGTTTCGGATCGCTCCGGAAAGAAGCCGGGCCGCGTGAGATTCACAGTCGATTGACCCCTGGCCGCCACGCGCGACCACTCGTCACGCGCCCTGGACGAGAAGAACTTGCATTGACAGGGACGGGTCAGGCTGAGACGGTATCGAGCTTTGGCACCCGCCCAAGGCGCTCCTGCCAAGGGCGTGCATGGAGTCGATCGAATATCTCTCCGGCTTCTGCCAGCAGTGATGCGGTCTCCGAGGCTCTGGCACGTGCCGCGAGCCACTCCGCATGCTCCAACAAGGTCACAGCAATCCAAAACGACATCGAGAGCTCCCGGAACGCCGCAGCGGCGCTCGCAAAGCTGTGCTCTGCAGCGGCAGGCGAGAGCCTGGCTCGGAACCTCGCCGTCTGTGCCGCGAGGAACGGCGTGCTCTCTCCTGGTCGTAGGCGCTCAAGGTCCGCAACGAGCTCAGCGGCCTTGGACGTGTCCAGGAGCATGGCGGCCTCAAGCTCCTCGACGATTCCGCCTTTGACAGAGGCGATGCCGATCTCCTGGCGTGATTCGCTCGAGCGCGACGCGGCCGCGAGGGCTGCCTCAATTTCGCCCTCTCCGCGCAGCAGTGCCGCTTCTGCCCAGGCGTAGTCGGAGCGGGACTGCAGCTCATCGGAATGCTTCACATACGAGAGCGCTTCCAGCAGCTCGCGCGCCAGATCGAGCTTGCCCTGATTCACATAGACAGGCACCGCAAACAACATGAGTGCGGCCGAGGTCGGGGCGGGTAGCTCCCCGGAGCTGCGGAGCTCCTCGACGGTCTGCAGAGCTTCATCCCACTCGCCTGTTTCGGCCGCGAGCCTGGCATGGCCGACGATCAGCCAGTGCTCGAAACTGCGGTCACCGATGCGCCTCGCCAGCTCGAGGGCGGGTTCTTTCAGGGCGCGGACCTCCGCGTAGAGGTCACGAGCAGCCAAAAAGGCCCCGAGATTGTTGTAAGCGCGTAGAGCGGCCGCCGAAAGATCATTGTCGAGCGCAACATTTAGGGCGTGTCTTACGAGCGCCATGGCCTCTTCGTGGCGGCCTTGGAACGAGATCAGAACGGCTTTTGTGTTCAGGGCTTGGGACAGCTGCTCTGGGAGCATGAGGCTTTCAGCCAGCCCGAGCGCGAACTCGAGGCGCTTGGCGGCGAGCTCGTGCGCGCCGGTGAAGACATGTAGTCGACCGAGCTGAGCCGCCAGCGTCGCAAGATCTGCATCCGGCTCCTCGTCCGCGAGAAGCGCGAAGGCGGCCTCCATGCGCGCTATGCCGGGCTCGAGACGCTCTTGAAAAAAGTCGGCCTCGCCGAGGCGGGCGGACACGCGTGCGCTGGCATGGGTCTCGCCTATCGCCTCGAGAGACGAGATGGCAGCCTCGAAGTGGGCGCTCGCGCGCACGGCATCACCGCTCAACAACGCCATCTGGCCAGCCCGTTCCTCGAGGCCAGCCCGCACGCGCTCGTCTTGTGTCAACTCCAAGGCTTGTCCGAAATAGCGCTGCGCCGCCTCCGCGGCGGCCAGAGCAGCCGCGCGCTCGCCTGCGCGCATGAGCAGTTCTCTGGCCCTGGACTTCACGTCCTCGGCATCCGGCGCGCCTGGGGCGAGTTGGTAGGCCACCAGGTAGTGGGAGGCGACGACCTCGACGATCTCGTCCTCGTCAGTCGTCCAAGCCTCCAGTAAGTGAGCCGCGACAGCCAGGTGCTTCTGCTTGCGGTCGCGCTTTGGAAGCGTTTCGTAGGCCACTGCCCTTACGAGGTCCTGCAAGAAGGCGTACTGGCCCCTGTCAGGCGAGCGGGGGTCGGTCTGAAGGGAGATGACCTCTTTGCGAACGAGCGAGGCGAGCATCTCCTCGAGCGACTCGAGGGACTCGCCCAAGAGTGCGGACAGGGAGTCTTTGCTGAAGGTCTTGCCGACGACGGCGGCTTCTTGGAGCAGGCGACGCTCTCCTTGTGACAGCCCGTCGAGGCGCGCCGCGATGAGAGCCTGAAGGGTCTCGGGTATGTCGAGCGCCCCGATTGGCCCGGCCGGCTGGTAGCTGTCGCCCGCGCGGACAAGCAGCCCCTTGTCTATGAGCATTCGCACGGTCTCGACCGCGTACAGGGGAACGCCTTCCGAACGGAGCAAGATCCGGTCGAGTACATCATCAGCTAGCCCCGGCACGAGCCCGGTGACGAGCTCGCGCATGGCCGAGGTGGGGAGCGCCTCGAGGTAGATGGATGTGAAATTCCGTCGGCCCGCTCCCCAGTTCGGCCGGCGCTCGACGATCTCAGGGCGCGAGATCGTGAGGACGAAGATGGCGTGGTTCCTCGACCAGTCGAGGACGTACTCGATGAAGTCGAGGAGAGACGAGTCCGCCCACTGCATGTCCTCGAAGGACATGACGACGGGCCGCACCTCCGACATCCGCTCGAAAAAGAGCCGCCAAGCTGCGAACAGGTCCTCTTTGTCGCGGGCACTGCGATCCTCAAGGCCCAGCAGGTGGGCCAGCCTAGGCTCGACCCAACGCCGCTCTTCGGGATCGGGGAGCCATTGCTCGACTGCGGCGCGCAGCTTCGCGGACGCCGAGGCCACCTCCTCGGCATCTACGATCCCGGCCCTGCTTCGCACCATATCGGCCAAGGCCCAGTAGGCGACACCTTCCCCGTAGGACAGGCACCGGCCCCGGTGCCAGCTGAACTCGTGGGACAGACCATCCATGTACTTGTAGAACTCCCAAGCGAGCCGGCTCTTGCCGATGCCCGCGATTCCGGTTATGGAGACGAGATGGGCCCTTTGCTCTTGGGCCGACGCGTGGAAGAGGTCCTTGACCAAGCGCAGCTCGCGGTCGCGTCCGACAAAGGGGGCTTCGAGGCCCTCTGACTTGAGCGCCCCCCCGACCCCGGCGACGACACGTAGCGCCCGGTGGAGGTGGACGGGCTCAGCCTTGCCCTTAAGCGAGTGCATGCCGGCGTCGAGATAGGCAACAGCTGCCGACGTGGCGCGCCTCGTAGCCTCGTCGACATAGCAACACCCCGCCGGGGCGAGGGACTGGATCCGCGCGGCCGTGTTCACCCGGTCCCCGATGACCATGCCTTCTTCCGGGGTCTCGGTCGTGGCTGCTCCTCCTGTGACGACCCCGACCCGGGCGGCGAGGCTGAGCCCGTGCTCATTGCCGTAGGCTGAGACGGCAGCGACAAGCTCCAGGGCGGCGCGCACCGCGCGCTCAGCATCGTCCTCGTTCGCGACCGGTGCCCCCCAGACCGCCATTACGGCATCGCCGATGAATTTTTGGATCACGCCCCCGTAGCGGGCGACGATCGAACGGGCGATGTCGAAGTAAGCAGAAAGAAGCTCCCGGACGTCCTCGGGGTCCCTCGACTCAGAAAGCGGCGTGAAACCGACAAGATCGCAGAACAGCACTGAGACGTGTCTCAGCTCGGTCATGACCTTTCCGCCTACCGAGTGTGCCGTGTCCCCGTTCGACGCCGAAGAAGCCGATTCGCGAATCGGGGATGACGCCGCGCCTGGCGAAGTGCCGGAGCCCAGTGCCGCTCCGCACTCACCGCAGAACGCGTCGTCTGGCTCGTTGAGATATCCACATGCGGCACAAGGGCGGGACAGCTCCGCGCCGCAAGACCTGCAGAATTTTCGGTCTGGACGGTTCTCGGTTTGACAATGTGAACAGAGCATCGCCGTGATTTCCTACTTCCCCCCGGTGAAGGTGCAGCGCAAGGCTAGCTTTTGGCTGAGCGTGTCGAGTGGTAGCGGCGCAGTGCCACGAGGCTCCAGACCGCCTCTACGACTCCGAAGGGCCAGGTCCCTGCCAGGAAGCCGTAGCTACTCGAAAGCGCGCAGCCCAGGGCGAAGGCGGCTATGAAGTGCGGGCTCTTCGATTCGAGAGCGTAGGTGAACATCATGAAGCTGACGGCGGTGGCGCCGTAGATCGTGAGCACCACGCTAAGAGGCGACCTTGGCTGAGCTCATAGGTGGGACCGGACGCTATCGGCACCGGTCGCGCCCTGCGTACGCGTCTTACTCCTGTTTGCTTGACTGGCCCCGGTCTGGCATACAGGGCCGAAACCGCCATCGGCATGCGGGTGGAGAAGGCCCGAGATCGGGTGAGCTAACTAAGTCGGACCCGGAGCTTCGCCCACACGCTGCGCGCCGACAAGGCGTATGCGAATGTCGGCAGCCACGGCCCCTTTTTCCAGGACGAAGACCGGATTGAGGTCCATCTCGGCGATCTCCGGCACGTCCTCGACAATCGCCGACACGCGTTGCAGCACCTGAGCGAGGGCGTCGATGTCGAGCGGCGGTGTGCCTCTGTAACCGCTCAGCAGCCGGTAGGACCTGAGTGACTGCAACATTTCCCCGATGTCGGCATCGCTGATCGGCGCGACGCGGATCGCGACGTCCTCGAGCATCTCGACGAGCTTGCCCCCGAGGCCAACCATGACAAGAGGCCCGAGCACCTGGTCGCGGTTGACGCCGACGATCATCTCTTGGCCGGACTCGAGCTGCTCTTGCACTATTAGCTTGGTTGCCATCCCAGCCAAGCCAGCTGACTCCAGGTCGGCCCGGATCTCGCACACTGCCTCCGCCGCCCCAGCCGGCGTGTTCACTCCGAGGCGCACACCGCCCACATCGCTCTTGTGGATGGCGGCCGCGACCTTGACCACCGCGGTGCACCCGAGCTCTGCCTGGGCCGCGGCGGCCTGTTCGGGGGTTCGTACCCGCACAGTTCGGGGCACGGAGACTCCGTAGGCACCGAGCAGGGCCTCGGCGTCGTCTGTCGTCATCCAGGCACCGGCCGAGCGCTCCATTGCCTGAACCATGAGGCGGCTCACGGCCTCCGCGTCTACATCGGGCCGGATCACCCTGCCAGGAGGCCTTTCGTGCCGCTCGGCCCACGAGATGGCCCGCCCGAGGGCGCGCACTGCGTTCTCGGGGAAGGTGAACGACGGAACTCCCGCGGCGCGCAATACCTGTGGCGGGCCATCTTTGTTCATGAAAACCGTAATGAGCGCTCTGTCGTCTTCGAACTCGGACGCGGCGGCGATGAGCTCAGCTGCGACCTCTGAAGCACGCGTGATGAGCGGCGTGTTGAACATGACGATCACCGCGTCGATCTCGGGTGCCTCACCGAGGATGCGGACGGCTTGGCCGTACTCGGAGGCTGTCGCGGCCGCGATCATGTCGACAGGGTTCGAGACGCTGGCCTCTTTTGGCAACAGCGCCCGCAACGCGGATGTGGCGGGCTCGTTGAGCTCCGGTACGGCGAGTCCGTTGCTCTCACACGCGTCCGCGGCGAGGACGCCAGGTCCACCTCCGTTGGTCAGGATTGCCACCCGCCGTCCCCGGAAGGTGCGCCGCGCGCTCAAGACGGTCGCGAGATCCACCATCTCCTCGATGGAATCGGCCCGGATCACACCTGCCTGATGGAGGACCGCATCAGTTGCCAACTCGCCCGCCGCGAGCGCAGCGGTGTGCGACGCCGCCCCACGCCGTCCAGCCTCTGTCCTGCCAGCCTTGACCGCCACGATGGGAATACGCCTCGAGACCTCGCTTGCGACCCGGACAAAGGCCCGCGGGTCGGGGATTGACTCCAGATAGAGAAGGACAAGGTCGGTCGTGGAGTCTTGGCCCCAGTACTTGAGCAGGTCGTTGCTCGCGACGTCCACGCTGTTGCCCACCGACACAAAGCCTCCGATGCCGAGCCCGCGGACCTCACAGGCCTCTAGTACCGCGAGACCGATCGCGCCCGACTGGCTGACAAGCGACGTGCGCCCCGGTGGGGGAACCGTCCGGCTGAATGTCGCGTTGAACCGCCCCCCAAGGCTCCCGCTCAGTATTCCCGTGCAGTTGGGGCCGACCAGCCTCACAGCGCGGGCGGAAGCCTCCTTCACGAGACCGTCCTGAAGCGCTGCTCCGTCGGAGCCCGTTTCGGCGAATCCGGCTGAGATGACACAGACTGCCTTGATGCCGAGGTCACCCGCCTCGGCGACCACGCCACAGGCCGCGCCGGCAGGCACGCAGACGATGACCAGATCAGCGACGACGGGGCAAGAGGCCAGGTCGGGGTACGAGACAACACCCTGTACAACGGCGTGTTTCTTGTTCACGGGCAGGATCGTGCCCTCGAAGCCGCTCTTGATGAGGTTGGCGAAGAGAAGCCCTGAGATCGTGTCCGCGTCGCTGCTGGCTCCGACGACGGCGATCGCTCGAGGATGCAAGAACGCATCCATTGCCGCGTCGGTGCCGTCGGTTGGCTCACGGTCAATGGCCCCGAGTTGAGCGTTGGCTTCAGCTTTAGGCCGCGCGCCTTCCACGACTCCACTCTGGGGCAGCTCGCAGCGGCCATCTAGGGTCAAAGGACCCTCGGATCACCACACAGGGCCTTTCGGCTCGGTAGGAGGCTTCCGAAAGGGTCTTTCGGGCCTACCCTTCACATCAGACCAGGTCGAAGATGGAACAGGTGACAGGGTTCTTGTCCCGCGTGAGCGCCGGAGGCGTCTGCGCGCTAAGCGCGTAGGCGACGCCGGCCTCTCAGGAGGTGGTGCCATGACCAAGGTGGCCGAACGACCTAAGCCCTTTGTCATTCCGGAGTACTGCAAGGGATGTGGGCGTTGCATCGCCTCGTGCCCGAAGGGCTGTATATCTTTCGGTACAGAGATCAACCCCGTGACCGGGCTCGTACCCATCATCTTCGACCTGACACTGTGCAACGGCTGTGACCTGTGCATCGACGCCTGCCCCGAGCCCTATGGGCTGCGGCCGGAGGGCGACGATGAGCCGGTCTTCGAGCTCGTCGACCCCGCGACGGTTCTCGGCCCCCGGCCGTCGGAGGCTCCCGTGCCTGAGGCGAGGCCGGACGCGACTGTCGCCCTGCCCGAGCGTGAGCCTCTCATCGTGAAGGGGACCTACGCCGTGGCAGTGGGGGCACTGCTTGCGGGCTGCCGACATGTGTACGGCTACCCGATCACACCTTCGACCGAGGGTGCCGAGCTGATGGCGAAGGTGCAGCCGAAGCTCGGTGGGATCTTCGTGCAGGCGGTCAGCGAGGTCGCCACCGTCAACATGATGTACGGGGCAGGAGGTGCTGGTAAGCGTTGTATGACATTCACCAGCTCCCCGGGTTTCAGCCTCATGCTGGAAGGCCTCTCGTACATGATCGGTGCGGAAGTCCCCGCCGTTTTCGTGAACATCATGCGCGGCGGCCCGGGATTGGGCAACATCGGGCCCGAGCAGGCAGACATCAAACTGGTGTGCCGCGGCCTCGGCCACGGGAACACACATGCGATCGTGCTGGCGCCGGCGACGCCACAGGAGATGCTGGACATCGCGATGGTTTCGTTTGAGCTCGCCTTCAAGTACCGCAACCCGGTCGTGATCGTCGGCGACGGCTACCTCGGTCAGATGACAGGCAAGGTGCGGCTGCCCCGCGAGATGGTCGTGCCAGGTATTGCGGAGTGGGCCGTGTACGGCGACCACTCGCACCGGGGAAACCTGATCTGCTCTATCGATCTCGCCGAGACCGAGCTCGAGCAGCGTAACGTTCGCTTGAACGAGAAGTACGCCCGCATGACAGCCGAGGAGCAACGCAGCGATGTCTACCGTTGCGACGACGCCGAGATCGTGCTCGTGGCGTGCAACACCCCTTCTCAGCTCGCCAAGGGCGCCATCAAAGAGCTGCGGGACAAGGGCGTGAAAGTCGGCCTGTTCCGCCCGATTACCTTGTGGCCCTTCCCCATCGATGCCCTGCGCCCGCTGCTCGATCTCATGAGGCACCTTGTAGTCGTCGAGGCGAGCAGCGGACAGCTCGAAGACGAGCTCCGCCTGGCGCTAAGCCATGCTGATGTGCACTCGCCACCACCGATGACCCACGTCCGTCGTATGGGCGGGATCCTCCCGTCTCAAGGTGAGATCGTCGGACATGTGCTCGGTCTCGAGGAGGTGCGCTGATGCCGACTTCGGTTTTCTACCGCGAGTTCGAGCGCCACGCCCATGGTGAGGGGCTAAATGCCCACTCGACCACCTATTGCCCGGGCTGCGGGCACGGACTGGCGCAGAAGTATCTCGCCGAAGCGATCGACGAACTCGGAGTACAGGACCGCACTGTCCTGGTTTCGCCTGTCGGCTGCTCGGTATTTATGTACTACTACTTCGACGTCGGCAACTCACAGGCTCCGCACGGGCGCGCCCCAGCTGTGGCGATCGGTCACAAGACCGCGAATCCGGACTCGATCGTGATCAGCTACCAGGGCGACGGCGACCTCGCCTCCATCGGCCTGGCCGAGATCGTGAGCACGGCCCAGCTCGGGCTACCGATAACGGTTATCTTCATAAACAACGCCATCTACGGGATGACTGGGGGTCAGATGGCCCCTACGACACTTCTCGGACAGGTGACGACCACTACGCCCGAAGGCCGGAGTTTGCTCGCCGGCCAGCCGCTCAAGATGGCGGAGCTCATCGCGGGCCTGGACGGGCCTGTGTACGTAGAGCGCGTGGCGCTCTACGACAACAAGCGCCGGACGCACGCCAGGCGCTCCATCAAGAGGGCTTTGGAGCTGCAGGTCAACGGCACCGGCTTCGCCTTCATCGAGGTCCTCTCCGAGTGCCCCGTGCATCTGCGTCTCGAGCCCGAGGACGCTGAGCGCTGGGTGAGGGAGAACATGGAGCCGGTCTTCCCGTTAGGGATCAAAAAGGACATCACCGAGACGGCGGTTTTCCCCGGCCTTCCTACAGGCACCTTCGACGCCGATCACACGCTCGACGCCGTAGGGGCCACCACGGAATGCCCGCCCCGTTTTGCAGACGGGTTTCCGACCCATATCGACCCCGAGGACATCAGCTTCAAGCTGGCAGGTGCCGGTGGGGACGGCGCCCAGACGGCGGCAATGATCCTAACGCGTTGTGCGATCAACGAAGGCTATGACTCGACCCATATACCGAGCTACGGCCCTGAATCTCGAGGCGGCACATCCTACGCGGACGTCCATGTGGCCATGAAGGAGGTGCTGTCACCGGCGTCGCCGAATCCGCACGTCCTCGTGGCATTCAACGCCCCCAGCCTCGTGAAGTTCGGCCCGAGCGTACAGGCGGGCGGAATTATCATCTACGACAACTCTGTGATCAGTACCGAGCCCGCTGGCCTCGCCCCGGGAGTGAGGACGGTCGCCGTACCGTTCACTACCGTGGCCAAGGATCTCGGGAGTCCGGTCGTGAAAAATGTCGTTGCCCTCGGCGCTTTGCAGGGGGCGACGAAGGTCTTCCCCGAAGAGACGTTCCTTACGGCGATCTGCGGAGCGCTGAAAGACAAGTGCGCCATGATCCCCATCAACGAGGAGGCCTTCCGGGTGGGGGCCAAGCTCGCCTCAGAGCAGGTGGATTAGGCGGTCAGTTCTCGACAGTGGGCGTCACGACGGTCGAGAGCAGCCGGCCAGGTCCGCCGTCTGGTTGCAGGCCGCGACAAGGACAAGGTCCTAAGCACCCCTCGGGCGAGAACCTGCATGCTCATTTGATCACTGGCGGGGTGCTCGAGCGGCGTTTTTCCTGACTTCCACGCCGCGAGCCTGCCCGGTGGTGTCAAGCCAGGGAGCACAGCGGGCCCGCGGCGGCGCGGCCTCCGCGCCTCACTTGACAGGCGCGCGTATGCTTACAGTGGCAGGGCGACCACAGAGGGAGACCTTGTCTGAGGGGGGAGGCACGGCGCAGCGTGAGCGGGCCCCGGCACGAGATTGATCGCCGTTCAGCGCTCAAGCTGATCGGCGGGGCGACGGCTGGCGCCGCCGTCGCCCCGCGTATGCTCGCCCGTCCGGCACCGTCGTCGAAGTACGCGCTCGTCTCCACCCGCTCGTACCAGTCCTACGCCCAGACCATCCCGCAGGCTCTGCGGGCCGCGCTGAGTGGCTCGGGGCCGAGCCTCGCCTTCCAGGCCGTTCGCACAACGGACATGGTCTATCTCGGCTTCGAGTTCTACAACGCCAAGGCCGTTGTCACCTCCGGTCAGACCGAGATCATTGGCGAAGACACAAAGTTGCCCATCTACATGGTCGTAGTGTTTCCCGCCCAGCACCTTGGCGAGGAGTGCGTCGCATACATGGCCGGCATGTCGAGTTGGCCCACTCCACCGCTCAGGGGCGCCCTCGCTGGTTTCAGTTGGCTGGCTTTCGAGCTCCCCGGGACCGCGACAGTGCCCTACACAATGGCAGGGCTGCTGGACTGGGCGAAGGCGACGCCCCAGTTGGTGCCGGTCGCATCAGGCACCGGAGCCCCGGCACCGCCCGACCCTCTGCACACCGCCCTAGAGGTCCCCTGGCAGCTCTGGCTCACGCCGCTTGAGCACGGCACCTGGCACCACTCGACGAGCCCGGTAACGTTCAACAAGATCACCGAGCTCTGGCACACGCGCCTTGGTGCAGGAGCCTTCGAGCCGCCGGTGGTCACCCCGTACCTCAAGGCCCTGTGGGCCCCTGGCTACCCCGCGACGCTGGCGGGGCCACCGGCCGATCCCTGGCTCATGTCCCTCAATCCAGACACGCGGCTCGACATCGTGACCTTGACGACCGGCACCTCGCCAGGCGAAGGTCCAGTCGAGGTGGACCTGCTTCTGCTCTCTGCGCTCGGAGCCTCCGTCAATATCAAGGGAACCTGGGTGCCTGGCCCGAACTCACCGGTCGACCTCGCGTCCTGGTGGCACCGCGCCTCGATCGGCCGGGACAGTTACGTGCGCGTCGTGGACATTGGCTACCTCTTCCCGTGGGGGAACCGCGCCGTGAGGATCACGATCTCTGATCGCGAGATCCAGGTCGACTCGAACAACGACGCGGTCGCGTACCTCGTGCAAAAGCAGTACATCGTCGTGACCGAGCCACAGCTGACTTATGCCGGCGACCCTGCCGAGCCGAGCGGTGGCCGGGGCAACCCGATCCGGAGCCTTTTCGTAAAGACCGTGAGCACTCCGCCGATCGACTTCGAGGCCTCTAGCGACCCAGGAATCCAGGTTGGCGCGTACTCGACCGACGACGTCTTGTGGGTACGCAGTGGCGGATCCGACGTGCCCTTTTCGTTCGTGGGTGCCGATATCGAGGGGCGGAACGTCGACTTCACGACCGGGGTCATCTGGGTCTCGTCGACCTTCGCTCAAGGGGCAGTTAACCTTCCTGGCGTAGTCAGCGCCTACACCGCAGCTGATCCGAGCCGCCGATCACCCTCTTTTGGGGGCTCGTTGTTCGCGTTCGCCGACACCGTTGGCGGGACCCCGGGCTCGACTGCTCAGCACGTCGACACATACGGTCTCACGGCCTTGGTCGCATCCAACGGCAGGGCCAACTTTTACCCCGCCCTTGACTCGGCGGCCGTCAGGCTGCCCGGCGCGGAGCAGATCGTCGGAGCCGGCGCGACGCCGCTCGCGAGTCCGAGCGTGTCCATCTCACCCAACTACCTAGAGAACGGGTTCCAGGCAGGCGTGACCGAGGTGTACCTAGCGGTAACGCAGAACGCACCCGGGCTTTCCTTCCCGCCCAACCTTGTCGGCGGCATGGCGACACCGAACTTCAGCGTGGCCGGTATCGCCCGGGACATCGGCCCGGTTGGCGGCGACATCAGCGACTTGCTCGGCGGGACATTCGACCCGACGAAGTACTTCAACGTTCTTTCGGGCGACATCGGCAATCTGCTAGGCGCCATCCCGGTGGCAAAGATCATCCAGGCAGTCGATCCGGACGACACGGCCGCGAACGGACAGGCACCACAGATCTCAGACACGTTCATCTACCCGGACAACGACGACACCAAGCCGCCTACCGCGCTTGAGGTGAAGATCAACTGGCTCCCCGCGGTACAGGCGGACCCGCTCGGGTTTTTCCAGCCCCAAGCCGGAGCCAGCCTCACGATCAACGCCGAGATCTACACTCCGATCGCTAACCCGGCCCAGACGACGTACTCGATCCACGGCGACCTCACTAATTTCGATCTCGTCCTGTTCGGCTCCGACAACTCCTTCATCGGGATCACCTTCAATTCGTTTACGTTCGACTCGAAGACGGGCGCCAAAACCTCGATCCAGCCGGACATTGACTCGGTCAGTTTCCTCGGTCCTCTCACTTTCATAAACGCCCTCGAAGACCTGCTGAGCTCGTTGGGTGGTCCTTCGATCTCGGTTACTGACGGCGGGATCGACGCGAGCTACTCGCTTGCCTTGCCCGACATTGGTGTCGGCGTGTTTGCTCTGCAGAACCTTGCCCTTTCCGCTGGGGTCAACATCCCCTTCGACGGCACACCGGTCCGAGTCCGTTTCGGGCTGTCTTCGAGAGATAACCCGTTCATTCTCACCATTGACCTGTTCGGTGGGGGTGGTTTCTTCTCCCTTGCGATCGGGGCGGACGGGATCGAGCTGATTGAGGTCTCGCTCGAGTTCGGCGCCGACCTGTCGATCGACCTCGGCGTCGCGAGTGGCGGCGTCTCGATCATGGCGGGTATCTACTTCTCGCTCCAGACGGTGCCCACAAAGCAGGTCCAGCTGACCGGATTCCTCCGCGCGGATGGCAATTTGTCAGTGCTCGGGATCATCTCGATCTCGATGGAATTCTACCTCGGCCTGACTTATCTCGACCCCGGCAAAGCCTATGGCACCGCGACGATCTCAGTCTCGGTAAAGGTGCTCTTTGTGAGTGTGTCAGTGAGCGTGACAATGCAGAAGACGATCGGTGGGAGCGGTGACCCGGACTTCAGACAAGCCCTGACGGCCCAGAACTGGACGACCTACTGCGAGGCCTTCGCATGACGACGCAACGAGTGCTCTGGACCGCCTGTCCGCACGGGAAGGCCACCGATGGCAAGCTGCGCATCTCAGTGCACGTCGGCCCGCAGCTGTTCCCGACCAGCAACGCCGTTTCGGTGCTCTCGGAGTTCCCGGACTGGGCGCGCTGGCCCTCGACGGCGGTCAGCTTCAAGGTCAAGGTCGGGACCGGTGTTCACGACGCCACCATCGTCAGTACAAGGCCGTCCTTGTCGCTCTGGGAGGCACTTTTCGCCCCGTCGACGCCCGTCGAGCCATACGAGTACTCCAGTCCCACGTCTTCACCCCTTTACAGCTACCCTGCCGGGTTCGTCCGCCAGTTCTTCCAGAGCACCTACGGCGCGCTCGCCGACACGGCACCGCTTGGTGCCTGGCCGAGCATGCAGCTCCTTACGAGCGACCTGAGCCTGGGACGCCTGCCCATCAACGCTCGGGATCTCGCCTACGAGATCGATCGGGTGATGGCTTTGTTCCCGAAAGGTGGCGGCCCGATCCCGCCCGGGACATCACCTGATCCTGGAACGGACCTCACCCAGGCGTATTTGTTCCTGCAGCCGCTCACAGTCCCGGCTCCTAATCAGACATATGCGGACACGCCTCCGCCTCTTGTGCCCGAATTCGACTTTCATCGGGCCGTATCGCTCCTCGGGCGTCATCCTGCCCTGCTGCGGCTGTTCGGGCTCGTCTACGAGCTCGAGCTCACGCGCCCAGGTGGTTTGCCGCCGATCGCGCCGGTCTCAGTCCTTCCGAGCTGGAAGCCGAAGCTCAAGAACATCGGCGGCCTCGATCGCACGACCGACGTCAAGCCCGTGACGATGACGAACACAGGCGAATGGATACCGGCACACAGGACTGTTAACCCGGAAATCGCTGCCGGGTTCTTGCGTCTTTCGGATCCAGACTACGAGGTCGTCGAAATGGACCTCGACGGGGCGACATTGAAGGCCTTCAATTTCGTCCAGGGTATTGAGTATGCCAACACCACAATGGCCTCGGCGGACACCCCAACACATTACGCCGTTCCCTCGCTGCGCTCGGCCGGCCTAGCGCTTGCCAAGACCGGTAACGCTCTTTCGCTCTACCAGAACTGGCAGAACAATGACACTTTTAATTCTGCCATCGAGGCATCGCCTCCTGCGCCGGTCGAGCTCTACTTCGAGGACATGGCACAGGGCTGTCGCGTCGACGTGTGGTCGAAGTCCAGAAATCGTTGGTTCCCCCTTTGTGCCCGGACGGCGGCGAAGCACCCCGGGCTCGGCGGCTACGGCATCGGGTCACCTCCGACGGTGGTTCCGGTGCCCAGCGGTGACGAAGGTTGGGTGGAACCCGCAACGACCCAGAGCGCCAGCTCAACAGGACCGAACCCGCCCGTATACGTGCCCGAGTACCTGATGCGCTGGGCGGGATGGAGCCTTGCTGCTGCTCGTCCGGGCAAGCACCTCTCAGATATCCCTTCGGACGGTCTGGACCCTGACACCGCGAACCCCGCCGACGGCAATCTGCCGCTCCGGATCGACTACGCAGCGGTGCCAGGGACCTTGCCCGTACTGCGTTTCGGCGCGACCTACCGTTTCCGGGCTCGAGCTGTCGACCTCGCCGGAAACAGCGTCCCTTTCAGCGAATCAGGCGTTTTCACCTGGGCCACAAAGGAGGTGACTTACAGACGCTTCGAGCCTGTCCCCTCTCCCGTTCTCATCCCGACTGCACCGAGGACACCCGGAGAACACCTTGAGAATCTCGTGATCCGGTCCAACTACGACATCCCAGACGACGACCCGAGCATCGTGGCCTGTGAGCGCCACATCGCGCCGGCATCGACGGGCGAAGACATGGCCGAGACTCACGGGGTCCTTGACGGTCCCGATGGTCATCCGGACCCGTCCAGTTACGCTCTGATCGCCGATCGAGACGGACTGACCTACAAGACACACTCGGTGCGCAATCTCTACGGCGGCAAGATAGACAAACAACCTCTAAACGGGAAGAACGAGTGGATCTACTACCCTCCCGGCGCTGCCGCCACCGCATTCGGTGTGCCGTATCTGCCGGACGTTCTCTCGAGGGGCGTGTCGCTGTTCAACCTCCCCGGAAAAAAGGGCGGAGTCGTGCGCGCGCCGTTCGACTCCATCGGGGCCTGGCCCACGCGGCGTGCCGTCCGTCTCGTGGTCAATGCCGGAGTAGGCGCGCCCGATGTCCCAGCGTCCGCGGACCTCGACGGTGCCATTGTCGTCAAGGCGCCGAAAGCCTCGATCACTTCTGTATTGATCAGCTCCTACATCGAGCCAGCCGACCTGGAGCTAATGGCGTTATGGGCATGGCTCGTGGACCTCGGCAGGGCGACGCCGGCGCTAAAGGCGTTGATCATCGACCGGTTCCACTACATGTTCACCCCCTATCGCGAACTAGTGATCGTCCACGCCGTCCGCCAGCCTTTGACGCCACCCGCGCTCGAAAAACTCATAAGGACGCGACCTTACGGAGGTACCTACGCCCTTTTGAGCGGCCTCTTGCGCGCGAACGTCCAGAGCACGGTCCGAGTCGACGTGCTGGCTGCTTGGGCCGATCCCTACGACGACGGCATTAGCAAACAGGGCGCGATTCTGCTCGAGAAGACCTCGCGCGTCGACGAGATTCCGCTCTCGCTCGGCCAGAGCAATGTCATCGTGCTCGACAAGATCCGTCACGACTTCGGGGATACCCAGCACCACGAGGTCTTCTACAGCGCCACGGCGACGACACGGTTTCTCGAGTACTTCACCGAGGTCGTCACCAAGAAACTTCCTGGTACTGCCGCGGTCGTCTGTTCGCCAGGTGGGTTCGCGCCCGGGACGCTCGACGTCCGCGCAGCTGGAGATACTGCCACGATCTACAAGTCGGGAGTCGATTTCACCGAGGACGACAAGGCTGGATCGATTGCCCGCGTCGCAACCGGGTCGATTCCGAACGACGCCTCGGTGTCGGTGCAGTTCGTGGCCCCTCCCGTAATCCGTTCGAGCCTCGAGAAGGACGCCAAGCCACCGACAAAGCTCGGATACCTGCTCTCGATCCCGAGCACGGCCCGGCCACCGGCACCCGACGTGCGGTATCTGATTCCGGCTTGGAACTGGGTCAATGTCTCGTCGGCGACTTCGCCTAGCTCGAGTCGCGTCGGCAACGTGCTCCGGGTCTATCTTGGCCGCCCGTGGTTCGCGAGCGGCATAGGTGAGTTGCTCGGTGTCGTCGTGGCGAGCCCACCGGGCGGTGGCGTTCTGCCCGCTGGTCTGCAGCCATTCGTGAGTGGGTTCGGGTCGGACCCGGTATTCGCGACTGGTCCTGTCGGGACCCCGCGGGTCACCGACTTCGGCCTTGCCACCCACAAGGGTACCGGCCTCCTGCTCGAGGAACAGACGGGCGTGGTCCCTTGGGTCGACGTCGCGGGTCACGAGGTCGGTTGGGACGAGGAGCGGCGCCTGTGGTTTGCCGATATATCCATTGGGGCTGGGCAGTCATACTTTCCATTCGCCAAGCTCGCACTCGTGCGATACCAGCCCGGCTCGTTGCCAGGCATTGAGCTGTCCCGAGTGGTACAAGCCGATTTCATACAGCTCGCGCCCAACCGGTCGATGGGGCTCACATATCCCTCCGCCACAGAGGTGAACGTCGAGGTCCTAGGTCCCGGTTTCTTCGCGACCTCGCCAAGCGGAAGCACGACTGTGGCCGGCGTGCCGGACACGATGCGGGCGTACCTGCAGTTGAAGACTGTCGAGACGAGCGACCCGGACTTGCAGTGGATCATTGACCCTGCCCAGCCCGATGGCGTAGTGCTTGCTGTGTCTAGCTCGAGCGAGACGCTCACCATTTGGAAGGGCTCCATAAAGCTCCCCAAACCACGAGGCAGCGTGCCTTACCGAATCCTCGTCGCCGAGTTCGAGGAGCACACAGTCGTGCGAGCGGGCAACCTCGCAGCGAAGGTCACCTACCTCGACGCCATCGAGATCTGAGGCGTTTCACCCGCCAGAGGGCTGGCGAGCTCTCTGTCAAGCTCGCGGATCTTGGATCGATCGGCAAAGCGGAAAGGTGCGTTCGCGCCGATCGCGTTTAAGGTCGTGGTATGAGACGGTGGGCGAGTTTTCGAGTCAAGACTCCTCGCACCGAGGCAGGCAACAACCCTGGGCAAGCTTCGTCCCTATTCGCGCGCTTGGCCTAACCATCGAACAGCAGCGGAAGGACTCAGCTGATCCGGTAGACCCTGACGACTTCCAAGGTCGCGAGACATGGCGCAGCTGAGAATGCCATAGGTGCCCGCAGCAGGGCGAACGCCGGGTCTAGGTCGAGAATCTGAACGCAACTGCCGAGGGTCGTGATCCCTGGTCGAAGGCACACGGTCGCAAGGGCGGCGCGTACGGCCGCCAGCGCCTGGGCGCGCGGCCCTTTGACGTACCTGGTACGTTTCGTGACTGCCGCCCCATCGCACTTGGCGGCCGACGGATGGAAGGCCGTGTCTGAAGAGACGAACCCGCGTCGCCGGGTGACAATTGCCGACATAGCGCTTCGGGCCGGAGTCTCGAAGGGGGCCGTTTCGTACGCCCTCAACGGCCGGCCGGGCATCTCTGAGGCTACGCGCAGTCGGATTCTCAAGATCTCCGAGGAACTTGGTTGGTACCCGAACAGCGCCGCCCGGGCTCTTTCGGCTGCGCGCGCCGGCGCCTGTGGGCTCGTGCTCGCACGCGGGGCTCACACGCTTGCCTTCGAGCCATTCTTCATGCAGCTCTTGGGCGGTATCGAGGCCGAGTTCTCCTCGCGTGCTGTCGCTCTCACGATCCAGGTGGTTGACGACGTCGATGCCGAGATGGCGGTCTACCGCCGGTGGTGGGCCGAGCATCGAGTAGACGGCGTGCTCATAGTGGACCTGCGCATCGTCGACCCCAGGGTCGCGCAGATCGAGCAGCTGGGTTTACCTGCGGTAGTCATCGGCGGACCCGAGGGTACTGGCAGCCTCTCGGCCGTTTGGAGCGACGACGCAGGCGCAGTCGTCGATGTCGTGCGATACCTCGCTCGTCTTGGTCACGAGCGGATCGCCCGAGTCGCTGGTGTCCCTGAGTTCCTCCACACCGAGATCCGCACGGGCGCCTACTTTGAGACGATGGTGGAGCTTTCGCTCGCGCCACAGGTCATCACGACTGACTACATGGCAGAGTCCGGAGCCAAAGTCACTCGCCAGCTTCTCTCCGAGCGAGAGCCTCCGAGCGCCATCGTCTACGACAACGACCTCCTCGCGGTGGCGGGGCTAGGTGTCGCCCACGAAATGGGCCTCTCGGTGCCGCACGACGTCTCCCTCGTGGCATGGGACGACTCGTTGTACACCCAGGCCGTCCACCCCCCGCTCAGCGCGGTGACAAGGGACATCGTTGCGATGGGGATGCACGCTGCAAGCGCGCTCCTCACCCTTATCGACGAGGGGATAGTCATCCGCATCGGCGAGCCCTCTGGCCAGCTCATCCCCCGTGGCACTACTGCCCGATGGCCTGCGCGAGGCCGTTCCTCGAAGGTGTGAACACTTTCCGTGGCCGGCCAGCCACGGAAAGCTGCAGGCACAGTCGCTTGACACTTAACCGAGAAAGTAGTTCTATTTGTTAACGACAGGTTAACGGCGTGGCGGTGGGCGCCCTCGGTTGAATGACCGTAAGTCGGGTCCGCGCTGGCACGAGAAGCTGGGAGAATCGGTGTCGCAGCTTAGCCAGGAGCGTCCTTGGATTGGGGCCAATTTCTGGTCTCGCGTAGGTGGTCCGCGGATGTGGAGCCACTATGACGCCAAGGTCGTGCGTGAGGAGCTGAAGGTGCTTTTCGAGCACGGCTGCAACGTGACGCGGTCGTTCTGCTTCTGGCCCGACTTCGTGCCCGAGCCCGAGCACCTGGACCAGGCCGTGCTTGAACGGTTCAGTGACTTTCTAGACGCTCACGTGGAGGTTGGGCTCCAGACGATCCCTACCTTCATCGTTGGCCACATGTCCGGCCAGAACTGGGATCCTGCGTGGCGGGCGGGGCGGGACCTTTACCGCGACGTCTGGTTCGTCTCGCAGCAGGCCTGGTTCGCAGGGGAGATCAGCCGGCGATTCGGTACCCACCCATCGATCGCCGGCTGGCTCCTCTCTAACGAGATGCCGCTGTACGGGGGCGCCGGTACTGCCGAGGAGATAGCGGCCTGGGCCCGCATCCTCATCCAGGCGGTGCGAGCCTCAGGAGCGACCCAGCCTGTTTCGATCGGTGACGGCGCCTGGGGCGTCGAGGTGACCGGGCGCGACAACGGCTACTCGCTGCGAGCTCTCGCGCCAATGGTCGACTTCATCGGTCCGCACGTGTACACGATGCTCGACGACCAGGTCCGCCAAAGCCTCGCGGCCGCGTTTGTCTGCGAGCTTTCCGGTTCGTTCGACAAGCCCGTCATCCTCGAGGAGTTCGGCGTGAGTTCCGACTTTGCTTCGGGGGAGAACGCGGCGAACTACTACCGCCAGGTCCTCTACACGACACTTCTCGCTGGAAGTCGTGGATGGATCGCCTGGAACAATTGCGATTTCGACGACCTGCGCAACGAAGACCCCTACCGTCACCACGCCCATGAGCTCCATTTCGGGCTCACCGACTCCAATGGTGAGCCGAAGCCTCAACTCGTCGAGTTGAAGAGCTTCGCCGCCAAACTTGCCGAGATCGCACCAAAGGGTTGGGAAAGGCCCGCCGGCGACACCGCCATCGTCGTTCCGGAGCACCTCGAGCGAGTACTTCCCTTCACGCTCCAGGAGTATCGCGACGACATTCGTGACGACCTCATGCAGTGCTACGTCGCGGCGAAAGAGGCAGACCTCCGTGTCTGCATGCTTCGAGAGCGCGACGGCCTGCCGGCGGTCGCGCGCCTCTATCTGGTCCCCAGCGCCAAGCTGATCACAGCGCCAGGAGCTGAGCGGCTGGCCGTGCTAGCCGATGGCGGCGCCACTGTCTACGCGTCCTATTTTGCCGGGAGCACAAACAGACAGCGCGGGCCGTGGATGTTCGGCCTCGAGGAGATGTTCGGGGTACGGCACCTGCTGCGATACGGTCTGATCGACCCGATCACAGAGGACGTCGTCACATTCGAATTCCTTGAGGACCTGGGCGAGATCAAGCCTGGGACAAAGTTGTCCTTCAAGGTGAGCGGAAGCCCGAGCGCCCGTTCCTATCTCCCCGTCGAGCCGGTCGACGCCAAGGTCCTCGCCGTGGACGATTCTGGGCGTCCAGCTTTGTTGCGGCACTCCATCGGCGCCGGCTCGACGGTGCTTTGCACCTATCCGATCGAGCACATGGCCGCTCACCAGCCCTCGGCGAATCCGGAGGGCACCTGGCGCCTTTACTCGGCCCTGGCGAGCGCGGCCGGCGTTGTGAGACCCGTGCGGGTTAACGACCCCCGTGTGATCGTGGGAAGTCTCCGGTCGAACAGCTGTGAAATCGTCATCTTCGTCAATTGTTCGAGCGACCGAATCACCGTCGAGCCGATCGTGACAGGCCCCCTGCAACTATCGCCCGGAGGATGGTCGACACTTGACCCGTTCGGCGTAGCAGCGGTGCGTCTCGAGGGCTCTGCCGCAGGCTTTCCCCGAAGTGAATCACGTAAAGACACGAGAGAAGAGGAGGAGGGCGGAATCTGAGTCAGCCGTGTTGGCCGGTCTTGAGTACCGGTCAGACGGAGCGGAAACCATGTCATCACAGTGAGCCGCAGTCCAAGCTGCGAGCATTTCAGACAGGAGATAACTGGGATCATGAAAATCCACAAAGGAAAGGTGGCAGTGGGGTTCGTGACCGCTCTCGCAGCGATCGCGTTGATGGCCCCGTTGCTTGCGGCCGGCACTTCTGCAGCGGCGACGAAAAGCGCGCGCACACCGGTTCCGATCACCAGCTTGCCCCGCAATGAGACCGTCTACACGAGCGGTGTCGCCTACAGTGCACCGACCAACTGGAACCCGTTGAACCTGGGCAACTACGCGACCGGGACGCAGGGCCTGCTCTACGAGACGCTGTTTGTCTACAACCCGATCAAGAACACCTACATGGGCTGGCTCGCGAGGAGTGGCACGTGGACAGGACCGAACACCTACACCATTCAGCTCCGTAACAACCTCACTTGGAGCGACGGGTCAGCGCTGACCGCCGCGGACGTGGCCTACACGATCCAGCTCACCAAGACCAACGGCGCCGACCCCTACAGCAACCTCGGCGCGTTCCTGAACGGCGTCTCGACTCCGAACAGCCAAGAGGTAGTTGTCAAGCTGAAGCCGGGTGCATACCAGGTGTGGCAGAACTTCCTCTGGCACTGCCCGATCGTCGACAAGGCGGTCTGGTCAGGCCTGTCTGCAGCTGACCAGATCACCGGTGCTAACGCGACCCCGATCGGGTCCGGCCCGATGCTGTTCTACGCGGCCAACGACCAAGAGGTCGCCTACACGACCAACCCCAACTGGTGGGGGACGAAGGACCTCGGCTTGAGCTTCAAGTTCAAGTACCTCGTCGACATCGTCAACCAGAGCAACAACGTCGAGCTCGGCCAGCTGCTCGAGAGCAACATCGACTTGAGCAACAACTTCCTTCCTGGCATCTCGCAGCTGATCAGCTCGCCGGCTGCCACAGGGAAGCTCAACAGCAACGGTGGCTACGGTCTTGCGACCTACTACCCGAGCGCGCCGTACATGCTGTCTGCCAACACGGTTTGGCTTGAGCCGAACCTGAAGGCTGCTCCGATGAACAACCTGAACTTCCGTAAGGCTCTGGCGTACGCGATCAACCCGCAGGAGATCGCGAACGTGATCTACTCGAACCTCGTGGACCCGGCGACCCCGACGGGACTGCTCCCCAACCTCAACCCGTTCATCTCAAAGACCGTGGTTGCGAAGTACGGGTTCTTCTTCAGCCCGAAGTTGGCGAAGCAGTTCTTGAAGGCGTCGAGCTACAAGGGCCAGAACATCACGATCCAGGACCCGGATGGCTGGACTGACTGGAACTCGGCCACGGACGTCATCGTCCAGGAGCTGGCAGCCGTGGGTATCCACGCAACCGCGTACTTCCCACAGGATGCTGCACGCAACACGAACCTGACGGACGGGACCTACGACCTCGCGCTCGACAACAACGCCGGGCCGAGCTCGAACCCGTGGTCGTACTTCGACCGCGAGTTCCAGCTTCCGATCCTGAAGCAGCAGACTGCACAGCTCAACTGGGAGCGTGACAACAACCCGACGGCATGGGCGCTTGTCGAGAAGCTGGGCACGATCGCCCCGACGAACACGAAGGCCTCCGACGCGATCTACGCGCAGCTTGAGCAGATCGAACTGCAGACGCTTCCGGAGATCCCGCTTTGGTACAACGGCGCCTGGGCGCAGTACAACACCACGTACTGGAAGAACTACCCGACGTCGGCCAACAAGAGCGACCAGTACACCCCCGTGATGTGGGGCGGCTGGCTCGGCAACATGACAACCGTCCTGGCGCTGGCGAACTTGCAGCCAACGCCTGGCGCACCGTAAACATCATCGGTAACTAGCAGCTGCGAAACCGGCCGCCTCGACCCTGCTAAGTGCAGGGGCGGGGTGGCCGGTCGCAACCGGGAAGGGCTCAGAAGAGAGAGCTGTGCGAAGGTACCTAGCGAGGAAACTCCTCATCTACATCGTCACCTTCTGGGTTGCGGCAACGATCGACTGGCTCCTGCCACGCATGGTTCCCGGCAATCCTGTGCAGCTGCTGTTGTCAAAGATCAGCCTGCAGCCCGGGACTTACAACGCGACTTACAAGCTGTACATGCAGACCTTCGGCTTCAATAGGCCCTGGTGGAAGCAGTACCTGAATTTCTGGGATGCGCTTGTCCACGGGAATCTGGGGATCAGCATCTACCAGTTCCCCAAGCCCGTCACTCATGTGATCGCCGACTATGTGCTGTTCACGATGGCGCTTCTCATCCCTGCGATCCTTCTTGCCTACTACGCGGGTAACCATGTGGGCGCTATGGCGGCACGCCGCAAGGCACTTGACAACAGCGTCCTTCCTATTGGCTACATCCTCACGGCCACGGCTTACCCGTGGCTGGCTCTGCTTCTCGCGTTCCTGCTCGCGGCAGGTGGGATCGGGCACTTCTTCCCCGTTTCAGGTGGTTTTTCGTACGGGCTCATCCCGACCTGGTCGTGGACCTTCGTCTGGAGCCTGATTACGCACTGGGTTCTGCCCTTCCTCACTCTGTTCCTCGTCGCCTTTGGGGGCTGGGCAATCGGGATGAGGAACCTCATAATCTACGAGCTCGAGTCTGACTACTCGCATTACTTGGAAGCGTTGGGTGCACCCAGCAGGCTCGTGCGAAAGTACGCATACCGCAATGCGAGGCTGCCCCAGCTGACCGGGCTTGCTCTGCAGCTCGGCGTTCTGATCGGCGGAGCCGTAGTGACTGAGGTCACATTCGGATATCCCGGCCTCGGTTATCTCATCTTGCAGGCTGTTGGCAACGAGGATTACTTCTTGTTGCAGGGCATCTTCTTGTTCATAATTATCGGTGTCCTCATAGCCAACTTCCTCATTGACATCATCTATGTGCTTGTCGACCCCCGCACCCGCGTCGGGATCAGCGGTGAGTAGATCCGACACCGCGGCCAGGAGGCCAGAATGACCGTCACGAATCTCTTGCCCCAGAGTGCGGGGCCGACGAAGCGTCGGCGCTTCGAGTTCCTCTATTTCGCCCTGCGCAACAAGAAACTGCTCGTAGGACTCACTTTCGTGGTCATTATGGCGCTGTTTGCGCTCATCGGACCGTTCTTCGTGAAGCACTCGATGCTTACCTACGGCCCACCGTTCCGGCCGCCATCGGCGGCCTACTGGTTCGGCACGAACTACTTTGGAGCGGACGTCTTCGCAGAGTTCGTGTACGGCTTGCGTGAAAGCCTGTTCGTTGGGCTCCTTGGAGGCTGCGGCGCCACAGTAATCGGCATGACCCTCGGTTTCATCGCCGGCTACAAGGGAGGCCTCATCGATGAGGCGCTGAACGTCCTTTGTAATGTGCTCCTCACGATCCCTGGTCTCGTGCTCCTCATCCTCATCGGGGGGTTCCTCCAGCACAC
>JBEKVJ010000005.1:0-82400 GCA_049514105.1 Acidimicrobiales bacterium
ACCTCGACCTGGCGCTCGCGCGTCGCCTGAGCAAGCCCGATCACGGCTTGTAGGGCAAAAACCGCCTCACCGCGACTTCGTGAGCAGGGCTTTCAAAGTTGAGCCGCCGAAGTCGGGCCTGAGCGGCCCTAGCGAATCGGAAGCGGCGCGGGCACTGGCCGTTCGATCATTCGATCGGGAGCTCTACATCGACTGCGACGGACCTCCCGAGACGTGGGTGACCGAACTCCAGACGGTCCTCGAACCGAGAAGCTGAACAGCTCTGCCTGAGAGCCAGAGAATTACCAGGCGCGCCAGGATCGCGCACGAGATTGCCGCAAGAACCTGAGCCTGCTCGGAGCGTGTGCCGGCTTGAACAAGGCCGACTCGTAAGGTCCACCAGACGACGCCAACCACCACGGGCGTCACAACGGCAAGCTCGCCGACACAAAAACCCGCTGGTTTGTGTGCAAGGAGCACGCGGGAGAACACGTAAGCGAACCAGAAGGCGGCAAGGGCTCCCAGAATCATCCACGTGTAGCCGGAGACCAGGACGGGATGGAACAGACAGTCGGTGACCGGAGACCGGCTCTCGCAGCGATGGCCAACAAGTGGTGGCCGCCAGATCAGCCTCACGTAGAAGTACCCCAGTCCGGCGGACACGACCGGAAGGCTGCACAGCAGGACCATCTTCTGCCAGACCCGCATGACCAATCGTCGCGCGCGAAGGACACGTCAAGCCTCCACGACCTCGGGTCGAACCTGACGCCGCCCACTACCCGGTCACACAAAGCCGCGGAGTGAAGTGCCGATCGTCCGATCATCGAAGGACATTGCAAGAAACCAAGACCTACCCCGAGCTCGGCAACGCCCGGTTCCCCTTGGTCTCCTTAGCCACTGCCGAGAACGTCCACGATGCTCCGGTCCAAGGCTCGCTGTCCCAGCGCTCGATGGTCCAAGAAGAACTGCGGATCGCCTAACCGGCGCCCGAATCCGAGCTCGGGGATACAGAATCCTTGTAAGAGATGTCGGGCGGCCTTGTCGAGGCTCGGACGACGAGCTGGCTCGGTACAAGTCTCGTTCCCTGAGTTTCATTTCCGTCAATCGCGGCAAGAAGGATCTGCGCCGCGGTCCGTCCGACTTCAGAGAGGTTCATGTCGATCGTCGTGAGGCTCGGGCGGGCGGCCTCAGCCATGACGGTCCAGTTGTCGAAACCGACGAGTGCGACATCGTCAGGCACATTGCAACCAATTTCGCGGAGATACTCGGAGACTCCTCGAGCAATCTGGTCACTTCCGCAAAATACGGCGTCGACGTCCGGAGTCTGGCGCAACATGATGCTCGCCGCTTGGCGACCCCATTCCTCGCTCCACTGACCGTGAAGAGGGCCGTCGCCAGCGATCGCGAGCCCAGCATTCGTTAGGGCAGCGCTCGCGCCTGCAGCACGAAGTTGGGCCGCGCGAAAGTCCGCCGGCCCGGTGATGTGTCCAATCTTCCTCCGACCTGTCGCGAGGAGGTGCTCGACGGCAAGTCGACCACCTCCCTCGTCGTCCGGCAAGACCGAGGCGTCCTTCGGATTGGTCGACTCGCTCATCGCATAGACGATCGGAATCGGTATGTCGGTGTTGACTGGCGGTCGCGGGTCGATTCGCCGCCCAGTGACGATGATTCCATCGACCCGGCGGGAGAGAAGCGTGCGGACATAGTGCTGCTCGCGTATCGCGTCATCGCGTCCGTCGCACAAGAGAACGGCGATCTGGCCGGTCTGGAGCGCGTCCTCGGCCCCGAGCATCACGGGGATGCTGAACCTACCGAAGCTGTCGTTGGTGATCAGCCCTACGGTGAAGCTTCTCCCGGTGAGCAGGTTCCTGGCCAAAGCATTTGAATGGAAGCCAAGCTGCTCAGCCGCCTTCAGCACGTTCGCGCGCGTTCGGGCTCCGACACCCTGGCGCCCGTTGAGTGCTTTCGAGACCGTTCCAATAGACACGCCGGCGAGCACGGCAACGTCGCGAATCGTCGGCGTTCTGGCGTGCTTGGGTTCCTGGGTTTCGGACACCTCGCGCCGATTCGCCCGGGAGTCATCCCTGCTTCGGCGTGGGGTCGCGCTAGACATCTCTTCGACCCCGTCTCAGCGCGGCCTCGACACCGCTCGTGTGTGGTCGCGAGAATGTGTGCGAGTTCTCGCCTAGCTTGTTGCACTCCTCGGAGGTGTTCACCTTGATGTGAGACCGTATCCCCCCGACAACGATGACACCGCGCCTGTGGAGCCGCTGTGCGCCGACCTGCGGCCCCACGATCAGCAAAGGGGCAATCTCACTCGAGGTCTGAGCTGTGCTGTGTAGCTGTCTGTCCTCGTGCGCCGGGCGACCATCGTTGGAGAACCGCCCCTTGAACGTCCCACAAGCGTGCCGTACGCGATGACGCTCTGAATAGGTCATCGGTGACCGCCGAGCGTGGACCAAGACAGTTGCCAGCTACCGAACTTCGTTCGGAAGCCTCGCCGGATGCGAACGACCGCGGCCATGAGCGATCCTCAGCCCTTTACTGCGCCGGAGACGAGGCCGCGCACGTAGTAACGCTGGAGGGCCACGTAGATGATGATGCACGGGATCATCGCGATCACGGCCCCGGCGATCAGGACGCCGTAGTTGATCTGGCCGTAAGTGTCGCTCGACTCGACGTTCACAAGCGCTACAGGCAGCGTATAGATCGAATCGTTGGTCGTGAAGGTGAGTGCGCCGAGGAACTCCGTCCAAGAGAACAGGAAGGCGTACAAGACGGTGGTCGCGATGCCGGGTACTACGAGGGGTCGCAATACCCGGGTAAGTGTCGCCATTACCGAAGCGCCGTCCACCTTCGCGGCATCGGTTAGCTCGTTCGGTATCTGCAAGAACGTGTTGCGCATCAGATACGTACCGAATGGGAGATTGAAGGCGGTGTAGAACAACGCAAGACCGAGAAGACTGTTCAGCAGATGCAGGTAGTGCAGCTCCAAGAAAAGGGGCGTGAGGACCGCCTGGAACGGCACCATGAACGCCAGCAGCACGAGAGCGAAGGCCAGACCCGAGCCGCGGAATTTGAACCTCCCGAAGCCATAACCCGCGAGAGTCGCCACGATCGCGGTGATGACCGAGGTGGCAACAGCAACGATCAGGCTGTTGACGACATTGCGCAGAATGTCGTCGCCGCTCAAGAGCTCGACGTAGTTGTGAAAGCTCAGATTCGAGAAGCTCTTCAGCGACGGCGCCGACACGATGGCTCCCGGCGCCTGGAACGAGCGAAGGATCTCCCACAAAAGAGGCACTACGAAGATCGCGCTGATCATCGCCCCTGCCACCAGATAAAGAGGCGTCCCTGATTCGACCTTCCGACGGCTCGCCGCAACCATCGTGCGTCTTGGCGCCGGTGTCCTCCTTGTGCGCCTAGGCATCGTCGGTGCCCAAGAAGCGGAGCTGCAAGAAGATGATGAGACCGACGACGAGTACGAGCACGACCGACATCGCGCTTGCGGACCCGACGCTCATCGAGGAGTTGAAGGTCTCGTAGATCTGCATCACGACGCTCTGGGTGCTCGAGCCCGGCCCACCGTCGGTGATGATGAAGAACTGGTTGAACGCGAGCAGCGAACCGACGACCGAGATCACGAGGCTGAGTGCGATCGAGCGTCGCAGCAGCGGGATCGTAATCATGCGCTCGGACTGCCACCACGAAGCGCCGTCGACCTCTGCCGACTCATAGAGCTGCTCAGGGATGCTCTGCATCCCGGCCATCAGCAACATCATGGTGAGTCCCGAGGCAAACCAGACGACGAGGACGCAGATTGCTGTGAGCGCCAGGCCGGTGTTGGCTGTCCAGGGCGTGTTGATGCCGACGATGTGGAGCTTGGATAGGAGCACGTTGACCGTACCGAACCCGGGCTGGAGCTCTACATATGTGAGGAAGCTCAAGGTGCTGAGCCCGATGATGAACGGAAGGAAGAAACAAGTCCGGAACAGGACCGACCCGAACCTATTGGAGCGGACGAAAACGGCGAGCAGGTAACCGAGCACAAGGATCGGTACAGTCACGATCGCGGTGTATTCCAAGGTGAACACGATCGACTGGATGAAGACGGTGTCGTGCAGGAGTGCGTCGTAATTCGAAAACCCGATGAAGTGGTAGGGCCCGATAAGCGGCCAGTTGGTAAAGGATATGTACGCACCGAAGGCGAGTGGGTACAAGATGAAGACGCCGACGACCGCGATCGCCGGCGCGACGAGAAAGTGTGCGGCTCGAGCCTCCCGCCGCGCACGCGCCCGCGCCGGGCGCGCGGGGCGCGACGATCCGCGAGAGGCCAGTGCGTGTGCTGGTGAGGCAGAAACTGCCACCCTATGACCTCACTTGCCGGCGGGTCCGAGACATCAGCAATTAAATACGCATTCGATCGTGGATGAGAAAAGGCGGCACCGCCGCCCCGCCTCACTCGGGGCGGCGGTGCCGCGTTGGCTAGGAGGTGACCGAGTTCAGAGTGGTCTGAATTCCGCTCTGTCCGATCGTGAGGGCTTGGCTGAGGTTGTGGTCGTAGACGGCCTCGTCGAACATCTTGAGCCACGGCGAGTCGGGCTCATTGAACACCTGGTCGTATGCGAGCGTGTACTCGACCGAGCCGTACTTAAGCGTGTTGAGGGCTTCGGCGTCGTAGGGGTACTTCTTCGCGAACGAAGCGGTGACGATGTCACTTCTCACCGGCGAGCCGCCGTTGGCCGGATACTGGAGCTGCTGTGCCTTGGCGAGGAACCACTGCACGACCTCCCATGCACCAGATGGGTTCTTGGCGCCGTTGGGGATCACGAAGTCGTCGCCACCGTCGAAGGTGCTCCCATGGCCTCCGCTCTCGCTCGGAAGCGGTACGTCAGCAAAGTCGCTGGCAGGCAGGCCCTCCTTGAGGAACGTGGAGAAGAATCCATAGTCGCCCGGCAACATGCCGACGTTGCCCTTACCGAAGTCTTGGCCCCAGGTCGTACCGTCCTGGGTCTGGTCGGCCGCTGGCGCCTCCTTGTTCGCCCAGATCTGTTCGTAGAGACTGAGAAGCGACTTCAAAGGCGCGTTCTTCGCGACATTTGCCTTCTGCGCTCCGAGCGGGCCGGTGATGAGATGCTGGCCACTCGCCCAGATGTCGGGCAGCATTACGAAGCCGAGGCAGCCCTGGCAGTCGCCTGCAAAAGATAGGCCGTAGACCGGATTCGACGCCGTGCCCAGCGCGGTGATTTTCTTGGCGTCAGCCGCAATAGCGGCGAAGGTCGTCGGGTATCCACTGATGCCGGCCTTCTTGAAGAGAGCCTTGTTGTACCAGAGCACGGACAGGTCGGACAGGTAGGGAACTCCGTAGTACTGGTTGCCGATTGTGGCAAGCGCCAAATGGCCTGGGCTGAGCGCACTTTTGAACGAGAGCTGGTTCACATAGTTAGTGATGTTGAGGAGCGCGCCCTCGTGCTCGAACTCAGGCACGTCGATGTCGTTCAGCCCAACGAGGTCTGGCGGATCTCCGGCGCGGATGGCCGCCGCGAGCTGGCTCGTGTCATCATTCGGCGAAGTCAGGTGCAGCACGATCTTCAGGTTCTTGTGCGTCTTGTTGAACTCAGGCACGAGCACATCGGGGACCGAGCTTGTGGCATCCCTGGCCCAGAAGGTCACCGTCCCCGTTGCATTGACGCCGAAGGTCGATTTCGCCTTCGTCGACCTTCCACTCGTCCCGGCCGACGCGGCCGACGCTCCTACCATGGCGAGCACCATCGCCGCAGCAACTGCTACGACACCCGCCTCCCAATACTTTCGCCTCATGGCGTAACCCTCCTGTAGTGGTAGAGGACGACTAGTGCGGTTTGCGTAAAGTTACGAAAACCTTTTCGTCACTTTCGAACCGTATTCCTCGAGGCTTCGTTAGTCAATGGGCGAAGCTCCTTCTTTAGCTGGAGGTAGTGATCGCGCAGATGAACTTGGATCATTCGGGACCCAAACCCGCATCGAGGTTGCCCCGCGGTTCGCCCACGCGTAGTAGGGGGTGGCGCGTAACTCGAAAGCGTTCTCTACAGGCTTAGTCGCACCGGACGTCGAGGTCTCGCCGCCTGGATTCAAATCTCCGAAAGGCCAGGCGCGCCCGGAACCTGTGGGGTGGACTCGACCAGCGAGCCGGAGAGCGACGACGCTATCGGTGCCAATGGCAAAGCCAGGCTGCTCTCCTACTGGTGCAGAGGTGTCCACCGAGATCTCGCGCAGGTTCACGCCCTTGGGGAGATCTGTCCCTTCGATGCAATAGACAAGAGGTCCGCGCTCGAATGCCACACAGCCGCGCACGGCATCGATCTCACGCGCAGCACCGAGAGTCCGTGCTCGCATCGGCAGTTCGAGAACGACCTCGTCGCCAGCCGACCACTCCTGACTAAGGCGGAGATAGCCCTTGTCATATGGCCTTTCTCCCACCGAAGCTCCGTTCACCCTACAGCGCACCCCGTCTGTCCAAGAGGGCACCCGCAGGGCAATCTCCCGGGACTCACGCGGGGCGGCTACCACTCGGATAGCAACAAGGCCGTCATGTGGGTACGCGGTTGTCACGGCGAGATCGAGTGCAGCTGCACCCTGCCCGGAGCGGACGCGACTTGCAACGTATTGGTGCAACTGGACGCCCTCGTCGGTCCGAGTAGCTAAGTAGTGCTCGAGGCTCGCCAAAAACCGCATGGCGTTGGGCGGGCAACATGCGCAGTCGTACCAGGCCTGTCTAGCGGCAGGCTCTCTGGACTGAAGGGGGTTCACGTAGAAGAAACTCGTACCGTCAAGACCGACGCTCGCAAGGAATCCGTTGTAGAGAGTGCGCTCCATTAACTCTGCGTAGACCGCGTCTCCGGTGATCAGCAACAACCTCCAGTTCCACATGATTGAGGCGATCGCGGCACATGTCTCGCAATAAGCGCGGTCCGGCGGGAGCTCGTAGGCATCCCCGAAGGCTTCGTCCTTGTGTCTAGATCCGAGACCACCGGTCAGGTAGGACTTCGTCGAGACCATGTCCTGCCACTGAGCCAGGGCCGAGGACAACAGCTTCGACCGTCCCGTCTCGGTATATAGATCGGTCGCACCGGTGAGCAAGTAGAGGGCCCGGACGGCATGGCCCCGGATCGTTGTCGCGTCGTCGAAGGGAACGTCGTCTTGGAAATACGACGGGCCGAACATGTGCCAGCTGAGTGAGCCATGCCCGCGGCGTCTTATTAAGTCGCTGCAAAGCTCCACGAGCCGGGCGTCTTTGTTGGTGCGGTACAACTCGATGAGCGCAGTCTCGATCTCGGGATGGCCCGGCACGTACTCAGCGTGCTCGCCTGGGAGAACCTCGACCAGCAGCGACGCGAATCGGTTCGCAATGCCCGCCAGGTTGCCGAGCGACTCGCGAGTACGGGTATCGGCAACCGACGCCTGCATCATGTGGCCCGCACAGTAGAGCTCGTGACCCATCGCCGGATTCTCGAATCGACGACCTTTTTCGACGGCCTGCACATATGAGTTCACATAGCCGTCGTCTTCTTGTGCTGCCGCGATGACTGCGACGCTGGCCTCGAAGAACGCCTCCTGGTCGGCGTCACGGCCGTGAGCCCGCTCCCAGGCGATGGCTTCGAGGACCTTGTAGAGATCCGAATCTCGAAACAGCGGCAATCGATACTCGGAGTGGGAACTCCCGCTCGCTATGCGGAAGTTCTCGATGCTGCCGGTCTCTTGGAGCATCCTCATCCCATAGGGGATCGTCACTTCCCGGTTGACGCGCTGTCTGGCACCCCAGAATCCGTCGACGATCTCGACAGCGCCATCGACGATCGGGTGTAAGGCGAGCATCTTCTGCTCGATGGGCTTGACTGGTCCCGCGCTCAACTGGCCATCCTCTCGGCCGATCTATGTCGTACGCCTCACAGAAAACCTTTTCGTAAAGTGAACGTTAGCGACGTCCCCAGATTGGGTCAAGAAGGCCGATGACTAAGCCGTCGAAACGACACGCGGGTACGACGCCAACCGACAGATGAGCAGACAGCGCACCGTCGAGCTGTCGCAGTCGGCCGGATTCTGTGTCCGTAGTACCAGGAAATGAGTCTCGTGACCCTACCTGGTGCGCTCTCCAGACCGACGAGGGGTACCGGCATACGCCGGACAAGTCACCTGTCGTGCTCGGAGAACGACTACGAGCTGAACCGCTACCGCTTCTTGGCCCTCACGGAGGCGCTCATGATCGATCCACTTAGCTCGGCCAGGATCTCGTCGCGTTCGACATCGCCCAGATGTCCAATCTCGGCCGATAGCTCGGCCGCGAGAGAGACAATGTCGTCTCGTTCGAAGACCCGGCTGGGCTCGATGAACACATCGTCGAATCCGGCCGTTTGCAGTTTCGCCTGGTAGTCCCCGACCACGAGCGCGCCCGACACGCATCCGGTCCACAATCCGATCAAGCCTCTCGTCGTCTCGGATAGAGGCTTGCGAAGAACGATGTCGGAGATCGCCAACCGGCCACCTGCCTTCAGCACCCGGAAAGCCTCACGAACGACGGCGTCTTTGTCCGGGGACAGGTTCACGACGCAGTTGGAGATCACGACGTCGACCGTCTCGTTCGGTAAAGGGATGTTCTCGATCGTGCCTTCGAGGAACTCGACATTGGTCAACCCCGACTCCGCCTGGTTCTTTCGGGCTAGCTCGAGCATCTCAGGGGTCATGTCCAACCCGTAGGCCATCCCGTCCGGGCCTACGCGCCGTGCCGACAGCAACACGTCGATGCCCCCGCCCGAGCCGAGATCGAGCACCACTTCACCTGGTCGTAGGTCGGCGAACATGGTGGGTTTACCGCACCCTAGCGACGCCGCCACTGCGTCGTTCGGCAGCACTGCGGTCTCGTCCTCACCGTAGAGACTGCTGACGACAACCCCGGGGTTGGTATCGCTCGGGCCGCAGCATGTCGTCTGGACGCCACGGGCCGCGTCCGCATAACGATCACGCACTGCTGCATAGATCTGCTCTGGGTCACCCGTTGCCATTATTTGCTCCTCTGTGCGGTGTCCAATGGCGAACTGCGTCAGTTAGTCGATGGGCTGGAGCGCTGCGCGAAGCTGCGCGAGCCGCTCGCGCTTGAGCGAGTACCAGACCCATTTGCCACGCCGGTCCCCGCTCACAAGACCGGCCTCGCTCAGGATCCTCAGGTGGTGAGAGATGGTGGGCTGGCTCTTGCCGAGAGGCTCGACGAAGTTGCACACGCACACCTCACCTGCCGGGGCTGCAGCAAGGATGCTGAGGACCCGTAACCTCACCGGGTCGGCCAGCGCCATGAAGCCATCGGCCATCGCGATGGCTTCGGTGTCATCGAGCGGTGACGCCAACACCGAAGGGCAGCACTGGACTGTCGGCTCGAGTGTTGCGACCCTTTTCGTCATGGCCTCTCCTATTGACAATGGTCGATGCATTGATCATACTCGATGCATTGACCATTGTCGATGCATTGACCATTGTCGATGCTAACGGAGGTCCGTAGTGTCCAGAGTCCAGCTCGCCCTCAATGTCAGCGACATCGACGGTGCCGTTGAGTTCTACTCCAAGCTTTTCGCCACAGAGCCCGCCAAGGTGCGGGCCGACTACGCCAACTTCGAAGTCGCTGACCCGCCGCTGAAGCTTGTCCTGATCAAGAACACCGACCAGACTCCCGGGACGCTCAACCACCTCGGTGTCGAAGTCATGAGCACCGAGGAGGTAACGGCGGCTCAAGGCCGTCTCGCCAAGGAAGGTCTCGCTACGGCTCTCGAGGAGGAGACCTCGTGCTGCTACGCGGTCCAGAACAAGGTATGGGTGGACGGGGCCGGCGGTCAACCGTGGGAGATCTACACGGTGCTCGCAGATGGCGAAACACTGGGCTCGAGCGACACGGGCGAGAGCAGGTGTTGTGCGGATCCCCGTGCAATGTCGCCTGCCGCTAGCTCAACCAGCACCTGCTGCTGAGCGTCGCGCTGGTCGTGGCATCTACGCGAGCCGTGCATTGAGCGGCGCCGTGTCCGAGCTCGAGAGCGCCGGAACGTCCTCGAACTCGCCGGTGATCGCCAGGCTCTCGTTCCTGGACCGCTTCCTGCCGGTGTGGATCGTCGCCGCTATGGCCCTCGGGCTTGGCCTCGGCCGGGCGGTCCCCAGCTTGAACAGGCACCTTGATTCCGTCCAGGTCACCTCGGGCACGTCTCTTCCGATCTTCGTCGGGCTGCTGGTGATGATGTACCCGGTGCTCGCCAAGGTCCGCTACGGCCGACTCGGATCGGTGACCCGTGACCGGCGGCTCCTCGTGTCCTCACTCGTGCTCAACTGGCTGGTCGGCCCCGCCGTGATGTTCGCCTTGGCGTGGATCCTTCTCCCTCACGAGCCCGCCTACCGAACCGGGCTCATCATCGTCGGCCTGGCGCGCTGCATCGCCATGGTGCTCATCTGGAACGACCTTTCCGGTGGCGACAAAGAGGCCGCGGCGGTACTGGTGGCACTGAACTCGGTGTTCCAGATCGTCGCTTTCGCCTTCCTCGGTTACTTCTACTTGAAGGTCCTCCCCGGCTGGCTCGGACTGTCCACGGTCGGCTTGCACTTGTCAGTCGGAAAGATCGCCGAGACGGTGGGGATCTTCCTGGGTGTTCCCCTAGTAGCCGGCTTCCTCACGCGGACCATCTGTGAAAAGACCCGGGGGCGGGCATGGTACGAGAGCAAGATGTTGCCCAAAATGGCGCCGTTTGCCCTCTACGGCCTGCTTTACACGATCGTCATCCTCTTCGCCCTCCAGGGTCACACGATCACCTCGAGGCCCGTCGATGTCGCCCGCATCGCCCTACCGTTGCTCGCCTATTTCGCGATCATGTGGTTCGGCTCCTTCGCCCTCGGGCGAGCTATCGGGCTCAGCTATGAGCGCACGACCACCTTGGCCTTCACGGCGGCCAGCAACAACTTCGAGCTGGCGATCGCTGTCGCCATAGGGGTCTTCGGTGTCACGAGCGGCCAAGCCCTAGCCGGTGTCGTCGGGCCGCTCATCGAGGTCCCTGTCCTCGTCGCCCTCGTGTACGTAGCGCTTTGGGCCCGGCATCGCTTCTACGCCGGCGCCCTGATGTCGAACCCAGGAGGACCCTGATGGCCAAAATGCCCGAAACACCGGTCGTGCTGTTCGTCTGTACCCACAACGCCGGGCGAAGCCTGGCCGCGAGAGTCCTGCTCGACCACTACGCGAAGGGACGAGTCGAGGTCCGCTCTGCCGGGTCCGAACCCGGCGAAACACTCAATCCCGCCGTGGTCGCTGTCCTTAGCGAGCGTGGCCTCGATACCGCCAAGGAATTCCCCAAGCCACTAACCGACGATTACGCCCGCACAGCGGATGTCATCATCACAATGGGCTGCGGAGACCAGTGTCGGTTCTACCCGGGAAAGCGCTATCTCGATTGGGACCTCGAGGACCCGGCGGACAAGCCCGTCGAGTTGGTGCGCCCTATCGTCGAGGAGATCGACGCAAGAGTGCGCTCACTTCTCGCCGAGTTGTGCCCGTCTGTCTAGCTTGTGCGCCGGGTTCTCCGGAGCGATTTGGTCTCGACACGTCCAGTCCGACGGGCATTGCCAGCTCGAGAGGCCGGTGCGCCGAATTACAATCGGGCACTCAGGACCCGGCGACGGGAGGCAGCCTGGCCTCGATCCTGTCGAGACGGTCGAGAAGGAGCTTCAATCCTCCGTCAGTGTGCTCGTTGACCTGGTCCATGATGAACTCGGTGTCTGAGAACTCCTTCTCGGCGCGGGCATCCGACGCCGCGCTCTGCACCGACTGGCCCACCATGATGACGCTCAGCAGCACGAGCTGAAGGAAGGTCTGAGCGACCCAGGCAACGATCAAGATCAACCCCGGTTTGGTGAAAAAATGGGGAACCGCCGTGCGCTTGAGCGCTCCTGCTTGGATCAAGATGGCGGGCAGGCTCACAAGGGCGATGAGACAGAAGATGTAGGCGCATGCCATAGATCCGACACAGCGCGTGAGGATCACAGCCAGTTTGGCGTTGAAACCTTCGACTGCTTTTACCTCCCCGGCCATACCTTTGAGGCTGACCACCTGCGCGAGGTGATGGCACACCTTGATGGGACCGCGTTGAGTTGGCATGAGAATCGAGCCTAGTTTCGGGCCAAACCAGAAACTCGGAGTCCTCGGGCCCTCGACGGATAGTCTGACCGGATTCGAAAAGATTCGGCAAAGATAGGGAAAAGATCGTGTCCAGCCGCCACGTACCTTCCGCCAGGATCGGGCAGGCTGAACAAAGTGATGACCGATCGGGCGACCTCTCAATCACGTCGTCAGTTGCCAGAGACGCGACGGCGCAACTCTTCGAGCCCGAAAGCACACTCCGCTTCGCCACAGGGCCACCGTCAAACGGGCCTAACAGGCAAGCAGATCGCGGCGCGTGCACAAAGGCCGCGTGTCCAAGGTGTTCATTGGCCATCATGGCAGAGCCACCGCACCTACGTTCGCGTCCGGAAGGCGCAGCTGAAGCTTGTCCGCAGTGCCAGGCGAACCTGGTTCGGACGCCACCCGGCCGCAGCTGTCAGCGCTGTAGTTGTCGTGTTCTTGACTCCGAAGGCGGTCTCGCTCGCAAGCGCCATCTCAAACCCCGCTCTCGGACTCTCGGTCTCCGCCCGACTTGCCGAGTGGATGCGCGACAACGGCGGTGGGTCGGTCGTGAACACGGTGGAGAACTGGTACTACTCGCACCACCAACCACCCGTCGGAGGGCGGCCCTCTCTCGGGGCGCTGCCCGCACTCGAGCGAACGCGACCAAGACCTAGAGCCGTTGGGCACAACCTCACCGCCCACCTCGCGACACCAGCGGCGCTCGCGACCTTCGCCCATCCGGCCTTGCCCGGAGAGGGCGTCTGGAGACCCGTCGGCCGCCTCGTGAAGGGCATCCCGGCCGTGTACGAGACCTTCCTGCGGCCTGACGCCATCCACACCAGCGTTATCGACGGGGTCGCCTGGTTGGACACGGAGCTGTTGTCGGCGACGCTGTACTCCGGGAGCTACATCCCCGGCGGCGGCCCGTACAAGTACACGGCCCCGATCGAGCCTGCGGCCGCCCGCAGTGTGGTGGCGGCTTTCAATGCCGGGTTCCGGATGCAGGACGCGAACGGGGGCTATTACACACAAGGAAGGACGATCATCCCCCTACGCAGCGGTGCGGCCTCTTTCGTGATCTACAAGAACGGCAGCGCCACTGTCGGTTCTTGGGGAACTGACGTCGCGATGAGCCCGGACGTCGTCGCTGTCAGGCAGAACCTCAACCTGCTCGTCAACAACGCGGCACCGGTTCCGGGTCTCAATGCCAACGACACGACCAAGTGGGGAAACACCCTCGGCAACGCGGTCTACGTGTCACGTTCCGGCATCGGGGTGACCAAGGACGGGGCACTCGTCTATGTGGGAGGCCCAGACCTCAACATCACCGATCTGGCCAACCTGTTAGTGCGCGCCGGGGCGGTGCGGGCCATGGAGCTCGACATCAACACCGACTGGGTGAACTTCGCGACCTTTGCTCCATTGACAGCGACCGGGCTCGCCTCGCCCGCCAACGGCACCGACCTTCTTCCCCTTGCCGACATGGCAGGACCGCCGACCCGGTACTTCCTGAGCTGGTGGGCGCGCGACTTCATCACCATGTCTGCACGATGATCTGACGCCGCTCGGGCAACTGGCGAACCGGCGAACCGGCGCCATCAGGAACGGATCGGTCCGCCGGAGCCGCCAAGTCGAGCTCGTCAGCTCAGGGTTGGTCGCCTCATCGCTTCATCCGGGGAGCTTGCGCCAAAGAGCGCGGGGCAACACCTGCATCAAGGCGAAGACCTCTCGGAGCACTAGCGGCACCCAGATCACCGAGGCGCCCGTCTCCATGCCCGCGACGATCGCCTCGGCCACGACGGAGCTTTCGACCGCAAAAGGGGCGGGCCTCATGCCCGAGGTCATCTTCGTCCGCACGAAACCGGGCCGCACAACAGTCACTTCCACGCCCGAGCCCTCCAGCGCATCGGCGAGGCCGAGACCAAAGGCGTCTATCCCCGCCTTGGCGGCACCGTAGACGAAGTTGGCCTTCCTTACTCTCACGCCTGCGACCGAGGAAAGGATCACGATCCGACCGGTCCCCTGGGCGCGAAAGGTGCTTACGAAAGCGCCGATCGCCGCGGCCGGGCCGGCGAAGTTCACAAGGGCCGCCCGAGCGACCGATCCCCCGTCGAGCGCGTCGAGCTCGGAGGTGCCGAGGTCCCCTGCCGCGACGAGCAGCAGGTCGATCCCGTCGAGCTGCGCGGTGGCAAAGGCGGCAAACTCGTCTAGGCGCTCCAGCTCGGTGACGTCGAGATAACGCGTGGCGACGCTTGTCACTCCGCGATCGCCGAGGGCGATGGCGGTCTCTTTCAACGCCGCCTCGTCTCGGCCGCCGAGCACGACGGAGTGCAGGCGCCGGTCGGCGAGCAGCGCCAAGGTGTCACGGGCGATCTGCGAAGCGCCTCCGATGACGACGGCGGTCTGCGGCATACCCGTCGCGTCGATCATGGATCCACCCCGGCCATCGCCGGTCGCGCTCGGTGAACGAGCCCGAGCCGCCTGGCCAAATCAGAGCAGAGGACTCCCTCGGGGTCAAGGCTCTCTCTTACCTCGCGCCAGCTGTCGAGGCGCGGGTACATAGCAGCCAGCAACTCGGGCCGCATCCGGCCGTCCTTGGAGAGGTACACCCGGCCTCCTGCAGATACGACGAGCTCGTCGAGGCCATCGAGCAGCGCCGCGACCCCCACAGATCCGAGCGGTACGTCCAGCGCAAGTGTCCAGCCCTCAGAAGGGAACGAGAGGTGGCCCGAGCCTTGTGGCCCGAAGCGTTTGAGGACCGCCAAGAAAGAAGCGACCCGAGCCCTGCTGAGACGCTCGAGGACGGTCCGCACGGTCACCTCTGCGACAAGCGGGACCACGAACTGGTATTGGGTGAAGCCGCGCGGCCCGTAGAGCCGGTTCCAGTTGGCCAGGCCGTCGAGCGGGTAGAAGAACTTTGCCAGTGGGACGAGCTCACCGGCGCGGTGACGAGGTGCGTGGCGGAACCACGCCTCGTTGAAGGCGGCGACTGTCGCCGGACTGAGAACTGAGACGGGAGGTGATAGCGGGACACCGAGAGGGTTGCGCAGCTGAATCCGAAGCGGGTCATGGCGCGCCTTTCCGGGAAGATCGGTCAAAAGGGCGTGGTTTGCACGCGTCAGCACGGAGCGGCCCAAGTGACGACCGCGTGACAGGCCGTCGATCCAGGCGACCGAGTACCGGTAGGTGCCCGTTTCTTCGGACAGGCGAGCCATGCAGGCCTCGAGATCGGTGACCCGTTCGGTGTCGACAACCATGCTGGAGGTCTCAATCGGCATGAGCCGGAGGGCCGCCTCCAAGATGACACCGGTAAGACCCATGCCTCCGCAGGTTGCCGGGAAGACCTCGCCCTGATCTTCAGGCCCACAGTCGATCGGCCCGAGCGCAGTGGCGATCCGAAGACCGTCCAGGTGCCGGCTCAAAGTGCCGTCTAGGTGGTGGTTCTTGCCGTGGACGTCCGAGGCGATGGCGCCGCCGAGAGTGACGAATCTCGTCCCGGGAGTAACCGGGACAAAGAGCCCTTTCGGGACGAGGAGGCGAAGGAGGTCGTCGAATGACACACCAGCCTCGGCACGAACCTTCGCCCCACGAAGGTCGAGATCGAGAATGCGGTTCAGTCCTGCGCAATCGACGACCAGACCCCCGCCACATTGCGCGGCATCGCCATAGGAGCGACCGAGGCCCCGGGGGATCAAGCCCAGATTGCCACGGCCTCCCGCCAGGAGCTCTCCGATCTCAGCTGCCGATCCTGGCCGCACAACAGTGGCGGCTGAGGCAGGTGTCCGGCCCCAACCGGCAAGAAGCTGACGCCCACCGGGCGTGCTCATGCGTAGATACCGACGACCAACAATGCGAACCATGCCACGCCGAGCACCTGCAGCCCACGGTCCCTGAGGGCGAGCTCTTCAGGTTCACCTCCGCGGCCCTGCTCAATCGCAAGCTCGACAAGCAGGACCGCGAGCACGAAAGGGACGATCGACAGCTCGAACCACACGATGTCCTCGGCGCGTTCGACTGGTCCGAGCCGCCCTGCGCGCTCGAAGGCCCAAAGGCAGTACGTCGTTACGGTCACCGACATCGCCAGCATGCGTACAGATCTCAGGAATGTTGCCGGGTAGGCAGTAAGTGCCGGCCGATGGCGCCCACCTTGGTCCTTCATCACGGACTGTTCGACGCTGCGCTTCCCGGCGACGAGGAGCAGTGAGCCGAAGGAAGCCACCATCAAGAACCATGGGGATATCGCCACATGGGCGACAGCTCCACCTGCAATGGCTCGGAGCGCGAACCCGGCTGCGACGCATACGAGCTCGACCAGAGGCACTCGCTTTAAGAAAAGTGAGTAGCAGACGCTGATGGCAATGTACGTGGCGATCACCGCTGTGAAGGCCGCTCCTATCACGAGGACCGACGCCAACAACGCGACCGTGGCTAAGAGGGTCGCGGCCCAAAGTGCCAGAACAACAGGAAGCTGTCCCGAAGCCACGGGGCGGCTCTGTTTAACTGGGTGCAGCCTGTCATTGTCCCGGTCGACGACGTCGTTTACGAGGTAGGTCGAAGCCGACGCCGCCACGAACAAGAAGAAGGCCAGCACGCTATGGGCGACGACGTCCGCCTTGGTTATGGATCCAGCCGCGATGGGTGCCGCGACAACGAGCAGGTTCTTCGTCCACTGCCGAGGCCGACCTGCACGGACCAAGGCCGTTGCCCGACTCGGGCGGCGGTCGCGCAGGCGCATTGCGCGGGCGGGGTCCGCCTCGCGAGATGGACTTGCCTGAGGCCGAGTCTGTGCCCGGATCACCGTGACACTCCGGTCGAACACCGCGCACCTGGCAGCGCTCTGATCAGCTGCCCGGTCGTTCCGGCCTGGGCAGGACGCGTCGCTGGATTGGCTTGCATCGGTCTCCTTGGCATGCTTTTGACCGACCCTAGGGATCCTGTTGGACAGACAACTGGCAATGGAAAGCAGAGATTCGTCAAAGCTCGGCGAAGATCAGGGCGAGCCAAGTGGTGTCACCGCGCGCCTGGAGTCGCGAACACGATCCCTTCGGTGGCATCTTCGCTGCCGTCGCTCGAGATGATGTAAGCCTCATAACCCCTAAGCGAACGCGCCATCGCCGGTCCGTCGCAATCAGCGACGACGAGCGCGGTGGCGAGGGCATCACACATCGCAAGGTTTGGGCCGACGACACTCGCCGAGGCAGTTCGGAAGATCATCTTCCCGTCTTTGGGGTTGATCAGGTGCGGGCCCCGCTCGTAACAGCCGGAGGTGGCGACGGCGCGGTCGACCTCGAGCACGCAGGCCAGCGCCTCGGGCCTCCACGGATGCCGGATACCGATCCTCCATGGCTTGTCTGTTTCGGGCCACCCGAAGACGGCGATATCGCCACCGCCGTTGATGATCGCGCCTTGGACCCCAGCGAGGCACAAGACCTCAAGCGCATGTTCTGTCGCCCAGCCTTTGACGAGGCCCGTCGGATCGAAGCCGCCGGGCATCGCCCACGGATCGAACCACCCCTGGGAGAGGATCCTCGCCTGTTCGCACAATTCGACGACAAGAGCCATCTCTTGCGGAGCGTCATCCAGGCGCAGCACCCCGGATCTCAACTTGCTCATGGGGCTGTCCGGCTACCAGGTGCTGAAGATACCGTCGAGCTCGTGCAGCCACGTGCAAGCCGAAGCGATAGCCGCCTTCACCTCGGCGGCTGGGCACTCGCCAGGGACGACATGGAACGAGACCATTGTCCCCATTACGGGCTCGACGTGGACGATCACGCCGGAAAGGTCACTTCACGCCAAGGGCGTCGAGGGCGGACTGGACCGAGTAGGCGTAGGCCTCGCTCGTATAGGTAGCCCCCGAGACGGCGCTGATCCGCGCGCTCTGGGCCGAGAGGACCTCGTTACGGAGCATCGGTATGACCTGCTGGGCGAGGTTCTGCGAGTACTGCTCGGCCGTCTGTATCGATGCGACCGACACATCGGTGATGCGGCCTGCCTGTGCTGTCACTCTTACAGAGAGGATGCCGTAGCCGTACTGCTCGCTTGCTCCGACAGCCGACTTGGAAGCCCCTGAGGTCGTTAGCGGGATGGTCGTGCCAGTCCCTGTCGTACTGCTCGTGCCGGTATCGCCCGCCGGGCTCGTGGTGGCGGGGACCGAACTGGAAGCGGGTGCGGGCGATGAAGCGCCGAGGACCGGCGGCGCGTTGCCGAGATGGGCGGCGAGGATGCCGGCGAACCCGGCGACACTGGCCGCGACAGCTTTAGCCCGTCTCATCGTGAGTCACCTCCGCGTGTCTGGGCACAAGTCCGACAGAGATCGCTCACAGGGAATAGACCTCGAAATGGACGGAGTCCTGTGCGATCCCACGCCGTTTCAACGTCGCGACGACCTGTTGGACGAAGCTTTCAGGTCCCGATACATAGACGTCCCGTTCCCCCAAGTCGGGCACCAGCTCGAAGATCCGCTCCATGCGGACCTGCGAGCGCGCGCCAACGAGCTCGTACAGGTGGCCCTTGCGATGGCGTACGAGCTCGGCCACCTCCGAGGCCAGGACCAGTTCGTCGGCGCTAGAAGCGCGAAGCACGACGACCGGCTCAGCGTCTCGGGGCAGGTCCTCGAGCAAGGATCGGGCGGCCGTCACCCCGACACCGCCGGCAATGAGCGCGACCCTCGTGCGGCGGCGGGCATGGGTCGTGAAGGCACCGTAGGGACCCTCGATGGCAACGCGCGTGCCGGGCTGCAGCCTGGCGACGGCCGAGGAGTAGTCGCCGATGGCCTTGACCGTGAGGCGCAAGAACGGGGGCCGTGGCCGCGCTGAGAGCGAGAAGGGATGTGCCTGCCACCACAGTCCTCTTGCCAGAAAACGCCACTCGAAGAACTGCCCGCCCGAGATTGCGAGGCGCTCGAGGTGACGGCCACGACAGATCACCGAGACGGTGTCCGGGCCCTCGGATTGAACCTCGACGACCTCGAGGCGGTGCCGCAAGCTGCGCAGTAGCGGCAGCCCGAACCGGTAGGCGAGCACGAGACCCGCCGTCGAGGCCCAGGCAAGAGACCACACGGCTCTCGTGAGCGGGTGGCCGACAAACGATGGCCCGAGAACTATCTCGTGTGCGAACCCAAGCGCGAGGGCCAGGTACATGAAGAGATGGACAGCCCACCACCTTTCCCTGCGCATCCGGCGGCGGATCGAATAGACCGAGGTAATTGCTATCGCGAGCATCAGTGCGAGGGCGATGGTCGCTTGCACCATGTCCGGGTACGACCCGAGGAATGCTCCGAACTGGTGTAGGACACCGGTCCGGACGGCTTGGGCGTATGCGAAGGTGAGCAGCACGGCATGCGCGAGGATCAACGAGATGGGCCACGGCGCCAGGCGACGGTGTAAAACGAGCAGTCTGTCCTGACCGAGCACACGCTCGACGACCGGCACCCGGCTTATGAGCAGAACCATCACAAGGGCCAGGTAGGTCCCGGCCATGCCCGTCAAGTTGCCAAGAAACATGGCGATGCCGCCAGGTGCCGAGAGCTGCTTCCAGCTCTCGGCCGTGACCGTAAGGGCGATGCAGGCGCCGAAACCCACTCCGGCGACAACGGTCGCGATCTCGGCTACGACCGGGCGCGGAACCGGGCCGGGACGGGAGACGACCGAACCGCGGCGCGCTTTGCCACGCTTAGCCGTGTGGGTCGGATCGAAGGTGAGCGACACCATGTCATTGCTGACCCTACGAATGTGGGATCTAAGGCGCACCCAGTAACCGGTAAAGTTTTGGCAAGGACCGGCCGCGTGGAGCTATGGCGCTGGTAATTATCGACTTCCTCGTGGCGGGACTGCTGTCACGACTGACAACCCGATCCTGATTGGCTGTGGAAGGCTACAAGAACAGTGCAAGTTCTCGTGGTTGAAGACGACCCTGCCATCGGCGAGCCGTTGGCGACCGGGCTGCGTCGCGAAGGCTTCGAGGTGACCGTCGTGCAGACGGCAGCGGCCGCCTTGTCGGCGCCACCGGCTGACCTCGTCCTGTTGGATCTTGGGCTTCCCGACGCCCGCGGATTCGACGTCTGCAGACAGCTGCGCGCGCGCTCGACCGTCCCGATCATCATCGTGACCGCACGCGACGACGAGACCGACCGCGTCGTCGGTCTAGAGCTCGGAGCCGATGACTATGTCGTCAAGCCCTTTGGCTTTCGCGAGCTCGTGGCCCGCATCCGTGCGGTGAGCCGCAGAAGCATCTCGGCATCGCCTCCCCAGGCAGCCCAGATGATCGGAGAGCTCGAGATCGACCGGCGCTCACATCGTGTGCAGCTTGGCGGCAAGGAGGTCCCGCTCACTCCGAAGGAGTTCGACCTGCTCGCCCTGCTCGCCGTCGATCCCGGGGCGATGGTCACCCGGCGCGAAATTCTCGCCGAGGTCTGGGACCCCCACTGGTACGGCACTTCCAAGACGGTTGACGTGCACATCGCATCTCTCCGCAAGAAGCTCGGCGATCCCAAGTGGATCGAGACGAGCCGCGGCGTCGGTTTCAGGCTCGCCGTTCCTCAATGAGGCGGCGGCTGCTCGCGGGTTTCCTGCTCTTTGCCCTTGCTCTCGTCGTCGTTCTCGAGGTCCCACTCGGGCTCAGCCTGGCTCGCAACGACAGGATCACCGCCATGGCGGAGGTGCAGCGTGACGCCACGTCGCTTTCCGTGCTCGTCGCCGCGGGGCTGAACCACACCGGTGGTCCCAGTCTTCAGGCGGTCATCAGCCAGTTCGCCCGCGCCGAGGACGCCATCGTCGCCGTCGTCTCGAACGGAAACGTCCTCGCCTCAGCGGGCAAAGACGCCGACGAGGAGCTCGCTGACCCGCGCACCAAACCGATCATCATCGCTGCCGCCGCAGGTCACACCTCGGGCGAGGAGGGCTCGAACGACCCGGACGATGACTTTTTGTACATGGCTCTTCCTGTGGCGGTCTCGGCACCTCGAGCAAAAGACCATCTGAGCTCGGGCCACGGGCCGGACGTGGTCCTCCTCGTGGCCGAGTCGGCCGCGCCCTTGCACGCGCGAATCCGCAACCACTGGATAGCCCTGGCGCTGTTCGGGATCGGGGTGCTCGCCTTGGCGACCGCCATCGGGACGCTTCTCGCAAGATCTCTCACTCGCCCCTTGGAAACCATCGAGGCCGCCGTCGCCGCCGTCGGCGCCGGCCGCTTGTCCGAGCGCGCCCGGGTCGGTCGCGCCCCGGGCGAGTTGAAGGCCCTCGGTGAAACGGTCGACGAGATGGCAGACCGCTTAGAGGAGCTGGTCCACACCCAGCGGGCGTTTCTTGCCGACGCCTCCCACCAGTTGCGAACTCCCCTCACGGCGCTAAGGCTCCGTCTCGAGAACCTCGAGGAAACACTTGAGCCCGAGCAGAGAGCAGACCTCGCTCCCGCCCTCGCCGAAGCCGACAGGCTCTCGCGGATCGTTGATGGACTGCTGACGCTCGCTCGAGCCGAGGGAGGGGCCCGACCGACGAGAGAAGTCGTCGAGGTCGGCACGACGCTGCGCGACCGTGCGGACGCATGGAGTGCCCTCGCCGAGGAACGCCAGGTCGCCCTCACCTGCGATCCGGCGACGGGCGCCGGCGAACACGTGGCGTCGCTCAGGGCTCTGGCTTGCCCCGGTCACCTCGAGCAGGTCCTCGACAACCTCCTCGCGAACGCACTGGAAGCGACGCATGCGGGTGGGACGGTGTCGCTGGGTGCGGTTCATGTCGGAGACCACATCGAGGTCCATGTGATCGACGATGGGCCAGGTATGAGCCCGGCCGACAGGACTAGGGCCTTCGACCGGTTCTGGAGACACGAGGGTGCCCCGAGCGGTGGAACGGGCCTCGGTCTCGCGATCGTGTCGCAACTCGCGAGGATGTCAGGTGGGACGGCGTGGCTCGACGCTGCGCCGAACGGCGGGGTAGATGCAGTGATACGACTCGAGGCGGGTCGGTCCTAGGCCATCTTCATGGCACGTATCTTCCGTCGACCGCTAGGAGCCTCGAAGCCACTGCGCACGACGAACAAAGCAGAGGTAGACAACACACATGGGCAAGCCTTCTTCTGACACCTCCCGTTACAGAGCCAACCTGCAGGGCGAGATCGACTCCGCGTACGTCTATCGCGCCATGGCGGCCGCGGAGAAGAGCCCCCAGTTGGCCTCGGTCTACATCCGCCTTGCCGAGGTCGAAGAACGCCACTTGTCGTTCTGGGAGGACCAGCTCCGCTCCGCCGGCCTCGAGCCTGGAGCGCGAAGGCCATCGTGGCGGGCTCGCACGATGGCCTTCTTGGCGGGGCGCTTTGGTCCAAGGGTCGTACTTCCCACCGTCGCCACTCTCGAACAAGTCGACGAGACCGGTTATGACAACCAGCCGGAGGCGGCGGAAACGAACATGCCCGACCAGGAGCGCTCTCATGCCCGTGTCCTTCGTTACATCGCCGGTGGCTCACCAAAAGGCATCGCAGGAGAGACTCTCGCCACCCTGGAAGGCCGCCACCGGGCACCTGGAGGCAACTCACTTCGTGCGGCAGTGCTCGGTGCGAACGACGGTCTCACCTCCAACCTGGCTTTGGTGATGGGAGTCGCCGGAGCCCAGCTGAAGTCGGCGGCCATCTTGATCACGGGCTTGTCGGGCTTGTTGGCCGGCGCCTTCTCGATGGCGATCGGCGAGTGGATCTCGGTCCAGAGCGCCCGGGAGCTCTACCAGCGTCAGGTGCGCACCGAGGCCGCCGAGATCCGTTCGGTGCCCGACGAGGAACAAGAAGAACTCGCTCTCATTTATGAGGCAAAGGGTCTGCCGCGCGACGAGGCCGAGCAGATCGCCGAACGCCTGATGGCCGATGAGCAGACAGCCCTCGACGCCATGGTCCGCGAGGAGCTCGGGCTCGACCCGAGCCAACTCGGGGGTTCACCGTATGCAGCGGGTGGCTCCTCGTTCCTGCTCTTCGCCATCGGCGCCATCATCCCGCTCATCCCCTACTTCATCACGAGCGGCACGACCGCCCTCGTCGTCTCCATCTGTTGCGCCGCGCTCGGGCTGTTCACGATCGGCACATTGATCACGTTATTGACGGGACGCAACGCGATCTTCTCCGGAACACGCCAACTCTGTTTCGGGCTGCTCGCCGCCGGTGCCACCTTCGGCCTCGGACGGCTCATCGGCACTGCCATCGGCGGTTAGGCGGGGGATTCACTTGAGATCGCACAGGTCCCGCCGCTACGGCAGCCGAAGGCGCGGGTGGAGATCGCGCCTCGCACGGACCGCCTTGATCTTGTTGGGGATCCTCGCAGCCCTCGTTGCCGGTGGTGCAGGCTACGAGCTCAGCCTGCCGAGCGTCGCCAACGCGCCGGAGTTGGTAGCCCAGATCGTGAGGGCGCACGGAGGCAAGGTGGGGACTCTGCCTCTGCCGACAAAGCTGGCGGAGGCGGAGGTCGCCGTCGAAGACGAGCACTTTTACTCCAACGCCCTGCTGAACATCTTCGACGGGGCCGCGCGCGCCGCGCTCACGGCACTACATAGTGGCGGTGACCCGGGCGGGAGCACCATCGCCCAGCAGCTGGCAAAGCAGCTCTATCCATCGGGCACCGGATTCAGCGGCACCTTGGAACAGGTCGGGCTCGGCCTCAAGCTCTCGCTCAGCTACTCAAAGCCAAGAATTCTCGAGATGTACCTGAACGCTATCTACTACGGGAACGGCTTCTGGGGCTATCTGAACGCGGCCCGCGGCTACTTCAGAGTCACTCCGGACAAGCTCAACTGGGCCGAAGCATCAATGCTCGCCGGACTTCCGCAGGCACCGTCGGACTATGACCCGGTGCAGCACTTCTCTCTCGCCAAGCAACGCCAGCTCCAGGTCCTCGACCAGTTGGTTTCGAACCACGTTCTTACGCCTGCGCAGGCGCATGCCGCCTATGTAGCGAGGCTCCCCCTGCGCGCTTGAGCGCAGGTACGAAGCAATGCGCCCAAGATTTCGATGGTCCTGTCTCCAGCTCATCGTCCGCCGGATAGGCGAGCTTGGCGTCGACCCGCGAACGTGTCGACGGAACGCTGAGCGCCAACTCCTTGCCAAAGATTGGTAAAGACTCGACAAAGGCTCTAATTATGAGGCGATTCTCGGCTTTCGTTCCCCGGGAGACGCCTAGTATTCCGCCACGTGTCAGCTCCCCCGAAACCGTCCCAGAAGCAACAACAGCCTCTGCTGATCAGCAGTCTGTCCGCCTTCAGGATCGACTTCGCTCCAGAGCACAAGCAACCGACGGCCTCGAGCGTCGTGATGGCGTCACTCTTGTCGATCTTGGGATCATTGGCGGTCGACGCGATCCTCGTAGCCGTCGGGACGCGCATATTTCCCGCCACGCGTGGCTATGTCCACTTCCAGTTTTCCGACTACGCCAAGCTGACGACACTGGGTGTGATCATCGCCTGTATCGGCTGGCCCGTCGTGACACGGATCTCGTCCGCGCCTCGTTGGGTCTTCTTGCGAATGGCGATCGTCGTAACAGCGGTGCTGTTTCTTCCTGACTTGTACATCCTCGCCAAGGGTCAGCCTCCAAAGGCCGTACTCGTCCTCATGATCATGCACCTCGCCATTGCACTTGTGACCTACAACGCCCTCGTACACCTCGCCCCTGCAAAGCGCAGCACCCAAGGTCCACCTCGCCCTCGTCGCCACTAGGCGCCCGTGCGGGTGAGCGCGTGCTCAAGCGGTTCGTTTTGACCCGTTGGGCAGTGCTTGTAGCTGGGGAGCTACAAAGCGCAAAGGCAGATGGTCGGCCTCGAGCCCAGGCCAGGGTCATCGTCAACACTCGGCCCAATTCAGGCGCGACCGTAACGGCCAGAGGCGAGAACGCTCAGTCGGCTCTCAGCGAGGGACAAGAGCTGCCACAGAGTCTCACGGTCAAATGGAACTCGACAACAAGCCATTGCCTCGGCCGGATGCCCCGTATCCGGGCAACAAGCAAGGAGGGGAGAATCCTCATGAAGTTGAAGAAACCATTTGCCATAGCTGCGGTCGTCGGAGGGTCGTTCGGATTGGGCCTCGGGGGCGCGGCGATCGCCAGTGCCTCGACCAGCGCTTCCCACACGCCGGCAAAGGCGGTGGCGGCGACCGCGACCACAAAGACATCCACGTCCACAACCCCGTGCTCGAACAAGCCGAGCTCGAGCAGCCCTTCTGGTGGATCGACAACCACCTTGGGCTAGCTACAACCCAACAAGTTCGCCTAAGCCGGTAGAACGCCGGCGCTGCCCAAGATGCGGCGTCGGCGTTCGATCGCGAGGCGTTTTCTGACCGTCTTGTCTCGGTCAAAGCGCCTCGTCTGGGCAAGGTGTCGCCACAGTTGCGAGAATGTCACGATGGCTTGGTCCGCTCCCTTGTATCGGCTCTACGAGCGACGTCTGTTCAACTCGCTCAGGCCAGATGGTCTGCCTTCTCACCTCGGCGTGATACTCGACGGGCACCGCCGTTTCGCCCGCTCGGAGGGTCTGTCCGACTACACGACCAGCTACCGCAGCGGGATGGCCAAGTTGGCCGAGCTCCTGGAGTGGAGCGCCCAGCTGCAGCTTCCGGCCGTGACGGCCTGGGTTCTTTCGACCGACAACCTGCAGCGGCCCCGCGAGGAGCTGGACCCGTACTTCGATGTGTTAATAGAGCTTCTTGAGGATCTTCCGCGGGTCGCAGGACGGCTCGGCTGTTCGATCCGGGTCATCGGCAGCTTGGAGCTCCTGCCTGATCGCCTCTCGGAGGCAGCCTCTCGCGCGGAGGCGGCCAAGTCGGGCTCTCCCTCCTCTTGGCGCTTCAACCTGGCCCTTGGCTACGGCGGCCGGGACGAGATCGTCGACGCATGCAGGTCTCTTGTCGCCAAGCTCGCAGCAGAGGGTATACCCGCTTCGGAGATAGCAGAGAGAATCGACGCGGCCGGGATCTCGACCCACCTCTACACGGCCGGGCTGCCCGACCCGGATCTCGTGATCAGGACGAGCGGCGAGGCCCGCCTGTCCGGCTTCTTGCTCTGGCAAGCCGCTTACGCCGAGTGCGTGTTCGTCGATCCTTACTGGCCGGAGTTCCGCCGCGTCGACTTCTTGCGCGCCCTGCGGGACTTCGGGCGGAGGGAACGCCGCTTCGGCCGATGACACACGTCGCGTGCCCGCCAACAAGCAGCGACCACAATCTTCTGACTGGTGACACCGTGATCCGGCCTTGGCGATGAGCCTTCACGGCGCGAGGCCACCAACAAGGCCGTGACGAGCTGCGGGCGCAGGCGCGTGAGCCCGGCTACGACCACCTGTGTTGCTGTCGCTCGGTCCGCCCTCCGGGGGCACAGCAGTCTCCCGCGAGGCTTTCGAGCTGCCTTCAGGTGCCGGGGAAGGCCAAGCGGTCCAGGCGGGCGCCGACAGGCGGCTCCAGCTGGGGTACCTCGACTCCGGTGGGGGTGCCGTTTACGCGAAGGGTTCCCATCGTCGTGATCGTGGACACGAGCACTGCGAGGCCGAGCCATTGTGAAGCCGAGAGCGTCGAGCCGAAGGCTAAGTAGTCGAGCACGAGCGCGGTGAGCGGGAAGGCCAGCTCACCGAGGGTAGCGGCCGCCGCAGGTGTCCCGCGAAGGCCCCGGTAGTAGACGAGCAGGCTCAAAAGACCCGGGACCAGTGCGAGACACACCAGGGCGAGCACGGCCTTGGCGTTCATGTGCGCATAGGCCCGTCCGTCCCCGCTCACGCCGAGCGCGATCAAGGCCGCCACGAGCCCCGTCGCGAGGCGCAACGCGGTCAGCTCGGTGAAAGGCAGCTTGGATCCGAGACGCCGGCCGAGCACGGTGCCGAAGCCCCAGAGGCCGGCGGCACAGACCGCGAGCAACGCGGGCGCCCAACCGTCGACCCCGCCGACCGAGAACGGGTGCGGGAAGGCGATGAGGTAGGCACCCGCGAGGCCGCCGAGCAGATAGAGACCGTAGCGGCGCTGGAGGCGTTCGCCGAGGACGAAGCGGGCACCCGCGAGAGCGAACAGCGGCTGAAGCTGTTGCAACAAGACGGGAGTGTTGGGCCGGTCGTAGGTGAACGCGTACGTGAACAACAAGGTCGCCAGTGCCGACGAGCCGCACCCGAGCACGACGAGAGAGACCCAGTCGCGCCAGTTGAAGACCGCCGTGGCACGGCGCAACCCCCGCCAGACGAACGGCGCGAGCAAAAGAGCCGGCAGGGCCTGTTCGAAAGCGACGATCGCCGGTGCCGGCATGTTGAGCGCCAGCTTCTGTCGGAAAAGCGGGTCGGTACCCCACATGGCGGCGCCAAGGGCCACAAGGGCGAAGCTCCCACCGGTGGTGCGCTGCCAGAGGCCGGTGCTCGGCGAGCTCGCGGAAGGCAGGCCAGGACCGGCTTGATCGCTCACGGAGCGATTCTCGCATCCGGCTCCCGGACAAGCCCATCGACCGGAAGGCTCCTCAGAACCTCCTGCATGATGACCAGCTCCTCGTCGGTCGGAACGACCATGACCGCTGTCGGGGACTCCGGTCGGCTCACGAACGACTCGGCGTCAGCCGGAGCCTCCCGGTTCTTCTCGGCGTCCAGGAGTATCCCGAGGTTTCCGACCCCGCTCAAGACCATCTCGCGCAGCTTCCACGAGCGGGTTCCAAGCGAGTCCGTGAACACGATCGCGTCTGCGCCGCCCAATAAGAAGTGGTAGCCGCCGAGATAGGTCTTGAGCCGGATCGCGTAGGCGGCGGCCGCGATGCGACAGTCCTCGTCGCCGCGCTCGGCCTCGGCGATCACCTCCTCCAGGTTCGACGAGAAGCCGGAGAGGCCGAGGAGCCCGGACTGGTTGTTGAGGATGTCGCCCACCTCGTCCGCGCTGTACCCACTGCGGCAAAGCTCGAGAACGACCTCGGCGTCGATGTCGCCCGAACGGGTGGACATCACGAGGCCCGCAAGCGGCGAGTAACCGAACGATGTGTCGACCGAGTGCCCGTCCCCAAAGGCGGCCACGCTCGAGCCACCGGTCCCGAGATGGCACATGACGAGCTTCACCGAGCTGATCGGTTTGCCCAGCAACTCTGCCGAGCGTGCCGAGACGTAGCTGTAGGACAACCCGTGGAAGCCGAACTTGCGAAAACCATGCTTTCTCGACAGCTCCAAAGGGATGGCGTACCGCTTGGCCTCCTCCGCGAGATTGGAGTGAAAAGCCGTGTCGAAGACCGCCACCTGGAAAACGCTTGGCAATCGTTCGGCGCAGACCTCGATGACGCTGTAGGAGTTCGGGTTGTGGATGGGGGCTAGCCCGAAACACCTCTTCAGGGTCTGTGCAACAGAGGGAGTGATCAGGGCACTTTCCTTGAACCATTCGCCCCCGTGCACGAAGCGGTGACCGATGGCGTCGATTTTGATCCCGTGCTCAGCGAGGATCTCGAGGCTCTCTTCAGCTGCGCGCCGATGCGTCGGCAGGTTCGCTTGCCTGCCTGCGTCAACTCCTGCCACGCTCCAGTCGATCCGCGCCGCAGCTTGGGTCCTGGTGGCGACATTGCTCGCCCTGCCCGAGGCGACCACGGCCGGTTCCTCCCCCTCGAGGACCCTGTAGAGCTTGAAGTTCTGCGAAGAACTGCCGCAGTTAAAGACAAGGACATTCACTGGGTCCTCCATGCTGAGCTACTCGCGAAAAGCGGCTCTAGACCTTCTGCCGCCTAGGAGGGAGTTTCGCATCGAAGGAGTACCTGAGCCCACACGACCTGGACATGGCCCGTTTTATGCCTTGGTTAAGCGACCACGCCACCGCACACGCGCGCGGCATCGGCTCGCGTGCCCCGCGACGGCGCGGCCGATGGTCGTCCTCAGTCCTGCCCGACTGTGACCGAGGGCCCCTGTGACACGCGAGGTAGCTCGAGCATCTTTACGAAGAGTCTTTCGACCCTGGAAGACACACCGCCCGAGAGACGAGACTCCGTGACGGTCCCAGCGGTGTCGTGACGGCTGCGGTGAGGGGACTGAAAGGGTTGCTCGCCTTTGTCGGCCTTTTGGAGCAGGCCCCAAATCGGAGGTGCTGAAGATGACCGCAGTCCTACCCGATAAGCCACAGCAACACCTCGGTGGCGAAGGTCTAAAGCGAGAGGTCGGTTTCCTCGGGCTCCTTTGGGCCTCGGAGGGCTCGATCATCGGGTCTGGGTGGCTTTTCGCCGCCCTGCTCGCGCTTACGATCGCCGGGCCTGGGGCACTCGTCGCCTGGGTGATCGCCTCGGTGATCGTCATCGTGATCGCGCTTGTCTACGCAGAGCTCGGCGGCATGTTCCCCGTCTCGGGCGGAGGGGGCCTGTTCCCCCAATACGCCTTCGGGAACCTCGCCGGGGCGTCGTTCGGATGGTTCGCCTACGTCCAGGCAGCCGCATACGCACCGATCGAGGTGCTCGCGGCACTCGAGTACATGTCGACCGCCGAGTGGGCGAAAGGCTTCTACAACGCGAACAACGGCACGCTGCCCGGAAAGGGGATCGCCGTCGCGATCGGTCTGATGGCCGTGTTCACCGTCATCAACCTCATCGGGATCCGTTGGGTCGACCGGGCGAACACAGGGCTCACGATCTTGAAGATCGTGATCCCCCTGCTGGCTGTGATCGTGCTCGTCAGCACGCATTTTCACCCCGGGAACTTCACCGCCGGCGGGGGCTTTTTCCCCAAAGGCCTGAGCATTCCGAAGACCCTCATGACGGTGATCCCTGAAGGGGGCATCGTGTTCGCGTTCACCGGCTTCGAGCAGGCGACCCAGATCGGCGGTGAGAGCCGTAATCCCCAGCGCGACCTCCCCTGGGCCGTCATCGGCTCGGTGCTCATCGCCGTGGTCATCTACATCCTCGTCCAGTTCGCCTTCATCGGTGCCTTGAACCCGGCGACGATCGCCCACTTCCACACCTGGGCCAACCTCGTGAAAGATGGTCCCCTCGAGGCTTCGCCGTACTACACATTGGCCTCGGTCGCCGGACTCGCCTGGTTAGCCTGGGTCCTGCGGTTCAGTGCCGTCGTGTCGCCCGGCAGCTGCGGGCTCATCTACATAACGACGACATCGCGCATCTCCTACGGCATGAGCTTGGACGGTTATCTCCCCAAAGCATTCGAGCAGACCTCGGAGAGGACCAAGATCCCGGTCTTCTCGGTGATCGTGGCCTTTGTGCTGGGCTGTCTGTTTCTCCTGCCCTTCCCGAGCTGGGGAAAGCTCGTGAGCGTCGTCACCTCGGCGACGGTGCTCATGTATGTCGGCGCGCCGCTTGCGCTCGGGGCCTTGCGCAAGAACAGCGCCGATCTCCACCGCTCCTACCGCCTCCCCGCGGCGGGCTTCCTCGCTCCGGTGGCCTTTGTGTTCTCCACGCTCATCGTCTACTGGGCAGGCTGGCAGACCTACAGCACCCTCATGGTCGCTGTCCTCATCGGCTATGTGCTGATGCTGGTCTCGCGCATCTTCGGGCTCAACGACAAGGCCCCGAAGATCGAGTGGGCATCTGCCAAGTGGCTATTTCCCTATCTGACCGGACTGGGCGTGATCTCATACTTTGGCGGCTTCGGTCAAGGGGGGATCATCGGAGGCGTCGGCAGCCTCAAGAACGTCCTCGTCGGGGGCAACGCCGATCTCCCGCTCTATTGGGACGTAGCGGTGGTGGCGATATTCAGCTTGGTCATCTACTACCTCGCGATGGGCAGCCGGCTCTCGCCTGAGGAGGTCAGCGAGTACACAAAGGACATCGGGGCCTGATTTCTTGAGCTCACGCTCGGGCTATTTCTGAGTCAAGGGCACGAGCTCCAGAGTTACTGGCGGGGCCGGTAAAGCCCCACACAGCTGACCTACGGCGAGGCCCATGTCCGGCCGGTGGGCGGACATGGGCACGGTTGTGCCCTTGGTGCGGCGCTGGCGAGCGGAGTTCGGGCCACACTTGAGGACATGCCAGCCCAGTTCATCTACACGGTGCGTGGTCTCCGGCGCTTTTACCCGCCCGATCGCGAGGTCCTCCGGGGCATCAACCTGTCATTCTTCCCAGGAGCCAAGATCGGCGTCATCGGGGCGAACGGCTCGGGAAAGTCCTCGCTTCTTCGGATCATGGCCGGAATAGACGACGGCTTTTCCGGTGAGGCCCGCCTCACCCCCGGCTTCAGCGTCGGGTTCCTTCCTCAAGAGCCTCAGCTCGATCCGGAAAAGGACGTGCTCGGCAACGTCTCGGACGGTGTCGCCGAGACAAAGGCCCTCGTCGAGCGGTACAACGAGGTCTGCGCGGGATTCGGCGAACCGGACGCGGACTTCGACGCGCTGCTGGCTGAACAGGCCGAGCTGCAGGACAGGATCGACGCGGCCGGCGCCTGGGACCTCGACCGCACGTTCGAGATCGCCATGGACGCCTTAAGGCTCCCGCCGGCGGACATGGACGTGACCAAGCTGTCCGGAGGCGAGCGTCGGCGCGTGGCCTTGTGCCGGCTGCTCTTGTCCAAGCCGGACCTGCTCTTGTTGGACGAGCCCACGAACCACCTCGACGCCGAGTCGGTTGCCTGGCTGGAGCGCACCCTGCAGGAGTACCCCGGGACAGTGGTGGCGGTCACCCACGACCGCTACTTCCTCGACAACGTGGCCGGATGGATCCTCGAGTTGGACCGGGGAGCCGGGATCCCCTGGCAGGGCAACTACACCTCCTGGCTCGAGCAGAAACAAGCCCGGCTCGCCCTAGAAGACAAGGCCGACCGCTCCCGGCGCGAGTCTCTTGAGCGCGAGCTCGAGTGGATCCGCATGGCTCCAAAGGCGCGCCACGCCAAGGGAAAGGCGCGCATCACCGCCTACAACGACCTCGTCGCAGCGGCCGAGGCGGCCGACAAACGCTCCGACAAACTCGAGATCACGATCCCACCCGGGCCTCGCCTCGGCGACCGTGTCGTCGACGCCGAAAGCCTCGTGAAGGGTTTCGGAGATCGCCTTTTGATAGACGACCTCTCGTTCCTCCTCCCGCCCGGCGGCATCGTCGGGGTGATCGGGCCCAACGGCGCCGGCAAGACGACGCTGTTTCGCATGATCGTCGGTGAGGAAAAGGCGGACTCGGGCAGCTTGCAGATCGGCTCGACGGTCGAGCTCGCCTGGGTGGACCAGTCGCGTGATGCCCTCGACCCGGACGCGACGGTTTTCGACGAGATCACCGCGGGGCTTGAGAGGATCGTCGTCGGCAACCGTGAGCTGCACGCCCGCGCGTACGTCTCGAGCTTTGGCTTCAAGGGCAGTGACCAGCAGAAAAAGGTCGGCGAGCTCTCCGGCGGGGAGCGCAACCGGGTCCAGCTCGCCAAAGTCCTAAAGGCGGGCGGGAACGTCCTGTTGTTGGACGAGCCGACCAACGACCTCGACGTGGACACCCTGAGAGCCCTGGAAGAAGCCCTGCTCGGCTTTTCGGGCGCTGTCGTGGTCATAAGCCACGACCGCTGGTTCTTAGACAGGATCTCCACCCATGTACTCGCCTTCGAGGGAGAGTCGGTCGTGCGGTTTTTCGAGGGGAACTTCAGCGACTACGAAGCCGACCGTCACCGCCGCCTCGGAAGCGACGCCGACCAGCCGCACCGGATCGCTTACAAGCCCCTCACGCGCGGCTGAGGTCGCTGTTCTCCCAAGATCCTCCTCGGGCCCAAGGCTTGTCCGGCCGACTCGGTAAGGTCACATCTGTGCCCGATCCACGTCAGTCCCGAGAGACGCTCCGCCAGGTACGACTCCCTACGACCGAGGACATGGACCTGGCATGGGACGCGGTCCTTGCCGTCTTGAAGCCGACGCCGCTTGTGCCGAGCACGATCGCCCCGGAGGGCTACCTGAAACTCGAGACCTTCCAGCCGACGGGCTCGTTCAAGGTGCGGGGCGGCCTTTCGGCAATCTCTGCCGTGGCCGAGAACCGCCGCGTGGTGACCGCGAGCGCCGGTAACCACGGCCTCGGCGTCGCGTGGGCGTCGGCACGGCTCAACCGGCACGCCACGGTCGTGGTGCCCGAGCATTCCTCCCCTCCCAAGGTCGCGGCTCTGCGTAGCTTTCCGATCGAGCTCATCGAGCATGGCGCGGACTACGAGGAGGCCGAACGCTACGCCCTCGAGCTCGGGGGCCGCGAAGGATCGGCCTTTATCTCGCCCTACAACGACCCCTATGTCATCGCCGGGCAGTCGACGATCGGGCGCGAGCTCGACACCCAGTCAGCTGGCGAGCTGACCGTGGTCGCGCCTGTCGGTGGTGGGGGCCTCCTCGCGGGACTGGCGCTATGGGCAAGCACGCGCTCGGGCGTGACGATCGCCGGGGTCGAGTCGAGCGAGTCGCTCGGAGTCTCGGCCGCCGTCGCCGCCGGCCGCATCGTCCGCGTGAGCGTCGGGGACACGATCGCCGACGGTCTGGCGGCCAACCTCGAGCCGGGTTCGATCACTCCCGGGCTCGTGGCAGGCACAAAGCTCGTCGCGGTCGACGACACGGAGCTTCGTCGCGCGATGCGCTGGCTGTACAGCACTCACGGCCTTGTCGTCGAAGGCTCGGGCGCCGCAGGCCTCGCCGCTGTTCTCGGGGGCAAACTCGAGATCACGGGCCGCCTCGTCGTCGTCGTCACGGGGAGGAACATCGCCGCCGAGCAATACGCAGGAATTCTCCTCGACCGCTGAGGGCGCCAAGTCCTGGTGCGCAGGATCGACAGGTGAGCGCCGGTCGAGCTCGCCGGATCAGGTCTCCATCGGCGAGCCGAAACGGATCAGGTTCCCGTCCGGGTCGAAATGCGTACCCTCACGAAGCTGGTAGTCGGTCGCCTGCACCGGGTGGGTGGTACCGCCGATGCCGGGCCGGCTCCACTCCGCGTAGAGGGCATCGGCGTCGCGCACATAGAGATAGGCCGACGCGTGGTGATGATGCCCGTGGCCGTCGTCCCCTTCATCCTCGACACACAGGTGGATGCCCACGCCGTCACGGTTGGCGAAGCCGTAATGCCCGCCGGGTTCGTAGGCGAGCGTGTGAAACCCGAGCGACGCGTAGTGCTCGAGGGCGGCACCGAGGTCGCGCACGGGAAAGACCGGGCTGAAATGGCGGAACTGACGCGAAGCCCTGGGTACGCCCGCTCCGGTCTCGATATCGGCGCGCCTGATCTCCGCCAATGCCCCGAGTGCTGTGCACATCGCCTCGACCTGCTCAGGCAGAACGCGTTCGAGAAGTTGCAGGTCGACCGCGTGCGCGCCCCGCTTGGCGGCCTCGAGTACCTGGCGCCCACGCTCGGTCAACTCGAGCGAGATGCGACGACGGTCGTCTGCATCGAGGCTGCGCCTCAGATAGCCCCGGTTCACAAGCGTGTCGATCAGCTGGCTCACGGCCTGCTTGGTGACGCCGATGCCAGTCGCCAGGTCGCTCTGGGATTGGTCGGCGGAGTCGATCCCGGCGAGGAGGAAGACCCCGTTCCTCGGAAGGTCGTCGATCCCGATGGCCTGCAGCTGTGCCCGTATCGACTGGGCGTAGGTGCCACGCGCCCCGCGCAACAAAGCGGGGATGTCGAGATCGGCCGGACCCGGTTCTGTCACGTCGTCAACATATATACAAGTTATTTGATAGTCAAGTACCTTTACCTATTCTGCAGCCAGGCCCGCTTCACACCGGTGACAGGCGACCAGGTCGCGAAGGCTCTCAGCCAGGAGAGGAAAGCTCTGCCTCGGTCCAGAAGCCCGCGAGCGGGACGTTGTGGCATCGCCCTGCGGCATAAGTTGCCAGCCTCGAGCGATCATCCTCGGAGAGCATCTCGACGGCGTCGAAGACGGCACCGGTCCCGGCCGCGCGCAGGGCGAGGTCAGCTTCGCTTCCTCGTCGCGGCAGGTGCGAGGTGAGAAGGACGACCGGCACCTTGCCGTTCTTGGCGAGCACATGGGCGCGTCCGACACATCTCCAGACGGCGTCTGTGCGCAGCAGGCCGCCCTTCGTGGTCGTAAAGGCGCCCGAGACATCGAAATACCAGGGCACCTCGTCGGCGGCGAGCGCCACGACGTCCACGCTCACCCCGAGCCCGCGAAGGCGGGTGTCGCGCCCGAGGATCCTAAATCCCGCTCCCTCGAGCACACGCTCAGCGATGGCCTTCGCGGCGCCGCCCTCGCGTGTCGCAAGCGCCTGGAATCCGTCGTCTTCGCTGGCCTGGCTCGCGCTCCGTGTCGCGGATCTGGCGGCTCGTTTGGGTGCCGACACCGCCCGTTCGAGCTCCGGCTTGGTGGCCTCAACACGCGCCCGGGCGATCGCCACGTAGGAAGGATCGAGGTCGTAGCCGACATAGCGCCGGCCGAGCCTGGCTGCGGCCAGCAGAGCAGAGCCCGAGCCCATGAAAGGGTCTACGACGAGATCCTGCTCGTAGGTGTACAGGCGGATCAGGCGTTCGGGCAGCTCGACAGGAAACGGCGCCGGGTGGCCGACGCGCTTCGCGCTCTCGGGCGCTATGTCCCAGACATCGAGCGTCGCTGCCATGAACTCATCGCTCGAAAGGGAGGTCTCGAACGCAAGGCCCTGCGCCTTGCGTTCTTTGATCGAGAGCGCCCGGTCGAAGCGGCCCTTGCTGGCGATTATCACCCGCTCGGTGATGTCGCGCAGCACCGGGTTGGCGGCGCTGCGGAACGACCCCCACGCGCACGACCCGCTCGCCCCCTCGCCCTTTTGCCAGATCACCTCGCCCCGAAGCAGAAGGTGAAGGTCATCCTGCAGGATCTTTATGACGTCGGCGGAAAGGCTCCGGTACGGCTTGCGGCCGAGGTTGGCGACATTGACGGCGATGCGGCCGCCCGGCTCGAGCTTGCGCTTGCACTCGGCGAAGACCTGGCGCAACAGATCCAAGTACTCGAGATACGAGCTTGGGACGCCCTCGCGATCGAGCTCCTCCTCGTACTTCTTGCCCGCGAAGTACGGGGGCGAGGTGACCACGAGGGCGACCGACCCGTCCTCGATCTCGTCCATCTTCCGGGCGTCCCCGCAAATGAACGGGTCGGCGACAGGGCGTGGTGCGCGCACCTGTGAGTCGTCGGTTATCTCCGGGGCCTCGAAGCGGGCGTAGAAGCCAGCAGAGTCGTGAGCTTCGCGCTTGCCAACGCCGAAGTTCGAGGTTGCCGTGCCTTTGCGTTCGGTCATCGCGCCACCACCTGCGACGGTACCTTGCCGTCCGCGGTGGCACGAGGATCCCGACAGGCGCGTGCCGCGACTATGTCCGAAGCCGACTTCGCCATGCCCGGCCCCTCTCGGGACCGGGTGGCCCGCCGACCCGGTCAGTAACGGTACGAGTCTGGCTTGTAGGGGCCTTCGACCGGGACGCCGATGTAGTCGGCCTGCTCGGCGCTGAGCGTCGTGAGGTGCACCCCCAAAGCCTCGAGGTGCAAGCGCGCGACCTTCTCGTCGAGGTGCTTGGGGAGCACGTAGACCTTTTGCTCGTAGTCGCCGGGCTTGGTGAACAGCTCGATCTGGGCCATGGTCTGGTTGGTGAACGAGTTCGACATCACAAAGCTCGGATGTCCGGTCGCGCAGCCCAGGTTCAAAAGGCGGCCCTCCGCCAGGATGATCACGGCGTGCCCGTCGGGGAAGACCCACTTGTCGACCTGCGGCTTGATGTTCACGCGGGCGACGCCGGGGAGCTTCGCGAGCCCGGCCATGTCGATCTCGTTGTCGAAGTGCCCGATGTTGCCGACGATCGCCTGGTGCTTCATCCGGCTCATGTGCTCGGCCGTGATGACCGACTTGTTGCCCGTGGCGCTGACGAAGATGTCCGCTGTGGCGATCACGTCCTCGACGGTCGCGACCTGGTAGCCGTCCATTGCTGCCTGTAGGGCGCAGATCGGGTCGATCTCGGCCACTATGACGCGCGCTCCCTGGCCGCTGAGCGACTCGGCACAGCCCTTTCCGACGTCGCCGTATCCGCAGACGAGAGCGACCTTGCCGCCGATGAGGACGTCGGTGGCGCGGTTGATGCCGTCGATGAGCGAGTGCCTACAGCCGTACTTGTTGTCGAACTTGGACTTTGTCACCGAGTCGTTGACGTTGATGGCGGGGAAGAGGAGCTCGCCCCGCTCCTGCATCTGGTAGAGGCGGTGGACGCCGGTCGTCGTCTCTTCTGTCACGCCCCTTATGTGATTGGCGATCTCGCTCCAACGCCGCGGGTCCTCGGCGAGCGAGCGCTGCAGCAGGCCCAATATGACCGCCAGTTCCTCGCTCTCTGCGCCGGAGGGGTCGGGCACGACGCCGACCTTTTCGTACTCGACGCCCTTGTGCACGAGCAGGGTCGCGTCGCCGCCGTCGTCGAGGATCATGTTCGGCCCTCCGCCGTCGGGCCAGCGCAGCATCTGTTCGGTACAGGCCCAGTACTCCTCGAGCGTCTCACCCTTCCAGGCGAACACAGGCACGCCGCGGGGCTCCGACGGCGAGCCGTCCGGACCTAGCACCACTGCCGCGGCGGCGTGGTCCTGGGTGGAGAAGATGTTGCACGACGCCCAGCGGACCTCGGCACCGAGGGCGACGAGTGTCTCGATGAGCACCGCTGTCTGCACGGTCATGTGCAACGAGCCCGAGATACGGGCGCCACTTAGCGGCTTGGACCCGGCGTGCTCGCGCCGCGTCGCCATCAGCCCGGGCATCTCGTGCTCTGCAAGCTGGATCTCCTTGCGCCCGAACTCGGCGAGGGAGAGGTCGGCCACCTTGTACTCGAAGCTCATGCGATCTCCTTGTTCTCGCCGGCCGCGGCGGCGGCCAGCAGATGAATGTGCTTTTCCTGTTCGAATGCAAGCCACTGCGACGGGTCCACCTCTGCCGGCCGCACGGCCTCGGAACTGAACCACGCCTCGAGACCGACCCGCAACGGCTCGTCCTCGCGCAACCTCGAGGCGAAGCCGACGTCGCTCAGCTCGATGGAGAACTGCCCCAGGACCTCTTTCAAAGTACGGAGGCGCTGCAGCTCGGCCGGACCGTAGAGGCGGTAACCCGAACGCGACCGCCTCGGGGCGACGAGCCCGGCCTCCTCGATGTAGCGCAGCATGCGGGCGGACCAGCCTGTCGTGGCAGCCGCCTCGTGAATGGTCAAAGCGTCAGAAGCCACGTCCCAACTCTAACACGGTTATGGCAAGGTTGTCTACGAGTATTTTCCTCCGCAAGCGCACTATCCTGCTCGCAGCCATGATTCTCTCCGACCAGACGATCCGTGAAGAGCTCGCCAGCGGTCGGATCGGCATCGAGCCGCTCGAGGAAGGCTGTATCCAGCCCTCCTCGGTCGACCTGCACGTCGACCGCTACTTCCGCGTCTTTCGCAACCACAACCTGCGCGCCATCGACGTGAAAGAGAACCAGGAGGAGCTCACCGAGCTCGTCACCGTCAGCGAGGACGACGTCTTGATGCTTCACCCTGGCGAGTTCGTGCTCGGCTCGACCATCGAGCGAGTCCGGCTCCCGAACGACCTCGTCGGCAGGCTCGAGGGCAAGTCCAGCCTCGGGCGGCTGGGGCTGTTGATCCACTCGACGGCCGGCTTCGTCGACGCCGGCTGGGACGGCCATCTGACATTGGAGCTGTCCAACGTCGCCAACCTCCCGATCACCTTGTACCCCGGCATGAAGATCGGCCAGATCTCGTTTTTGAGGATGACTACGCCTGCCGCCGCCCCCTACGGCTCGGCCGGGCTCGGCTCGAAATACCAGCACCAGCGGGGACCGACCCCGAGCCGGTACTTCGAGAACTTCCGCGACCGTCAAAGCTGAGCCGGAGCAGGCCTGGTGCTCACCCGCTACCCGATCGGCCTGGCGGTTACTGCTCTCGCGCTTTTGATCGCAGGCCGGCGCCTCCGGCACATCTTCAGCCTGATCGGTAACGGCAAGGCTGCGCCTTCGCGCACGGCGTCGTTGTCGAGGCGCGCCAAAGTAGAGCTCGACGAGGTCGTCGGCCAGCGCAGGCTGTTCAACTGGACGCTGCCCGGGCTGGCCCACGCCTTTACCTTCTGGGGTTTTACGGTCCTGCTCCTCACGATCATCGAGGCCTACGGCGACCTGTTCGACAAGACCTTCGCCATCCCCGGCATCGGGCACTGGGCCTTTGTCGGCTTCGTGGAGGACTTCTTCGCCTGTGCCGTGCTCGTGGCCCTCGGCATCTTTTCTGTCATAAGGCTTCGCGCCTCGCCCAGGCGCAAAGAGCGTGCCTCGCGCTTTTACGGATCGCACACGACGGCGGCCTGGGTGACACTGGCGATGATCGCCCTGGTCGTGATCACTCTCTTGTTGTACCGGGCTGCGCAGACCAACACCGGGGACTTCCCCTACGGCTGGTGGGCCTTTGCCTCCCATGGGATCGGCCGGGCGCTTCACCCGCTCGGGCTGGATGCGAACAGGACGCTCGAGACCGTCTTTGTCGACGCGAACATCGCCGTGATCATGTCGTTTCTCGTGCTGGTGGTGTACTCCAAGCACCTTCACATCTTCATGGCACCCTTGAACGTCGCCTTCAGCCGCCAGCCCTCGCGCCTCGGCGCGCTCGACAAGACGCCCGAGATCGACCTCGAGACGATGGACGAGGACACGATCTTCGGCGCCGGCAAGATCGAGCACTTCACCTGGAAACAGCTCTTGGATCTTGTCACCTGCACCGAGTGCGGGCGCTGCCAGAGCCAGTGCCCGGCGTGGAACACGGGCAAGGACCTCTCCCCAAAGCTCGTCATCATGGACCTTCGCGAGGCGCTGTTGGGGAACTCGCACGAGGCGCTTGTCCCCAATGTCATCTCCGAAGAGGTGCTCTGGGCCTGTACGACCTGCGGGGCCTGCGTCGAGCAGTGCCCTGTCGATATCGAGCACGTGGACGCCATCATCGACATGCGCCGTTACGAGGTGCTCATCGAGTCGCGCTTTCCCGCCGAGGCGGCCCTCATGCTGCGCAATGTCGAGAACCGGGGTGACCCGTGGGGACTCGGGGCTTCGAAGCGGCTCGATTGGACCGAATCCCTCGACTTCGAGGTGCCCGTCGTCAGTGGCACGATCGCCGACGACATCGAGTACCTGTTCTGGGTGGGATGCGCCGGGGCGCTCGACGAGCGCGCCCGCAAGACGACCCAGTCGATCGCGCGCCTTTTGCACCTGGCCGGAGTGAGCTTCGCCGTGCTCGGCCCGGCCGAGTCCTGCACCGGGGACCCGGTGCGCAGGCTGGGCAACGAGTACCTGTTCCAGATGCAGGCACAGCAGAACATCGAGACGCTGAACGGGGCCGGGGTGAAAAAGGTCATCACCTCCTGTCCGCACTGCTTCAACTCGATCGCGAAGGAGTACCCGTCCCTCGGCGGCAACTTCGAGGTGATCCACCACTCCCAGCTCCTCGGCCGCCTCGTCGCCGAGAACAGGCTCCGCCCCGTTCATCTCGAGGCCAAGGTCTCCTACCACGACCCGTGCTATCTCGGGCGCCACAACCAGGTCTACGGACCGCCCCGCTCCGTCATCGAGTCCCTGCCGGGAGTCACCGCGATCGAGATGGGGCGTTGTCGCGAACGGAGCTTTTGCTGCGGAGCAGGCGGGGCGCGCATGTGGCTCGAGGAGAACCAGGGCAAGCGCATAAACCTCGAGCGCACCGACGAGGCGCTCGCGACCGGGGCGGACGTCGTCTCGACGGCGTGCCCGTACTGTCTCATCATGCTGGACGACGCCGTCAAAGAGCGCGGCCGCGACGAGGACGTCAAGGTGCTCGACCTGGCCCAGCTGCTCGAGCGCTCGATGGGGCCGGCATCTGGCAGCTGAACCCCCGGGCGCAAGCTCTGCCCGGCAGGGTCACCATGAAAGGTAGGGACATGAAACGCAGGTACCTCGGTGCCACAGGCATGTCGGTGAGCGAGATCGCCCTCGGCACGATGATGCTCGGTTCAAGCGGCAACACCGACCATGACGAGTCGGTCGCGATGATCCACCGGGCACTGGAGGCGGGGATCAACTTCGTCGACACGGCCGATGTCTACTCAAGTGGCGAGTCAGAACAGATCGTCGCGAAGGCCCTCAAAGGACGGCGCGATGAGGTCGTGCTCGCGACCAAGTTCGGCCTTTCGATAGCCGGACGCCCGGACGAGAACTTCTGCGGTGGATCACGTCGCTGGATCACCCGCGCGATCGAGGACAGCTTGCGCCGGCTCGGAACAGACCACGTCGACCTGTACCAGATGCACCGGCCGGACCAGTACAGCGACTTGGACGAGTCGCTCGCCGCGCTCTCGGACCTGGTCCGGGCGGGCAAGGTCCGCGCCATCGGCTGTTCCACGTTCCCGCCCGAGCTGATCGTCGAGGCACACTGGGTCGCCCAGACACGCGGCCATCACTATTTCCGCACCGAGCAGCCCCGGTATTCGATCTTCTCGAGGACGATAGAAGCGTCTGTGCTCCCCCTGGCGCAGCGCTACGGGATGGGCGTTCTCACCTACGGGTCACTCGGCGCGGGCTGGATGTCGGGACGGGCGGACCCGACCAAGGGCCACCGCCCTTCAGGCCCGGGCGCCCGGGCCTTCGACCTCACCGTGGCGGGGAACCAGGCAAAACTCAGGGCCCTCGAGGAGCTCACCCAGCTCGCGGCCGAGGCGGGGATGCCGATCACGCACCTCGCGACCGCCTTTGTCCGCGCGCATCCAGCTGTCACCTCGGTCATCATCGGCCCGCGCACGCCGCGCCAGCTCGAGGACCTCATCGCCGGGTCAGAGGTGGAGCTGAGCGCGGACGTGCTCGACCGAATCGACGAGATCGTCCCACCCGGGACCGAGCTCAACCCGGCCGATCACTACGGCCCGGTCCCGCCCGCGATCTGCGACAAGCGGCTCCGGCGCCGCTAGCAAACCTCCGGCGGGCTACTCCTGGTCGGTGGGGCGCACGAGGATCTCGTTGACAGCAACATGGCGTGGCCGCATGACGATGTAACAGATGGCATCGGCGATGTCCTCGGCATGCATCCTCTCCATGCCCGACAGCTGCGCATCGATCGCGTCGCGCACCTCGTCGCGGTTGTGATCGGCGAGCTCGGTCGCGACCGCGCCGGGCTCGACGAGCGAGACGCGGACGTGGCGCTTGGTGACCTCTTGACGCAACGACTCGCTGAAAGCCCCGACTCCGTGCTTGGTCAGGTTGTAGACGCCTCTGAACTTGCCCGCCACCCGGCCTGCCACCGAGCTGACGTTGACGAGGTCGGCCACCCGACGCGGGCTGTCCTCGGCCGCTACCAACAGCTGCGGCAGGGCGGCGTGGGCACAGTAGAGCAGGCCGAGCACGTTGAGCTCGACCATCTGTTGCCACTCTGTGACCGGCGCCCCCTCGATCGGGCCGAGGAGCATCACCCCGGCGTTGTTTATAAGAGTGTCAAGGCGCCCGAGCTCTTCGACCGTACGCCCGACGGCCTCGATCGCCTGGCGCTCGTCGGTGATGTCGCACTCGAGCACTAGCGCCGTGCCGCCTTGGTCGCGGATCTGTAGGGCAAGATCCTCCAAGCGGTCCCTGCGCCGAGCGGCCAGTGCCACCGCGGCGCCGTTAGCCGCCAGCATCAGGCCGGTCGCGGCACCGATGCCGCTCGAGGCGCCGGTCACGAGCGCCACGGTGCCGTCCAGCCTTTCGGCATTCGAGCGTGACCTCGAGGCAACCGAATCGCCGGGTCGATCGAGGAGTGCATCGGTCATCGTCTTCTCCGAGCTCGGCGCGCCGGCGCCGGTCGTGGGTTACAGGTCGCGCTCAGGCTAAGGCGACGCCACGCCTTGTCGATCACCCAGCGGTCAGACGCCCGGCGCGGCTCGGGACTTCGCCTGGCTCGTCCTGGTTGGTCTTCGGCGGACCCTAAGCGGGGACCGGTCCGGCCTGGGCTGCCACAGCGGCGGCGGCCGCCGCGACCGCCTCTGGATCGCCGAGGTAGCGGCCTTCGACGAAGTTGAGCCTGTCATCGAGGGTGATGATCCGCGGCCATCCGGTAGGTATCTCAACCCCGACGATGTCGTCCTCGGAGATGTGCTCGAGGAACATCGTGAAGGCCCGGATGCTGTTGCCGTGGGCGACGATGAAGGGAGTCACGCCCGATAACAGCTCAGGCCCGATGACGTCCTGCCAGTAGGGCACGACCCGCACGACGACGTCGGCCAGGCACTCGGTCGCGGGCAGGGCGCCCGGCGCGATGTTGGCGTAACGGGGGTCGTGGCTCGGGTGTCGCGGGTCGTCGAGCTCGAGCGCCGGCGGCGGGGTGGCGTAGCTGCGACGCCAGAGCTTGACCTGCTCGGCCCCGAAGCTGGCCGCAGCCTCTTTCTTGTTGCCGCCCTGGAGGGCTCCGTAATGGCGCTCGTTGAGCCGCCAATGCCGGCGAACCGGTAGGTAGCTGAGGCCCATCTCCTCAAGGGCAAGGTTCGCGGTCCGCACCGCCCGGGTGAGCACCGAGGTGTGGACGACGTCGATGACAAGATCGCTCTGCGCCGCGAGCAGCTTGCCGGCCGAGCGCGCTTCGGCCTCTCCGGCTGGGCTCAAGTCGACGTCGGTCCAGCCGGTGAAGCGGTTCTCGGCGTTCCAGGTACTTTCCCCATGGCGCAAAACGACGAGTGTGGGCATGTCATCGAGGCTATCGCCGGTGCCAAGCGGGCCACTAATCGCCTTTGCCAAAGGTCGGGTCCGGCCACGACGAGGCGAATGAAAGAGGTGGAGAATGATCAACCCGCCCTCAACCCACGGGTGGACGAATCTCGCCGTGCCGGCCCGCACACTTAGACCATGTCCACTACCGATTACCTTCTCAACGGTCTTCTCGTCGCCCTTGTCCTCCTGCAGGTGCGTGGTCGGCACCTCACAACTTGGATGCTCCTGCGCCCGATAGGCATCGTGGCTGTCATCGCCTCTTTCTATTTGCACGCCATCCCAACCCAGGGAAACGACCTCGCCCTAGCCCTTATGGGTGCAGCGGCGGGAACATTGCTCGGAGCCTGTTGCGGTCTGGCAACGGCTGTGTTTCGTGACAACGCTGGCGCGATAGTCGTCAAGGCCGGGATTCTCGCGGCGCTGTTGTGGATTGGCGGAGTTGGCTCCCGCATCGCCTTCAGTCTCTACACACAACACGGTGGGGGCCCGGCCGTGACCCGTTTCAGCATCACCAACCACATCACGAGTACCCAAGCCTGGGTCGCGTGCCTAGTGCTGATGGCCGTGATGGAGGTGCTGAGCCGGACCGCAGTGCTCGCGTTGCGACTGCGCTCGGTGCGCCAGAGCCCGCAGGCATCCGCGCAGGTTGCACAGCCAGAGCTGACACGGTCCATGATGGGTCTCGATGGGCGCTGGTCCTGAACCTGTACGCAGACGCCCCGAGCGAAGTGTGCTTGTCTCTGCCCGCCTTGTCGCCCTTGTCGTCGTAGTCGTCGCAATAACCGACGAGATGCGCCCCGGTTGGTCCGGGGCGCATCTCGCTGTCTTGATCCTGCTCGTCGCTCAGGTCGCCTCCTGGCTCACGTGGAGCCTCGTGAGCTGCACCATGCGCACCCAGGTCCTCGTGCTCGCCGTCATGGCCGCTTCCGGTGGTGCCATGGCCCCGTTTTCACCAGCTGCCGATGTCTGCGTCGGCATGGCGGCCCTCGGCGCCGGGGCGGCTTGTGAGGTGCCGTTGGCCTTCGGTATTGCAGCGCTAGGTCCCGGCGCGATGGCAGTCGCCGCGTCGGTCACGACTAGGTCCATAGGCCAAGTCATCGGTGTGGGCACCGCGGCCCTCGGTGGGCTCCTGCTCGGGGTCGGCCGCCGGGAATACAAGCAACGTGCCGACCAGGAGGCTGCTATTGCCGTGGCGCGCGAGCGCGCCGAGCTCGAGCACATCCGCGCCGGCGTTCTCGACGAGAAGAATCGTCTTGCCCGCGAGATCCACGACGTGCTCGCGCACACCCTCGGGGCGTTGTCGGTCCAGCTCGAGGCGCTCAACGCGTTGCACGCGACCGATCCCGCCAACGCCGAGAAGCTGGGAGAAGGCTTGCGTCGGACCAAGGCCTTGGCGAGCGAAGGGCTCGCCGAAGCCCGCCGTGCGGTGCAGACATTGCGGGAGGACGTGGCCCCGCTCGAGGCACAGCTCGAGACCCTGTGTGCCCGCACCGGCGCTGAATTGCAGCTCTCGGGCACGCCCCGAGCGCTCAGCGCTCAGGTGACGGTGGCCCTTTACCGCGTGGCGCAGGAGTCATTGACCAATGTCGCCAAGCATGCGCCCGGTGCCGCGGTGCGCGTGCGGCTCGGGTTCGACCCCGAGTCGGTCGAGCTGCGAGTCGAGAACGGCCCAGGGCCGACCGGGCCAGGCCCGCTCTCGAGCACTGGATCCGGTTACGGCATCGACGGGATCAAAGAGCGCGTCCGCCTCCTCGGTGGGGAAGTTGTCGCAGGCTCTGGCCAAGACGGCGGTTGGGTCGTCGAGGCGAGGTTGGCCGGATGAGGGTCCTGATCGCCGACGATCAGCGCATCGTGCGCGAGGGCCTGGCGACGATCATCGCGAGCCTCGGCATGGAGGTCGTGGCCCTGGCTGGAGACGGTGAGGAGGCGGTGTCGCTTTGTGAGCAGCATCGCCCCGATGTCGTACTCATGGACCTGCGCATGCCGAAGATGGGTGGCGCCGAGGCGACCACGGCCATCCGGTCGCGCTTTTCGGAGACGGCCGTCGTCGTGCTCACGACCTACGCGGACGACGAGTCGATCTTCAGCGCCTTGTCGGCTGGAGCAAAGGGCTATCTGACCAAGGACGCCGGGCGCGACGACATCCGCCGCGCGATAGAGGCTGCCGCCGCCGGCCAGTCCCTCTTGGACCCGAGTGTGCAGGCCCGGCTCTTGGCCGTTGCCACCAGTCGCGCCGGTCGTCCGGCGGTACTGCCCGACGGGCTGACCGAGCGCGAGGCCGAAGTGCTTGGCCTCATCGCCGAAGGCCTCTCCAACTCCGAGATAGCGACGCGGCTGTACATCGGCGAGGCGACGATCAAGACACACGTCAACAGGATCTTCGCCAAGACCCAAAGCCGCGACCGGGCGCAGGCGAGTGCGTACGCCCACCGGCACGGGCTGGCCGGCTAACCGGACGCAAGTCACCAGACCCTGGCCGGTCGCGGCTCCAGATCCTCACCGGTGCGATGCTTTCCCCGTGGACGGACGGACAACTCCCGGTGTGCCACGGCGGAGCTACCTTCGGATACCTTTCGAGCTCGCAGGCGAGGCCGCACCCCGGAGATACATCGACCCTCCGGGCGTGACGTGGAAACAAGCCGATGACGACGAGGAGCTCGTCGCCGTGCTGGCGCGTGCGCTCGAGACGTCGCTCGACCCACGAGAAGAAGCCTTAGTCAACGAGGTTGGAGCCCGAGCCGTTGCCGTGCTGATGATCGAGGACGCCCGATCTGGGGTCCGCTACCGCGCTTTGCGCGAGTGGTGGAACCTCGTCGTGCTCGACGGTGTGACAGCCGGAGTGGTGCTCCCCGTCGTTTTCACCGGCTGTGATCGCGAGGGTCTCGACGAGGCGACGCTCTATCACATCGCGGTCGTGGCTGAGCAACGCTCACGAGGTCTCGGAAAGGTGTTGCTCGGCCGCGCCACCGACACACTGCTGGCCCATGGAGTCTGGCGGATCTACTGCGACACAGCAGCGGAGAACGCCCCGATGATCCGCTTGTTCGAGGGGCAGAAATGGTCGCGCTTGTCGCCGATTGAGGTTGGACCTCTCTAGAGGCGACGACCGAAAGGGGCCTTCCTGCGCGCCCCGAAGTACCCCTCCCCAAGCGGCGAAATGGTGCTCGTGTCTTTCGCGGGCGTGCGCTCGCGTTCAGAACAGGATCAGGTGTGGGCCGTCTTGCGGTGCAGGTGCCTGCCGACCCCGTTCGGTACGCGGACCATCGGCCTGTCAGCATCGGCAGAGACGAACCGGGAGAGAGGCTTCCAGTCACGGCCGTCCCGGCTGTCGGCGCCGAACAGCAGCGCGGCTAGGGGAAGGCAAATAGCCACGAGTACGACGACCAGCCCGATCATGCCAACAGCTCCGATCCTCGCGAGAACTTCACAAAGCCATTTTCGGGCCTATCACCGTGAAGGACAAGCAACTAGTTGCACATAACTCTTAAGCGTGGCTTAATAGTTATGTGATCGATGTCCGTCGCCTGCGAGCCCTCCAGGCCGTGGTCGAGACCGGCTCGGTCTCTGCCGCAGCCGAGCTGTTGAGCTACTCGCCTTCGGCCGTGAGCCAACAGATGAGCGCGCTCGAGCGCGAAACCGGAGTCCAGCTCTTCGAACGGGTTGGCAGAGGAGTGCGACCGACTGACGCCGCCATGCTGCTCTGCGAGCACGCGACGCGCCTGCTCGCCTCGATACAGGATGCGGAAGACGCTCTCGCGGCGCTCGCCTCGGGACACAGCGGCCGAATCCGACTGGGCGCGTTCCCGACGGCTGGCTCGTCCCTCGTGCCCGGAGCACTGGCCGCATTCCAGGCCCTGCACCCCAAGGTCGCCCTCGATCTCGTGGTGCTCGAGGGCGACGATGGGATCGTGCGCCTGCGCAGTGGATCGATCGACGTGCTCGTCGCAGTAGAGCCCATGTCGCCCGGCAACGCCGCCGACGACGATCTCGTGCACCGGCATCTCTTGGCGGACCCCTTCCGCGTCGTGCTGCCCCGTACGCACCCGTTGGCCGCGCAACAGTCGGTCGACCTCGCTCTTTTAGCCTCGGAGCGCTGGATCGGGATCAGCGCGTTCCCGAGCTCGTGCGAGTTCGTCATCGAGTCCGCCTGTACTCAGGCAGGGTTCAGACCGGTGTACGCCATCGAGGCGGACGAGTACCCGACCGCGCAGGGCTTCGTCGCGGCCGGCCTTGGGGTTGCCTTCGTGCCCATGCTCGCCCTCGGCTCCTCCCTCCATCCCGGTGTCGCTGTCCGGCGGCTGAAAGGTGCCCAGCTGGCGCGCCAGGTGTGGGCACTGACCAGGCGCTCCATCGCCGGACAGGTGCCCGTGCTGGCGATGATGTCCTGTCTGCAGAGCGCGGCGGACGAGTTCGTACGTGACGTCGTCGAAGCCGCGCCACCCAGCCTCGAAGGTCTCTTCGTCGGTACCGCGTAGGCAGGTGCCTCCACAGATTGTCGGCTTTGCACCAGAAAGCCCTGGTTGCACCACAAATCGGTGATCTGCACCAAAACTCACGTCTGCCCTGGTGACGACCCTGGAGGCCAGTAACTCAGGTCGTCAACGATTTCCTGCAAGATGCCGATTTGCACGCGGAGAACGTCCAAGTCGGGGTCCTTCGCCCCTGGCGGCTCCGCTGCGGTTTTGAATTGCTGGACCAGATCGGGCCGCGGTGCCAATGCGGTTACAACCAAGATGCGCCAGTTCTGAATAGCGCGCGCACGCAGGTCGCCTTTCATCCACGGAGCGATCGTGTACGTAGTGTTCAAGCCTTTGCCTTGGCGCAACAACTCACGCAATCCAATTACGTCTAGGTCAATCTTAGGGCTGGTGATTGCCTCGGCATAAAACACCTTTTGATCAGGACCAACGGCTCCAACACTCGCCCCCAGTGTTTCCGCGCCAGGCATCATTACGACTCGGCCATCATCGTGAAAGACCACAGAACCAGGCGAAGCAGCAACCGGTCGCTTGAACCTGTTGGCTACTCCGTCGTAACAGATCAAGACCAATCCGACGCCAAGAACGCCACCGACTACCAGCCACGGCCATCGTTGAGCGTGCGATCCCTGCGTCAAAGATAGAACGTCTCCGATAATGGCAAACGCCACCCCGCTCACGATGGACAACCCAAGCCGTAGACGCCAACTCCGACGTTGCTCCACGTGCCCCTTCTTATCGCGTGTGAATCATCTCGACATTGACGCCGATTGACAGCGCCCTTGACAACGGAGGGGTCCAACGCGATAGAGTCAATGTCATGACTTCCGCTATCGAACACATGCAGGCAGCCTTGGCACTCCTGGTTCGCCAACGAACCGACCTTGATCGGCAAATCAAAGTCATCGAACGCAGCATCTATGAACTGGAACAGGTATCTGACAGCACTCCGTCTCCTCCGGAGCGCGGTAAACGAACAGTTGCCGAAGTTGTGGGGGCGCTGGCTCGCGAACAGGAGATTGTTACACAAGCTCAGATCATGCAGACGCTGCGACAGGAGGGAAACACGGCGCAAGCAACCTCGGTTTCCAGCATCCTCAGTCGCATGGTCAGTCAAGGACTCTTGAGAAAGGGGCCTGACCGCGCCACGTACCGTCGTGCAACCGATTTGTCGCCCGAGGACATTGAACGGGCAGCGGATGGTCTGGTGGCGAGCACCAGGCAAACCATTGATGGTGGATTGCGAGGAATCACGACTGGCTAACAAGTACGGGTCCCAGGAGGCCGAACTTGACGGCACAGCCTCCCAGGACCCTGCCCGAGGGGGTAGCAGGTTCGCCGTGGCAGCCCTATCAAAGCCCGCCCGACGGGTTCGACTCCCGTTACCTCCACGAATGTTCCGAACAGATACTACCTGCTCAGAGCCTACATGGGTGGTCGTCGCACGTGGCGCGGCCGATCCCAGTAGGGCGACTTGCACTTCGGACACACGCGCGGTTCCTCTTCGCCTTTCGGTAACCACTCGTGCTCGCACCGCTCGCACACGTAAAACGTCACGACTTTGTCGACCCTTGCCATCCCTTTCAGTATGTACCCGATGGGGGGTTCTGTCAAATATATTCCCGGTAGGGCTTGACTTTGAGTATACCTGGTGGTATATTCCTTGTAGGTACATAGTACAGGGGAGATACCGATGGACGCACGAGAGATCAAGGGAATGCAGATCGCAGCCACTACGCCGCTGCGTAAGACCAAGGACGCGTGGCTCGTGCCGTCGCAATCCGGTCCTGGCAACTACAGGGTTGCCAGCCAACGCCCGGCCATGTCCAACCTTTACGAAGTCTCCGACCTGGCTTGCACTTGCCCTGATTACGAGCTGCGCCAGCGGCCCTGCAAGCACGTCATCGCCGTGGAATACGTGATTAGGCGCGAGTACAGCTCGCAGGGTGACGTTGTGACCGAGACCATGCGAGTCACCTACACGCAGGATTGGGCCGCGTATAACGCCGCCCAGTGCGAGGAAAAGGATCGGTTCATGCCGATGCTCGCGGACCTGTGCTCCACGATCCCCCAGCCACCACAGGGTCGTGGCCGTCCCCGTCTCCCGATGAGCGATATGGCATTCGAGGCTGTCTCCCGCGTGTACTCGGGTCTCTCCGCTCGCAGGTTCGACAGCGATGTTCGCGAGGCACAGGCCAAGGGCCTGACCGACAGCGACCCGCATTTCAACTCCGTGCTGCGCTACCTGCGTGATCCCGAGATGACGCCAGTGCTCAAGTCCTTGGTCACGCTGTCGGCACTGCCGCTCAAGGCTGTTGAGACCGACTTCGCGGTTGACTCCACCGGATTCACGACCTGCCGTTTCGTCCGCTGGTACGACCACAAGTGGGGCAAGGAAAAGTCCAAGCGGGAGTGGATCAAGCTTCACGCCATGACCGGCGTGCGTACCAACATCGTCACCGCCGTCGAGACCACTCACACCTACGGCCCCGACTCGTCCGACTACAACCAGTTCATCCCCCTGCTGGCTGGCACGGCAGAAAACTTCACCTTCCGTGACGTAACCGCTGACAAGGCTTACTCGGGTCGGACCACGCTTGGTGCCGTTGAGGATTTCGGCGGAACGCCCTACATCCCGTTCCGCGGTGACTTCGCAGGTCTTGGCGAGGGAATCGCCCCGCACTTGCCAACTGCCAAGGCGACCACCTGGACCAAGATGTTCCACCTGTTCGCCTACCAGCGGGACACGTTCTTGTCCCACTACTCCCAACGGTCGAACGTCGAGACCACGTTCAGCATGATCAAGCGGAAGTTTGGTGACTCGCTCCGGTCCAAGTCCGAAGTGGGCCAGATGAACGAAGTCCTGTGCAAGGTCATCGCCCACAACCTGTGCGTGCTGATCGCGGCCGTGCACGAAATGAAACTTGAGTTTCCAAGGTTCTCTGATCGCATCTTTGCCTAGCCAAAGAGGGTGACCTGACCAACCGCTCGTCATGGCGTCGGAGGCTTGAGGAATTCGACGCGTCCACGGCCTGGGTGCCAACGCTGGAACTGGTCACGAAGATCAATCCGAGCACTTACTGCGTCTGGATTGAACTTGTTTGTTACCCCAACTCTCGCTGGTACAACCAAGTTCACCGCGTACGGGACGGTCATGCCAGGTGGGATTTCCCATTCACTTGATTGACCCGTCGGCGTCAGGCGCCCGACGAAGACCGCATCTCGTTTGCGTTTTCCGTCGAACCGCACCTTGCGCGCCCGAACACGCGTCGGGTGGAAAGACCAGTTCCGATCGGTGTTCGTAATCAGCACGGCGCCTATACAGACGAATCCGTAGTTCGGTGCACTGGCGGCATCCGTCCAACAACTGTCGGCCCGCTCAGAAACAACCATTCGGCCACCGATCATGCTCAACGCAGCGATAAGGCCAATGACAAAGATCATCACCCCAATGCCAGCCCACAGAAAAAAGAGCCAAGGCCAGGGGGGCAATTTGCTGACAGCGTGAATGATGGTCACGGCCGCTGCCGCCAGAGCAGCAGAGAATGCGGCGATTGCCAACAACGTGAGCACACGGCCGTAAGCGTCCAACAGCCAGACGCCTCGTTGAAACCATCCTCTGCGCGGTAATACCAGGACTTGAGGGCTTGAGTCGGCCATGTAGTAAGGGTACGAACTGCGTCAAATGGCCGTTGACCAGGCCATTTGGCTGCACAAAAAGCCCGAGTGCTGCACCAAAAGTCCTCCCACCAGGGGCTTTTGGTGCAAAGCCCAGATTGTCATGATCTTGACAATCAGATGCTCAAGTTTGCTATACTGACTCCTGTACGAAGGACGTGCGGGTGCCGACGAACATGGCATCGCTATTAGTGGAGGCTTTCAAACAATGTCCAAGGCCGTCGGAATCGACCTCGGAACGACCAACTCGGTTGTGGCGTTCTTGGAGGCGGGCGAGCCCACAGTCATCCCGAACGCGGAGGGCGGCCGCACGACACCGTCCATCGTGGGATTTGCCAAGTCCGGCGAGGTGCTGGTCGGCGAGGTGGCAAAGCGCCAGGCGATCACGAACCCGGACCGGACCATCCGCTCGGTCAAACGCCAGATGGGCACGAGCTGGACGATCGACATCGACGGCAAGGCCTACAAGGCCCAAGAGATCTCCGCGAGGATCCTCCAGAAGCTGAAGCGCGATGCCGAGGCCTTCCTCGGTGACACGGTCACCCAGGCCGTCATCACGGTCCCGGCGTACTTCGACGACGCCCAGCGCACAGCCACCAAAGAGGCCGGCCAGATCGCCGGGCTCGAGGTGCTCCGCATCATCAACGAGCCGACGGCAGCTGCACTCGCCTACGGCCTCGACAAGGAGCGGTCGGACCAGACCGTGCTCGTGTTCGACCTCGGCGGAGGCACCTTCGACGTCTCGGTCCTCGAGATCGGAGAGGGCGTGTTCGAGGTGAAGTCGACCTCTGGCAACACCCATCTCGGGGGCGACGACTGGGATCAGCGCGTCATGGACTGGCTCGTGAAGACCTTCAAGGACACCGAGGGCGTCGATCTGTCCAACGACAAGATGGCCCTGCAGCGCCTGAAGGAGGCCGCCGAGAAGGCCAAGATCGAGCTGTCGGCCGTGCAGGAGACGACGATCAACCTGCCGTTTATCACCGCCACCAACGAAGGTCCGAAGCACCTCGACCTAAAGCTCACGCGGGCCAAGTTCCAGGAGCTCACTGCCGATCTCGTCGAGGCGTGCAAGGGGCCCTTCGAGCAGGCCATCGCGGACTCCGGTCTGAGCGCCAAGCAGATCGACCACGTCGTGCTCGTCGGCGGCTCCACACGGATGCCGGCCGTCTACGACCTCGTGGTCCAGCTCGGAGGAAAAGAGCCCCACAAGGGCGTCAACCCCGATGAGGTCGTTGCCGTCGGTGCCGCCATCCAGGCCGGCGTGCTTAAGGGCGAGGTAAAGGACATCCTCCTCCTCGACGTCACCCCGCTCAGCCTCGGGATCGAGACCAAGGGCGGGATCACCCACCGGCTCATCGAGCGCAACACGACCATCCCCACCAAGCGCTCCGAGATCTTCACGACCGCGGACGACAACCAGCCCTCGGTCGAGATCCACGTCCTTCAGGGCGAACGCGACATGGCCATGTACAACAAGACCCTCGGCAAGTTCCAGCTCGTCGACCTGCCCCCAGCCCCGCGCGGAATACCGCAGATCGAGGTCGCCTTCGACATCGACGCGAACGGAATCGTGCACGTCTCGGCGAAGGACCTCGCCACCGGGCGCGAACAGTCGATCACGATCACCGGACAGACCTCGCTTCCGAGGGAGGACATCGAGCGCATGGTGCGCGACGCCGAGCAGCACGCGGCCGATGACCGCCAGCGCAAGGAGGAGGCCGAGACGCGCAACAACGCCGACGCCCTCGTCTACCAGACCGACAAGCTCCTAAAGGACCAGGGCGACAAGGTCCCGGCCGAAGAGCGCGACCGGGTCGAAGGCGCCCTCAAGAACCTGCGCGAGTCCATAGCCGGGACCGACATGGAGCGGATCCGGCGCGACACCGAAGCCCTTCGTACTGCCTCGCAGGCCTTCGGCCAGCGCCTCTACGAGCAGGCGGCCCAGCAGAACGCCGCGAGCTCAACGGGCGATGCTTCGGGCAGTGCCGCAGGCGCTAACAACCCGTCTGACGACGAGGTGGTCGACGCCGAGATCGTCGACGATCCGGGCACGGCGGCTTCGTGAACCGCGACGCAGACCTTCCGAGCTCCTCGGAGGTAGGCGGCGAGGCTCAGCCCACCGGGTCCCCCGGCACCGGCGATGGTGCTGGGGACGAATCGGGCGAGGGGCTCGATCTGCCCTTGGACGCTTTGTTGGACTGGGGCACGGACCCGAGCAAAGCTGACGACGAACTGGAAAAAGAGCTCGAGACCCAAAGCGCCGAAGCCATCCTGGCCGCGGAGCGCGACGAGTATCTCGACGCCCTCCGGCGCTTGCAGGCGGACTTCGACAATTTCCGCAAACGCTCCTTGCGCCAACAGACCGAGCTCTTGGAACGTGCCACCGAAGGCCTTTGCATGCAGCTGCTCCCCGTTCTCGACGCGCTCGACCTCGCCACCGACCACCTGGCAGACCAGGCCGACACGAACGAGGCGGTCAAGGCGCTCGAGCAGCTCGACTCGCTGCTTCGCGCCACACTTGCGCGCGAAGGCCTCGAGCGGATCGACGCCGTAGGGGTCCCGTTCGACCCGACCGTTCATGATGCTGTCGGCCATCTTCCCGCTGAGCCGTCGCCGGCCCCCGACTCGCAGGCTGGGCCGGACGAGGCTGAGAGTGACGAGAGCCCCGGGCTGACCGTCGCCCGTGTCATGCGCGCCGGCTACAAGATGAAGTCCAAGGTGCTGAGGCCGGCCATGGTCCTCGTAGGGGGCTGAGGAGGAGATGGCCCCACAAAGAGACTGGTACACGACCGACTACTACAAGGTGCTCGGCGTGTCCGAGACCGCTAGCGACAAGGAGCTGCGTCGCGCCTACCGCAAGCTCGCCAAGCAGTACCACCCGGACTCGAACCCCGGCTCCGAGGAGCGCTTCAAAGCGGTCTCGGCTGCTTATGACGTCCTCGGCGACCCCGACAAACGCAAGGAGTACGACGAGGTCCGCCGGCTCGGCCCGCTCAGCAACATCGGCGGCTTCGGCTCTGGCGCAGGCGGAGGCGGGAACTTCAACTTCCGCGTCGACGACCTCTCGGACATATTCGGCGGCCTGTTCGGCCGCGGGCGTCAAGGCTCCGGCCGCGGCGCGCCCGGCACCGGGCCCCGGCGCGGCCGCGATCTCGAGGCCGAGCTGCACCTGAGCTTCCAAGAAGCCGTAGACGGCGCCGTGACCACGGTCAATGTGGCAAGCGCGACGAAGTGCTCGACATGTGGGGGCTCGGGCTCGCGCCCGGGCTCAGCCCCGGTCATGTGCCCGCGTTGCGGCGGTCTCGGAGTGCTCAACGACAACCAGGGCATGTTCTCGCTTTCCTCGCCCTGTCCCGAGTGCCAGGGCCGCGGGACCAAGATCGTCGACCCCTGCCCCGCCTGTAACGGAACGGGCCTCGAGCAACGCCAGCGCCAGGTCAAAGTCCGCATCCCCGCAGGTGTGGAGGACGGCCAGCGCATCCGCGTGAAAGGCAGGGGCGAGCCTGGTGCCAACAACGGTCCGGCGGGAGATCTCTTTGTGATCGTGCACGTGGCCCCGCACCCGCTTTTCGGTCGCAAGGGCCGCAATCTCACCTTGACGGTCCCGATCACCTACCCAGAAGCCACCCTCGGCAGCGCCATAACAGTGCCTTCGCTGAACGAGCCGGTCACCTTGAAGATCCCGGCCGGCACCAAACAGGGCCGAACCTTTCGCGTGAAAGGCCACGGGATCACGACCGGCTCTTCGGCGGGCGACCTGCTCGTGACCGTCGACGTCGTCGTGCCGGCACATCTAAACGAGGAGCAGCGAAAGGCGGTCGAAGCACTTGCTAAGACCCTGGACGAGTCACCTCGACTTCACCTAGGAGTTTGACCATGGCCCAAAAGCCGCACGACCCGGGTTTCGGCGAAGGCAACAACCGCGCCGTTTACGTCATCTCGGTGGCGGCCGAGCTTGCGGGAGTTCACCCGCAAACACTGCGCATCTACGAGCGCAAAGGGCTCTTAGACCCGGCCCGCACCGGTGGTGGCAACCGCCGTTACAGCGAGGCCGACATCGCCCACCTGCGCCGCATCCAAGAGCTCACGGCCGCGGGGTTGAACCTCGAAGGCGTAAGGCGCGTGATTTCGCTCGAGAGCGAGATCGTCCGGCTTCGCGCCGAGCTCGAGATGACCCGCGCCGCGGCGCGCGAAGCGATCGAGCAGACGCACCGCTTGTACCGACGTGACCTCGTGCCGGTCTCCACCAACCGCCTCCCGGCCCGGCGCCCGAGCGGGCGATAACGCCCGGGCCAGCCGCGACATCTACCCACCAAGCAATCCAAGGAAACACCTGAATGACCTTTGACCCGAACCGCTGGACCCTCAAGACCCAAGAGGCCCTTCGTGACGCGATCGCGCTCGCGAAGGACTCCCATCACGGCGAGGTCGGACCGGACCATCTCCTCTCCGCAGCACTCTCCCAGGACGGCGGCGTGGCCATCCCTCTCCTCGACCGCCTCGGGATCGCCCCCTTGAGCGTCCGCAACAAGATCGCCGAGTCGCTCGCCGCCATCCCCAAGGCCTACGGCGCCTCGGAACCGTCGCTCAGCCGGGAGCTTTCACAAGCTTTCGAGAACGCGGACACGACCCGGACCGAGATGGGCGACGAGTACCTGTCCGTCGAGCATCTCCTCCTCGCCCTCTCCGAACGGCTCGGCGTGCAACGCGACGACCTGCTGCGTGCCCTGCAGGCGGTCCGAGGGAGCCATCGCGTCACCTCGCAGAACCCTGAGGACCAGTACCAGTCGCTCGAGCGCTACGGCCGCGACCTGACCGAGCTCGCCCGCCAGGGCAAGCTCGACCCGGTCATCGGCCGCGACGACGAGATCCGTCGTGTGATCCAGGTCCTCTCGCGGCGCACGAAGAACAACCCCGTGCTCATAGGCGAGCCCGGCGTCGGAAAGACGGCGATCGTCGAGGGCCTCGCCTCTCGCATCGTCGAAGGGGACCTACCCGAGTCACTGAAGAACAAGCGGCTCATCGGCCTGGACCTCGCCTCCATGGTCGCGGGTGCGAAGTACCGCGGTGAGTTCGAGGAGCGGCTGAAGGCCGTGCTGAAGGAGATCTCCGACTCCGAAGGCGAGATCGTCACCTTCATCGACGAGCTGCACACGATCGTCGGAGCCGGCGCCGCCGAAGGTGCCATGGACGCAGGCAACATGATCAAGCCCATGCTGGCCCGGGGCGAGCTGCGCATGATCGGCGCCACGACCCTCGACGAGTACCGCAAGTACATCGAGAAGGACGCCGCTTTGGAGCGCCGCTTCCAGCCAGTCATGGTCGAGCAGCCGTCTGTCACCGACACGATCGCGATCCTGCGCGGGCTGAAGGAGCGCTACGAGGTCCACCACGGGGTGCGCATCCAGGACGCCGCCCTCGTCGCCGCGGCGGTGCTTTCGGACCGTTACGTGACCGGCCGTTTCCTGCCGGACAAGGCCATCGACCTCGTCGACGAGGCCGCGAGCCGGCTCCGCATGGAGATCGACTCGATGCCGACCGAGATCGACGTCGTGACAAGGCGCGTCCGTCAGCTCGAGATCGAGCGTGTCGCCCTGCAGAAAGAGACGGATCCCGCCTCGGTCGAGCGCCTCGCCCGCCTCGAGGCAGAGCTCGGGGACCTGCGCGAGCAGCAGACGGCTATGACGGCGCACTGGCAGGCCGAAAAGGACGCCATCGCCGCCATCAGGGACCTCAAAGGCGAGCTCGAGACCGCTCGCCAGGAGGCTGAGCGCTACGTGCGCGACGGGGACTTGGGCCAGGCCGCTGAGATCCGATACGGCCGGGTCCCTGATCTCGAATCCCGCATCAAGATCGCCACCGACAAGCTCGACTTGCTCCAGTCCGAGCAGAAGATGCTGAAGGAGGAGGTCGACGCCGAAGACATCGCCGAGGTCGTAAGTCGCGCCACCGGTGTGCCGGTCTCGCGTCTCATAGAAGGCGAGGTCCGAAAGCTCATCGATCTCGAGGACCTGTTGCACCAACGTGTGATCGGCCAGGATGATGCCGTGAAGGCCGTCTCCAACGCCATCCGGCGCAGCCGGGCCGGGCTTTCGGACCCCAACCGACCGATCGGGTCCTTCCTGTTCCTCGGCCCGACCGGTGTCGGCAAGACCGAGCTCGCCAAGGCCCTCGCCGAGGCGCTCTTTGACGACGAGCGGGCCATGATCCGCATCGACATGGGCGAGTACCAGGAAAAGCACAGCGTCTCGCGCCTTGTCGGGGCCCCGCCCGGATACGTCGGCTACGAGGAGGGGGGCCAGCTGACCGAGTCGGTGCGACGGCGCCCGTACGCGGTCGTCCTCCTCGACGAGATCGAGAAGGCGCACCAGGACGTCTTCAACATCTTGCTTCAGGTGCTCGACGACGGGCGCCTCACAGACGGCCAGGGCCGGACCGTGAACTTCACGAACACAGTGTTGATCATGACCTCGAACCTTCGCGGCGACCCGTTGAACACCTTCAAGCCGGAGTTCGTGAACCGCATCGACGAGATCGTCCGCTTCCGGCCGCTCGGACGCGAGGACCTCTTCGCGATAGTCGGGATCCAGCTCGCCGAACTCAAGCGGCGACTTGAAGCCCGGCGCATCACCCTCGAGGTCACTCCCGAGGCCGAGATGTGGCTAGGCGACCACGGTTATGACCCCGAGTTCGGGGCGCGGCCGTTGCGGCGCATAATCCAGCGCGAGATCGGCGACCCGTTGGCGATCGCACTTCTCGAAGGTCGTTACAGCCAAGACGACACGGTCCGAGTAGAGGTCGAAGGCGACAAGCTCGTCCTCGCCTAGCTCCGGGCCTGAGCGGCTCGTCGGAGCTCGAGCCTTGGTGGTACTGGCACCAAGTTGACGAGAGAGCTTTCCTACTTGGTCAAGGTCACCACTTCAACAAGACTCTCCTGGCGGCGGAAGAACAGAGTTGCCGGAGGGGGGACTCGTGCGCAGACAGGTGGTTCGCGTTGGCTGGTATCGCTTCCGGGCAACTTTCGCCCGCAGCTGGGGCGGCTATCTGTCCATCGTTGTGTTGTGTGCGCTGGCCGGTGGGATCGGGATGGGCTCGATCGCGGCCGCCCGGCGCACACAGGCCTCCTTCTCGGTCTTTTTGAAGAGCACCAACCCCTCGGACTTGAGCCTCACCCAGCTCTACGGGCCGAACATAACCGAAGATCTGGCGAGGGTCCCGGGTGTCGCACATGTCGAAGCCACCAACGACAGCCTGACCGCCTTCGAGCTGCGCAGAAATGGGGCCCCGATAATCGCCAAGGCGTCCTTGGTCGGCACGGTCGGCGTGGTGGGGAGCATAAACGGCGAGTATTTCAACCAGGACAAGGTCACCGTGACTCAAGGTCGCATGGCCGATCCGAGGCGAATGGACGAATTCGTCGCCACGGCGCAGGCCGAGCAGATGCTCCACTGGCACCTCGGCGAGGTCATTCCGATGGGCTTCTACACGATCGCCCAAAGTGAGCTGCCCGACTTCGGGTCCCCAAAACTCAAGCCGCACGTGCGATTTGAGGCGACGCTCGTGGGAACTGTCGTGTTCAACGACGAGGTCGTCCTCGACGACGTTGACCGGTACCCGACGTTCGTCCTTTTCACGCCCGCGGTCACGGACCTGTTCGACGCCGGGCAGCAGTACCGCAGCTACGGACTGAAACTGACTGCAGGGCCGAAGGGCGTCTCGACAGTTGAGCGCGAGATCGTCGCGTCCTTGCCGAGGGGCACGACCTACTCGTTCCACGTCACCTCCGTCGTGGCCGGGCAGGTCAATCGCACGGTCAAGCCCGAGGCCATCGCCCTCGGTGTCTTCGGCGCCATCGCCTTGTTAGCGGCGCTGTTGATCACGATGCAGATGATCGCCCGCCAGCTGCAGTCAAGAGAAGAGGACCAACTGGTGCTCCGCTCTTTAGGCGCGAGCAGGGCGATGGCGGTCGGCGACGGGCTCTTCGGCCTTCTCGGCTCAGTCGTCACCGGGTCCCTGCTCGCCGTCGGTGTGGCAGTCGCCCTGTCGCCTCTGTCACCGATCGGGCCGGTGAGACCCGTGTATCCCACCCCCGGAGTCGCGCTAGACGCCGCCGTGCTCGGTCTCGGCTTTCTCGTGCTCGTGGGCGCCATGGCGAGCTTCAGCGTCGCTATCGCCTACCGGTCGGCTCCGGCCCGCCTGCGCCGGGACAAGGACACCCACAAGGCACATTCCTCGAATGTGGCGCGCCTTGCCGCCGACACGGGCGCACCCGTTTCGGCGGTCGCCGGTGTCCGTTTTGCTCTCGAACCAGGACACGGTCGCACGGCGGTTCCCGTGCGCTCCGCATTGTTCGGGACCGCGCTCGCGGTGGTGATCGTCGTCGCGACGCTCACTTTCGGCAGCGGGCTCGACACCCTCGTGTCCCATCCGGCCCTTTACGGATGGAACTGGAACTACGCCTTGTCTTCGAACTATCTCGTCCCGCGCCAGTCCTGGACGCTGTTGGACAAGGACCCCGACGTCGAGGCCTGGAGTGGCGTGGGCTTCGCCAATGTCCTAATCGACGACCTGACGGTCCCGACCCTTTTGGCGGGGACGCACGCCTATGTGAGCCCGCCGATGCTCTCGGGACATCCACTCGAGGAGAAGAACCAGATCGTCCTCGGCGCGGCGACGCTCGCGCAGTTGCACCTCCACGTCGGCGATTACGTCACGGCTTCGTACGGGACGCCAAAGGACGCACCGGTCTATGTTCCGCCGACGCGCCTTCATATCGTCGGGACAGCGACCTTCCCCGCCATCGGGACTCCTCAAGCCCTTCACACTTCGATGGGGACCGGAGCGATCATCTCCGGCGGCCTCGAGCCTCCCGCGTTCCAGAAGTTCCTGGCCAACCCCGACCCCACCCTCGACGGCCCGGCGATGGCGCTAGTCCGCCTCCGCCCGGGTGTGAGCCGCGCCGATGCACTGGCGAACCTGCAGAAGATCGCCGAGGTCGGCAACAAGGCGTTCCTGGCCGTGCCCGACGGCGGTGCGGCCGGAGCCAGTGTGAGCGTGCTGTCGGTCCAGTACCCGGCAGAGATCGAGAACTACCGGACTATCGGTGACACTCCCCTCATCCTCGCGGGCGGGCTTGGAGTCGCTGCGATCGTCGCGCTCGGCCTGACCCTTGTCGCCTCTGTCCGGCGGCGCCGGCGAGACCTCGCCTTGTTGAAATCGCTCGGTTTCACCGAACTACAGCTGCGCGCGACGGTGGCGTGGCAAGCGACAGTTGTCGCCGTGAGCGGCGTGGTCGTGGGCATCCCGGTCGGCATCGCTCTCGGCCGCTGGCTCTGGGTCCTATTCGCCCAACAGATCTACGCCGTACCTCTTGCCACCGTGCCGGTGCTGCCGGTTGTGTTGGTCGGCCTCGGCACGCTCGTGCTCGCGAACGCGGCCGCAGGCCTGCCCGGGAGATACGCCGCCCGAACACCGACCGCGCTCGTGCTACGGGCGGAGTGAGCCGCTGTCATCCGCAGCCGAATTCGAGCTGGGCTTCCACAGTCTCGGCGTAGGCGGCGGGTCGACTCAAGATGCGGCCCGATGCAAGCTCGAGGTCAATCCCGATGCGCTCTCTAAGTGCAAGCATGGCATCGGAGGTAGCAAGTGCAGCCACTAGACCCCGGGCAAGCGGGGACCGATGGGGACCCGCCAACCGAGGTCGAGTTCTTGTGGACACGAAGACCTCTTGCCGCCGCTGGGGCGTTGGCTGCGCTTGCGACCTCGGCGTTCTGCTTTGTCACGGGCGAGAACCTGCCGGTCGGTCTGCTGCCCTCGATGTCCGCCAGCCTGCACTCCTCGCTCTCGGCCACAGGCCTGCTTCTGACCGCGTACGCCTTGGTCTCAGTCGTCGGGTCCGCACCCCTCACACACCTGACACGCCACATTCCACGCCGCTACTTGTTGTCGGGCCTGCTTGTCGTCTTCGTCATCGCAACCTTCGGCGCATCGGGCGCCCCCACCTACTGGTCGCTGATGGCGGCACGCGTCGTGACCGCTGGCGCCCAGGCGGTGTTCTGGTCGATCGCACCGGTGACGGCGGCGGGGCTGTTTCCGATCGCGAAGCGCGGGCATGCCGTCGCAGCCGTGCTTGTCAGCGGCCCGCTCGCCATTCTCCTCGGCGTGCCTGCAGGCACCTGGATAGGCCAACAAGCGAACTGGCGCGTACCGTTCGCGATCCTCGCCAGCCTCGGAGTCGCGGGCATCGTCGCCGTGGCCGTGCTCATCCCGACGACCCGACCGAGCGAAAGTCGCGCGGCTGCTGGTTCTGAACCCGACGCCCGCCGCTACTGGCTGGGCGTTGCAACGCTCACCTTGGTGGTGTCGGGGACCTTCACGGCCTACACCTACATCAGCGCATTTTTGACGAAGGTGACCGGGATTGCTCAGCACGATGTCCCGATCGTGCTTTTGCTCAACGGCCTCGGCTCGCTGATTGGCGTCGTCGGGACGGCGTTCATCATGAATCGCCGGCCGCGAATGGGAGTGCTCGCCCCAGTCAGCCTGCTTGTCGTCTCGCTGTTCGGGCTCTATCTGTTCGCGACCACCAGCATCGCGGTAGCCGGCCTGCAGGTGCTCGAGAGCATCGGCCTCTCAGGCGTGGACATATTGCTGTTGACGCGCGTCCTTGTCGTGGCGCCCCGCAGCACCGACATCGCCTCGGCTTGGTACTCGGCGGCTTTCAACGCCGGCATCGCCAGCGGGCCTGTGATCGGTGGCCTCGTGCTCTCGGGCCCCGGTCTTCGTGCGACGCCTTTGGTCGGAGGCCTCCTTGTGCTCTTGGCGCTGGGCGTTGTGCTCGTCGAGCGCGCTCACAAGAGCCCTTGAGCCCCCGCGCCCGAGCTCGCGTTCCTCGAGGTGGTACGAGGCGCTTGGAGACGACCCGCGCAGCCGGGCGCGGCGATGCCGCTGCCGATGCAAGACTCTCGGGCGTGCTCAAGATCGCGTCTAAGACTTTCTAAGGTCTGGTCGCGTCTTGCGCCGCGTCTGTTACCGACGCCTCATTCACCCCTTGAGGGCCCTAGGGTCGGGAGCACTCTGCCTGGCGCTTCTGGCGAGCTTCGCCCAGCCGGTTCCGGCCGGCGCCGCAGGAGCTTCTAGAGCGCGCTTTACGATCCCCGGATCAGCGCGCGAGCTCATCGTCGTCTCGAGCCCCACCTACGACCCGCCCGGCTATCTGGCAAGCTTCCGCACGTTCTCGAGAGCGAGCGCTTCCTCCTCGTGGAAGCGGGTCTTCCCGGCGTGGGAGACCGAGATCGGATCGGGCGAGATCGTCGACGTTCGCCACGAGGGCGACCACGCCACCCCGACGGGTGTCTACGGCTTCGGCCCCATCATGTACGGCACCCGCCCGAACCCGGGCGGCCTGCACGAGGCCTACCACCAGCTCGTCTGCGGGGACTGGTGGGACGAAGACCCTTACAGCGCTAAGTACAACCGCTTCGTGCACGTCGCCTGCGGGACGACACCGCCCTTCGCGGCCTGGTCCGAGCCGCTATGGACAGAGACCCAGGGGGAGAGGGGCTATCCCTATCTCGCCGTGATCGACTACAACGTCGATCCCACCATCTCGGGCGCCAACGCGCCGGGATCGGGGATCTTCCTTCACGCCTGGATGGACGCCCCGACCGAGGGCTGCCTCGCACTACCGCTCCCCGAGCTAGTTATGGTGCTGCGCTGGCTCGAGCCCGCCGAGCGCCCGGTCGTCGAGATCGGCACCGACGCAGAAGTCGGTCGCGTGCCGCCCGCACCGGCCTGAGGACTGCCCGGGTGGGCTCCTAGGACTTCACGTACGGCTGGCCGTCGGCCTTGGGAGCCCGGCTCCTTCCGACGAAACCGGCGACGGCGATGATCGTCGCGACGTAGGGCAACATGAGCAGGAAGTCGGAGGGGATCGGGCATCCGATGGTGCCGAGCACGTTCGCGCACGCCACCGAGAAGCCGAACAACAAGGCCGCGCCGGTCGCCCCGAGCGGGGTCCACCGGCCGAAGATCATCGCCGCGAGCGCGATGTAGCCCTGTCCCGAGGACATGTCCTTGCCGAACGAGCCCACCGAACCGATGCTGAGCGAGGCCCCGCCGATACCGGCGACGAGGCCACCGATGATCACGTTGCGGTAACGCGTCCAAAGCACCCTGATTCCGACTGTGTCCGCCGCAGTCGGGTGCTCGCCGACGGCGCGCACCCGCAGCCCCCAGCGCGTCTTGAACAGCCCTATGTGAACAAGGGCGACAGCCGCGTAGGTTATGTAGAGAAAGACCGTCGAGTCGAAGAAGATCGGGCCGATGATCGGTATGTCGCCGAGAACCGGGATCTTGATCGGGGTGAATGTGGCCGGCGAGTTGAGGCGATTCTGATACGGCACGAGCGCTTGGTCGTAGAGGTAGCCGGTGAGCCCCGAGGCAAAGACGTTGAGGACGACGCCCAAGATGATCTGGTCGACCATGTAGCGGATCGCGAACACGGCCAGCAAGATCGCCAAAAGGCCCCCTGCCAACGATCCGGTGAGGAGGCCGAGCCAGAGCGAGCCGAACGCGCTTGCAATGACAGCACCGGCGAAGGCGCCGAGGAGCAGCTGTCCTTCGATGGCGATGTTGATGACACCCGAGCGCTCGCAAAGACAGCCTGAGAGAGCGCCGAGCACGAGCGGAATCGAGGCCAGCATTGTCGACTGCATGAGCGAGACGAACGGCAACGGGTACCGACCGGCGTCGGACCAGCACAAAAAAGCCACGACGAAAGCGAACGTCACCGTGCCCGCGAGCAACCGTTGCGGGAGCTTCGCGAGCTTGATCCCTGCGTAGACAAAGCCGAGCGCGACGGTCAGCGCCCCGAGCCCGTAACAAACCGGGGCGGCCGCTATTACCAGGTTCGGGACGCTCACAGCGGCACCGGTGAGGGTGAAGGTGAAAACGGCGTCGCCATTTGAGTACAGCCCGAAGACGAAGATGTCGACGAGGCCCAATAGGACAAAGACGGTGGCGATCACGCGCTGGCGGTCGAAGCTGAAGCGCTGCTCGCCCACCAGGGAAATGGCCGTCATGAGCTCCACCCCTTCGCGAGCAGTTGTCCTTCGGCTCCCGCGCGCCGGGCCCGGAGGTGGAAGACCTCGCGGACGAACGGTGGGGCGGCCACAAAGAGCACGATGAGTGCCTGGATCACCGTCGCGATGTCGACCGGTATCTGCGTCGCGGCCTGCATCGTGACGCTTCCGGCATTGAGAGACCCGTACAGCAGGGCGGCGAGCACCACCCCGCCCGGCTTGGCACGCCCGAGCAGAGCGACGGTGATGGCATCTATGCCGAAGGTCCCGTAGATCTGCGGGGTCAGGGCGAAGTCGGTCCCGAGTACGACGCTCGCCCCGGCGAGCCCGGCAAGGCCGCCGCAGATGAACATGACTTTCACCCAGGTGCGTTCTGGACTCATGCCGGCGGCTCGGGCAGCGTTCTGGTTCGCGCCGACGGTGCGCAGCTCGAATCCCAATGTCGTACGGCTCAACAGCCACGCGATCACTACCGCCGCCGCCAGAGCTACGAGGAAGCCGGCATTGATCCGCAGGTTGGCGCCGGCGAGATGGGGCAGCATCGCATTGTTCATCACGGGCGGGCTGATCGGGTTCGGTGAGCCGGCCGCCCGGAAGACTGCCAGGCCCAAGAGGAAAAGGATCAGGTACTCCATCACGTAGTTCAACATGATGGTGACGATGACCTCATGCGCGCCGGTACGCGCCTTTAGGTCCCCGACGAACCAGCCGACGATGGCGCCCCCGACGAAGCCTCCGATCACGGCTACGACGACGTGGATGACCATCGGCAGGTGCACGGCGAAACCGATCCAGCCCGCAATCATCGCCCCACCGATGAACTGGCCGGTCGCACCGATGTTGAACATGCCCGCTCTAAAGGCGAGCGCGACGGCCAGCCCGGCGAGGATGAGGGGAGTGGCGTTCACCGCGGTCTCCGACAGCGGGTTGAATATCGCCTCGGTCGAGCCCCCATGGAAGGCGGCCGTCACCGTGTGCGGATTGATGATGGCGCCTTCGAACATTGACGAGTAGGCGGAGGCGGCCACGTCCCAGGCCTGTGAGAAGGCTGCGCCGGGAGCGGAGAACACGTGGCTCCAGGCGTGCAGCACCGGCGGGCTCGTGAAGGCTATGAGGAGCCCTCCGACAATGATGGCGAGGATGATGGCGAGGATCGTCACGACCGCGGAGCTGCCCTCCAAAACGGCGTTGAGGAGAGCCATCGGCACGTTGTTGTGCCCGCTTGACGATAGGAGTGAAGCGGCCCCGCCAGGCGCCTGCGCCTCGGGCGCGTCAGCTGTGGAGGCCCCAGGTGGCGAGGAGGTGACGCCCGCGACGGCCGGGTCTGCAGGCTTGGTCCCGCCCGGGCCGTCGTCCTGCTGGCTCATGCCGGCTGAACCTGCTGTGCGTGCTCGGACCTCCCGGCTCCGGCCATCAACAGACCGAGCTCCTCGATCGATACCGTCGGTGGGCGTTCACCGGCGATCTGGCCCTCGTACATGACGACGATCCTGTCGGCCAGGGCGTAGATCTCGTCGAGCTCGGTCGAACAGATCAAAACGGCGGTGCCGTGGTCTCGTGCCGCGACGATCTCGTTGTGCACGAACTCGATCGAGCCGACATCGAGGCCCCGCGTCGGCTGGTTGGCAACGAGCAGGCGGACGTCTCGTCCGAGCTCGCGGGCGACGATGACCTTTTGCTGGTTGCCTCCCGACAGCGTCCCTACCGTCATGTCGATCGAGGTCGCACGAATGTCGTACTCCTCCATGTGCTTGGTGGCGCTCTCCCGGATGGCATCGAGGTGAAGTGCCATGCCGGAGGCATACGGCGGGCGGTTGTAAAGATCGAGGACGAGGTTCTCGGCGAGCGAGAAGCGCTCGACTATCCCGTCTTCTTGGCGATCCTCCGGGATGTAGCTCACACCGGACTCGAGCACAACACGTGTCTTGGCGCCTGTCAAATCTTTGCCGCCGACATGGATCGAGCCGGCAGCGACGTGCTGGAGTCCCAGAATCGCTTCGCAGAGCTCGGTCTGCCCGTTGCCCTGTACCCCTGCGATACCGACGATCTCACCGGAGTGGACCTCGAGCGAGACGTCGTTGACGACGGCGCGCCCGGTCACGTCTGTCACGCGCAGACCTTGAATGTCGAGGGTCACCTCGCCGGGCCGCGCCGGTTCCTTGTGCACTTTCAGCTCGACGGCCCGCCCCACCATGAGCGATGCCAGCTCCTCGTCGGTGGCGCTCGGAGGTGGCGAACCGACGACTTGCCCGCGGCGGATGACCGTGACCCGGTCGGCGATCTCCTGTACCTCTTTCAGCTTGTGGCTGATGAAGATGATCGACTTCCCAGAGGCTTTGAGCTCGCGCATGATTCGGAACAGCTCGTTGGTCTCTCCCGGAGTCAAGACTGCGGTCGGCTCGTCGAGGATCACGATGCTCGCCTCACGGTGCAAGGCCTTTACGATCTCGACGCGCTGCTGGATGCCGACCGGCAGGTCCTCGACGAGGGCGTCCGGGTCGACGGCGAGCCCGTATCGGACTGAGAGCTCGAGCACGTCCTTACGGGCGCGGCGGCGGTTCAGCAGGCCGAGGACGGTCGTCCGCTCGACGCCTAGCATCACGTTCTCGGCAACGGTGAACACCGGCACCAACATGAAATGTTGGTGGACCATCCCGATACCGGCGTTGAGCGCTTCGCGAGGATTGTGGAAGCTGACAGGCTTGCCGTCGAGGAGAATCTGACCCGCGTCGGGCTGGAGCAGGCCGTAGAGGACGTTCATAAGGGTCGACTTGCCGGCCCCGTTCTCACCGAGCAGCGCGTGTATCTCACCGGTCTCGACCGTGAGGTCGATGCTGTCGTTAGCGACAAGGCTGCCGAAGCGCTTTGTGATTCCCCGCAACTCGAGTTGCAGCGCGGCCTCCCTAGACAACGTGGCACATTCCAAAGCGGTGCCACACGGGCACCGCCGGGACTTGTCTTTGTCTTGCCTACCCTACGCGCCCACTCCAGGGCGGTGCCACGCAGGCACCACCCTGGAACGAGGCTCGATTGCCTGGAGCCTGATTACACCGGGCTCTTGGTCGGAGTCGCGATCTTGCCGCTGATGATGCCGGCCTTGATCGTTTTGATCTGGTTCTGTAGCGACATCGGGATCTTGCTCGCGAAGTCGTGGTAAGGCGAGAGCACCGCGCCACCGTTGGCAAGCGTGCCGATGTAGTTGCCGCCCTTGAAGTGGCCGGCCGCGGTCGTCGTGATGGAGTTCTTCACGGCTGCCTGGATGCCCTTTGTCACACTCGAGATGAAGTACTTGCAGTACTGCGGTGCGCTGATGCAACCGTCGGTGTCGACCCACTCCATCGTGACCGGAGTGCCGTTGGTGTCGGCGGCCTTCACAGCTGCGGCGGCACCGAGGCCGACGTTGCCGGCCACCGGGAAGATGACGTCGGCGTCTTCGGAGATGAAGGTGCTTGTCAGCTCCTCACCCTTGGTCTGGTTGGTGAAGTCACCAGTGAACGACCCCTTCTGGGTCTGCTCGTTCCATCCGAGGACCGTGGTCTTAACGGCCTTGGGGTGCATCTTGTTGTAGTACTGCACGCCGTCCCAGAACCCGTCCATGTAGATGGTGACCGTGGGCAGCTCCTCGCCACCGAAGGTCGCCACGACGTGGGTCTTAGAGTACCCAGCGGCGAGGTAGCCACCAAGGAAGCCGTCCTGGACCGTGTCGAACACGAGGGCGTCGATGTTCTTGATCGCCGGAGAGTACGTGTAGTCGACAATGGCGAAGTCCTGCTTCGGATGCGCCTTGGCAGCGCTCTCGGTGTCGTCACCCATCAAGAAGCCGACCGTGATGATGATCCCGCACTTTTTGGCGATGAAGGCGTTGATGTTCGGGACGTAGTCGCTCTCTGTCTCCGACTGGAGGTACCTGCCGGTGATGTTGGCAGACTCGGCCTCCTGCACGCCCTGCCAGGAGGAGGCGTTAAAGGACCGGTCATCGATTCCGCCGGTGTCTGTGACCATGCAGGCGAGGAACTTGCTGGCTTGGGCTGTCTTCGCCGAGGTTGTGTGCACAGCTGCGAGCGGCTTGGCCGTCGTCGCGCCCGATGTGGCACCACTGGCGAGCAAACCCCCGACGCCCAATGCCAGAACCGCCAACACCATTAATCGCTTCATTTTTTTCTGCGCCTCCCAGAGTGGACACTGATAGTTACCGTTACGTTACGGGCTTTGGGTGAGACATGCCAGGAGCAATAATTCCCCTCCCGCCTAACGGAACAGAATCCAGTATGTCACCAGTCCGAAATGTTTTCCTGGATTCTGACTGGGCCAAGCGGCGGCGGCTGCGACGACACCGCACGGGCGGGCGGGACCACCTGCTGTAGGCTCGGCTACACTTCTCGGGCCGGTCCCATGCGAGCTTTCGCCCAGGTAACGGCCTAATTCTCTCGAGGATCCGGAGGAGTAAGTGCCCGCGACCGTGGTGGTCGGAACCCAGTGGGGCGACGAGGGCAAGGGCAAGCTGACCGACCTGCTCGCCAAGGACGTCCAGGTAGTGGTCCGCTATCAAGGTGGGCACAATGCCGGCCACACGATCGTCGTCGGAGGCGAGACCTTCGCGCTCCAGCTGATCCCGAGCGGGATCCTCTATGACCATGTCGTGCCCGTGATCGGAAACGGCGTCGTCGTCGAGCCCTCGGTGCTGCTCGCCGAGTGCGCCATGTTGAAGGCGCGCGGTGTAGATGTGAGCCGCCTTGTCGTGTCTGGCAACGCCCATCTCGTCATGCCGTACCACATCGAGATCGACAAGGTCACAGAGCGCTACCTGGGCAAGGCGAAGCTGGGGACGACAAAACGGGGCATCGGTCCCGCGTATGCCGACAAGGCGGCTCGGATCGGACTGCGGGTGCAAGATCTCCTAGACGCGAAGATCTTCCGCCAGAAGCTCGATGTCGTCCTCCGGGAGAAAAACGCCATCCTCGCCAAGGTCTACAACCGACTCCCCTTCGATGCCGACCAGATCGCCGCCAAGTACCTCGACGAGGTCGCTCCTGCCCTTGCGCCCATGATCGGTGACTCGGTCCGCCTCGTGCACGAGGCGCTCGAGCAGGGACGTCAGATAATGCTCGAGGGAGCCCAGGCGACCTTCTTGGACCTCGACCACGGGACCTATCCGTTCGTCACCTCCTCGAACCCGACCGCTGGCGGGGCCTGTGTCGGCTCTGGCATCGGGCCGCGCGACATCGACAGGATCATCGGAATCGCCAAGGCCTATCTGACAAGAGTCGGCTCCGGGCCATTTCCGACCGAGGTCGAGGGGGAACAAGGTGACATGCTCGTCGAGCTCGGCCATGAGTTCGGGACGAACACCGGGCGCAGGCGCCGGCCGGGGTGGCTCGACCTCGTCCTTCTCTCCCATGCGGTACGGCTCAACTCGCTCTCTGAGATAGCCGTCACCAAACTCGATGTCCTCTCGGCTTTCGACTCGCTCAAAGTCTGCGTTGCCTACCGCGACGGCGAAGAGGTGTATGACCACGTGCCCTATCACCAGTCGGTCCTTCACCGCGCAACGCCCGTCTACAAAGAGCTACCGGGTTGGCGCTCTGACTTGTCCGGGGCGAGGAAGGTATCCGATCTTCCCCCGGCCGCTCGTGCCTATTTAGACACGATCGCCGAGTACACCGGCGTGCCGGTGAGCTATGCAGGCGTGGGGCCGGGCCGCGAGCAGTACGTCCGACTAGACCGGTGAGAGGCCTATGCACCCGCGTGCCACCGCCACCTTGGACGGCGGTGTAACGACGCCATGATCCCTCGTTACTCGCTGCCGGAGATGGCGATGATCTTCTCCGACGAGACGCGTCTTGGCATATGGCTAGAGATCGAGATCCTTGCGGTACAGGCATGGTCCGAGCTCGGAGTGGTCCCGCTCGAACATGCAAGGGCCTGCCGCGAGCGGGCGCCACGGGCCGACTCCGATCTTGTCCGGCGTGTATCAGAACGCGAGTCGGTCACCGATCACGACGTCGCCGCTTTCGTAGACGTCGTTCAAGATTCGATCGGAGCGCCTGAAGGATCTTGGATCCATTACGGCCTCACCTCCTCGGACGTGACAGATACCGCCTTGTCCGCAACCCTCGTGCGGTCTGTTGACCTCCTCCTCGAGGCTTTAGATGGCTTGGTGTCTGTTCTAAAGCGCCGGGCAAAGGAGTTTGCAGAGCTGCCCACGGTGGGACGCACCCACGGCATGCACGCGGAACCGACGACCTTTGGAGCCAAGCTGGCCCTTGCGTGCCTGCAGGCCGACCGCGACCGGGACCGGCTCCGTCGCGCCAAAAGCGCCATCGCCGTGGGCAAGCTCTCCGGGGCGGTGGGTACCTACTCGAACATCGACCCGTTCGTCGAGCAGTACGTTTGCAGAGCCCTCAACTTGCGCCCGGTCCCCGCCACCCAGGTCATCGCGAGAGACCGCCACGCCGAGTACCTGTACGCCTGCACGGCGCTCGGCACGACCATCGAGTCTCTCTCGCTCGAGATCCGCCATCTGCAACGGAGCGAAGTCAGCGAGGTTGAAGAGCCCTTCCGGTCAGGCCAGAAGGGCTCGTCGGCAATGCCGCACAAGCGCAACCCGATCACCGCCGAACGCCTCACGGGCCTCGCCCGCGTGCTACGGGGCTACCTTCTCACTGGGCTCGAGGACGTTGCCTTATGGCACGAGCGTGACATTTCCCACTCCTCGGTCGAGCGGATCGTACTTCCCGACGCCAGCCTTGTCGCCTACTACGCCACCAAGACCATGACTCGGGTAATCGATGGTCTCGTGGTCCATGGAGAGCGCATGCGCGAGAACCTCCTCGTAACTTCACACGGACTCGTCTTCTCCCAGCCCGTGTTGCTTGCGCTCATTGGCTCGGGAATTGGGCGCGAGGCGGCGTATCGGATTGTGCAGCGCGACGCGCGGCTCGCTCACGAGCAGCGGCGCCCATTTCGCGACGTGTTGACCGAAGACCCTGAGGTCTCGGGGGCCTTCGGCGGGACAGAGGCGACCTCCAGCTCACTGGAGGAGGCTTTCGACCTTACGCGTTCGCTCGCGAACGTCCATCGGACGCTTGCCGCCCTCGACGATGTAGCTGGATGACTTGTCGACCAGGTGCCAACACCTCGGCTTAAGGAGTTAGGAGCGCCTGCTCCAGTGGATCCCGGCCTTTTGTAGCACCTCGGCCGTAACTCCGGCTTCGCGCCAGGTTGCGTAGTCGATGCCCTTGCGTGAGCCATAGTCGGCCGCGACCGCGATAAAGGCCTTCTCGAGCTCTGGAAGGTCGTCCTCGGCCTCCGCGCTTGCACCTTCGATTCGCCGCTCGAGATTACGACGCTCTTGGATCATGTGAATCCGCTGCAGCGGGTCAGCTGTTACGAGCTTGGCTTCGAGGTCTTCGAGACGAGCTTTCAATGTGTCAGTGCTAGTCGAACGCCCGCGCCGTGGCTTGGACCGCTCCAGGGCAACGAGGTACCGACGCACTGCATTTCCTTGCCGACGACCCTCCGCCAGCGCGTCTTTGTGCGACGGTGAGAGACCAGGCTTGCTTGGCTTTTTTCTTGGTGGCATACATCCAGTATTACCGATTACGACGACACAATCCAATGCGGGTTGGCCGCTGCTGTGACGCGGGCTTATCTGACCCACGCCACTGCCTCCACACCGAGACATCGGCGACAAGCGATGACGGTCCAAAACAACCGCGCAATGTTGCTTCGCGATGACATCGCAGCAGACAAACCGCTGGAATCTTGTGATGTATCGGTCCCGCCGCTTCGCTGCATTTTCCTTTGCCGACCCACCCCGCAATCGCTTCCGGACAGCCCTGAGAGCGCCGCCATGCGCGCGTCGAATTGGAGCTTGCCTCCGTGGGATGACCCGGGTCGCCGGGGCGCTGCGGTGCAGTGATTGCCGATCGGAAGGCGCGAAGCGCTGTTGTGATCAGTCTCGTTGAAGAAGGAACGTGCCCGTTGAACGGCTCACAAGCCGACCCTTTTGGTCTTCGACGCGCGCTTCGGCGAAGACAACCTGCTTGGTTTGACGCATGACAGCACCGCGCACGGCGAGGTGCTCGTCGCGAATCGCGCTCCGCATCGTCTCGGTCTTGATCTCCAGGGCGGCGTTGGTACGGTCCTTGCCCGATCGTGATGCGTAAACGGCAAAGCTCATCGCAGCATCAAGCACCACAGCGTGGACACCCGGCTGCACGACACCTTTTTGATCGCAGGCCACGGTCGTCGGAACCCAGGTCGCTGTTGCCCATCCTGCGCGGTCGTCATCTTCGATCCCATAGTCATCGAATGACACGCCAATGGCGGCCAGGATCGGCATGCCACTGTCGACGAGCCACCGGCTCATGTCCTTCGCCTCGGGCGGCACCTTCGGACCGGAATCACCGGCGGGCTTGGTTGGCACCTACTTACCGTACTCCCGGTGAGGGTCGCCCACCGCCAGAGCATCGATATCGTTGGGCCATGACTGCTGCGGTAATCGTGGACGCCATTCGCACTCCCGGGGGAAAGCGCAACGGGAAGCTGTCCGGATGGCACCCTGTAGACCTCGCGGCACACGTGCTGAAGGCGCTTGTTGATCGCAACGACATCGACCCCGAGATCGTCGACGACGTGATCATGGGCTGTCTGAGCCAGGTCGGCGATCAAGCCTTCAATATCGGTCGAAATGCCGTCCTCGCAGCGGGCTGGCCGGAGTCGGTTCCAGCCGTGACGATCGACCGTCAGTGCGGGTCCTCTCAGCAGGCGCTCCACTTCGCCGCGCATGGTGTGATGGCGGGTGCATACGAAGTGGCGATCGCGGCCGGGGTCGAGTGCATGACGCGAGTGCCTATCGGCGCCTCGATCGGCTCGCAGGCAGGGTTCCCCTTCGGGCCAGGCGTCTCAGTGCGGTACGCACCCGCCGGCGGGCTCGTCAGCCAGGGCGTCGCAGGCGAGATGGTGGCTGATAAGTGGGGCCTGTCGCGCACCGATCTTGACGGCTTCGCGGCCCGCAGCCAGCAGCGAGCCGCCGTCGCGACCGCCCAGGGTCGTTTCGAGGCCGAGCTCGTGCCCGTGGCAGTCAAAGGCGCCGACGGCCAGGAGACCGCTGAGATCCTGCAATCCGACGAGGGCATAAGGCCAGAGACGACCGTCGAGGCCCTGGCGGCTCTGAGGCCCGCGTTCAAGCCCGACGGCAAGCTCACAGCCGGCAACTCCTCCCAGATAACCGACGGGGCGTCGGCGGTTCTCGTCATGAGCGAGGAGCGCGCCGCACGGCTTGGCTTGGCGGCACGGGCGCGCTTTGTCGAGTTCGCCGTCATCGGTGTCGACCCGGTGACCATGCTCACAGGACCGATCCCCGCCACATCCAAGGTGCTGGAGCGCGCGGGGATGAGCCTTTCTGACATCGATCTTGTCGAGATCAACGAGGCGTTCGCCTCGGTCGTGCTCGCCTGGGAGAAAGAGCACCACCCTGACCCGGACCGCGTCAACGTCAACGGGGGCGCCATAGCCCTCGGACATCCCATCGGCGCCTCGGGTACCAAGCTGATGGCGACGTTGCTGTGCGAGCTCGAGCGCTCTGGCGGCCGCTACGGCCTCGAGACGATGTGCGAAGGGGGCGGGCTCGCCAACGCCACGATCATCGAGCGGCTGAGCTGAGACTCTTGCGCGCCGAGGCACGCCGGTAGGGACCTGTGCAGAGTCCTTAGCGCCCTGTAGCCGAGCTCAGTGGTACTGGGTGGCCATCATGGCCCCTACGACGATCCCGAGCAGGCCGCCGATGAGGTACCAGTTGTCCGGGCTGGCGGGCAGGATCCCGACATAGTTGCCCACGATCAAGAGCAGGCCGAGCACGAGCAGGATCAACAGCACAGGCCCGAACCACGGCGCGCTGTGCCGGACGCTCTTCGGGATCGGCGCCGTGTAGCGCTTGTTGACCTCGCGACTGTCTTTGGGTGCGGTGACCCGGCCCGAGCTAGCGGGCTTTTTCTTCGGGGAGGTGCCCTCGTCTGATCCTGCGCGCGCCTTGGCCACGAGCAACGAGGATACCTAGGAATCGAGGGGCCGGTAACCTCAGCTCCCATGGGACAGCGCGTGGCGGTCGTCGACAACTACGACAGCTTCGTCTACAACCTCGTCCAGTACCTCGGAGAGCTCGGCGCCGAGCCGGTCGTGGTGCGCAACGACGCGGTCGATGTGGCCGGTTTGAGGGCTCTTCAGGCCACCGCCCTGCTCGTGTCACCTGGGCCGGGCCGGCCAGAGCACGCCGGTGTGAGCTCGGCGGCGATCGCCGAGCTCGGCGGCGAAGGTTTTCCGGTCCTCGGCGTCTGTCTAGGTCACCAGTGCATCGGGCAGGTCTTCGGAGGCCAGATAGTGCGGGCCCCTGAGATAGTGCACGGCAAGTCCTCGCCGATCCACCACGACGGCCGCGGTGTGTTCTCCGGGCTTCCGGAAGTCTTCGAGGCCACCAGGTACCACTCCCTCGTCGTCGACGCCGACTCGGTGCCGGACTGCCTCGAGGTCACGGCCTGGACCGGTGACGGGATCGTGATGGGGCTTCGTCACCGAAGCCTCGCGATAGAGGGCGTCCAGTTCCACCCGGAGTCGATCCTCACCGGTACCGCGGGTCACGACCTGCTCGGGAACTTCCTCGAGCTTGCCTCACAGACGGTCCCCGCCTGAGCTGGCCCGCAACTCAGGCGCGCAATTACCGGAAAAAGCGCTGGGGTTCCCAGGAAACCGGACTGGGTCTAGCCGATCCCGGAGACCCCGGTCGGGCCTGTCGGGCCCGTCGCCCCCGTTGAGCTCGGGATCGAAGTCGTTGTGGTGGTGGTGGTCGTGGCCGGCTCTTGCTCCACGTCGATCGTGACGAGGAAGCGGGGGGGTTCCTGAGTTCCAGCAATTGGCGACTGGTTCGTCACGTAACCAGGAAGAAAGCCCGGGGTCGTCACGATCACGACCTGGTAGGTGAGGTCTGCCTTCTGAATGGCCCTGATCGCCCCGGCCTCTGTATGGAGATACACGTTAGGGACAGTGGTGGACGGACCCAGAGAGACGATGAGCTGCACTTGTCCGCCCTTCGGTGCCTTATTGCCGGGGCGGGGATAGGTGTTGACGACATAGTTCGCAGGAACAGTGGACGAATATTCGTACCTGCCCACGACCACAAGGAAGTCGCCCGCCCCCCCCTCAAGGGTGTTACGTGCCGTCGCGATCGGCTCGTTGATGACGTTCTTGGACGGAACCACTACTTCCAATAGGCCCTTGTAGACAGTAAGGGTCACGATCGTGCCCTGGGCGTAGTTGCTGCCACTTTGCGGCTGCTGGTTCGCGACGGTGCCGAGAAGGGCCGGGTTGCTCGTCGACTCGCTGGTGATGGTCGACTTGAAGCCCTCGCTCGCGAGTTTCGCCTGTGCGTTGGCGAGGGTCTGGCCTATGACATAAGGCATCAGCTCCTGGCGCGGACCGCTCGAGACGGTGAGGAAAACCGTGTCGCCCTTTGTCACAAGGGTGAGGGCGGCTGGACTCTGGCGCAGAACCAGATGAGCGTCCGAAGCCGTGCCGATGATGAAGCTCACCTGCGGGACAAGGCCCTGTGTGCGCAGCTTGTGCTCCGCCTGCTGGTAAGCCATGTGGGTGACGTCTGCTTCGTGCACCGAGGGCTTGCCGCCGAACCAACCGAGGGACCGTCCGCCGAAGTAGGCGATCGCCCCGAGGCCGATGAGCAGTACCAGGGCGGCGGCGACCCAAGGAATCCAGCGGCGTTTCGGGAGCTCGCTCTGACCGCGCGGCGGCCCACCGGCGGGCGCGGAGTCGGCCGTGACCGTCTCTTGCACCGTGGTCGTGGGCGGGACCGGGAGACCGGCATGTGTGAGCACAAGGGTCGGGTTCGCAGCTACTGCAACGGTCGGGGGCGCCCCAGTGCTCGGTGCTACCGGAGAGGCCAGAACGGGCTGGCCCCGCATGAACCGCTCGAGGTCGTCGTGGAAGTCCTGCGCCGTGGCATAGCGGGCCTGCGGCTGCTTGGACATCGCCTGCATGATGATCGCCTCGAGGTCGCGGGGCACCCGAGGCTCGATCTCGCTCGGCAGGACCGCAGTTTCCGAGACGTGCTTGTAGGCGATCGCGACAGGTGTGTCCGCGGTGAACGGGGGACGGCCGGTGACCATCTCGTAGAGCACGACACCGAGGGCGTAGACGTCACTGCGGCCGTCCACGCCGAGCCCCTGGGCCTGCTCGGGCGAGAAGTAGGTGGCCGTTCCCATCACGAGGCCCGTCTGGGTGACCGTCTCGCTCTGGCCGATGGCACGCGCGATACCGAAGTCGGCCACCTTGACCTGGCCGTCGACTGTGATGAGGACGTTCCCGGGTTTCACGTCTCGGTGGACTACACCGTGACGGTGGGCGTAGCTGAGAGCTTTGGCGATGTCGGCCGCGATGGCGGCCGCCCGGGTCGGCGAAAGCGGCGCCTGGGTGCGGATGATCGAGGACAGCGGCTCGCCGTCGACGAACTCCATGACGATGTAGTAGGTGCGGTCTGCCTCGCCCCAGTCGAACACCGGCACGATGTTCGGGTGCGACAAGTTGGCCGCGGCCTGGGCCTCCCGGCGGAACCTCTCGACGAAAGAGTGGTCAGAGGACAGCTCCGGGAACAACATCTTCAAGGCGACCGGGCGGTCCAATAACAGGTCGTGCGCCAGGTAGACCTGCGCCGTCCCGCCACGGGCGATCTGGCGGTTGAGCTCGTAGCGGCCGTTGTAGACCGGGGGCGGGGTATCGGACATCGTCGGGGGAAGCCTATTCCCCGGGCCGCCCTGGCCGGGGTACCGACCGGGAGGAAAGGGACCGCTCATTGCTGCATCGCCAGGGCCTTCAACAGCACCTTGGCGACGACCGGGCCGGCAACCTGGGCGCCGGTCACGTCGTGGCAAGAGGGACCAGGGGGGATGGGGACGATCGCCGCGACCGCGACTGTCGGAGTTTGGCCGGGACCGGCCGGAGCGGTTGCGATGAGCCAATTGTAGGTGCCACAGCCGGTCCCGTTGATCTGGGCCGTGCCGGTCTTGGCAGCCACGGGGGGGAATTCGTACGAAGGGAACAGGCCGGCGGCGGTCCCGTAGGAGTCCTCGGTGACCCCGAGCATCAAGTTGCGCACCGCTTGTGCTGTCGCGACCGTGGTGGCGCGCCTCCACGGATGCGGGTGATAGGTCTCGACCACGTTGCCCGTGTCGTCGACGATCACGCGCATCAGGTGCGGAGCCATGATGACGCCGTTGTTGGCGATGCCTGCCGCCACGAGGGCCATCTGCAGTGTCGTCGCCGTCACGTTCTCCTGCCCGATCGCCGATTTCATGAGGCTCGGTACGTCATCGACGAGCTCTTGAGGTGTCGGGAAGTTCGACGCCGCCACCTCGCTTTGGGGCAGGTCCAGGGGCGGTGCGCTGTCGAAGCCAAAGGCCGCCGCCTGGCTGTAGAGCTTCTGTGCCCCGAGGCTCTGTCCGACGAGGGCGAAGGCCGTGTCGCACGAACGCGCGAAAACCTCGGCGAGATTGCCCCCGCAGTACTCACCGCCGAAGTTGTACAGCGGCGCGTTGGCAGTGTCGGGAAGGATGATCGAGGGCACGAACCTGAAGATGTGGGTCGCGAGCTGGGGTTGGTCGTCATAGATGGCTGAGGAGTCGACGACCTTGAAGGTTGATCCGGGCGCTTTTGCCTGGCCGGTCGCGTAGTTGATCAGGGCCCCCGAGTTCACGAGCTCGTTGTAGGTCCGGTTCACGGCATCGGGATTGTGAACCGCAAAGAGGTTGGGGTTGAACGTCGGGTTGCCGTACATGGCCAAGATGGCCCCGGTGCGCGGGTCGATGGCGACGACGGCACCGGTCTGGCCGCCTAAGGCCTCCGCCGCCGTTTTCTGGAGGGCGACTGAGACTGTCAAAGAGACGTCGTCGGTCGTCTTGTGCTCGGTCAACAACTGGCCGAGCGTCGTCGCCGGCGAGGTGTGCTGTTCGAGGTACTGGTGGTACTCCGCCTCGAGGCCCGTCGAGGCACCCACGGCGACGGACTCGTAGCCGGTCAGGTCTGCAAACAGCGTGGCCGTCGCAGCCGGGTAGATCCTCTGTTCTAAGTAGACGTCTTTCGACGGCCTTGAGTAGGCGAGCACGACGTTGTCGGAGCTGTAGATGTCGCCTCGGGGGAGCTCGAAGGTGTCCTGGCCCCCCGTCGCGGCGGCATTGTCGGGGCTGTTCACGAGCGACTGCGCCTGGCGCACCTGGAAATTGTTCAGCTGCAAAAAGAGCAGGACGAAGCAGGCGAGAAGCACGAAACCGAACCAACGGATACGGCGGTTGATCATCGAGAGCTCACTTCGCTCCCGTGGTCGAGGTCGTCCCGGCGGATGGCAGTGTCGATGTCGTCGTGGCCGGAAGGCTGGTCGTCGAGGTGGAGGTGGCCACCGACGTCGGTGTGGCACCGCCGACCGACTTCGTGTTCACCGAGGTCACAGGCACGACGGTCGTCGTCGTTGTCGCGACAACCGGCAGGCTTGTCGTCGTCGTGGCCGGAAGGCTGGTCGTCGTGACGACGGTGCTCGAGGTCGAAGACGGCGACGTCGACGTCGTGGGCGGCGCAACCGTGGTCGTGGTAACCGACTCGGCCGCGGCGAGCCGGCTGCGCTCAAGGGAGAGGTTGCGGACCAGGCTGCGAGCAGCCTGGTATGAGCTCTCCTCCATCCCCTGTCTCAAGTAGACGGCGTTAGAGGCGAGCAAGTCGGACGGTTTCAAGGTTGTCCGCTCGACCACGGCGGGCTTGAACCACAACATCCCCCCGGGACGGCCCTGGAAGATAGCTACATACCCTCGATCGAGGCCGACGAAGAATGAAGCGTTGTTGAACCAGACGACGACGCCCGAGGCGCCGCCTAGCACGGCAACAAAGAGGAGGACGAACAGGGCGACACGGATCGTGAAGATCCGGTCCCCCCGCTCCCGGCGGCGCTTTTTCTTCTGAGGCACGAGGACTAGCGGGCGCGTGTAGGCCGGCTTGGCTACCGGTGTCGCCGCAGGCGCGGCGCCCGAGACCTTTGTCTGAACTGCTGCGTGGCCGCCAAGCGGTGCCGGTCTCGGGTCGGGCTGGTGTGCGGGCGACTCCGGCGCGGACGGCAAGGGCGTGAGAGCGATGGCCTCTGTGATCGCCCCGGACTCGCCTGCCACGGCGGGCTCCGGCGTCCCACCGAGAGCCTCAGGGAGCAGTACGACATCATCGGAGACGCTCGACGACTCGCCCGCGACTACCTCGAGCACTACGACGGTCACGTTGTCGATGCCGCCGCGCTGTAGTGCCAGGCGCACGAGCTCGTTCGCGGCGGCTTCGAGGTCCTCCCGCTCGAGCAGCACCTGGGCGATCTCAGACTCGCCGAGCTCATTCGTGAGCCCATCACTGCACAAAAGCAGCCGGCTCCCGGGATCGAGGTCGAGCTCCCAGCAGTCCGCTTCGATCTCGGCCTCGATCCCGAGCGCCCTCGTCAAGATGTGCTTGTGGGGGTGGACGAAGGCCTCTTCAGGGGTCAACTCGCCGCTTCGGACCATCTCCTCGACGACGCTGTGGTCCTCGGTCAGCTTGTGGACACTTTGCTCGGGCCGGTCGAGTAGATAACCGCGCGAGTCACCGACATTGACGAGGGCGAGACGCACCTGTCCCTCCGGCTCCTCACCCACGACGGCTACAGCGGTCAGAGTCGTGCCCATGCCGCGCAGGTTTCGGTCGGACTTGGAGCGGTGGTAGATGGCGTGGTTGGCATCTTGCACAGCGGCAAGGAGCCCTTCTGTAGTCCGGTCCCGACGGTAGGCCTCCAGCAGATGCTCGACGGCGATGCGAGCCGCGACCTCCCCACCGACGTGACCCCCCATACCGTCGGCGACCGCCGCCAAGTCCGTCGTGGCAAGAGCAAGGTCCTGGTTGGTCGTCCGCAGGTAGCCCGTATGGGTCGCGGCCGCAGTCTTGAGGCGGCTCACCGCGCCACCTCCAAGACGGTGCTGCCCACCTTGACGCGGTCCCCCCGGTTGAGCCGGACGGGGGACTCCAGGCGCTCGTCGTTGAGGAACGTGCCGTTGGTGGACCCGAGATCTTCTATCCACAACTCGCCCGATCGTCGGAAGACCCGGGCGTGGATGGAAGAGGCGAAGGTGTCGTCGTCCAGCGGCACGGCGCAACCGGGAGAACGACCGACGGTGACCTCGTCACCGAGCTCGAAGACACGTCCGCGCCTTTGCGGGGGGTCGACAACCCGCAGGCGCAGCGCAAGGGCCTTGTCACTGACAACTGGTGCCGCGGCTGGGGCCTGGGTGGCCTGCTCGGCCCGCGAGCGCCGCACCTCGACCCACACCATGCGCGCCGCGTAGATGAAAAACAGCCAGATCGCCGCGAGCAGGAAATACCTCAGGATCGACAGGAGCGAGTGGGGCATGGGGTCTCGATCCCTAAGAGGGCTCGAACCTTAGAGATGTCGTCCCGATCGAGATCACGTCGCCGGCCACGAGCCGGTGTTCGCGCACGACGACGCCGTTGACGCGGGTTCCGTTGGTCGAGCCGAGGTCGACGACGAAGATGGCGTCCCCCTCCCGGCGCACCTGGGCATGACGACGCGAGACGTTCGGGTCGTCGAGGACGACGGCGCACTCGGGCAGGCGCCCGATCGTTAGGACCTGGGAACCGATACCGACACGGCGGCCGTCGGGGTACACGAGCCATTCGTGGGGCCGGTCGTCGCCCTCGACGAGTTCGCTCTCGATCGCAAAGGTGCTTACCGACAGCTGGGGGTCGAGGTGCAGGTCCACCTTCACGGGACCGACGAACTGGTAGCCCTCGCGACCCGCGTGCTCGCGCACTGCGGCTACGAGCTCACGCTCGAGTGACCCGCCAAATTCCTCGAAACGCTCGTAGTCATCAGAGGCAAGGTAAACGTTGAACTGATTGGGGACGATGAAGCCGTGAATACCAACCGCGCGCCGCAGATCCATCTCGCGCGTGAGCCTGCGACCGAGCTCAACTGGCTGGAGCTGGCCGCGGAACGCCTTTGCAAAGGCACCTTCGACCAGTCGCTCGAGGCGACGCTCGAACTGCTGCAGTCCCATGGTGCACCAAGACTACTGGCGCAGTGAACTGGCCTGATGGCGCGAAGCCAGCCCGCCGAGGGCCGCAGGAGCGCGCGGCTCGACGCGGCTATCGTCTCGGCAACGGGCGAGTGGCGGAATTGGCAGACGCGCAGGATTCAGGTTCCTGTGTCCGCAAGGACGTGGGGGTTCAAGTCCCCCCTCGCCCACGTTGAGGTGTTCACCGAAGACCAGCATCATGTTCACATAAGGGTGTAACGAAGTCGCTGGTGTTTCGCAGGATGCCGAAGTGATGCAATCCGGCGCGTTCGTGCCTCAGGGTTTGCCAGAGGTG
>JBEKVJ010000006.1:0-78239 GCA_049514105.1 Acidimicrobiales bacterium
TCGAGCGAGATGCCAAGAGACTCGAGCGCTTTGGCCGCGAGCCCCTCGCCCTCGTGAATGAGGCCGAGCAGGATGTGCTCGGTCCCGATGAAGCTGTGGTTCAGGAGACGTGCTTCCTCCTGCGCCAGGACCAGTACCCTGCGTGCCCGATCGGTGAATCGCTCGAACAACTCAGACTCCCTTGTGGTCTTCCCTTGTGGGGAAGTCTACCGGTCCGTTGCGCAAAAGCCCGCCGCCACGGAAGCTAACCCTCACACTTAGCATCGGAATGCTGCGCTCGAACCTGTAGCAAAACGGTCCGCGTCGATGTGACGGGGCGCTCGACCCTTGCGAGATTGGGGCTGGCTGACCGGGCCGGGCCGGCGAGCTGGCACGATCGAGCACCTGAGAAGGGACGATAACGTGCAGGAATTCAATGGGACAGGTACCAGGCTGTCGGCGTGGTGTCCCTTGGCGTAAGGTGGCGGACTTGGTGAGCAGCCCGGACCCCTTCGACCTCCCCATCCGCGAGCATGATCTCGCTCGGCTAGAGCTGTCCCTGCGCGACTCTGTAATCGGCGACGACCCGTTCCTGAACGAGGTTGCGAGCCACCTCATCCAGGCGGGAGGAAAGCGGCTCCGGCCCTCGCTGACGATCGCCGCGGCTTACCTCCAAGGTGGCGAAGTGAGTGAGGAGACCCTGCTCGGAGGCGTATCGGTCGAGCTGGTCCACCTGGCTTCGCTCTACCACGACGACGTTATGGACGAAGCCACACGACGGCGCAGTGTCGAGAGCGTCAACGCGCGCTGGGGCAACCTCGTGGCCATCGTGGCCGGAGACTTCCTCCTCGCCCGGGCGGCAGAGATCGCGGCCGGGCTAGGAACCGAGGTGGCCGCGTTGTTGGCAGCGACTCTCGCGCGGCTCTGCCAGGGGCAGGTGTCCGAAGTCCACGCCGCCTTTCAGATCGAGCGGGACGAGACCGACTACTTGCGCGGTATATCGGACAAGACCGCGGCCCTCATGTCTACGGCCTGCCGCATCGGTGCGCTCACTGCTGGCCTCGACCGGACCCAGATCGACGACTTGTCGGCCTTCGGGGAAGCCTTCGGCATGGTGTTTCAGATCCGCGACGACGTCCTCGACGTCGTCGCCACCGAAGGCGAGCTCGGCAAGCCCCCCGGTCAGGACCTGGCTGAGGGCATCTACACCCTCCCGGTCCAGCGAGCCCTGCACGACCCCGCGGTCGGCCCACGGCTTCGTGATCTGCTCGGTCATCCGCTCAACCACGTCGAGCGCGAGGAGGCACGTGCGCTTGTTGCCTCCTCACCTGGCATCCAGGCCGCTTTCGAGATCGCCCATGACTATGCCAAGACAGCGGCCGCAGCGGCCATGCGACTCGGCGATGGTGTAGTCCCGAAGGCCCTCGTGGAGTTCGGCTACAACGTCGTCGACGACCTCGAACGGTCGGCGGCGACGGTTCTCGCCCCCAGCTGAGCAATCACCGCGAGCCGCCCGACATCGGTCAGGCTTCAGGCTCCTCGATTCCTCCTGGCACGGTGTCTCCTGTTCGCTCCTCGGGACGAAGTGCAGGGAAGAGCACCACCTCCCGTATGTTCGCGACGTCGGCATAGAGCATCACAAGCCTGTCGATCCCGAGACCGAGACCCCCGGTGGGCGGCAGTCCGAGCTCGAGAGCCCGCAGATAGTCCCAGTCGATTGACATCGCCTCGTCGTCGCCAAGGGCCCGCTCGCGCTCTTGGTCCTCGAACCGGGCGCGCTGGTCGTCAGGATCGTTGAGCTCGCTGAAGGCATTACCGAGCTCGCGCCCCGCGATAATGGGCTCGAAGCGCTCGACCCAACCGGGCTTGGAACGGTGTGCCCGAGCAAGAGGCGAGACTTCCTGGGGGTAGTCGCAAACAAAGACCGGACCCCACAGCTGCGACTCGGTCGTTTTCTCGTAGATCTCCAAAATGAGCTTGCCCGGGCCGTACCACGGCTCGAAGGGAACCTCGAGGCTGGATGCAACCTCTCGGAGACCGTCGACACCCATTGACAACTCGACCTCAACGCCCGCGTGCTCAGCGATGAGCTCGACGAGCGTTGCCCGCCGCCATGGTGGCGTCAGGTCGATCTCGCGCCCTTGGTAGCCAAGCACTCTCGAGCCGAAAAGCTCCTCGGCCGTCCCGGCGACGATGTCCTCGAAGATCACCATCATGTCGGTGTAGTCGGCATAAGCCTGGTAGAGCTCGAGCATCGTGAACTCGGGGTTGTGACGCGGCGAGAGCCCCTCGTTGCGGAAGGTCCGCCCGATCTCGAAGACACGCTCGATGCCCCCGACCACGCAGCGCTTCAAGTAGAGCTCGGTCGCGATCCGAAGGTACACATCGGTGTGGAGGGCGTTGTAGTGAGTGATGAACGGTCGCGCCGTGGCGCCTCCGGCGATCGGGTGCAAAACGGGCGTTTCGACCTCGACAAAGCCCGCCTTGCCAAGGCGGCGACGGATCGAGGCGACCACCTTCGAGCGCATCAAGAAAATCTCCCGAACGCCTTCGTTGGCCCACAGGTCGAGTTCGCGTTGTCGATAGCGGATGTCGGGATCGTTCACCCCGTGCCACTTGTCCCCGAACCCGCGCCGCGCCCGTGCGAGCAGCTCCCAGGAAGCCACCTTGACCGACAGCTCGCCGCGCCGGGTCCGCACGACCTCCCCGCTAACTCCTACCCAGTCGCCGAGCGACAAGCGGCAGAACTCCTCGAAGTTCGGTGTCAACTGCGCGAGCGCGAAGAGCTGGACGCTGCCCGTCCAGTCCCGAAGCTCGCCAAAGGCGAGTTTGCCCTGAGGGCGCGAGCGCATTAGGCGCCCCGCTGTGCTGACGACGACGCCGGACTCCTCGCCGGCTTGAAGATGCGCGAAAGACCGCGCGACGTCTCCGGCTCCCGCGGTCGTCTCATAGCGGTACGGGACCTCGTTCACGACTCCCTCCCAACCTCGTCCCGGTCCACGTTGCGCTCGTACACCAGGCGGAGCCCGTGCAGAGTCAGCCAAGGCTCGTGGTGTTGGATCATCTCAGACAAAGGTGTTATGAGCCCGGCAAGTCCGCCTGTGGCGATGATCGTGGAGGGGCCGAGCTCGGCCGAGATACGACGGCACATCGCATCTACGAGCCCGGTGTAGCCGTAGATCACGCCGGACTGGATCGACTCGACGGTCGACTTCCCGATCACGTTGCGGGGCTCGACCAGCTCGACGCGGCGCAGCGCTGCGGCATGCTCAAAGAGGGCATCCATGCTGATCTCGATTCCAGGAGTGATGGCCCCCCCGGCGTACTCACCCGCAGCCGAGATGGCATCAAAGGTCGTCGCCGTGCCCAGGTCGACGACGATCGCCGGCGCCCCGTACAAGTCGAGGGCCCCGACGGCGTTGGCAACCCGGTCGGCCCCGACGTCCTTCGGGTTGTCGTAGAGAATGGGCATGCCCGTACGCACGCCCGGCTCGATCACCACGAGCGGGACGTCGAACCACCGGCGCGCCATCTGCCTGACAGCAGAGGTCACATCTGGCACCGAGGAGGACACGACGATGCCGTCGACGCCATCTCGGGCTGGCGAGACCGTGAAACCGAGCCCCACCAACCTCAACAGCTCGGTCACGAGCAATGCGTACTCGTCCGCAGTCCGCTCGGCGACTGTCGCGAGGCGCCAGTGATGGACGAGACCGGCCAGCTCGCCCGGTTCGCGTAACGACGGGGCCTGCATTCCGCTCGAGTTCGCGGGTTCGAAAGACGTTTCGGCAGTCGCGAACAGGCCGATCACCGTCTGGGTGTTCCCCACATCTAAAGCGAGCAGCATGACGCCTCTGTCTACCTCACCGCAGCCCTGTTGTTCTGCTCCAGCACACGGGCGCACGAAGCCGGTGCCGCCCACCTAGGGTGCTCATCGCCAACCAGGAAACAAACCTGGGGCGATCACAGGTATCTCGTTCGTGTCAGTCTTCGCCCTCGAGCGGTACTCGGCTAAGGAGTCCTGTTCACAAAGCGCTAGCCGACCGGCGACATCCTGATCGACTTGAGCACGGGTTGATGAACGCGCAAAGCCCCATGGCATGAAAGCCGTTCGCCTTCACCGCAGAGCGCACGAGCGCGCCAGCCGGCAGCGTCATTTGAGGCTAGACAACAAAAGTGCGATCCGAGCTCTCCCGCGGCGACATCCGGCTCCTTGGCGCCAGCGTCGTCCTGACCCTCGCTTCGGCGACGACGCGCTACAGCCACGTCGGTAGGGTTCTCCCCTTCGTCGTCTCGGCCGTGGCGCTCGGGGTCCTCGCCGCCCTCGTGGGACGCAGCGTCGACCGGCTCGGCGACAGACTCGGTTCCGGCGCGACCGGCGTCGTACAGTCGGCGCTCGGCAATCTTCCCGAGCTGTTCTTCGGGATTTTCGCGCTCCACGCCGGCCTCGTCGGTGTCGTCCAAGCGGCGCTGATTGGCTCGATACTCGCCAACGTGCTGCTCGTCTTGGGGCTGGCATTCATCGTCGGTGGCTTGCGTCACGGAACCCAGCGCTTCTCGGCCGATAGTGCCCGCGTCGTCGTCGTGCTGCTAGTGCTCGCGGTCTCGGTGCTCATGATCCCAACTCTCGGCGTTCATCTGGACCCCGCCGTCCGGGCGCACAAGACCTCGCTCTCCGACATCGCCGCCGTCGTTCTGCTTGCAGTCTTCGTGCTCGCTGCGCCCCGCTCGGTGCGCCGCGAGCTCGGCGAAGAGACAACCTCCGGGCTCTCCGGGCAGGTCAGCGGCGAGCTCTCGGACCGCCCGGAGACAGTGGCCGGGACAGATAGGGCGCCTTCGTCGTGGTCGGTCCCACTTGTCATCGCGGTGTTGCTCGCCTCGGGTGTCGCCGCCGCCTTCGTGTCGGACTGGTTCGTCGCAGGTCTTAGCCCGGCGCTCTCTGCGATGCACATGTCCGAGGCATTCGCGGGACTCGTCGTTGTGGCCATCGCCGGCAACGCCGTCGAGAACGTCGTGGGCGTCCAGCTCGCGTTTCGCAACCGCAGCGACTATGCCGTTTCGATCATCCTGCAGAGCCCAGTGCAGATCGCCCTCGTGCTCATACCGGCCCTCGTGCTCCTCTCGCCCGTCATCGGCGGGGCGCAGCTCACCTTGGTCTTGTCGCCGTTCCTCGCTGTCGTCCTCGCCCTCACGACCCTTATTGCGGCCGTGGTCGTCTTGGACGGAGAATCGACCTGGCTCGAAGGTGCCTGCCTTATCGGTCTTTACGTCGTGATCGCGGCCTCGTTCTGGTGGGGCTGAGACCTCGACATCAGCGATCTACGCCGCAGCACTCGGCGAGTTCGCGTCGTCAGGACGAGCCGAGGCGGCGACACCTAAGACCCTTCGGCCTTGATCCGCGCTCGGGCACCGCAAAACGAAAGCGCGCGTGGACCAGAACCGATCAGGACTAGAAGTTGATGCCCATACGCGGCGCTGGACCAAAGCCCGTCTCGACGGAACGCTCGAAACCAAAACCCAGCCTCTCGTAGAACTTCGCCGCGTTCAGGTTCGCGGTCACCTCCAGGTGCCTCGCCCCGAGCTCTCGCGCGTCGCGAATGCATCGACGACCAGGACTCGGCCGACGCCTTCGGCCAGACGGTCGGGGTGACGAACAGGTCGCTCAGCTCGACGACTCGCCGAGAATCAAGTTGGAGCCAACAAAGCCGACAACGACACCGCCAGCGTCCACTTCGCCGCGTTTCCAGCCCGGCGGACCCTGATCTGCTCGAATACCGGCCGGTCGAGGACAAGATCGTCCGGCGAGGCATTAGGGATTGACAATCCCACCTCACCAGCTTGACCGGCTCAAGAGAAACCTCGCCGGTTTGGGGTCGACGTACCGATTCGAAGCGGCGGCCGATAACTTAGAGCTTCAATTTGTGCAGCTAAGTTGGATTATGGATGTAACCTATTCGTAACCATGATCACGCTAAACGGTTCCGGGCGACAAAGAGTAGGCCGACAGGTGCGGAGAAATGCCGTCCTTTCGGTAATTCTCGCGGGAGCAGTCGCGTTCGGTGCAGCTATTCCGGGCGCCAGTCCTGCGAGCGCAACCGCGGCGAAAGCTGCCGTTCCCGCCATGACGCACGTGCTGTCTTGTCTTGGCGAGCCGGAGCTAAGGCCGGCTAGCTACGTGATCAGCTGCGCCGACGCCAACGCCTCATGGCACGGGGTCACTTGGACGAGTTGGGGTCCCAAGCTGGCTAGCGGGGCGGGGGATCTGTACCAGAACGACTGCAACCCGAACTGCGCCGCGGGCCATTTCCGCACCTATCAGGCAGTGGTTGTTCTCTCGGTGATCACCAGAACCAAAAAGTATGGTGCTTTGTACACAAAGGCCGTCTTCTCCTATTTGCTCAAGGGCAAGCACAAGACGGAGCGCTTCTACCTCGCGACCTGAGCCCTGCCGCGTGAGGTTCCAGGTACGGCAGAGAACCTAAAGACGCTTGGCGTCAGAGCTGGTGCGCCCGCTGTGCAGCCGGAGCGTTTGGAACAAGCTCAAGGATCCTTCGTCAATGCGGGATCGCCGATGGTCGTTCGCAGGTCGCGTGTCGACTCCGGTCGCATGTGACGGCGACGAATCGTAGGCCATGAGGGCCGCGGCCGCGCCTGCAGGCTGCGATGAGATAGGAACTTGCAACCCGGGACCATGCAGACTCCCCGTGTCAGAAACTCCGGGCCATGCAACAGGGCCATGGCGATGCTGCGTGGCGGACTCCGAGGTGCCTTGATGCGCCCTGGCGTGCCGGGGTGCATTGTGTTGCCATGGCTCGCGCGTCCAAACGGACGGACCCTTCGCACGACCTGCCCGCAGGTCTAAAGATCCGGGTCGAGACACGGGCCGATTATGCCGCGGTGTCGGCCGTCGTCTTCGCCGCGTTCGGGTCCGAGCAAGAGCCGAAATTGGTCGAGGCCATTCGAGACTCCGCAGGCTTTGTGCCCAATCTCTCACTTGTGGCCGAGGTGGGCGGAGCCATCGTCGGTCATGTGATGATCAGCTACGCCACGATCAAAGACGGTGACGCCGAGGCTCGAGTCGCCCTTCTTGCCCCTTTGGCCGTGGTCCCGGGCTTTCACGGCCGTGGCGTGGGGTCGGCTCTCGTGCGGCGGGTGAGCGAACTGGCCGACGAGCTCGCTGAGCCGGTGGTCGTGCTCGAGGGCAACCCCGTCTTCTACGGGCGGCTCGGCTTCGAGTATTCGGTGCCCTACGGCATTCACCTCCCGATTGCCTCCTGGGCGCCGCCTGAGGCTGCTCAAGTGCTACGGCTTGGCAACTACACGCCGTCGATCCGCGGCGAGGTCCTCTACCCGTCCCTGTTCAATGAGGTGACAGGAGATTGAGGAATCTCTGTAGCTTGACGCAATGGACAATCCTTCATGGTCGGAGCTCGCGGACGCGCTCACGACGAGCCTCGAGCTGACGACGCCCCCGATAGCGATCAGTTTCGCGAACGATATCCCCAAGTCTGTGCCCGCCTATGTGGGGCCGAAGCCCCCACCGGCGCCAGACGGGAGGACTGGTCCGGTCCCAGCCGGTTGCGTGTTTTGGACCAAGGCAGTCGAGCGGACGTTCTCGACAGTCGCGAGCGACCACGCCAACTGCAGCGTGGGAACCCTCGTCCACGGCTTCGCGGGCTTGGACGAGCTGGCAAGCAACGCGGATGTCGCTGCCCTCCTCGACTCGGGCTGGGTCACGATGGAGCAGGTCCCCGAGATCCCGAGTGTCCGCGAACGACCCGAGTCGGTCACATACGGTCCGCTGGCTGAGACGGCGGGCACACCAGACGTCGTCCTTGTCCGGATCAAGGCAGCACAGCTCATGCTCATGGCCGAAGCCGTGCCCGGCCTCGATATCGGAGGCAAGCCGCAGTGCCGCGTGGTCGCGCTCGCCAAGGAGCACGGCCAGGTGGCAGCCAGCCTGGGGTGCACGCTCAGCCGGGCCCGCACGGGCCAGAGCGATGACGAGATGACTTGTGCCATCCCCGCCTCCCGCCTCGCCGAGGTCGTGCGAAGCGTCGAGAACATTGCCAGGATCGATGCTGTCGCCGAGTCCTACGCCGCCGCCGACATCGGGCGGTTCGAGGCCATCTGACAGCTGATCAGCAGGTGGGCGAGCCACCCGGCTACTTCTTGGCAGCCTCGTAATAAGGGTTGGTGCCCGAGGCGTGGTCGGTCACGTCCACGATGTTCACGATCTCGGGCACGCTCTCGCGGATCGCCACCTCGATACCCTGGCTGAGGGTCACCGCCGCCAGGCCGCAGCCGGCGCATCCTCCCGACAGGCGCAGGTAGGCAGTGTCATCTTCGACAGCGACAAGGTCGGCCCGCCCGCCGTGCGCGGCGATCGCCGGGTTGATCTGCTCCTCGAGCACCTGCAAGAGGCGCTGGGCGACATCGCCGCTCAGATCCGGGGGCGGCCCGGTCATGGCCGGACTCTGGCGCGTCGCAGGCGGCCGGTTCGGGTTTCGAATGACCATCCCCCCACCGTCCTCGGGCGGGCTCAGATCCAAGACCGAGCCGTGCAGACGGTCCACGCTTGGTGCCGGCACGATCAACGTGAGGGTGTCCACGACTTCCTTCCAATCGCCCGGAGCGGCCTCTGAGGTGGCCTGGAAGTACATGTCGTAGGTGTAGGCATCGTCTTGGGCACCGCTTATCTCGACGCACAAGCCGAGCGACTCGGGAGCCGCCTCGCCCGCTCTAAGGGCGAGGATCTCCGCCAGGGCCGCCGCCGTCAGGCGGAGGACCGGGACGCCGCTGTCGCCGCTATCGCTCATAGGTGTCCTCACCAAGATCGGAAAACACCCATGTTAGGGCGCTCCCACGACCGGTTGACCCTGACTGGCCGTCGTCAGCGCCGCTATAGGGTTCGCTCGTGCGAATCCTTCTCGTCTCGACCTACGAGCTCGGCCACCAGCCTTTGCACGTCGCCTCTCCGGCAGCGGCACTTCGGGCCCGGGGCCACGACGTACGCGCTGTCGACGTCTCGGTGCAGCCATGGGACCGCGGCCTTGTTGACTGGGCCGACCGCGTCGCGTTTTCCGTCCCGATGCACACCGCGATGCGGATGGCAGTACCCCTTGCGGCCTCGGTTCGTTCCGAGCGCCCTGGGACGGCGGTGTGCCTCTATGGCCTTTACGCGGGCATGAGCCGTGAACTCACAGCTGACATAGCCGAAGTTGTGTTCGTCGGCGAGTACGAGCCCGCCCTTGTGCAATGGGCGGACGGGGCGAACGTGGCCGCTGCACCGAGCGGGAGCGACGTGGTCGTGCACCTCGGCCGTAGCAGGTTCACGACTCCGGCGCGAGATCTGCTGCCGCCGCTTGAGAGTTACGCCCGACTCGTGCTCGGTGAGGAGGAAAGACTCTCGGCAGCAGTCGAGGCGAGCCATGGTTGTTCGCACCATTGCCGGCATTGCCCGCTCCCTGTCGTATACGACGGGAGGCTTCGCGTCGTTCCCGAAGATGTCGTTGTCGCGGACGTGGCCCAGCTAGTCGCGATGGGAGCGAGACACGTGAGCTTCGCGGACCCGGACTTTTTGAATGGGCCCCGCCACGCGCTTCGAGTCGCGCAGGCCGTCCACGCGAGCTTTCCCGAGCTGAGCTTCGACTGCACGACCAAGGTCGAGCACATCCTCGCCCAGGGCGAGCTCTGGCGAAGCCTCGCCGGAGCCGGGTGCCTGTTTGTCGTATCGGCCTTCGAGTCGGTCCATGACTCCACACTGCGCATCTTGGACAAGGGGCACACGGCTGTTGAGGCGAGCGCCGCAGTCAGTCTGCTGCGAAGCCACGGGATCGAGATCCGGCCCTCCTGGCTGCCTTTTGCGCCCTGGACCAAGGCCGAGGAGCTCGTCTCGATGCTCGACTTCGTCGTCGCGCACGACCTCGTGGGCAACGTCGACGCTGTCCAGTACACGATCCGGCTTCTTTTGCCTGAAGGTTCCCTGCTCGTGTCCGCCCCGGAGGTCAAAAGGCGGCTCGGACGCTACGACAGCTCCCGGCTCAGCTGGCTGTGGAGCTCCGAAGACGCTGGTCTCGACGAGCTCCAAGAGGATTTGGCCGCGCTCGTCGAGCGCTCGGGTTCGCAACAATTAGCGCCATCGCCCGAGGAGATCTTCGCCGAAATCCAAGAGCGTGTCTCCACCTACGCAAAGACCACCGGCTCGAGCCCCGGCGGACGCCCGCCAGTGCGTGGAAGCGCCTCAATGGGACCGCCCGGATCGCGGCCGCGCCTGAGCGAGCCTTGGTTCTGCTGCAGCGAGCCGACCTTGACCCAACGAGAGGCCGTGCGTTCCGGCCCGGGCGGGACTTAAGGCGATTTGGCTCTAAGGCGTCCTTTCTCGCCACGCTGGTCCGAGGGTGGTCGCTAAAATTCCCCCAAACATGAGTCTGACCGATTACGTCATCGACATTCTTCTGGTCGCGCTCGTGCTTCGCCAGGTCGTGGCGAGGATGCTGACGGCGCGCTCGGTCCTTTTTCCGCTTGTGCTGCTCGCTTTCGCTGGAAGCCAATACCTGACGGGCTTCCCCACCGCCGGCAACGACGTTTTGATGGATGTCGTCTTAGTGGTTGTGGGCGCGGCCTTCGGCGCCGTGAGTGGAATGTCAACCAAAGTGTGGCGCGATGAGTCCGCCGGGATCTGGGCCAAGGCGGGCGTCATCGCTGCAAGCGCGTGGGTGCTCGGCATGGGGATTCGCTTGGGCTTTGACATCTGGGCACACACGAGCTCGGGCGAGGCGTCGCTGGTCCGTTTCTCGCTGCGCCACTCCATCACAGCCGCGGATGCCTACTCGACGGCGTTCGTGCTTATGGCCTTTGCTCAAGTGGTCGTCCGCGTCGGCATTCTTCAGTACCGGCGCATCGGCCTATACGAGGCTGCCGGCTCTGCGCCTGAGCTCGCTTAGCTCGCCTGGAGACGGTTGTAATGGGCTTTCTGGCCTAGAGCGGGGCGATCCACAAGCGCAGGGCCAAGGCGATCCCGGCCAAGGAGGCGAGCCAACGCAGGACATCGCCAGGAATTCTTCGAGCCACGACCGGCCCGATCGTGGCGCCTAGGAACGCTCCGAGCCCGAGGGCGCCGGCAGCGATCCACTCGACATGGCCGAACGCGACGAGCGTGAACGCGGACAGGACCGTGGCCACGCCGACAAGCATGTTCTTGAGGGCGTTCGCCCTTGCTGTGTCCCGCTCGACGCTCAAGAGCAACAAGGCGAGCACCATGATCCCCGAGCCTGCCCCGAAATAGCCGTTGTAGGCCGATGACATGAACAGTCCGCATCCCAACACAAGCCGGCCACTTACATAGCCGCGGCGCTCCTGCCAAGCCGTGAACCGCGGCTGAGCAAGCAGGCTCAAAGCTGCGGCCAAAACCAGGTAGGGCACGATCTCGCTGAATGCGCCGGCCGATGTCGACAACAGCAGTCCCGAGCCCACGAGCCCGCCTGCCACAGCGACGGGCGCCCAGCGCCGGAACCAAGGACCCGTTCCCCCAAGCTCGGGACGCGAAGCCAACGCGGATCCGGGCCAGCAGGCAACGAGCGCCACGATGTTCGTCACACTCGCCGAGAGCGGAGTGAGGCCCACCGCCAACAGTGCCGGGTAGGAAACCAGCGAAGTGATCCCACCCGCCGTACCGACCAGACCCGCCAGCGCTCCTGCTGCGACCAATACGCCCGCGTCGAAACCCGAGATCACCTCACCGGCTCAGCGCTGACCGTTGCTCGCCGCCCCCGATCAAGGTCACGACTGACCGACCGCCGAGCGGAGTTCACCCGGGCGCGGTGAGGTTCTCTAGGTCGAGGCCGATGTCGAGAGCCGTGACAGAGTGGGTCAAGGCACCTACGGAGATGACGTCCGGCCCGGCACTGGCGTAGGCGGCGACATTCTCGAGGTTGACCCCGCCCGATACCTCGACAAGCACTGATCGAACCGGTTCGTGGCGCCGGTGCATGCTCACGAGCTCCACGCACGCGTGTACTTCGCGCGGGGTCATGTTGTCACACATCACGAGCGTCGCCCCGGCGTTGAGGGCCTGTTCCACCTGTTCGATGCGGTCACACTCAACCTCAACCATGCGCCCTGGCCAGCGCGCGAGCGCCCTGTGCACGGCGTCCTCGATGGAGAGACCACCGAGGTGGTTGTCCTTGATCAACACGCCTTCGGAGAGGCTGCCGCGATGGTTGGCGCCTCCGCCGGCTCGCACGGCCGCCTTCTCGAGCGAGCGCAGACCGGGCGTCGTCTTTCGGGTGTCCCAGATCGTCACCGACGCGTTCGCGGCGCGGGCAGCTTCAACGTAGCGGCGAGTCGCGGTTGCGATGCCCGACAGGTGGCACAAGAAGTTGAGCGCCGTCCTCTCGGCAGTCAGTACTGACCGCATCGGGCCATCGACGCACCCGATCACGCCCGAACCAGCTATCTCGTCGCCGTCGCCGACAAGCCATGTGACCTCCAGACGGGGGTCAATCTGGAAGCAGGCCTGCTCGGCACAGCGCGTGCCAGCCACAACACCGCTAGTGCGCGCGACGAAACATGCGCGCCCACGTGCCGAGTCTGCCAACAGGCCGGCGGAAAGGTCACCGAGAGGCAACAGGTCCTCGGCTAGGGCGATCTCCACCGCAGCTCGAACCGCGGCCATCGGTGGTTGGACATCTTCGGGCGACCACCGCATCGTCACTGCTCAGCGATCCCCCGCCACGGCAGTTTGGACCCGTGCAAGAGCCGGCAGCGGAATTCTGTCGAGGTCTCCGGGAAGTCCGAGCGTGCCTGGGAGCCACGGGTCTCCTCGCGCGCCGTCGCCGCTTCGAGCAGCGCACTGGCCACATCGGTGAGGTTCCGCACCTCAGCGGTGGGGCGGTCGACGCTCGAGGCCAGACCCGATACAACACCTGCGACGGCGTCGGTAGCCCGCGCGAGAGAAGCGGCGTCCCTCACGACGCCGGCACAGTTGGTCATGGCGCCCTGCAAGATGCGGCGCTGTGCTTCAGCTTTGGCCTCGCTGTCTGGCTCGGTGCTGATCCGCCAGTTTGAGAACTCCGCTGGGTCGGCTCCGCACGAGCACGCGGGGATCTGGCGCACGGGAATGGTTGCGGCCTGCTCGAGGCTCGAACCTGTTCCAGGACCATCCAGGCCCGCGAGCGCGCCCGTCGGCGCGGGACCGTCGCGCCCCGCCAGGATCGCGTCGACACACCGCGCTCCGAAGACCATGCCTTCGAGGAGCGAGTTCGAAGCGAGCCGATTGGCTCCGTGAACCCCTGTGCAGGCGACCTCGCCCGCTGCCCAGAGCCCGGGCAGGGCCGTCGCGCCATCTAGGTCGACGAGGACACCGCCGGAGAGGTAGTGCGCCGCCGGCGCGACAGGCAACATGTCCCGGGCCGCGTCGAGGCCCGCCTCCACCAAGGAGGCTGCGATCGTGGGGAACCTGCGCCCGAAATCCTCGAGACCCGTCGCGTCCAGCCAGACGTGATCGGTGCCCTCTTCGGCCAGCTTCACGGCGATCGAGCGGCTCACGAGGTCACGCGGCAAAAGCTCGTCCACAAAGCGGTTCCCCGAGCTGTCTCGCAGCACGGCCCCGTGACCGCGCAATGCCTCGGATATGAGCGGACGAGGCATGGCGGCGTGGTGCAGCGCGGTCGGGTGGAACTGCACGAACTCCACGTCGGCGACAGGTACCCCCGCCCTCAGGGCCATGGCTATCCCGTCCCCGGTCGCCTCTGGGGGGTTGGTCGTCACTGAGTACATCTGTCCGGCGCCCCCGCAGGCCAACACGACGTGGGAAGTCTCAATCCGCAAAAGATCGCCGGACGGGTCGAGCGCGATCACGCCCGCGCAGTGGCCGTCTACGCACACGAGATCGAGGGCGAACCAGTTCTCGAGAATCGCCGCGGCGCTGTCGCGAACTGCTGCGACCAGGGCCCGCTCGACCTCCGCGCCGGTAGCGAGGCCACCTGCGTGAAGCACCCTGGCTGTCGAGTGGCCGCCTTCTCTTCCTCGCGAGAGCCCGCCCCCGGGAACGCGGTCGAAAACGGCGCCGAGCGCGATGAGCTCATGAACCCTCTCAGAGCCTTCGTCCACGAGCACGCGCACCGCCGCGGGATCGCACAGGCCGGCCCCGGCGCGCAATGTGTCCGCCAGATGGAGGTCCGTCGAGTCCTCGTCTCCCGGCAACACGGCCGCGATCCCACCTTGGGCCCAGCGCGTTGTCGACTGCTCGAGCTCGCCCTTGGTGATGACTCCGACCCGACTGCCACCGAGCTGAGCGAGGCGGACCGCGGCGGAGAGCCCAGCGACGCCGCTGCCGACGACGAGGACGTCGAGATGGTGGAGTGCCGTCACGCCACCACGGCCGCAAAGCCCCGCTGCCATAGCCACGCCGGAGGTGGCTTCATGCCTGGGCCGCCATGTTGTCGATCAGACGGACCGGCCCGAGTACCGCCGAAATGAGCAGTCGGAGCTCACCGACGAGCAACGCTGGAGATTCGAGGGTCATGGGGTCCACGACCCTTGCATAGTCCAACTTGGCGCGGGGCTCGTGGTTCACAACAGCTTCCATGGCCTGTTCCACAGCTTGGCCATTCCGCTCGCCGCCTGTCACGCACGCCTGTCCCGCCATCAGTGCCTTGAATAGCACACTTGCCGCCTGGCGGTCTGCGGGCTCGAGACGCCGGTTGCGGCTCGAGCAGGCCAGGCCGTCGGCCTCACGCACGGTGGGGCAGCCGACAATCTCGGCATCGAGATCCAGATCGCCCACCAATTGGCGCACGATGGCGAGCTGCTGGAAGTCCTTCTCACCAAAATACGCGCGGCAATGGCCGCAAAGCGATAAGAGCTTGGTGACGACGGTTGCGACTCCGGCGAAATGTCCGGGCCGGGAAGCCCCTTCGAGATGCTCGGCGAGCCGCCCGGGGACGACCCTCGTAGCCGGCTCGGAACTGGGGTACATCTCGGCCACCGAAGGCGCGAACAGAATCGCAGCCCCGGCCGCACCCACGAGCTCGAGGTCGCGCTCGAGATCGACCGGATACTGGGCCAGGTCCTCGGCCGAGGAGAACTGGATCGGGTTCACGAAGATAGACACCGCCACGAGATCGCAATCAGCCACAGCGGACCGCACGAGTGACAGATGACCCTCGTGCAGCGAACCCATCGTGGGGACAAGCCCGAGGCGCGCACCTGCGCCGTTCGCGCCGGAGGTGGCTTTGCGGAAGCCTTCCCGGGTTGTGACGAGCTCCATCAGCCGGCCGCGGTGACGAGGTCGTCGACCGTGGCGCGTTCTGGCGGGATCGGCTTGGCCACAGTCTCTGGCTGGACGGGCGTCTGCGCATGTCCTTTTGCCAGGCGGCGGGCGAGGATGACGCCGGCGTCATAGCCGCCGAGCTCCGCCGGGTCGAGAGCCTGACGATGGCACTCGATGGTGGCGAGGTCGCCGCGAGCGGCCGGACCGGTGAGCGCCGCGACCGGGCCAAGGCGGGCTGCGTCCTCGAGCGCCCCCCTCGCGAGGGGCAAGAAGGCCTCAAGGGGAAGTCCCGCACGAGCCGCGACCCGTTCGACCTGGCCGAGGAGAGCGACGAGATGATTCGAGGCAATGCAGGCCGCAGCATGGTACGCGGGGCGGACCTGGGCGGGGACGCTCAGGGGGCGGCCGCCCAGAGCCTGGACCAGCTCCGCTGCCAGCTCGTCGCCTGCCACTACGAACCAACAGCTAGAGCGAAGACGCTCCGCGCCGGTGCCGGGCTCGGGCAGGGTCATAAGTGGATGCAGCGAGGCCACACGAGCGTGGGGTGCGAGCACCTCGAGGCCGAGGGCACCAGAGCAGTGGGCCACGACGGTGGACGCGACGGGCCGGACGGCGGCCGCGACGGTCGGGACCGCGCTATCGGGAACGGCCAACAGGACCAGGTCCACGCCGGCGGCGGCTGAAGACAGGTCGTCGTCACGCCCGAGAAGGTCCTTTACATCAATGCCGGCGGCTGCCAGGGCGCCCGCAAACGATCGACCCGCACGTCCGGGCCCGATGATGCGAACCGTTGTCATTTTGAGCTCTTTTCGTTCCGGCCCTTAAATAGGTGCCGTTCGTGTCTCAGTTGTCGCCCAGCCTACCAACCATGCGCAGATCCAAGGCCTTCGGGTCGGCCTCCTCAAGACGGGCCCGCCAGCCGACCGGAACCCGGGTGGCATCGAGATCCTCTAACGGTGCGAGCACGAATCCGCGCTCGTACATGCGCGGGTGTGGCACGACTAGGTCCGGCTCTTCGATCTGCTCGTCATCGAAAAGGAGAAGGTCGACATCGAGCGTGCGAGGTCCGTTGCGAACGGTCCGGACGCGGCCGGCAGAGGCCTCGATCTCGTGCGCCAAGGCCAAGAGCTCGTACGCGCCTAGATCGGACTCGAGGCGGACGACGCAGTTGAAGAATCTGTCCTGGCCCTCTGGACCACCGAGAGGCGCCGTCTCGTAGATGGGCGAGACGCGAAGTTCAGGATCGAGCTCGCGCAGCCGTGCGACGGCGAGCTCGAGATTGGAAAGGCGATCGCCCAAATTCGAGCCGAGGCCTAAGAACGCCTCCGTGGCCACCGTTACACGCCGGGGCGCTCGCGTCGCAGGCGTACACCGGCAGAGGCCATGTCGGCGGCAACGGGCGGACGCAGCTTTCGGACCGTGACGGTGACAGCCCGGACCTCCGCCAGCTCGAGGACCGCCGCCGCGATTGCCTCCGCGAGCGCCTCGATCAGGCGGTAGCGATGCTGGCCCACAATCGACATCGCCGTGTCGACGACGCGCGAGTAGTCGACCGTCTGCGACAACTCGTCGCGACGGGCCGCCTCGGCAAGATCGGCCTCGAGATCGAGATCGACCTCGAACGGCTGGGCGGTGTCCTGCTCGCCTTCGAGTGCCCCGTGACGACCGAGGACCCGTAGTCCTCGAAGCTCGATCCGGTCGATCACCTAAGGCGCACCGGTGGCCAGCCCCTCACCGTCTGGGACACGGATGTTGATCCCGGCGCCGCCGTCGGTGGCGCCTGACTCCGGCCCGATGAGACTCTCCGGCTCGGCGTCCAATGGCACTCCCGGCCCACCCCGTTCGGTTCCGGGCGGCTTTTCTCGGTCCGCTGGCAGCTGTTGCTCCAAGGCGGCATCGCCCGCGTCGGTGTCGGGGGTCGCCTGAGCTAAGCCGTCGTCGTCGCTTGGTGGCACCGGCGGGGCGCTGTCTGGCTCAGCTGCACCGTCGCCCTGCGCGTCGGGCGGCGGCTGGGTGCCTTCAGTGGCCTCGGTGAGTCCACCCTGGTCGGTCCCCTCGGAACGCTCGCGTTCGCGCGTCACAAGGGTCCGCAAAGTGGGAACATCATCGACCGCGGCAACGATCATGCGCCCGACCGTGCCCATCTGGCGGCGGAGCAGCTGCTCCATGGCCGTGATGGCCCGCGGGCCGTCGGGGAGGATCTCGCTCCAGAGCAGATAGCCGGCTGCGACGCCCATCACACAGTCGCCGAGCTCTTCTTGGTGAAGCAAGAGACGCTCGCCGGCACGCAACCACCCGTGCATGGAGGGGTAAAGCCGGGCGAGAACAAGGTGCGTCTCTGAGGGCGCCGGCAGCGGGAACCGGGACCACTCGAGGCCGAGCTCCTCGTAAGCATGGAGGTTGTGGGTCGAACCGAGGAGCGAAACAACTCTTGTGAAGCCCTGGGCACGTAGCCACAAGAGCTCTTCCTGGCGGCGCACTTTTCGGTGGTTCGGTGCGTAGCCTCCCGGTCGTTCGCTGACCGCGAGGTGCTCCTTGATGATCCAGCAGAAGTTCCGGGGAACTATCCCCGCTGCCCAACGCCCTCTCATGCCGCAGTCTCGCGGATAAGACGGGCCGCTTGCACGCTTGGTGCGACGTCATGAACGCGCACGATCGCCGCACCGCAGGTCATCGCCCACACGGCTGAGGCCAGCGACCCTTCCATACGGTCCTCGGCGCCGAGAGGGTCGAGGTCGCCAACTCGCCCGTCGGCCGAGCCACCGGCACCGAGATGGCCGATGAAGCCCTTGCGGCTGGTCCCAACGAGCACCGGGAGACCGGTCGCGACCAGCTCTGGGAGGGCCGCCAGGAGCTCGAGGTTGTGCCGGACCGTCTTGCCGAAGCCAATCCCAGGATCGATATACAGCTCCGCAACACCGGCTGAACGCGCCTCAGCGGCGCGTTGGACAAGGAACTCTCGAACCTCTCGCACGACGTCGTCGTATCTAGGGTCGAGCTGCATGTCGGCGGGCGTCCCTTTCCTGTGCATGGCCACAAAGGCTGCACCGTGCTCGGCTGCGATTGCCGCAAGACTCGAGGAAACGTCGTTCAAGATGGTTGCTCCTGCCGCGAGAGCGGCGTGCGCGACAGAAGCCTTGGTCGTGTCAACCGAGACCCTGACCTCACCAGAAAGCGCCTCAACGACAGGCACGACGCGGCGCAACTCAACTTCAGCCGGCACCAAGGTTGCACTGGGGCGGGTCGACTCGCCCCCGACGTCGATCACGTCCGCGCCTTCGACCACCATCTCGCGTCCACGACGCACGGCCGCCTCGTAGTCGAGGTAGCGACCGCCGTCGGAGAACGAATCGGATGTGACGTTCAGCACGCCCATCACTAGGGGAAACACACCGCAAGAGTAGAGGTTCAGAGGCCTCTGCCTCGCACGTGTTCCATGGCCTCTGCCCGGGTCCTCGGGTCGCTGCGGAAAAGCCCGCGAACCGCCGAGGTCACCGTCACGGTCCCGGGCTTGCGAACTCCTCGCATTGACATGCACAAATGCTCGGCCTCGATCACCACGAGCACGCCTCGCGGGGTAAGAGCCTTTTCGATCGCATCTGCGATCTGGGTGGTCATGCGCTCTTGGACCTGGAGGCGACCGGCGACGGCGTCGACGACACGGGCCAGTTTCGACAGCCCGGTGACGCGCCCGTCCTTGCTCGGGATGTAGGCCACGTGCGCACGCCCGAGGAACGGTACGAGGTGGTGCTCGCAAAGCGACGCGAAGGGAATGTCGCGTACCATGACCATCTCGTCGTGCTCGGCCGCGAACGTAACGGTCAGGAACCTCGCCGGGTCCTCACCCGCGGCGTCGAACAGTTCCGCGTACATCGCCGCCATACGCGCGGGCGTGCGGACGAGGCCTTCGCGCTCGGGGTCCTCGCCGATGGCGGCAAGCAGCTCGCGAACCGCTGAGGCAACCCGCTGCCGGTCGACTCCGCCGCCGGTGTCAGCTTCGGGCTCTGCCGCCACGTCCGAGCTCATCTGCGACTCTTGGGGTCCGCGAACGAGGCCACCGGCACCGACCGCCTCACTCCGGCTCCCCGGCGGTGTAAACGCGGATGTCCGGAAGGTTGCGGTAGCGCTCGGCGACATCGAGTCCGTAGCCGACGACGAATTCCGGCTCGATGTGGAAACCGACATAGGCCAACTCGAGATCCGGCCGCGGGGCAACGGCGCGTTTGACCAGTAAAGAACAGACCGCCAGGCTCTCCGGACCGCGCGCAAGGAGGCTGTTGCGCAGGTACGAGAGTGTGAGCCCGCTGTCGAGGATGTCCTCGACGATGAGGACATGGCGACCGGTGAGGTCGATGTCGAGATCTTTTAGGATCCGCACGACACCGCTTGTTTTGGTAGCCCGACCGTAGGACGAGACGGCCATGAAGTCGAGCTCGAGGGGAAGTTGGATATGGCGGGCGAGGTCCGCGAGGAAGATGAACGCGCCTTTGAGGACGCCGACGAGCAACGGGGGGCGACCCTTATAGTCCGCGGTGATCGCCTCGCCGAGCTCGGCTACGCGTTTTGCGATCTGCTCTACCGATAGCACGACGCGCCCGAGGGCCGGATCCTCGTTCCAGTAGCTCATGACGCTCGACGAGCTCGCAGTTGCGGCGTGCTGCGGCCCGCCAACTTGCCCGCTTGCGAGATCGCCCATGGGGATCGACACTAATGGCTACCGACCAACCCTGTCGGGGGCGCCTAACGCGCTGGCTGTGCAGTGTCCGGGGGACTGTCAAGAACCGGCCCGCCATCGGGCGCTCGAGCGGGCGCGGGCTCTATCCTCAATCTGCCTTGAGAGCGCCGGACGCTTCTCCCCGAGCCCACTTCGGCAGCCAGCACCGCGCCGGCTGCGACTGCGAGCACCCTGTCGATGGTCGCGAGGTCGGGCGGGTGACCGCACCGTAGCCACTCGCGAAGAGCCCGGCGCCCGAGGGCAGCGGGGGCGTCGACAACGGCCTTGGCGTCGGTCGGGTCGATCGCCGCGGCCAGCCTGCCTAGCAGGTCCGCATCGTCAGCTAACAGCCCCGCTTGGCGGGCGAGGACAGGCACGACGTCCCGGCCCCCGAGATCGCAGAGCATGGGGATCAGCTCGTGGCGGACACGGTTGCGCAAGTGGGCAGGATCGACGTTCGTGGGGTCGAGGACCGGGCGAAGGCCGAGCTCTGCGCACAGAGCATGGGTCTCGGCGCGGCGGAGATTAAGGATCGGGTGGCGCGGGCCGGGACGCATCGCCGCGAGGCCGTCGGTGGCGGCGCCCCGGAGCAGGTTCAAAAGAACGGTCTCGGCCTGGTCGTCGGCGGTGTGTCCGGTGGCGGCTCCCGGAGGCAGGACCCCGATTCGGGCGGCGCGCGCTCGCGCCTCGAGGTTCGCGCCGGGACCTACCGTGACGCGGTGAACCACCACTTGAACATCGAGGGCGCCAGCGAGGTCGTTGACGACAACGACGTCGGTCTCGGACCCCTCGCGCAGGCCGTGGTCGACATGGTGCGCGACGACAACGCAGTCGCTCACGACGGCGAGAACCAACAGCGCGAGCGAGTCTGCACCCCCTGAAATGGCACAACAAAGCTCTGTCCCCGCCTCGGGGAACGAGCAGCGCCCGATAAGCGGGGCAGCCGCCCTCAAGGCACGTTCGCGAAGCGGGTTCGTCACCCTGGCTCGAGTGCCAGACCTCGGACGCGTGATGCCCAGCTATCGGGCGACTTGATCTCCGCCGTGTTCGGCAGGTTCTCGGGCCTCTCCCAGGCGAGGGCAAGGAGCCCAGGGCCACCTGTCCGCTCGATCTCACGCACGAACCGCTCGCCGTCTGCGTATTGGCGAAGCTTTGCCTCGAGCCCGATCACCTGCTGGAAGAATCGTGTCAGCCCGCTCGCCGACTCGCGCCTGGATCGGAGAACTTGCGAAAAGCGCGCTGCGCTCGGGATTAGGTCGGCGGCGGCACGGTCCATCGTTACATCGCCATGTCCTTCGAGCAGGCTCATCATCCCTTGAATCGAGCGCAGCGTCTCGAGCTGCTCGGGCGACGCCAGCGCTCCTACGAGGCCAGACTCAGCGAGAGGGTTGCGGCCAGAGCGGATGTCGATCGCCATACGCCCGAGCGCGTCAAGGACCTGGCGCGGATCGGGTGACGCGATGGCGACGCTTTGCTCGACGAGCTCGAGGAAGTACCCGCGTAACCATGACACGCCAGTGAACTGGGCACGGTGCGTAAGCTCGTGCAAAGCGATCCACAGCCGGAACTCGCGGGGGTCGAATCCGTGCCGACGCTCCAGCGAGACGATATTAGGACCCACGAAGTACACGGCGTCCTGGGGCGAGTCGCCTTCCGCGAACAACATGTCGTACTGGCCGAGCACCCGCCCGGACATCCACCCGAGGACAACGCCCATCTCGGTGCCGGCGGCCACTCTGCCCACCGGCCCGAGCAGGCCGGGAAGGCTGCGGCCGGACTTGCCGGCCCGTTCCAGCACGGGCCCGAGCAGGCGCCGGAACGAGGAGATGTTGGCGTGGATCCATTCCTCCCGAGTAGAGACTTGGGCACGGGCAGGGCCCACGAGCGACCGCAGCCCGGTCGAGGCCTCGACGAGCTCTTCCGCCTGGGCGGTGAACTCCTGGAAGTCGGTCACAAGTCCCCGTAGCGTCGCCCAGTCGACACGTGTGTCGGTGCGCCCTGCCACTCGGCCGGCTACCTGCTCGGCGACGTCCCATGCGACCGGCTCCGGTTGCGACTTCATTTCAGCATCGTAGGGCCGAGCAGCCCCGATGTCCGATGCGCTCAGAGCCCGGCTCCCTCGGCGGGGCCGCCCGCTTTCAGCCGCTGCTTGTGCTCGTGATCGATAGCGACCGCGATACGTGTACGTAGCTCGTCTGGGACCTGGTCACGGCATCGATCGGCAATGAGCTTGCGCAGCTCGGTCTCAAAGCCGAAAGCCCGCAAGCACGGTGCACAACGGTCTAGGTGACGAGCGATCTCGTCGCGGCGCTCGGGGGTCATTTCCCCATCCAAGAAGTGGTAGACGCGATGTAACGCTTCCCGGCAATCGATGTTCGTATCGTCCTTCTCGCCGTTCATCTCAGCTCGCTCCATCCGACATGTCAGTTCTACCGAGCCGCGACGAGACCCCGTGCCACTCCAAAGTCGTGCAACGCCTTTTCGAGCGCCCTTCTTCCGCGATGGAGCCGGCTCATGACCGTTCCGATGGGAACCTCCATGATGTCCGCAATCTCCTTGTAGGAGAATCCCTCCACATCAGCAAGGAGAACGGTCATCCGGAAGTTGTCCGGCAAGGACTCCAGGGCCGCTTTCACCTCATCGTCGGTTATCCACGCAAGCGCCTCCTCCTCGGCACTGCGACCTATCCCTTCCTCCCGGCCGGCCATGCGCCGGTACAAATAGAGCTCCTCAACGTCGTCGAGCTCGGTCTCCTCGGGTCGCCGTGCCCGCGAGCGGTAGGAGTTGATGTAGGTGTTGGTCAAGATCCGGTAGAGCCACGCCTTCAGGTTCGTGCCTGCCTCGAAGCCTCCATAACCGCGATAGGCCTTGAGATAGGTCTCCTGCACCAAGTCCTGGGCATCGGCCGGGTTCCGCGTCATTCGGAGCGCGGCCGTGTACAGCGAGCCCATAAAGCCCGTCGTGTCCTCGGCGAAGGTCTCCTGATCAGCCACAAAGGCACCCTAGCGCCCAGTTGTGACGCGCTGGAAGCGGGTCTCAGCCGGCGATGGTCCTCGGGTCCAGAGCGGCCACGACGAGCTGCCAACGCGCAATGCTGCCCCGGGCGCTTTTCACCACGGCCCTGGCGTCAGAAAGTGCCTGGCGAAGACCGGCCTCGCCCGGGGGCTGGGCGCCGTAGCTGGCACTCGTCGCGAGCCGGGCGAGGTCATCGAGGGCGATTTGGGCGTCGGCGGATAGAACCCCCGCCACCGAGACCCGGGTCGCCAGTTCGAGGCAGGTCTCGGCGCGACGGCGGCTGATACCGGCGAGATCGAGGACTCTTGTCGCCTCGGCCCATGCTGCGAGCACCCCTGCTCGCGACTCGGTCCGTGAACGCCTCTGTGCCAAGCGCCTGCGGCAAAGAACAGTCCCAGCCCAAGCGACAAAGGCCAATGGGACAAGCAGCCAAAGCGCCGCGGGCGGCTGGGAGCCTTTGTGACCCCCGTGCTCGTGGCCGCCCGGGCCTGTCAGACCACCGGTCTTAGGGGGCTTGGAGTTGTGCGGCGGGACGAGGGTCGTCGTGGTCGTGCTCGAGCTGGGAGGTCCACTCGTCGTGGAGATACCCGGGCCTGTTGTCCCGACGGTCGTCGTGGAGGGTGTGGGCTCGAAGTCGATCCAGCCGTACTGGTCGAAGAGGACCTGTGGCCAGGCGTGGGTGTCGCTACCGTCGACCTGCCAGTCGTCGTGGCCGAGCGGGCTACCGGGCAGGAAACCGACGGCAAGGCGCGTCGGCAGGCCCTCGATCCGGGCGAGAACTGCAAAGGCGGTAGCAAACTGCTGGCAGTAACCCGTCTTCGTCTTGAACAAGAACGTGAGCAGCGCCCCGTAGTCCGACGCGCTCGAGTCCGATCCCGGTCCCGTCCTCGTGGGGAGCCTGTAGCGGTACCTTGATGAGGTCAGGTACTTTTCGAGTTTCAGCGCCTTCGCGTACGGCGTTGCCGCCCCGGCCACGATCCGGTTTGCGAGCGCGACAACCTGCGAAGGCAGCCCCGAAGGAAGCTGCAGGTACTGAGCTTGGGACGTGTCAGTGCTAACGGCCTCGAGCTCAACTGCCGAGGGGTTGGCAACGACTGAGGAAACCGCGTAAGCCACGCCGCGCCTTAGCGCCGCGTCCGAGACAATCGAGCCACCGGGGCCGTCCTGGCTTACATGGCCAGCGCCATCGATCCCGGCCGGGGTCCCCCAGGTTGGGACGTAGTGACCACCGAGTGCCGCGACCTCGAAAACCTGGACCAACTTGGCGTGGCCGGGGCCGTCTGGCGAAAGAGCCGGCGGCCGGCGCTCGTCGGCACCAAGCGAGGTCACAAAGCCTCCCAGCTCGGGTTGGCTTGCTATGGCCGACGCGCTCCAGGTGTTCCCATCAAAGTAGTCGAGCGCCGCGATCAGTTCCCGGGTGGGGACGATGCTGTGCACTTCGAACAGGGCCACGGAGGGATCATCCACCTCCTCCTCGCCGACCTGGACGAGTGTGCTGATCTCGATCCCCTGCGGTGTCGAACCGTTCCCAGTGACAGAAGTTGTGCCCTTGGTGGCTCCGTTTGTCAGTCCGTGCCAGGCCACCAGCGCCGCGCTGCGAGCACCCGGGAGATTCGGGCCAATGAGGGCGGCCGATACGGCAGCGAGCACAGCCATGCGCAAGACGACCGCACCCGCGCGTCGAGCCCCGGCACGTCGCGGTGTTTGTGAATCTGCCTCCTCCGAGGCGAAAAGGACCTCACAGGCACCTTCTCGCTCCTGGGCGGCCGCGATCAGGTACCAGCACGAGAACCCGGCTATCAATCCGAGCCCGATCACTCGCCAGTCGCGAGTCCCGAGAGCACAAGCGAACAGGTAGACGCCCACCGCGGGCGCCAACGCGAGCGCTGCTGGAATCCTCCTCGTCGCCGAAACCCCCTCAGTGAGCACCCCGACGACGCCGGCGGCCCAGGCGGTCACTAGCACGAGCCCGGGCAGTTCGGGCACCGGCGCCACCTTTTGGTAAAAGACGCTCCAGGCGGCCCGCAGATCGGTGTCGAGCAGGTGCCAGGTCGTGAGTCCCGGAGTGCCCGAGAACAAACTGGACCCAAGGACGATGACGACGGGGCCGAACAGGGCCAGGGCGATACCGAGGGCTTTCCAGGCGACACGGTGTCCGCCGAGATCGAGTCGAGACGCGAGACCAGCGAGGTGAACCGCGAGAAGCGTCGCGAGCGCTGCGGTGAGCTCGCCGGGGCCGGTGAAGCACCGGGCAAGGCTCGAGACCGCGACCACGTCGACGAGCACGAGCGCGATCCAGGCACTCATTTCCCTACGGCCTCCGCCACACGATCAGTGACAGGTGGGTTGGGATCCGGCTCGGCGGACTCGAGGCCCCAAGCCGCGGCAAGCGAGCGCCCATTGGGCAACGGCACGATCAAAAGAGCCTTTCCACTCCTTTCAACTCCGCTCACGGCGGCCCCCGACCGACCCGATCGCCAGTGCGCTCCGGGCTCGTCTACGAACGGGAGCCCCGGCGCGCCCACAAGGACCAGCACGGCCCCGAAATAGCCTGCCGCGACATCTTCGAGCAGGGCGCGCTCAGGTGGAGACCCCCCGAAGGCCACGATGACGAGAATCTCGTCCTCGTCGGGACGCCGAAGGCCACCCGCTGCGGACCAGAACCGCTCGCGCGCAGCGCCCGAGGAGGCCTCGACGCCTGCCAGGGTTATGAGCGCCTCCTTGAGATCCTGTTGGCCTTGTTGGGCGCCGGTGTCCAACCCGTCCGTGGTGACAAGTCGCCAGTCCCCAGAGGCCCCGCTGTCGAAGGCGTCGGCAGCAGCAGCCAACACGCTGGCGGCAACCTCGACAGCGCGGTCGAGATCGTCCGGGGGCGTCGACTCCTCCCCGGTATCGAGCAGGACGGTCGTCGCGATGCGGTCCGGGTCCTGGCTGTCACCGCCTTCGCGGACCATGAGCTCGCCTATACGCGCCGTCGTTCTCCAGTGGACCAGGCGAAGATCGTCGCCTTGCACATAACGACGAAGCGTCGAGCTGCCTGAGACGAGCCTTTCGGCGGCCGAACGCATGCTCCCGGTGCTCGCCCAACCGAGCCCTCTCGGAACAACTTTCGCCAGGGGCTCGATTCGCGGAAGAACGACGCAACGAGCGGCGCGGCTCGTCGCGATGGGTCGGCGCGCCAATCCGAGGGGATCGGTGACGGCAGCCTGGTAGGCCCCGGCCTCTATGAGGCCACGCCTTCGTGTCGGGAGCTGGAATGTCGCGTTCGCCCGACCACCTCGGCAAAGGCGCGGCACGACGATTCTCTCGGGCTGGCGAAAGCCGGAGCCCGCCGACTCTTGGCCAAGAAGGACGATCGCACTCGCGAGCGATCCAGCTGCGCTCAAGTCCTCGATTGTCAACTCGATCAGGGCGGGCTCGCCGAGCGCGACGACCGGCGGAACCGCCCGGGCACTCAGCGTCACGACGACCCGTGTCACCCTCACGCGCAAGAGTGCGGCGAGGGTGACGACAACCGCGGCCGCGGCCAGGCCGAACAACTCGGGAATGCCGAGGATCCGCCCCGCCAGGCCCGCGACGAGCCCCAGCGCTATCGTCCGCCGGCCCCGGGCTGTCAGCACGCTGCTCGCTATCGGCGCTGGAGGGGGACATCGGGCACGGGGACCTGACGGAGGATCTCTTCGAGCACTTCTCCCACGTGGTCCCGCCCCCGGCCGACTGGCATCCGCAGCTCCAGGCGATGACCGATGACGGGCTCCGCCATTGCCTTCACGTCGTCGGGCGAAACGAACTCGCGGCCCTCGAGCACCGCTCGCGCCCGGGCGGCACGTTGCAGGGCGAGGGCGGCCCTCGGTGACATCCCGAGCATCACCGCTGGATGCGTACGAGTCGCGTTGGCGATCTGCACTATGTAGTGCTGGATCGAAGTCGAGGTGTGCACGCCTCGCACCCTGACCGCTAGCGCCACGACGTCCTCAGGAGTCGCTACGGGCTGAAGCACCTCGAGCGGCTCGCTCACGCCGTGGGTCTCGAGCAGGCTGACCTCGGCCTCGGCGGCCGGGTAACCGATCCGGATCCTCAGTAGGAAGCGGTCGAGTTGGCTCACCGGGAGGGGAAAGGTCCCTTCGTGCTCGAGAGGGTTCTGAGTCGCGATCACCATGAATGGGTCCGGCAGGTGGTAAGTGACGCCGTCGACTGTCACCTGGCGCTCCTCCATCGCTTCCAACAACGCCGACTGAGTCTTCGGCGGCGTCCGGTTGATCTCATCGCCGAGGAGGATATTGGCGAAGATCGGTCCCGGACGGAACTCAAAACTCGACTTGTTGACGTCAAAAACGTTCACGCCGGTCACATCGGAAGGGAGCAGGTCCGATGTGAACTGGATCCGGCGGTGACGACAGGACACCGAAGCCGAGAGCGCCTTGCCGAGACTCGTCTTTCCGACACCGGGCACGTCCTCGACCAGAAGGTGACCGCCGGCAATTAGGCAGACGACCGAGAGCTTGATCGCTTCGTCGTTTCCCTGTAGGACCCGGCCTACATTCGCGACGATCGCCTCGAGCACGGTCGCCGCCTGGGCCGCGTCGGCAAGCACCGGGTGGTCCCCGATCAATTCGACTTGTTGAGGCTCGAGCCCTGTGCGGGTACCGAGATCCATGCCCGTCACCTCCGAGCTCCTAAGACGCCGCCGGCCAGATCATTCCAGCATCTGAGTGGTTCCTGTGCGCGGTCAGCGTCCGTACCGGCCATCAGCTGGCCCTCCTTTGCGCCGGCTCACCCGGCACCTAGACAGACGAAAGCACACGCGGCTAGCGCCTCCCGGCCAGCGGCCCCCCCGGAGGCGAGGTCGCTAAAGCGAAGCTCCAGTGGGAGCGCGTGCGACTGGGCGATCGCGAGCGCCTGCGCGAGGGACGCGCCCGCTGCGAGCTGGCGGTGCAGATCGACCATCACAGCAGGCACCCCGTCGTCAGGCACCGGCGCTGCACTCGCGACGATCCCTCGAGTACCGAGTGACAACAGGGCCGCGCTCGTGCCCATGAGTTCGTCGCCGGGGTGAACCGCCGAGCGGCCCGCGTCGCAGGCGGAGAGCACGATCCATTGCGGCGGTCGCGCTATGCGCTCGAGGTCATAGACGGTGAGTGGCCCGTCGGCGACTTCGAGCGAAGAGAACTGCGGGTTGTCTGCCCGAAAGGTGCCGTGAGCAGCAACATGCGCGAGGCGGCGGCCCTCGAAGGCGTTCGCCACGGCTCGCACCGTTGCCGCCTGTCCCTTAAGAACCACTGCCCGGGGGTAGAAAGCTTCGGTGATGCGATCGATCTCGTCTTCAGCGTGTAGCACCCTTGGTGCCGCTACGAGCACTGCACCGGCACCTTGACTGAGACCTGGACCGCGTCGCGCCCCGTCCTGACGGGCGTACCAGAGTGAGACAGACGGGGATACGGTCACGGTCCGGCCCCGCAACGGCGCGAGAAGAGCCCAGGGCAGGGCATGCAATGTCCCCGTCGGCACGACGACGAGGTCGCGGCCATCGATCTCGCGCACAAGTGGGTCGAGAAGAAGTGCGGCCAGATGCCGGCACGACCGCTCGAGCAAGGCCGCGGCCGCCTCAAGGCTCGCCCCGCTACCGCGGCGCCTAGTTAAGCGCCCGAGGGCAAATTGAAGTGTGAGCCGTTCTCCTTCCCCGGCAGCCGCGCTTCCCAAGCTTCGCAGGCGGAACCGTTCCCCATCGCCGATTACCGCATGAAGGTGCCCCTCATGCTCTATGTACTCGACAAGCACGCGCTCGCCGAGGGCCTCGCGAAGTTCCGCTGCGAGCGGGAAACGCGGCGCGAAGGCGAAGTCCCCCTGCGTTGCGCGGGTGTGCTGGCGGATGGCAGTTTCGAGCTTTCGCTGCTGGTCGACGAGCCCCTGGGTGCCTTGGTCTTTGGCCGTGGCGCGCTCCAAGCGGGCAACCGTGTCGCGAAGCCCACTGAGCAGCGTCGCGAGCCTTCGGTCGTCGGGAGGCGTCGCGCGCGGGCTCGATAACGCGCCGGCTCGCCATCGCTCGGACCAGCGAAGTACTTGCAGCGCCCGCCCCGACGCGAATGCGAGGTCCAGGCCGAGATCAGCCAGCTCTGAGACCGTCGTGGCGGTGCGGACGCGAAGCTCGGTAGCCCCCAGCGTGGCCCGGTGATCCTCGGAAACAGCCAAGCCGGCGCGAAGCGCCGAAAGAGCACCTGAGCGGTTGCCCGCTGCGAGGCGGCCGAGCGCTTCGCCGTACCAAGCGCGCACTCGTTGTGAAAAGGGGCCGGAGGACCTGCCGTCGAGACCGGCAACGAGAGCACCGGCCGTAATGGCGTCGCCCGCGCGCAAAGCGGCGCGCGAGCCCAGTAGGCGACACTCGAGGCTCGGAAGCAACCATCCCTCGTCGTAAAGGGCCTCTGCGATCTCAACGGACTCGGCCGCGATGCGCCCCGGCGGTACGCCGGCGGCCCACCGGGACTGGATTTGGACGAATCGGGCGAGCACCGCCCAACGCCTGCGCCCCTGACGTGCGAACTGGCGGCTCGCCGTACGGGCAGCTTCTGCGGAAACGGCGAGATCGTGTTGGGCGAGGGCGACCTGGCTCAAGAGAAGGCGCGCCTCGGCGAGATCGAGCGAGTTGCCATTCGCCTCGAGCCCGGCGACGCCGATTTCGATCTGGCGGCGCGCCTCTGGCAACAGCCTCGCCGACAGCAGCAGCTCGGCCAAATCGACCGACAGCGTCGGCGCCCCGAGGCCTTGGTCCTCGAAGGTGCGTGCCGCTTGGTCATAGCGTGCCAAGGCGTCCGGCACGTCACCTTTCAGGGCCAAGACATACCCGAGGTTGTGGAGCACCTGGGCTTCGGCGATCTCACCTTCGAGCAGCCGGTACAAGCCAAGTGACCTGTTGAGGTCCGTCTCCGCGAGGCCGAGTTCGTTGCGGTAGGCGTGGAGGATCCCCCGGTTTGACAACAGTCTTGCTTCGTTCAATTGGTCACCGGCCCGCCTGAGCATTGGAAGGGCGCGGCGACTGTCTTCCAGAGCAGAGTCGAAGCGACCCATCCGGATGTGCACGAGAGCTCGCTGCACGAGGATCTGCCCGCGAAGCCCCCTCGGTGCCCGCTCAGCGGCAAAATTAAGCTCGGCCAGCGCGACCTCTGGGTATCCGCCTTGCAAGAGCACGAGAACAAGGCTCAGACGCGCCTCGACCGCACGAGCTTGTAGGCCAGCTGACTCGGCGATTGCGATGGCCCGTAGCAGCCGCCTCCTGGCTACGCCAAGGCGCCCGGTCTCACGAGCAACGAGGCCGACGGTGCGCTCGGCGACCGAGGCGGCCTCCGGCTCTGCAGCCTTGTCGGCGATGACATCCAATGCCACCGCTTCGGCCTGTAGCGGGTACTTGGCGACCGATGCGAGGGCGCGTTCTGCCTCATCGAGTGGCCCCCTCGCATGTGTCTCTCGCATCGACTCAGGCCCTAAGGGCCCCCCTGGCGTAGCTCAAAGCGCGATCCAGCTCGTGGCCACCGCTTGAACCACCGGAATCGTGGCCCGGCAACGGAAGCTCACCGGTCCCACCGGCATGTCTCGAACGCGGAAACAGCCGAGTTCGTCGGTTTCGAGCGATGTCGTGCCCGCGCGGTGGCGAAGCTCGACGACAGCGGCCTGCGGCGGCACCAGTTGGCCCACAAGCTGGCCGGTGCCTGAGACTTCCAACTCCAAGATGAGATCTCCGCCTTCGAATGTCAGCTGGCGCGTAGGGCGGGTGGCACCTCGGACAGTGGCGACGAGATGAGGGTCGAGGTTCGAGTCATAGACAAGGGAGGCGGGCTCGTCGTCGACCGAACGCGGTGGCACGGGACCGGTGGCACCCGAGACGAGCACGTCTGTGGTCGCCTGTTCTTCACCTAGACCCAAGACATGCAGCCGGCTGACTGTTGCCTGACGGGCTTGACCGGCCGCCATCTCCCAGTCGAAACCAAGCGAGTCACCCTCGAGCCCAGATGCCTCCTGTGACCGGTCCTCTGGTCTCATGAAACGACCCTGCCGGTGAGAACCGTGTCAGCGGCGCCTGTCATGGTCGACCTCGAGATCGTCATCACCGCCATTAACTGTAAACCACCGGGTGAGCCCAACTTGAGAGCTCGCCCGTAAAGACCGAGACTTGGGCCATGACACGCCTGGCCGTGGTCGGCGCCGGGATAGTTGGCTTGGCCGTGGCTCGTGGGCTGCTACGTGCGAACCCGGACTCGAGCATCGTCGTCATCGAGCGCGAGGACGAGGTCGGAACACATCAGACGGGCCACAACAGCGGGGTGATTCACTCCGGGCTGTATTACCAGCCTGGCTCGTTGAAAGCACAGCTGTGCGTCTCGGGCGCCAAGATGTTGAGGAGCTACTGCGCCGAGCACGCCATTCGCGTCGCGACCTGCGGCAAGGTAGTCGTGGCTGTCGAGCCTTCGGAGTTGGGGCGTCTGCAGGCCCTTTATGAGCGCGGCCTCGAAAACGGCGTCGAAGGGCTCAAGATCGTGCAAGGCGCGGCGCTTCGCGAGCTCGAGCCCTACGTCGAAGGACTGCGGGCAATCCACTCTCCGACGACTTCGGTCGTCGACTACAAGGCCGTAACGCGCGCTCTTGCCGGTGAGATCGCGAGCTCGGGCCAGCTTTGGCTCGGGACTGAGGTCGCTTCCGTGCTTCCTCAACAGAGTGGTCTTGTCCGCTTGGAGCTGGCGGGGGCACACGCCGGGCATTTCGACTGCGACTTCGCGATCGTCTGCGCGGGCCTCCAATCCGAGAGGGTGGCTGTCCGATCCGGGGCTGACCCGGAGCCCCGGATCGTCCCGTTTCGCGGGTCTTACTACCGGCTTCGTCCTTCTGCCCGCCATCTCGTGCGGGGGCTCGTCTATCCGGTTCCCGATCCCGCCTATCCCTTCCTCGGGATCCATTTGACCAAAACCGTCGACGGTGAGGTGCTCGTTGGGCCGAACGCCTTCTTGGGCTTCTCACGAGACAACTACTCAAGCTGGGCGTTCGAATGGCCAGATGTCCGCGAGACTTTGACTTGGCCGGGGTTTGCACGTTTCGCGAGATCGAACTGGCGCGCCGGTGCCCGGGAGCTGTCGCATTCGCTAAGCAAGCGCGGCTTCGCGGCGGCGGTGCGCCGCTATGTCCCCGAGCTGACCGAGGCGGACCTGGAGCCAGCTGTGGCTGGCATCAGGGCCCAAGCAATGCGCCGTGATGGCTCATTGGTCGACGATTTTTGGCTTGACGCCCGAGACGGCGTCCTCGAGGTGCGAAATGCCCCTTCACCAGCCGCCACAGCGGCCTTTGCCATCGCCGACCACATCTGCGAGCGTGCCGGACTGAGCTGATCCAGGCACCGGAGAAGCTCTCGCGTCACTGGCTCATCTCCAGATTGGCGCCAGGGCTCACGGCGATCCCCGGAGGTAGCCTCTCATCGTGCTTAGGCTGCTTGTCGTACTCGGTCTGGCTGCGGTCGCAGTCGGGGCCTCGGCGTGCAACAGTTCCTCGACGGTGAACACAACCACGACCGCCACACCGAAATCGACGACGACATCAGTCCCGCCAAAGACCAAGGTTCCGACGACGACACTTGCCCCGTCACCGGTCTCGGCTCGCAGCCAGACAGCCACCTTGATCATGAGAACGGCGCTGGCTCACGGCGGCTCACGGGCCTCACTGCACTATGTCAGCACCTCAATCGGCGACCACGTAACGACGACGATCATCGGAGACGTCAACAGGACCTCAGGCAGCCAGACAGTAGCTCTGTCCTACAAGGGCACGACCATCTCGATGCTCATCGAGCTGGTCGGCCATGAGGCGTATTTCCGCGGCTCCGCCGCTGCGATCGCGAACATCATCGGTCTCTCGCCAATCCAGTCGAGCGCGGCCGCCGGCCGTTGGGTCTCGGTCGTGCCAACCGACTCGGCCTACGAGAGCACAGCCGCGGCACTCACGGTCTCTTCGGTGATGTCAGAGCTCGTGCTCTCGGCTCCGATCTCCAGAGCGCGAACCGTCGTTCTAGGTGGCCGCAAAGCGTTGGAGATCTCCGGAGTCTGGACTGGAGAAGGGATAACTGCTGCCGACCACGCCACCGGCAAGCTCGATGTTTCAACGGGTGCTGCCTCGCTCCCAATACGTTTCAGCGGTGTGGAGCCGGAGAACTCTAAGTCGCCCCGTTTCACGGCGAGCTTCGTCATAAGCAGGTGGGGGGAGACCGTCAAGGTGGTTCCGCCCGCGATCTCGGTCCCGCTCTCGACAATCCTCAGGACCGCAACGACGACGACCCAGCCAGTCGTCATCTGAGCGAGGAGTCCCCTGTGCCACCGATTGGCGACTATGGCCTTATCGGAGGGATCGCCGCGGTCTGCAGCTTCCTTTTGACCTTTCCGCTGCGGCGGATCGCCACGCGCATCTCTTTCGTAGCCATGCCCGGCGAGCGGCGCCTGCATCAACAGCCCGTCCCCTACGGCGGCGGTCTCGCGATGTTCATCGCCTTTTTCGTGGCGATCATTGTCGCGGACCATGTCGCCAGCCTGCATGGGATCTTCCAAGGCTCCTCGGAGCCTCTCGGGGTCGTGCTCGGCGCGGCGGTGATCCTCGCCGTCGGCCTGCTCGACGACGCCCGGGAGATCTCGGCCCCAGCGAAGATGGCCGGACAGGTCCTGGCCGCGATGTTCCTCGTGTTCCTCGGCGCCACGATGTTCTGGCTGAAGATCCCCCTCGCCGGCACCGTCGTGCTCTCCTCGGACCTCACCCCGCTCATAACGGCCCTGTGGGTAATCGGCATCACGAACGCGATAAATCTCATCGACGGCCTCGACGGGCTGGCGGCCGGTATCGTCGCCATCGCATCGGGAGCGCTCGCTGTCTACGGCCTGCGACTCGTCGAGCTCGGCGTGCTCCAGGCGACCAACCTCGGTCCTCTTATCGCAGTGATCACCTGTGGCATATGTCTCGGCTTTCTTCCCCACAACTTCAACCCGGCAAAGGCCTTCATGGGCGACGCCGGGGCTCTGTTCCTAGGTCTTTTAATGGCCGCGGCCACTATGGAGATCGGTGGCCGAACCGAGGGGGTGAGCGGTCAGACCTACTTCTTCTACGCCCCCTTGTTCCTCCCACTGTTCATCCTCGGCGTGCCGATCTCCGACATGGCATTTGCCTACATCCGCCGGGTAGCCAAGGGAACGGGATTCGACACTCCTGACACAGATCACGTGCACCATCGTCTCGTCCGCCTAGGCCACGGTCCTCGCCGGACCGTAGTGATCCTGTGGACCTGGACGGCGGCACTGTCCGGCTTCGTCCTGTTCCCCCTGTTCGCGCCAGAGTCCAACGCCATTATCCCGTTCGCGGCGATCGTGCTCGGCCTGCTCCTATTCACCTGGTTTCGGCCAGGAATTGGCGGGCGCCGACTACGTAACGGGGGATACCAAACCGAGGCGGATGCTGAGGTACCCCTAAACAGCACGTCGGGTATCGAGAAGGTGGCTCGCGTAGACAAGATTGCGACCAACGGCACTGCCTCGGGCAACGGCACTGCCTCGGGCAACGCCGCATCGCGTGGTCCTGCCGCGCCCACAGACAAGGGGCCTAGCCCGGAGACCGCACTCAGCTAAGGCGACCGTCGCTGCCGGCTGTTCCGCACCGCGAAGCGTGGCATGGCTCAAAAATCGAGGTCGGACAGCTCCGGAACGGTCCGCAACGCCCGCTCTCGCGCCTCTAGCCAGCGTGCGCGATCTGCCCGCCGAGTTGGCTCCACAATCGCCCTGGGCTGGAGATCAGCCGTCGCCTCTTCGAGGCTCGCCCACGTTCCGGCTCCGACTCCGGCGAGGTAGGCGGCGCCAAGGGTCGTCGCCTCGGTAATCGCTGAAGTCTCAACGGCTCGGCCGGTAGCGTTCGCCAGCAGCTGCACAAAAGTGCGGTTCGCGCTCATGCCGCCGTCTATCCGGAGCGCGTCTATCGAAAGCCCCGAGTCTGTCTCGGCCGCCTCGAGGAGATCCGCTCCCCGGTGAGCTATGCCGTCGAGCACCGCGCGCACGACCTCGGCTCTGCCAGAGCCTCGCGTTAGCCCGAGCAAAGTCCCCCGGGCTCCGTAGTCCCATACCGGCGTACCAAGACCGAGCAGGGCGGGCACGAACCATACGCCCCCGGAGTCGGTTACAGAGGCAGCGAGCCCGTCGGAATCGGCGACTGAGGACAAGATCTGAAGGTCGTCGCGCAGCCATTCGATGCAGGTGCCGGCCGACATCATGATCGCCTCGATGCCCCATGTGATAAGGCCAGCTCGGCTCCACGCCACGATCGGAAAGGTCCCACCACTCCCGCGCCTTGCGAACGCGGGCCGGTTGTCGCCGACGCATAGATCGAGCATCCCTCCAGTGCCGAATGTTGCCTTGGCGAGCCCGGGCCGGACGCAGCCCTGGCCGACGAGCGAGGCCTGCTGGTCGCCGGCAAGCCCGCATATGGGCGGCGCGCCTGGCAGGGCGCTGGCCTCACCCATCGGGCCGATCGAGTCAACAGGGACCGGGAGAGCCCCGTGCGGGATGCGAAGCACATCTAGGACCGCGTCGTCCCAATCGGCGGCGTTGCCGTCAAGCAGCCCGGTGACTGCGAGGTTCGTGCGGTCGGATATATGCACCCCGCCCTGCGAGAGCGTCCAGGCGACCCAGGAGTCGACGGTACCCGCGCACAGGTCTTTCGACCGGACGGGATCGGCGATATCCAAGAGCACCGCCAGCTTGGTCGCGCTCTGGTTCGGCGCCAAGCGAATGCCCTGGGACTGCAACGCGAGGCAGTAACCGACGGTTCGCAAGTCTTGCCATCCGATTCCTGGCCCCACCGGCTCGCCCGTGGCCCGGTCCCATACGACCGCTGAGGCGCGTTGGGTGCTGATCCCGACGGCCTCCACACTGCCCTCTTCGGAGACCGCCGCACTCGAGACCTCGAGAACGGCCCGCGCGATCTCGGCCGCGTCGAACTCCACGAAACCAGTGGAGGGCGAGCTCGGCAGCACATGGCGCTGATGGACGTGCTCGACCGTGGAGTCGGGCTGTACGACCGCTGCACGGACGCCGCTCGTACCGACATCGACGGCCAAGACGCTCACCGCTTACCTCCTCATCGTGTGCAACACCCGCCGGCTAAGACGACGGCAACGCAACAATAAGGGTCGGCGGAGACCGGTTCCCGAATGCCGGAGGCAGGGAGGCCGGAAGTACCATGCGCCAATGGCAACAGGGGGCCCACCCGCAGCTGAGGAATCGCTCGAGGGCGGGGCGGGGGCGTCTTTGAGGGCTGAGGCACCCGGCCGCCGCCACCAGCGCGCCATCGCTTGCGGGCTGGTGAGCTTGGTGCTCTTAGGCGCAGGCTTTGTCGCGTACGCGGTGAGCGTCTCACGCTCGGTACCGACACCGAAGTACGCGAACCTGGTCGTCTACGCCTCACCAGCCAAGGCACCTTCGTTCGACCTAGCTAGCCTCGACAGCTCGGGACGGGTGAGCTCGGCCACACTGCAGGGTGGTCCGGTCGTCGTGAACTGGTTCCAGTCAACGTGCGTGGCCTGCCAGGCCGAGCTCGGGACCTTCGCATCGGTCGCCGACTCGGAACGGACAAAAGCCCATTTCGTAGGCATCGACATCAACGACCCGTCGACCAGCGCGGCTTTGGCAATGGTGCGCAGGGCCAAGGCCGACTACCCCATAGCCCAGGCGCCCGGCGTAGCGAGCATCTCGCTTGCGACCGATTTCGGCGTCGGAGATCTTCCGGCCACCGTCTTTGTCAGCCCGTCCGGCCGGATCCTCGGCGAAGTGCTTGGAAAGGTTCCGAGAGCCGAGCTCGTGGCTGTCTTGGACAACCTAGTTGCAGGCCGCCCCCTCGACTCCTGAGCCCGTCTGCTGTCTGCTCGGGTGGGTGTTAAGACCGGCCCTTTTTGTGATGGATCTGAATCGCCTTCGCCTGAAGCCTACGGGCAGTCTGTTCGAGCTTCTCCAAGGCTTCGGCCTTCGCCTGAGCCTTTAAGGCTGCTCTGATCGCTGCCCTTCCCTCCGAAGTGCTCGAGCCGCTCCCGGACGGCACCCGCGCGCAAAGGATCGGTACCTGTTCCTCGTAGAGTTTGGCTCCTTCTCGAAGAAAGGAAATGATGCTGCGCAGGTCCGAGGCGGAAAAGCGCTGCGCCGAGTCCCGCCATGCCTCGACGAGGCCGGCGTGGAGCTGGAAGATCTGGTCCCTTGCGAACGGCACGAGCTCGACGAGCACGCGCCGGCGGTCCTCGGTGTCGCGGACTCTGTGCACAAAACCGGCCCGCTCCAGCCGGTCGAGCAGGAAGGTGACAGCCCCCGTGCTCAGCCCGGCAACTTCGGCGAGCGCACCGGCGGTCATCGTGCCGTACTGGTCGAGGAGGTCGACACAACGGACATCGGTCGGGTTCAGCCCGAGGACCCGGCCCAGTGCCTCATCGAATGCGTCCGAAGCGGACAAGAACGCCCGGAGCGCCCGGGGAAGCTCTTCGAGGCTGCGCTTGCGTTCTTCGTTGCTCATGATCTACCTTAGTTACTAAGATACTTGTTGCTCAAATAATACAGCTTCTTAGCCATCCCAGTCATCTTCGCTGTGACAACCGATCCGGCGGAGCCGCAAGGAGACCCCATGACGCTCGCGATCCAGCTGGAGGATCTGCATAAGACCTTCGGCCACACCGTGCGGGCTCTCGACGGCGTCAGCTTCGGAGTCGAGACAGGCACCATCTTCGGGTTGCTCGGCCCAAACGGCGCCGGCAAAACCACGGTTGTCCGAATCCTCACGACCGTTCTGGCCGCAGACGGTGGCACGGCGCGCGTCCTCGGGCACGACGTTCGGACTGAGGCCGATGTCGTTCGCACCCTTATCGGGCTCGCGGGCCAGTTCGCGGCGGTGGACGAGAACCTCACTGGCGCGGAAAACCTCTGGATGGTCGGACGGCTGAACCACATGTCCAAGCCCGAGCTCAAAGGCCGCGTCTCGTCGCTACTCGATCGCTTCGGCCTAAACGATGCCGCCGACCGGCCAACCAAGACGTACTCCGGGGGGATGCGTCGCCGCCTGGACGTGGCGGCTTCTCTTGTCGCCCATCCGAAAGTCCTCTTCCTTGACGAGCCCACGACCGGCCTCGACCCTGCCAGTCGGGCGGACGTCTGGGCGATGATCGAGACGCTCGCCTCGGAGGGCACGACCGTGCTCCTCACGACCCAGTACCTCGAGGAAGCCGACAGGCTCGCCGAGCAACTAGTCGTGATCGACCATGGCAAGGTGATCGCCGAGGGGACCCCGGCCAGCTTGAAAGCGAGCATGGGCGCAACAGTTCTCGACCTCGGCTTCGCCGACGACGGTACGGCACTTCGCGCAGGGGAGGTCCTCAAGACCGTGACTGACAAACCCCCCGTAGTCCTCGGCAGCGCCGTGGAGGTCAACGTCAACGACGGTCCGCGAATCGTCACCAAGGCGCTGAGGATTCTCGAAGCCGAAGGGATCGCCCCGACGACTCTGGCGCTGCGCGAGCCGAGCCTTGACGACGTCTTCCTTGTTCTTACGGGCCACCGCGCCGAAATGGAGCCCGCCACACCGCCATCCGATACCGCAAACACGAACGGGCGGCGCGCCAGATCAAAGAGAGGACCCAGCTGATGACGACGAAAACTCTCACAGTGCCCCAGCCCTCTGTCTCCTCACCATCGGGTGGGAGGCTGTACTGGGCCGTCGCCGACGCGCTCACGATGACCAAACGCAACTTGATCGCCTACACGCGGGTGCCGGAGGCGATCTTTTTCTCGAGCGTGCAGCCGATCATGTTTGTGCTGTTGTTCCGTTACGTCTTCGGAGGCGCGATACCGACACCCGGGTACCACTACGTGCAGTTTCTTATGCCGGGCATCTTCGTCCAGACGGTCGCCTTCGGGTCGATCGGCACGTCCATTGGTCTTGCAGAGGATCTGCACAAGGGCCTCATAGAGCGATTCCGGGCCCTACCCATGTCCCGATGGGCGGTACTAGCCGGCCGAACGACAGCAGACCTTTGCCGAAACCTGTTCGTGATGATTCTGATGACGGCCGTTGGGTATGCCGTGGGTTACCGCATCGGGACCAACCTTGGGGAATACCTGGGCGGTGTGCTGCTTCTGCTCTTGTTCGCCTACGCTCTCAGCTGGGGGTTTGCCTACATCGGCCTTTCAGCGCCCAACAGCGAGACAGCCCAGCTCATGTCTTTCCCGCTGCTGTTTCCGCTCACATTCGCCTCCTCGGCGTTCGTGCCGCTGCAGTCGATGCCCGGTTGGTTGCAGGGCTTCGCCAAGCACCAACCCGTGACCCTCGTCGTCAACGCCGCACGTGATCTGATGTCAGGAGTGCCGAATCCGCATCTAGTGTTCCCCCCCTTCACCGGCATCGTCAGCACGGGACGCACAAGCTCGACCGTCTTCTGGGCGGCAGTTTGGGCCCTTGGCATACTCGCCGTGCTAGCTCCCGTGTCAGTCCGCCGGTATCGGCGCCGCACCATCTGAGCAACGCCGTCGCGCAGACCGCAGCCGGACTGATGGCACCGCGCCCGGCACCGCACGCCTAGGACGACCGGACCAGACCGGTACGCGAGATGTCGTCGCCGGTCCTATGTCGGTCTCGGTGCCCAGTGCCATGGCTATAGCCATTAAGAGCGGATCGGTCGCGATGAGCGACCATGTAAGGACCACAAAGTGGCCCCTCGCGAGCAGCACTCGGAGAAATCAGTGTACGGTTTTTGCCTGCGAGGGGCGCCAGGGCTGACCCCCTGTCACCGGGGGGACATGGCCGATGCTCAAGAAGAACCTTGTTGTTAGCTCGCACATGGGTTCGCGCGTGGCGGTGCTGGGCGCCGGTGACCTCGCTCGCGATAACTGGCAAGTCCTCGTCATAGGTCTGCTGATCGTGTTCGCGCCTCGCCGGATAGTGGCTATAACAGGTGTCTCACCTCAACCCGACACACCTTGGGGGAGCACCAGGAGATGATCGCGTCGCAAAGCATTGACGGGCGCAGCGCGAGGTCGAAGGGCGAGCATTTCGCGATTGCCCCCAAGGGCCGTCGACAGTGGGGTCGCGACAAGCGGTCAAAGCCCATTCCGATACTTCCGCCGCCGATCAGCGACCGGCGGATAGGCGTAGCCCGCCTGGCCCTCATCACCACGGTCCTTGCTTGGGCCGGCTACTTCGTGAACTGGATCTTCGAAGATCTGCTCGCCAAGGGTCAATCAACCGCTGTCGGGCGCACTGAGGCCATCACCTACCTGGTCATAGTGACCACACTCAGCGCGTCCACCGTCGGCTACTTGCTATCCCGACTTGGGTTCTTCTACCGAGCTCGGGCCCACCACCGGGCCACTCGCGCCGTCATCGAGGACTTGTTCTGCAGGGACGCTCCAACTCTCACGGTGCTCGTCCCCGCCTACCAAGAAGATGCCCGGGTGGTGCGGAACACCCTTCTCTCGGCTGCTCTCCAGGAGTACCCCGACCTGAGGATCGTGCTCCTGATCGACGACCCATCGCACCCTCGCACCCGCCGAGCCTATGACCTCCTTACTGCTGCGGAGAGCATCCCCAAAGAGATCGAGGAACTCCTGGCCGGACCGGCCGCCCGCTACGCGGTGGCACTGGCCCGATTCGATGAGATGCACCTCGGCAGGGACCAGATCGACTCCGGCGCGGTCGGCAGCCTGGCTCTGGAATACGAAGCGGCCGCGAGTTGGCTCGAAGATCTGGCTGCTTCGGAAGATGTGATCGACCACTCAGATGCCTTTCTTGCGAACGAGGTTTTGCGCAAGCTGGCCGAAGAACTGGCCGGCCTGGGTAGGGCTCTAAGGGACGCCGAGGCCGAAGGGGTCAGCTTTCCCCGAGTCCGCGCCCGGCAGCTGTACCAGCGTCTGACCTGGACGTTCCAGGCCGAATTGACGTCGTTCCAGCGCAAACGGTTCGTGTCGCTCTCCCACGAGCCGAACAAAGCAATGAATCTGAACAGCTACATCGGTCTCATGGGCGGTAGTTACAGGGAGGTGATGACACCGGACGGCCCCGCACTCGTGCCGGCCGGCGATGGCGACGCCGTTGTCGCGGTGCCGGATCCCGAATATGTACTGACCCTCGACGCCGACAGTGTGCTTCTGCCTGAGTACTGCCTTCGACTGGTGCATCTGCTCGAGCAGCAGGAGTACCGAAAGGTGGCCATCGCGCAGACTCCCTACAGTGCCTTCCCCGGCTCGGCCACCCGCATCGAACGCATCGCCGGAGCGACGACCGACCTTCAGTACATGGTCCACCAGGGGCTCACCTACTACGACGCGACGTTCTGGGTGGGAGCCAATGCGGTCATCAGAAAAAAAGCCCTCGATGACATCGTCCAGACCTCATATTCAGGTGACTGGGAGATCCGCACCTACATTCAGGACCGCACTGTCATCGAAGACACCGAGTCCACTATCGAACTCGGAATCCGCGATTGGCAGCTGTACAACGTGCCCGAGCGGCTCAGCTACAGCGCAACCCCCCCTGACTTCGGGTCCCTCTGCATTCAACGGCGGCGATGGGCTACCGGCGGACTTTTGATTCTGCCCAAGCTGCACCGCCAACGTCGTGCCCGAAAGGCAAGGGGGGCCCGGACTCGCTTCGGAGAGACCTTCCTTCGGTGGAACTACATGGCCTCGATCACTTGGAGCTCGCTGAGCCTCCTCATACTGCTGGCGTTCCCGTTCAACGCCACCTTGATCAGCCCGTGGCTCTTCCTCCTCCCACTCCCCTATTTCTGGGCTATAGCGTCCGATCTTCGCTACTGCGGCTATAAGCGCACGGACGTCATACGTCTGTACGGCTTCAATCTGATCCTGCTTCCTGTCAACCTGGCCGGGGTAGTGGCCACCTTGGTCCAGGCAATCACGGCCTCCAAAGCTGCATTCGCCCGGACGCCGAAGATTCGTGACCGGACCGTCACCCCGCTCATCTTCCTCGTAGCTCCGTTCCTTCTGGCAGGACTTTCCGCATTCACGTTCCTCTACTCCTACCAGCACGCACGGCGGCAGAACATGGCTTACGCCGCCCTCAACATGCTGCTGATCCTCTACGCAATCATCGCCTTCATCGGCGTGCGGAATTGCATCGCGGACGCGTGGCTGCACACCAAACAGCTGCTGTACAAGCCGGCCACACCGAGAAGCAGCCGTCAGGTACTGCGCAGGAAAAAGACAGCGGCTGTGCCGGTGGTCACCGCAAACTGGAGAGCGGTCCTCCACGTGGGTGACAACCCTGCCAGTTGGCCTTCGTCGGTCCGAGAACTCCTCGCGGGGGCGTCGACGAAACTGGTAGGAGGCATCCCCGAGCCCACGGAGTTCCAGACGGTGTTCCAGCCGGTCTTCCATCTCGCGACTGGCGACGTGGTGGGTTATGAGGCGCTCTCGCGCTTTAATGACGGATCGAGCACCGAACGACGCATTGCCGATGCTGTCGCGGCCGGGGCGGGCACGGCTCTAGAAGAGGTCCTGTTTCGAGCGGCCCTACAGGCAGCGGCCGAGATGCCAACACAACCATGGCTCGCCCTTAAAGCCTCGCCGCGTCTGCTCGTGGCCGAAGAGGATGTCCGTAACCTCATCGGGCAGCAGAGCCGGATCGTGGTGATCGAGGTCACCGAACCGTCCACGAGCGGTCTCACCCCTGAATTGCGTCGCCTCAGGAGCTTGTTGCCGGACAACGCTCGCATCGCCCTCGAGCACGCCCGGATGGGATACAAGACCCTCGCCGCACTAGTAGAACTCGAACCAGACTTCATCAAGCTCGACCGGAGCGCCGTGGCCGCGATCGCGGACGACAAAGCCCGCCGAGTGCAGGTGAGGACGCTCGTCGAATTGGCTGGGGAACACAATTCCACCGTGATCGCTGCTGGAATCGAGTCGCCCTCCGATCTCCGCGCGCTCGAAGTTCTGAGCGTGGACCTCGGACAGGGGTTCCTGCTCGGGAGGCCAAGGGAAATGATCGATGCCTGAGCGGCACCTTTCGGACGCCTCCGCTCGGCCACCAATCGACTTCGAGGAGGAGCAAGCCCGTCGACTGTCGCCCTTCCGGCTCGTGCTCGCCTTCCTCCTTGTCGCTGGAGCAGCCTACGGAACCTTCATCGGGATCGGGTCGAGGCTGAACCGGGCTACCGCGTCCGTCGGTCTCACCTGGTTCGCTCCGTACGTGGATGTCACCTTGACGCCGACGTACTCTTTCCAACTCCCCGCCTTTGACCCTGCTCCGCAAACGGCGCTCGGCTTCGTCGTCTCCGATCCCGCGCAGCCGTGTACACCCAGTTGGGGTGGCGCATATACCCTCGATCAAGCGGACCAGTTTCTGGCGCTGAGCGCCCGTGTGGCCGAGATGTCACAGCAGGGCGCTCATACCATCGTGTCGTTCGGAGGCCAGGCAAACAACGAGCTGGCCATACGGTGCACAGACGTCCAGTCGCTCACCAAGGCCTACGAGCAGGTTATCGACCGCTACGACTTGCACGCCATCGACTTCGACATCGAGGGTGCTGCGCTGGACAACCTGTCGGCGACCGACCGCCGAGCTACGGCGATCAAGAACCTCCAGACGCACAGTTCGGCACTGAAGTCACCACTCGATGTCTGGCTGACATTGCCGGTGGAGCCGTCCGGGCTCCAGGACAACGCCATTACCGTGATCGACCGGATGCTCGCCGCCCGGGTCGACTTGGCGGGGGTAAACCTGCTCGCCATGGACTTCGCCCATCCCGCCGGCAACATGCTCGGTGATGTCGAGAGGGCTGCGTCGGCGGCGGAGGTACAGATCGCGGCGGAGATGCGCCGCTACGGCGTGATCGAAACTGGTGCTGAGGTCTGGCAGCGCATGGGTGTGACGGTGATGATCGGCCAGAACGACGTCGCAGGCGAGCGGTTCAGCGTCGCGGCCGCCCGGGGTCTCGTTGCGTTCGCTCTACGGGTCCGGCTGGGCCGGGTCTCAATGTGGTCGTTGAACCGGGACGTGCAATGCGGAAGCACCTTCCCGCAGATCGGTGTGAACTCGAATACCTGCAGCGGAGCCACCCAAACCAGGCTCGAGTTCTCGAGGATCTTCGGGGAACTGGCCGGTACCGTACCGATGCCGACTACCCAAGGAGCCACTCCGCCGCAGCCCGATACGAACCCCGCCGACGCTCCGTTCCCGATGTGGTCGCCGGACTCCTCCTACCAAGCCGGTTACAAGGTAACTCGGGACGGCTACATCTATGAGGCCAAGTGGTACAACGCCGGCCAGGATCCGGCCGAACAGGTGCAGTATTCATGGCAGACACCCTGGGAGCTGCTCGGTCCGGTCCTTCCTGGGGACAAGACCCCGACGATCACGACTCTGCCGGCCGGTACCTACCCGGGCTGGTCTTCGACGCGGAACTACACTGCCGGCCAGGACGTCATGTACAACGGGCTGGGCTATCAGGCGAAGTGGGCCAATCAGGGTGCTACCCCAGCGGACGTGATCGACGATCCCGGCGGATCACCCTGGTCTCCCCTGTACTCGATACCGGGAGAGCCAGCCGCTTCGTAGCAAGGGGTTAAGTCGAAGAGTCCAGATGACCGCTGAGAAGGTGAGGCGGCAGACGCTTTGACGTGCCATGTCCCCAATCTCCGCCCCCGAACCGGCAGCTAGTGCTCCCCCTTCACCGGCGTTGTAAGCACGGGTCGCGCTAGCTCGACGGTCTTCTGGGTAGGCCTCCGGGATCCTCGCCGTACGAGCTACCGTGCCGGTCTGTCGGGGCCGGCGCCGCACCATCTGAGCAACGCCGTCGCACGAGTCAGAACCTGACGGACCGCAAGGTGCCCACCCACGTCCATGGCGCGCCTACGATGACCAGGCCAGGACCGGTGCGAGACATATCGCAGCCGATCCCAGGTCGTGAGTAAGCCGCCCGGGTAGCTCAGTGGTAGAGCAGCGCACTCGTAATGCGCAGGTCATGGGTTCGAATCCCATCTCGGGCTCACACAAACTGGCCAGGTCACTACGAACTGCTGGGCGCGCTCCGCACCGGAAGGCTGTGCCGACGTCATCCGCCTAAGCGCCCACAGGAGCCAGCCGCCCCTCAACGGCACCATCGCGGCTGGCGGGAGAACGGATGGCACGATCCGGCGCCGCCGACGTTACGAGGGCGAATAACGGCTCATCTCTTGACGACTGTGAGTGTCTCCTCCGACGAAGTCGAGCCTTTGAAGTTCTTGCTTCCGCCGTAGGTGGCGACGAGACGGTAGGTGCCCGCCTCTAGCTTCTTCTGGGACAAGTCGCACGAGCCCTTGGCCGACGACAGCGTGACCACACACAGTGCCGTCGCGGACCACCAGATCGTCACCGTCCCGGTGGGCGTCGAGCCAAAAAACCGTGGACGAACGGTCACTGACAGGTGCTCAACCTGTTCATGTCCATAGACGATCTTGCCAGCGGACAGTCTGAAGGTGGTTCTCACGGTTGCCTTGGCTACCTTGAGGGGAGTGACCTCGGAACTTGAGCTGCTGAGGTCGCTACTACCCTCGTACGAGGCGACCATGTCATAGGTGCCGGCTGCCGGCTCGCTGATCCAGCAGATCCCCGTTGCGGCCCCGTTCGATCCGGCGATAGACGCCCTGCAACTCTTGCGGCCAGCGGTCACGGTGACGAGCCCAATCGGGGCCGCCGTCGCTGTGGTTGAGCCGCCGGTAACCCGCACTCCGACAGCGATCGGTTGACCCACGGTCGGCCGTGACGTCGTCGTAGTTATGGCGGTGGTCGTGGCCGTAGGCGGAGCCGGCACCGTCGTCGTGGTCGTCGACGTAGCCGTGCTTGTGGTCGTAGGCGGAGCGGGCACCGTCGTCGTGGTCGTCGAACTAGGTGGAGCGGGCACCGTCGTCGTGGTCGTCGTGGTCGTCGGCAGAGCGGGCATGGAAGTCGTGGTCGTCGACGTCGCAGTGCTTGTGGTCGTCGAAGTAGTCGTTGTGGTCGTGGTCGTGGTCGTGGTTGTGGTCGTTGTCGTCGACGTAGTCGTGCTAGTGGTTGATGTCGTGGTAGTGGGCGGCGCGAACATAATGAAGGCGTTGCCTTCGTAGTCCACCGCAGCACAGAAGCTTGGAGATGTGCAGGAGATCGGAATGGTACGGCCAGCGCCAGCCGCGTCAATTGGTTGCGCCGAACTCCACGCGCCGTTATAGACAGCGAGATCGCCAGCGCCGTCGATGGCCGCGCAAAAAGTCGTGGACGGACAGGAAACCGTGTCCGGTCCGGCCTCACTACCCGAATCAAAACCAGCGGGTGGCGACCCCCAGGTGATGCCGTTGTACGTCCACGCTCTTGCCAACCAGTCCACAGCAACACAGAACGTAGAGGTGGGACAGGAGACAGACGTTGGACCCTCAGTGTCTGAAGCGATCCGCACGATGGTGCCCCAGTTCGTGCCGTTGAAGGCAATCGCACCATCCGGGTACACCGTTGCCACACACATACTCTCCGAAACGCACGAGACCGCAATGAGGCTACCGTCTAACAAGCCAACCGAGGAGGGCGTGCTCCAAACCTTTCCGTTATAGGTAGTGGCATTTCCTTCCGTGTCGACAGCAAGACAAAAGGTCGGGGAGGGACATGAAATAGCGTTCAGACCAGAATTGCCGGGATCAATCGAAACTGGTTCGCTCCACGTGCTGCCGTTATAGGTAAGAACATCGCCGGCACCATCTACCGCTGCGCAGAACGTGGACGACGGACACGAGACGGACGTGAGACCTCCAGCGCTGTCGATGAAGATCGGTGTACTCCAGGTCGTGCCGTTGTACGCGAGGTAGTTGCCCGCATTGTCGACCGCTACGCAAAACGTTGATGATGCACATGAGATAGAAGAGGGATGGCCCCCCGGCGACTCGGTCAGCGAAGGAGCACTCCAGGACGATCCGCCATAGGTCAAGGCGTAGCCGTGATCGTCAACACCAACACAGGAGCTTGGCGACGGGCATGAGACAGAGGTGAACGCGGCACCAGAGTCGACTGGGTCCTGCGCGCTCCATGTCGTGCCGTTGTACATGAGAACATTCCCTGCGCCATCGGCCACGACACAGAAGGTTGGGGACAAACACAAGATTGGATCCGCGTAAAGCACGCCGATTTGATCAACGAGAGTTCGAGCACTCCAAGTCGTGCCGTTGTAAGTAAGTGCGTAACCGCGGTGATCAATGGCTTCACAGAACGTCGACGAGGCGCACGAAACGTTCAAACCCGACCCGTTGGAATCTGGTGACGCCGGCCCCGTCCAGCTCGTCCCGTCGTAGGTGAACACGTTGCCCGCCTCGTCGACTGCCATACAGAAGCTCGGCGACGCGCAGGAGATGTCTTCCAGCGGATATGGCTCCACGTCATAAGTGTCCACCAGGACCGGACTACTCCAAGCCGTGCCGTTATAGATGAGCGCGTAGCCCGCATCGTTCACGGCGATGCAAAGGCTTGTCGACAAGCACGATGCACTATCCAGATTCTGGTAGGAGGCATTTCCTGGCAGGAGTTGCTTGCTCCATGTCGTGCCGTCGTATATCAAGGCCGTGCCGTCACTGCCAACAGCAAGACAGAAGCTCGCCGAGACGCACGACACTGAAGAAAGGTCTCCGCTCAGAGTGATCGGACTGGGTTCACTCCAGCCTGTTCCGTCGTAGGTGAAGGCGAAGCCGTTCTCGTCTACCTCCATGCAGAAGTTGGAAGACGGACACGAGACCGATACGGGCGCTCCATGCACTGGGTCGACCAGCGTTTCGACGGAGGAAAGCGGCTGAGCACTGTTGGGCACCGGTGTCGCTTGCGCGGCGGCGCGGTCACTTGACCCGTTAGGCGATGCAAGCAGGCTCGCGACCAGGCAAAATGGCATCACAGTGAGGAGAACGGCACGGAGGCGTACGCTAGGCCAGCCGCGGGCCAGCTTCACGTTCACCTCCCTTCGGTGTCGGTGAAGCTGACATTAGCAACGTCGAGAAGCTGGGTCTGAATCCTGGCTATGTCGGACTCTCTTCCCCAGGCATTTCGTCGGCCGCTGATTCGTTGGAGCTCGTGAGGCAGTTCGATCTCGAGATCATCCCGCTGCCTAACTGACCCGTGCGGGCTCTGCCGAAACCTTGAGCATGACCCCGGGCTGCGCGTCTCCGACTCTACGAGCATTGAGTCCTGTCACAAATATATTGGCTGTTGACATGCCAATACATCATGTGACCCAGATCTTGTCTTAACAGGTGTTTCCCAATGTCGCACGAGATTCCAAAAGGTCACGACGGCGACGGGATTCACCCTTGTTGATCTGCTCCTATGCGACGCATAGCGAACCCAGGCGCACGCGTCCGTGTGCCCTCGCAATGCGCGGGACATGGTTCGAGTCCCGTCTCGGGCTCACCATCTCCCGCTCAGTCAGAATAAGTCCTGGTAGTGGCGTTGCAAGACTAGCGAGCACTGCTCGGCTCAACGAAGCAGCTGCGATCTCCGCTGACCGCTTGGGCGTCAAGGCCCTTATGTCCTTGTATCCCAGGCGCAGGCTGCACTCGGGCTCGACGACACCGACACGGCGCCATGCTCTTTCGGCGACGGAGCGCTCCCCTGGTCGGTGGATGGCGGCCGCTCGTCTCACGCTGACTGAGCCCGGCCTGGCCGCGCTTGGAGGTCGGGTAGAAGAGGCCACCGCGTCCTAACCGGAAGCTGTCGAGGCGGCCGGGCTGATCCTGTTGCTCGGGCCGATCTCGTCTGCGGCAAAGAAGGCAAACAACCTTTGCCGAGATCGGGGCAAGTCCGTTCCTCGAGCGGCTAAACCGTGCCGCGAGGTCCTCGCCGTCCGCCACCAAAGCCGAGTGCGCGTCTGTCGTATGAGAGAGCTGGCCTAGGACATCGTGATGAACAGCGGTGTCAGTGGTGCAGGCAGCCGGGCCAGAATGCGACGATCCGTCGCCTGGGAAACGAGGTCAGCGCTACAGTGATCTTCCCCGGGTTGAGGCCAGCGGCCAGGTAGAACTCGACCGGTTCGGACGAGAAAACGCGGCCAAAATACCGGTAGGGCGGGGGCTCGAACGACGTGAACGCCCTCGGTGTCGTCTTTCCTTGGTAAAAGGCCTGGAGTTCGGTCCAGATGTACAGCTTGCCCCCGTGCTCGCGGATGAATGCCACGGCTTCGGGAGAAAGGCTGACCGTAGGCGGAGCTTTGGCTGTGGGGTCCACCCCGATCGGCGCGATCCGGAATGTCACCGAGTGCTCGACCAGGTCTTCAAGTTGCTCTTCGGAGGCCTGGTCATCGGTTATGAGCAGGTCGAACTCGCTGAGGTCGGCGAAACGGTGCAGCGCTATGGCATTCAACTTGGAGTGATCGGCAAGCAGGACGCGCCGGCGCGCGGACTGCATCATCGCGACTTTTACCTGCGCGATCTCCTGGTCGTGGTGGTACGCAGAGCCCGACCCAAGAGCCGAACTGGAAACGAACGCGATGTCTGCCCGGAGCGAAGCGATATCTGCGATGCACTGTGCCCCGAGGAAGCAATCGTGATGAGCCTTGTACTCACCACCGAGGGAGATGAGGCGCGTGCCGGGAGATTGGCTGAACAGCTTGATGGTCTCCAGGTAATTCGTGATGATCGTGAGCGGTGAAAGATCCGTGAGCGCGTGGGCCAGAGCGAGGACTGTCGATCCGTCGTCAAGAAGAAGCGACATGCCGGGTTCGACGAGCGACCGCGCGGACCTTGCAATCGCTTGCTTGGCTTCCTGCATCGCCGACATCCGGTAACGGATGCCACTCTCGAACACCGCCGCAGGCTGAGCCGAGGCCCCGCCCCGGAAGCGCCGCACGACCCCCTGGCCTGCTAGCTCCTTTAGGTCCCGGTGCACTGTCATCGGACTCACGTCGAACGCCTCGGCGATCTCGGAGATGCTGGCGGTGCCGTGTTCCACGATGAACTTTGACACGTCCTCCTGGCGCCGTGCGCTCGAGCCGCGTCCACGAGTGTCAACCTCAAGCAATCGCTCATTCACGCCCGCGGGCTCCTCAGGGCTCACCACATAGCTCCGCGGTGCCAGATACGACAAAGCGCGGCGCTCCATCGGTTGCCTTCGCTCGCTGTCCCATGAACTCGCCAGCCCCGAAGCCTCGTGAGCGCGCATTAAATGAGCAAGCTTGGCCGAAGGACGCGCCTCGTAACCGAATGCCCACCAGGTCAATGTATCAGAGCAGGTGAAACGCCAGTTCCCCACTTTATTCACGAGTCGGAGTGCTATAAGGTCGCTCCCGTCTATCGGTCCGCGACAAACCGGGGGGTTCGATTGACTGAACCACGCCGCTCGGCAGTCAGCCGGGCGGACCCGACGCCACGTCCGACACGCCTCGGAGTGCTCTCCCGAGCAGCGCGTGGCGAGCATCGAACCCTGAAGCCCAGGCAGGAACTGCAGGCATGTCCGAAGGTAGTTATTCGGCCCCACGGTCGATGAGGTGATCGTGTCACGTCCGATCGGCGATCACAGCAGAGAAATTCTCGTGGGCACAGACGGGCGGTTCTTTTCCAGGAATGCCAGATGACAGGGGAACGACCGCGATCATCGCCGGGCTCGTTCCCCGAGGCCCGGACAAAGCTCAAAGCCCATGCCATCGGGTTGCCCGGTGCCACTATGCAGGCCATTGCCTGCATAGCGCCCGCCATTGCCGCACTATTCTTTACCCAGTTCGTGGTGTCTCTGGCCGGCGTGACAGCTCCGTTGGCATACGCGCTTGGCGTCTGCATAGCGCTCATGCTCGGCAGCACGCTGGTCCAGCTTTCAAAGCACATGAGCTCGGCTGGCGGCTACTACACCTTTGCAAGCCGGGCGATCGGTCCGCGGTTCGGGTTCATGACCGCCTGGATGTACGTCTTCTACACGCCGCTCGCCGCCGGTCCCAGCTATGCCTACTTCGGCTATGTGTTACAGCAGGAGTTGAGGTCCCACTACTCGATCAACGCTCCTTACCTCTGGTGGTTGACTCTCATTGTCTGCGCCCCTGCAGTCGCCTTCCTTGCCTGGCGAGGATTGGCTCTTTCGGTAAAGGTGCTCGTGGGCCTCGGCCTCGCGGAGATGGCCATCGTGCTGAGCCTCGCTCTGTCCGGCTTTGCCAGCCCGGGTCCCGGCGGCTTCAACCTCTCCAGCTGGGTCCCCAGCCACAGCCTTTCTGGAGAAGGATTCGCGCTTGCCGTGGTCTTCTCGCTTCAGGCGATCACGGGATGGGAAGCCGCCGCTCCGCTCGCCGAGGAGACGGCGAACCCTAGGCGCAACATTCCCCGGGCGACGATGATCGCGATCATCGGTCTCGGGGTCTTCCTCGTCATCATGTTCTGGGGACAGATAATCGGTTGGGGCACGAGCATTCTCACCGGACTTCAAAACCCGCGCTCGATGACCAGGTCCCCCGAGCTACCGGGCCTCGCCATTGCTCAACGGGTCTGGGGAGGGGCCTGGGTAATCGTTCTCGGAGCGATGTTCAGCTCCATGCTGGCTGTATGCCAGGGCTGCAACAACGTTTCGACTCGCATCTGGTACAAGATGGGGGAAACGGGCGCATTGCCGGGGTGGTTCGGACACGTGCACCCCACGCGCAGCACTCCGACCCATGCAATATTGGCGAACCTGATGCTGTCTCTTGTTGTCGGGCTGACTGTGGGCTACCTCGTCAATCCGGCCCGGTCCTTCCTGCTCATCGACGGACTCGTGCTGGTGCTTTCGGTCATGTTCATCTACGTGTCAGCCAACATCACTGTCTTCTTCTACTACCTCAAAAAGCGGCGCCGCGAGTTCAATGTAATGTTGCATATCGTGCTTCCGGCGGCTTCATCGGCAGCGCTCATTTTCGTCACGATCAGGTCCTACCAGCCTTTCCCGAAGTTCCCGTACAACTACGCCCCGCTGATAGTCGGGGCCTGGTTCGTGGTCGGCGTTGGCGTGCTCGCCTATTTGTGGATGACGAAGCGGGACGACTGGATAACCAAGGTGGGCCAGTCGTCCGTCGAGGCCGATTACGTCGCCCCGGCCGAGGAGCTCGCCACTGTGCATGTCCTTTCAACAGGAGGCCAAAGCATTCATGGGAAGAACTGAGTCGCTCGACCCTGACCTTGCGGCGTTGCTCGCCGAATCTGCTGCGACATCGACCGATGAACGATCATGGAGCGAGCTAACTGTCGCTGAGGCGCGGGAGCGTTGCCGGGCCGAACTGCTGTTGACAAGCGGGCCGGGCGATCAATCGGTCACGGCCCGCGACATGGCGATTGCCGCTTCAAGACGTCAGGTCCCCCTGAGGATCTACCACCCAGCCGCCTCGCAGGCGTCGGCGGCGGCACCCGTCGTCGTCTACATACACGGCGGTGGTTTCGTACTCGGAGGCCTCGACACCCACGATGCTATCTGCAGAGACATGGTCGCCACCGGCGGCTTCGTATGCGTGGCGGTCGGATACCGCCTCTCGCCCGAGCACCACTTCCCCGCGGCTCTCGACGACTGTGTCGAAACTCTGAAGTGGGTGCACGAGCACGTCGGCGAGTTGTCTGCGGGCACAGCACGCGTCGCCCTGGCCGGTGACAGCGCCGGCGGCAACTTGGCTGCAGCCGCTTGCCTCGTGCTACGAGATCAAGGCCTTGCGCTACCGGAGCTTCAGCTTCTGATCTATCCCGTCGTCGACCTCACCATGAGCGCGGACTCGACCAAGGCCTACGGACCCGAGTTCGGCCTCAGCACCGAGGATCTCGCCTGGTTCTATGCCAACTATCTCGGAGAAGATGGCAATCCTGCGGATCCGTACGTTTCACCATGGCTGGCGACGGACCTCTCAGGGCTGCCCCTCAGCCACGTCGTGACCGTCGGATTCGACCCCCTGCGCGACGAAGGCCTCGGCTACGTCGAGTCACTCCGCGCGGCCGGCGTGCCGACCTCGACAAAGGACTACCCCGGCTTGATCCACGGTGCCTTCGAGCTCGCAGCCGTGATCCCAGCCAGTCGATCGTTGCTCGAGGACGTCGCCCACAGGCTTGCCTTGCCTGGCGAGTGAGGCTCCCTGCGTCCTTTGCGGAGCACCCCGCGCAGGCATGCTCGCCGCCTGGCAACCAACACGTTGATTGCCGCCTGCGAACCGGGCTCAGCCGCGACGATCGGTTGGGGCTATACGCAGATCAAGGGTTGAACCAAATGTCCTCGAGACGCCAGGAAGCATTGAGAAGGGTCCGCAAACCCTGCACCTTCGAGTTGACGAGGGTCCGGGCCGGACCGAACGCAATTGGGATCTCGGGCGGGTTCACAGTAAGGCAGTACTGCTGCAAGGCCACGAAGTCCCGCTTGCGCACGGTCTGGTTGAGCGTGTGGGTCGCTTGGTTAACGAGAGCAGTGGCGTGAGGATCGCTGTAGAACAAGCCGCCGAAGCCGACAGAGAGCGGCTCGTAGTTGAACAGCGCGAGCTCGTCGGAATCTCCCACGTCGCTCGACGCGTAGTCGGGGTAGAAAAAGACGATGTCGTAGTCGGGATTGGTTGTCGAGTAAACGCGGGTGAGCATCGTGTTCAGATCCACGTCCTCGATCTTGAGGTTGATCCCTATCTCGCTCCAGGCGCTTTGCAGGATTGAGGCCACCGAGACCGAGTCAGTGTCGGTGCCAAGGATAAGAAGGGTCGTCGTGAACCCGTGCGGTACGGAGGACTGCGCCAGGTACGACTTGGCCTTGGCAATGTCATACGGGATGGCGGGAATGCTCGGGTCCCAGTACTGCAGTTCGCCGATAACACTGTTAGCGATCCGTGGGGCGTTCTTGAACACGATCTTGTTGATCGCGCCACGGGGCGTAGCGTAATTCAGCGCGAGGCGAACTGCCCGCTCATCAAAGGGTCGTTGGCGCATGTTCGGGATCGCGCAAATGAAGTTGGTGTACGGCTCAAGCTGAAGCCGTGTCCCTTTCACGTCTTTGAACTGGTCCAAGAGAGCGTAAGGCACGGAGTAGCCGACATCGGCTAAACCCCGGGTAACCTGCAGCATGCGAGCGTCGTCGTCGGGCACGTAGTTGAACGTGACGCTGTCGATGTACGGCTTCGGACTCTTCCAGTAGTTGGGATTGCGCCTGAAGGTGATGCTCTGGCCAGGCGTCTTTGACTCGAAGATGAACGCGCCCGACCCGACGGGGTTCTTGCCAAAGTCTGTCCCCAGCTTCTCGACGATTCGCTGAGGGACGATCGAGGTTGTGGCATGGCCGAGCACCTGCAGGAACATCGCCTGTACGTACTGGAGCGTGACCCGGACGGTCCTCGAGTTCAAAGCCTCCACCGTGTCGATGGCGTTCAAGAACGCGTACTGGCCGTTTATCTTTGGATTGGCGAATCGCTCGAGAGAGAACTTGACGTCGTTCGCGGTGACCTTGTCACCGTTGGAGAACTCGGCGTCGCGCAACTCGAAGGTGTACTCCAGGCCACCATTGGCGATCGCCCAGGACTCAGCCAGACCGGGCTCGTTCGTGAGCGCGCCGGGCTTGATGTTCGTCAGCTGGTCGTAGATCGACAACAAAGCTTGGAGATCCCCTGGGTCACCAGTCGTCGGCAGCTGTGGGTCGAGTTGGTCGACCGGCTCGTAGATCCACGCCCAAGTGAGTTCGCCGCCGCGCCGTGGAGTTCCCTCGTATGACAGACCTATGGGTTCGGTGACCTGCTGACCGTTCCACAGCGCCGGACCACCGCGAGAGCGCGAGGGTCTCCGAGGCTCCAGTGAGAGGCTCCCGGCGCGCAGGAGTGCCGGCAGTCCTGTCGCGGTCACGCAAAGAGCCGCTGTGCCCTTCAACAAGTCCCGCCGACTTGTCACCTGCCCGGAGCGTGAGCACTCGGGCTCGTCGTCTTGAATGCGACCATCGTCAGCCATGGACGTCTCTCCCCGATCCGAATGCTCACTGTCACCTTCTGAAGAGTCGAAATCGGTGAGCACTGTGCCGAGGTTCCGCTCCCACGCCACCTCGTTGCCACAAGCCAGCTCTAACATATCTACCTGTGATTATGACAACTTGAAGTGTTAAGTTAACAACGGCTCGTTTTCTTGTCAACGGGTTCTGAGCCGAGGTGCCGAGCCGGGAGGCCGCCGGGCGCTATACCTTCGGCTTTAGCGTTGTGGTAACTCCTTTCAGCTCCGCCTGCAGCGATACGCTGGTTTAACGATGACGGTCTCGAAGTGCCGGAACTAACGGCCGCCCAAACGAGCGTGCGCGGAACTTGAGATCCGGCGTCCAACTAAGTGAAAAGGCTGGTCGTCCGTGGGCGCCGGACACCGACTCGGCCGCCCAGATAAACCTTTCCCCGCCTTGAGTGACCACCGGAGAATGGGTCGCCTCCGGATCGCTCGGAACCCACAGGAGGGCCAACAAACCCAGTCGGGAGCCGACCCGTCGCGAGCAACGCGTCGCGGGCACGGCTGGCGCGGCCTCGCGCTCTTGGTAGCCGGGGCCTTCTTCATGGAGAACCTCGACGGGACGATAATCGCCACCGCCGCCCCTCGCATGGCACGGTCTTTTGGCGTCGCGTCTGTCGAACTGAACGTGGTGATCACGGCCTATCTCCTCGCCCTTGGGGTATTCATACCCGTGAGCGGGTGGATAGCCGATCGTTTCGGAGCCCGGGCCGTCTTCTCAGGAGCCGTCGCCGTGTTCACTCTTGCTTCGGGTCTTTGTGCGCTTAGCACCAACCTCACTGAGCTCACCGCTACGCGGATCCTCCAAGGCGTTGGCGGGGCGATGATGGTGCCTGTCGGCCGACTCGTCGTGCTTCGCGCGGCGGGCAAGTCAGACCTTATTCGGGTGATCGCCTACCTAACGTGGCCGGCCCTTGTCGCCCCAGTAATTGCCCCGGTGCTCGGGGGCGTGCTCGTGACATACGAATCCTGGCGCTGGATATTCGTCCTCAATATCCCGTTGGGGCTGGTGGCCCTGCTCATCTCGGCTCGTATCGTTCCCAACCTGCGGCCGCCACGACCGGCCAGGCTTGACTGGCGGGGTTTCGCTCTGACAGGTGCCGGACTCGCCACTTTCGTCTACGGACTCGAGCTCGTCACCAACGCCAAGGTGTCATGGGTCGCCGTAGGAGCATCTGTCGGCGCGGGACTCGTGCTGATCTGGTGGGCGGTGCTCCACCTCAACCGCAGTCCTCAGCCGCTGCTCAACCTGCGCGTTCTTGGCATCGCCACCTTTCGGGCTGCGAACTCGGGCGGCTCGTTGTTCCGCATGGCAATCAGCGCCGCGCCATTTTTGCTACCCCTTATGTTCCAGAACGGCTTCGGCTGGAGCCCCGTCAAGTCAGGACTGCTTGTCATCGCGGTCTTCATCGGGAACATCACTATCAAGCCGTTCACGACACCGTTGTTGCGCAGGTTCGGTTTCCGGAGCGTTTTGATGGGCTCGGCCACGCTGGCCGGGATCACCCTTGGCCTCTGCGCGGCCTTCACAGCCGGGACTCCCCTCGTGCTGATTATCCTGGTTCTCGTCGCGAGCGGTGTGTTCCGCTCGATCGGGTTCACGGCCTACAACACGATCGTCTTCGCGGACGTCGGCTCCGACGCGATGGCCAACGCCAATGCCCTCACGAGCACAGTCCAGCAGCTGACCATGGGCTTCGGCGTAGCGATCGGGGCCCTTGCCCTTCGCGCAGGTGCCCCACTCGACCGCCTGGTCGGCTGGAGTGCGAGCGGCGGGCGGCCCTTCAGCACCGCCTTTGTCCTGCTTGCCCTTGTGGCCTTGCTTGCCGCCGGCGAAGCCGCGTTGCTCGAGCGTGACGCGGGCGCAGTGGTGGCGCAGTCCGGCTGATAGCTCACCGGCTCCGTTACCGGCCAAGCCGTTCCCGAGCCGGCCTCGAAGCGGTTATCACAGACCGCCTGCTACGCGGATCACGGCGCCGGTGACATAACCGGCAGCCGGGCTGAGCAGCCAGGCTATGGCCGGGGCGATCTCGTCCGGCTCGGCCGCCCGGCCGAGTGGGATCCGGGAGACGAAACGAGCAGGGCGGTCGGGGTCGCCGGCGCCGGCGTGAATCTCGGTATTGACGAGTCCGGGCGCGACTGCGTTGACACGGACACCTTCGTCGGCCAGCTCCTTGGCGAGGCCGACTGTGAAGGTCTCGACACCTACCTTGGCAGCCGCGTAATGGACGTACTCGTGTGGTGAACCGAGCATTGCTCCAGCCGAAGAGACATTTACGATGCCACCCCCGTGACCGCCGCGACTGAGCGACATGAGCTGAGCCGCCCGCCTCGCGCAGAGAAGCGCACCGACCAGGTTCACGTCGATGACCCGGCGAATCACTTCCACAGGCGTGTCAGCGAGGTCGCCGAGGTGCGCGGTGACGCCGGCATTGTTCACCAGTCCTGTGATCGTGCCAAGTTGCGCGCCCGCCGAGGAGAACAGCCCCTCGACGTCTTGTTCTCGCGTCACGTCAGCGCAGATGGCCACCGCTCGCGCCCCGAGTTGCGTCGCGGCTACGACGACGCGCCCAGCAGCCTCGGCACCGGTGCGGTAACCGACGGCAAGGTCATGTCCCTCGCGGGCGAGCTGCAGCACGGTTGCAGCCCCGATGCCGCGGCTGCCCCCGGTTACCACGGTCACAGGACGGGCAAGCTCCGACATCTGGTCATACTCCCATGGCTCGGTCCAGCCAGCGCTCCATGAAGATCAGCTCGTCCCTCTCGTAGCCGAGCGACTCGTAGAACGGGCCCACAGATGCGTTGTCGGGCTCTATGAGCAGGTTCACCTTCGTAGCGCCCAATCCGGCGAGCCGTCCTTCGGCCTCGGCCACGAGCGCCCGGGCGATGCCCCGGCCTCTTCGTGTGGGATGGGTGGCGAGCCTTTGGATCCAGCCTCGTCTCCCGTCGTAGCTCGCCCAGAGGCTCCCGACAATGTCCGCTCCCGCGGTTGCGACTAGGACTAGCTCCCCATTCAACCGAGCACAGTTCTCAAGCTCGACCATGACCCGGCCGCTCTCGAACTGAAGCCCGCACATCTGCCAGAGCCCGACGAGGGCTTTGGCGTCGGTCAGCTCGGCCGGGCGGACCTCGACGATCGCGTCGACGCTCGCGGTCTCCTCAATCGGCCCGATGCGTCGCGGCCGACGGAGCTCATCGAGCGTCGCGAGCACGGCCATCGCCTTGTCGGCCATGGCCACCGGTACAAAGAGGTGGTCGTGCCGACTAGCCGAGACGACGTTGACGCTGATCCCCGCGGCGGCCATCCGGGCGGTAATAACCGCCAGGAAGCCGACAGCTGCCAGGTCGGAGCTGGCACCAATAGTTATCCAGGCGCTCGGGAGCCGACCTAGAAGGCCGGTCCTGGCGGCCTGCTCCTCGGCGACGACAACGGTCGTCGCCTCGTCTTCCTGGAACATGGCCAGCACCTCCAACCCCTCTGGCACCAAATGGTCGGGCAGTTCGCAGAAGACGAAAACGCCCTGGTGAAGCTTCGGGTTGATCGCCTTGAGGAGCCGGGTGAGATCGCGCTCGGAGACCATAGGGTCATTGTCCCCGGAATTGACCGACAACGGGTCGGTAGTTTTGCTCAACGTAGGCGTTTTTCGAACCAGCGACCTGCGTAACAGTTGTCGTTGTAGGGGCCTATTTCGTGATACCCCGATGAGCTGTACAGAGATATGGCCTCGCTGAGGTGGGCACTCGTGTCCAGACGGACAACATCACAATCTGAGTCGACCGCTGCTTCTTCGAGCGCGCGAAGCAGGTGGCCGCCAATACCGCGTCCGCGGACGGCGGGATCGACCCACATGCGCTTGATCTCTGCGCTAGTCTCGTCGAGCTTGCGCACTGCTCCGCAACCGACAGGGCGCCCGTCGGAGTACGCGACGAGAAACGCTCCGCCGGGCGCTCCGAGCTCGGAGACCGGCACCGGGAGCGCGAGCAAAGGATCGAAGCCCTCTGGAAGCCGGGCGTTGAGCTCAGAGTAGTAGCGCGCGAGCAGGTGGGAGGCCAGTTCACTCTCTGGAGGCTCGCGCGAGATCTCGATTCCGCTCGCCTCCACACCATTAGTATGCGCGGCCAGAGGCCGGTTGACTGATCGCCCGAAAGATAGCTCGGTGCCTGGCTGAGGTCTGGGTCGAGGCAGGGTCCCCAAGAGCGCCCAATGCTGAGGTTGTAATCACTAAGCGGCACGGCTCTCAGCCGGGTGCGATGTCGCGGGCCACCTCCGCCAGAAACGGCCACGTGGGTGAGAACTGCACACTGCGGGCGAACAACCAACTGAGCAGGCGGTCCCTGTCGAGGTCCAACAACGCCGCCATACGTGTAGCGAGGCCGCGGGGATCGGCCCGAAGGCGTTGCTCGCAGTTCAACATGTGCTGGAGCGGGTCATAGGTAGGATCGCCGAGGTAGGGCTTCGGGTCGATCACAAGCCAGGGTTCGCGCTCGGCCGCGAGCACGTTGCCCGCGTGCAGGTCGGTGCAAAGGAGCACCTCGGATTCTGCAGTCGTCGGGAGTTCCCGAAACAGCGCAATCGCCGCGCGCACGAGCCCAGGGTCTAGCGCGAGATCTCGGCCCGCCAGCTCCTCTTCGAAGCGGTCCGCCCAATGCTCACACATGTGCTCGAGAGGCCGAAAGTGATGGCCGGGGCTGGGCTGTATCCACAGTCGCCTCAGGAGCCCCGCGATGACGATGTCCTGTTCGGGCTCCGGAAGGCTGCGCAGTTCGGTACCAGGAGTGCAACGTTCCACGAGCAGGGCCAGGGTGTCGTCGAAGCGCTTTGATGCGTGCAGCCGGATCGCACCGCGGCCAGCCCAGACTGCCAGCCCCTCCGCCTCGTGCTCAGCCTCCAGGTGCCGCCAAACGACCTTCAAGACGAGGTGCTCGCCCGAAGGGCCCTCTACCGGAGCAACCCAGGCGGTCTCGCCGCCGGGCTGGAAGGGCGCGCGGAGCGCGAGCGACCACTCCACACTGAGATCTCGGATTAGACCCGGAAGCATCGACATCCACGCTTGGCGATTGTCACGCTCGGCCACTTCCAGCAGACCCCGCGGCATTATGAAGCGCTCCACGCGGATTATTTCCTCCTTGGCAAGGCTAATCTCAAAGCAACTCGCGACTTGGGGGGTTCCAAGTTCAGCCCTGGGGGTGGCCTATCCGCCGGGGCTGAACCGCGAGCTCCGCCGTCGGTTCTGCGAGACAGACGAACCACGATCCGGAAAAGCGACAGCACTATGTCAGATGACGTCGACTTCATGACCCTCACGAGGTCCCTGGAAAGGGACCTCGGAAGACGCCGGCTATTAGCTTGGGCGTTGAAACGCGTCGTGTCTTTCGCGCTCCCAGGCGTTGTCCTCCTGGCGCTGGCCGTGGTCTTGGTTCTCACCAACACGACGACGCTCGTTATCACCCTGGCAGTCGTGGCTCTCGTGATATCCGAGCTGTGCCGACGCGGCTTGGCCGCCGAAGGACAAGGTCACACGACTCGAGAAGGATTCCGCTAGTCGCCTCAGCGTTGGAGCGGAGCGCGGGACAGATACTGGCCCCAGGCGAGTTCTCCGGTGAAAATCCCATCGACTGCTACCGGCTCGCCGCGGCTCAGCACGAGCTCCGGCCAACCAATGGAAACGATCGTCTCGTACGGAGACTGGTCGACGGCCATGTCCAGCTTGTCTGCCGCGAGGGACTGGTGTCGCTGGGGGTCCCAAACGACAACGTCCGCGTCGGCTCCGATCGCCAATGAGCCCTTCTTCGGCCACAGGCCGAAAGTGCGGGCGGGTGCCTCGGCGCACAGCCGTACCCAGTCAGCAGCAGAGATACGCCCCGAGCGCACCCCCTGCCAAACGAGCGCGAGCCGCGTCTCGATGCCTGGCAGGCCGCCCGGAATGTCGGTGAAGTCCGATACGCCTCCAGGCCGGCCGGCAAGGCCTGCACGGCGATCCGCGCGCCAGAAGGGGCAGTGATCTGTGGCGACAGTATGTACGTATCCATTGGCCAGCCCTTCCCAGAGTTCCTCGGCATGCCAAGGATCCCTGAGGGGCGGGGTGCAGACGAAATCGACCGCATCCGGGCCTTCGAGGCGGCTCACATCTAGGTAGAGGTACTGCGGGCAAGTCTCGGCCTTCACCTCGACACCGCGCTCTTGGGCCGAGCGCACGGCGGCAAGCGCCGGGGCCGAGGAGACGTGGACGATGTAGATGGAGGCGCCGGTGACCTCGGCGAGCGCAGCCGCCCGCCCAACGGCCTCGGCCTCGAGCACAGCGGGGCGGGTGCGGGCATGTTCGATCACCCCGGTCCGCCCTGCTGCGAGGGCCTCGCGCCGCAGCTCCTCGATCGCCCCCCCGTTCTCGCAGTGCAAGGTCACGAGAGCACCCTGGCGGCGAGCGGCCCGCATCAGGCGCACGATTGTGGCGTCGTCGACCTGAAGCCGGTCGGGATAGGCGAGATAGAGCTTGAACGATGTGATCCCGGCCTCGACGCCTGCTGCTACGACCGCCTCAGGAACGGCCTCGGTGAAGGTGAGGTGCAGACCCCAGTCGATCACCGACGGCTCCGCCCAAGAGCGCCATGTGGAGACCGTCGCCATGGGATCGTCCCCGCGCATGACAGTCACGTAGTCGATGATCGTTGTCGTCCCGCCGATGGCGGCGGCCCGTGTACCGCTCACGAAGTCATCCGACACCCGTACCGCGCCAACCGGCATGTGGAGATGGGTATGGGCGTCGATCCCGCCGGGGATGACGAGCTTGCCGCGCGCGTCATGAATGTGCTCGGCCTCGAGCGGCTCCAAGTCGGGTGCAACCTCTGCGATCCGGCCGTCTAGGCCCGTTCGGACATCGGCCGTTCGCTCACCAGTAGCGTCTATGACCAAGCCACCTCGTATCAGCACGAAAGCCTCCTCGTAGGACAGCCGGACGGTCAGACGATCGATTCGTCGAGCATCGCGTCGGCGACTTTTCGGAAGCCAGCAATATTGGCCCCGAGGACATAGTTCCCCGGCTGACCGTACTGCTCCGCAGCCTCGCGAACATGGGAATGGATCGCGCCCATGATTGAGCGCAACTGCTCGTCGACTTCCTCCCGGCTCCACTGAAGTCGTTGGCTGTCCTGGGCCATCTCGAGGCCTGAGACCGAGACTCCGCCCGCGTTTGCCGCGCGGCCGGGTCCGTAGAGAATGCCCGCGGCTACAAAGAGCTCTGCGCCGTCAGGAACTGTCGGCATGCTCGCGCCCTCGGCGACGAGATTCACACCGTTGTTAACCAAGTTCGCGGCATCCTTGGCACTGATCTCGTTCTGGGTCGCGGACGGAAAGGCACATGACGCGGAGATGTCCCAAAGGGCATTGACGTCCAGCCAGGGCTTGGAGACGCGGAACGTCGCCCGGCCGTAGCGTTCCGTGTACTCACCGATACGGCCGCGACGGCGGTTCTTCAGGTCCTTCACCCAGTCGAGCTTCTCCAAGTCGATTCCGTCGGGATCGTAGATGAACCCGCTCGAATCCGACAGCGAGACGGGGCGGGCGTTGAGTTGGATCAGCTTCTCAACGGTGGCCTGGGCGACGTTGCCGCTTCCAGAAACAAGGCACGTCTTGCCCTCGAGGCTCTCAAAGCGAGTGGCAAGCATCTCCTCAGCGAAATAGACCGTGCCGTAGCCAGTCGCCTCCGGCCGCACAAGTGAGCCGCCCCACCCGAATCCCTTTCCAGTCAGGGCACCGGTGAACTCGTTGCGGATCCGCTTGAACTGACCGAATAGGTACCCGATCTCACGCGCCCCGACGCCGATGTCGCCTGCGGGCACATCTGTGAACTGGCCGATGTGACGCTGCAGCTCGGTCATGAACGATTGGCAGAATCGCGCCACCTCGGTGTCGCTCCGCCCCTTCGGGTCGAAGTCGGAACCGCCTTTTGCCCCTCCGAGCGGCAAGGTCGTGAGGGCGTTCTTGAACACCTGATCAAAGGCGAGAAACTTGAGCAATCCGGCGTGGACCGTTGGATGGAAGCGGAGACCGCCCTTGTAAGGGCCGATGGCACTGTTCATTTGGACCCTGAAGCCCCTGTTCATCTGGACCTCGCCGCGGTCGTCAGCCCAGGTGACCCGGAAGGCAATAGTGCGCTCGGGCTCCGCCATCCTCTCGAGGATCTTCGCTTGCTCGTAGCGGTGATCCTCAGCGAGCAACGGCTGCAGGCTCGTGTAGACGTCACGGACGGCTTCGAGAAACTCGCGCTCACCGGGATTCTTCGCGTCCACCTGTTCGATCACGCGCTCGACATAGCTCACGTGGCCATAGTGCCGACCATGTAGTTCGACCTGGTAGAGGCTAAAGACCCAGGTGGGCGTGAACGCGTCAGATACGACCCATTTTCAGCGCAACCCGGCGAAGAGGTCGACCTCGGGAGTTGGACTGCCTGTCCGGTCAAAGGCGCGAATGAACGTCTCACGGCTCATCAGCTGAGAGAAGAGGTCGACACCGAGCCGCAGGAAGAACATGCTGTCGCCTTGACTCTGGTGTGCAGCGAGCGCGGCGTACTGCTTGTCGGTGTAGCCGGTGCAATCGACCGTTGCCGCGATCAGGTCATCGTCTACGCCAAAGTCCCAGTCTTCGTCATGATCTTCCGGCGATTCGAGCGCGGCGGTGCGAAGTGTCTCGCGGAATGAAGCCATGTCGGACCTGGCGATTGCGGGAAAGTAAAGCTTGTCAGCCGAAGGCTTCGCCTCCAAAGCAGCCAGGGTGATGCGGTGCGCCTGGATGTGATCGGGGTGGCCGTAGAAGCCGTTCGCATCGTAGGTGACTACCACCTGTGGCCGGTAACGCTCAATGAGCCCAGACAGCCGACCAGCTGCCTCGGTCACCGGAGTCGTCCAGAAGGACCCCGGGGCGTCGTTCTGCGGCCAACCCATCATCCCCGAGTCTCTATAACCGAGCATCTCTAGGTCGCTGATCCCGAGGATCTCACAGCTGGACTCGAGCTCGTGTCGGCGCGTAGCGACCACCCACGCCTCGTCGTGGCCGTCGTCACCGGGCTTGACTGCCTCGTGCCCGTCACCAAGCTCGCCGTTAGTACAAGTGACGAGCACCGTGCGGATACCTTCCGCCGCATATCGAGCAAGGATGCCGCCGGTCGAACTCGCCTCGTCATCGGGGTGCGCATGGACCGCCATTAAGGTCAGCGGTGCTCTGCTCAAGGGTTTCTCCTTAGTGTGGGACATCTTCGTGACCGCGAGCGGCAACAGCTGATTGTCTCAAACGCGAGCTCCGACGATCGGCTAGTCGACTTACGCCGTGTCGTGCAGATGGAGCACTAGCCAAGACCTGCGGACTCATCCATCGCGTTGGCTCGGAACCTTCGACTGGCAATTGAGCAATGCAGGTGGAAAACCACGGGTCATCGCTTCAAAGGCTAACGGCAAAGACCGACGTTTATGCGCTCTACGCGACCAACTGGGGCGAACGGGCCCGCATTGTCGTAGCTGGATGAGCATTCTCCATTGGATTCCACCGCAGTGCAAGAGGACGCGTAGGCGGTAGTTGTGAAAGCTCTTGAAGCCGTGCCCGCAGCGCTTGATCTTCTTGACGAGCAGGTTCATTGCCTCGGTCGGCCCGTTGGACGCACCGGTGAGGTGGTGAGCGAGGATCTGGGTGCGCCAGTGCTTCAAGGTGTTGCCGAGAGAGACGATCTCGTCCACTTCGTCTGAAAGACAACCTGCGATCACCCGCTCCAACAGCACAGCGGCCTCGTCCGGGTCATCGGTCAGATAGACGTCGCGCAGGTATTCCTTGGCGAGCCAGGCTCCGAGGACTTCGTCGTCGGGATCGCCGAGACGAAGCCCAAGGGCCATGCGGTCGACGCCTCTTTGGTTCAGTCGCTCCGAGCCGGTGAGCAGCACGCGGCGGATCTTGTAGAGCGGGTCATCCTTTCGACCGCGGTGGCCCAAGAGCTCGTTTTGCACCCGGCGACGCACATGGTCGACGCAACGGTTCGCCGCCGCCACGACATGGAAGGGATCGGCCACTTGGCGGGCGTGGTCGAGGTGGGGATGAAGCCCGGAGCGGTAGCCCTCGTGCAGGTCGCACGCGACTGTGGCGATGCCGGCCAAGAAGGCCTCGTCCTGGCTCGAGAGCCAACGCGAGACGTCGATCGCCCTGTTGCCCTCGATCATGTCGACGAGCACTCGTCGTTCCAGGTCGACAAGACCGGTGACGTACATAGTCGGGTGCTCGACGTTCGCCTTCAAGAACGCCGTCTCGTCGATGCCTAACGAGGCGACCTGTTCTACCCGGCCCGGGTCCTCGACAAGCGGTGTCCCGTAGTCGCGCACAGCCGACATCACCGTCGCCCAGGAGACACCGAGCCAGCGTGCGAGCGAGGCGACAGATCGCGCCTCTTGGCCAACCGCACGCGTGCACTCGCGTCCTGCTCGCGCGGAGAGCACGCGGCGATCGGGGAGCTCGTCCGAGCGCTCGGTCCAGGTCTGGACCGGGCAATCCGGATCCGGACACGAGAAGCGGCGCTTGGACCAGACAACCCGCACGCGGTGGTTGAACGCCGGCAGGTCTCTCACGATCACGCGGAGCCGGTCCTTTGTCCTAGCTATCACCCCGCAGGACGGACACCCCGCCGCGCGACGGATCGTCTCGATGCCGACGAGCAGCTCATCGCCGTCTTCGGTCACCGCCAGCATTCCGAACCCGGGAAGTCCCAACAACGCGTCATCGAATTCGGTACCGTCACCCATTGTCAGGGGTCCTCCAGTTCTCTCGGTCGTCGAACAACCACGAGAATGGCGGGACCCCTGGCCGCGTCGGTGGATACCTATCGGAGCGCGGCTAGTTGTTCACGCGCCCCAGTTCATTGAGAAGAGCCCGTTTATGCAGAGGATGGTTGGGTTGGCAGTAGAGCCGCCGGGCGCTTGGCCGAGATGCGACTCGGGGGAGAGGGCCAAACACAGCTGCAAGTCGATGCTCCCCCGTTGGGCGGCCAGCGATGACCTAAGGGCGCCAACGCGCTAATGCGCCTCGAGGCTGGGATCCCCTGGGCCTGCCGGGCCATCCGCGGGCGGCGAGCTTGCCGCTTCAGCACCGGGGCTCCTGTCCCGGTAGGCGTGCGCTGACGCCTCGACGAGCTCGAGCAGCTCGGGCTCGAGGCGGTGAAATCCCTTCTTGTCATACCAGGTGGTCACCGCGGCACCGACGCTGAGCCAGAACACGAGCCCTATGGACGTGAGGAGCAGTCCCCTATCCAGGCCCGCGTCGCCGGCGCCGTTGAAATAGATGACGGCTCGTACGGCGCCAAGGATCTGGCGGAGCGGCTCGAAACTGGCCACGAAGCGGTAAAAGCCGGGGAGTGCCTGGAGGGGCACCGTACCGCCCGAAGATGCCAGAGCAAGGTAGACGAACACGATGAGGGCGAGCAGCTGACCGAGGCTTCCCAGCATGGCGAATAGCGCCAGCGTCCCGATTGCGACCACGGCGGCGGCGAACCAGCCGTACATCCAAAGCTCGGGCCAGTGGGGCGCGTCCATACGCAGGAGGCCAGCCGCCACCGCCATTAGGAACCCGGTGAAGATCAAGGTTGCTGGCACGGCGATCACCCATTTGGCGACCAGGGTCTGCCACCTCGTGATCCTGCGGGGGAACTTTTGGCTCCAGCGTGGCCCGACCTCGCTCGCGGCGAAACCAAGGGCGGAATCGACGGTGCTGTTCACGATGGTGGCGCCGAGAAACCCGCACATCATGATGAGAAGAGAGATGTAAAAGGCGCTCAACCCGAGCCCGGCATGGGCCGGCAGGGGTCGGTAGGGCTCGGTCGAGACCGTTAGCGGGTTCGCCAGCAGCGCTCCGTCGGCCGCACCGGGGGCCGCCTCGGCCTCCAGGTGCTTGCCTATCGTCCGGGAGATCTCGGCGAGCGCCGGCTGCAACACTCCTTCGGCAAGACTCACGCCGATTGTGCCGGCCCGCATGTTGGTCAGCAGTTCGACAGTCGGCAGCGACACGGCCGCGGATCTCGGTGTCGACCCGCCAACCAGAGCGAGCACCGAACCGGTGAAATCGGACGGAACAACGACGACCGCGTAAACAGCACCCTTGTTCATCGCTGCTTCGGCCCGCGAGAGGGTGAGAGCCGTGACCGCGAGCCGGTCGGTGATCGCGGGCGTCCTCGTTAGGGCGTCCACCACCTGCTCGCCCAGCTTCACCCGCCCTGAGGTTGTGGTGGCACCCGCGTCCTGGTCGACGACGACCACCGGCAGACCGTGGAGGTGCTCTGTAGGGTCGACTATTGATCCGAAGTAGAAGAGTGTCATCAACATCACCAGTACCGAACCGACCGCGAGCGGAAGTGCCCACACCCCCTTTTCCTTCAACAGGCGCGCTGCTCGAAGTTCGACGGTGGTCGTAGTGACCGAAGCTGTCATCTTTCGCTCACCCTCCTTGCGCGGCAGCTCTTGCGGACACAGACTCACGAGCAGCCAGGTCAGCGAGCGCGTCGAGCGGGTCCCTGTCCTTGTCCGCTAACCGGGCCGCTAGCGGTCGGACGCGGGCGTCCACCTTCGACCTGGCCGCCCTCAAACGCGCGACGGTGTCGTCGCCGTCCCCACTCGGCGGAACAGGTGAGATCATGTGCAGGGTCAAGGCGCCGTACATCGTCGCGGCGAGACGTTGTACCTCTTCCAGGAAAAGACGCGCCTCGGGGTCGTCGAAAAGGGCAGGCGACGCTACAAGGATCATGCTCGCGAGGCTGTGCACCTCGTCGCGGGCCTCGAGCTGGGTGGCGCCCGGTTCAGCTCCACCCCCGCCGGCTCTGCTCCCGCTGGCAACGGCCGCGACGGCCTCCCAAGACCGGCGCACCTGCCCGTAGACGATGACGGCCTGGACCGCCACGGACACCGCCCGTTCCTTGCGCTGGCGTCGGACAATGACCTCGTCGAGGATGAGGACCGTCACACCGAGCACGAGCAGACTGGAGACGACGCAGCTCGTGAAGGAGTGCTGATCCCACCATGCACGAACACCGGGCACCCAGAGGTCGCAGGCGACCAGCCCGAGGAGCACCCCGGCAGTCGCGACCGCAGCCGCTCTGCGCAAGACCGAGCGGTAGCTGGCCCTCGCAGCTCCGTCGCCCTCACTGGCACCGCTCAGGAGCCCGCTCACCTCGGGTGGCCCGTTAGCCATACCGAATAATGTCACCAAACTGCCAGGAGGCTCAGCCCCTTTTGCCCGACTCGGTCGGCCCCAGCCTCAGCAGCCCTATGGCATCTTCATCCCTGTGGCGCTCGAGCTCGACGGCACCGGGGACCTCGACCGGTCCCATCACCCTCTAAGCGCGGCTGCAGAGCTTTACTGTTTGACCGATGGATGACAAAGCGAGTCCCCGGCGCGTCAGAGCTCGGTCGGCTCAAGCAGTTGGCGGAGGTGGCCAACGAGGAGCGAGCGTTCCAACTCCGGTACGTCAGCCAAAAGCAGCTGTTGTAGCCAGAGAGTCGGCATCGGTGGGTCAGCCGTCCACCGAGCGCCTCGCTCGTAGAGCAAGTACAGATCCCACGCGACGGTGCGTCCACGCTCTTCTAGCCTGAGCAGCTCGCAGTAGCGATTCGACAACGCGCGCTCAACGTCCCAGTAGTGGGCTACTTGCGCGGTGTATCCAATGAGCCGCGCTGAGTGACGCGCGGCTTCAGGAGTGTCTCCCTTGAGGACAGGGAGCCATACGACGTGGACCGAAACCTCCGCGGAACTCAGCTCCGCGAGGCTCTCTTCAACAATGGCCACGCCGTCGAGACAAATTGGGCAGGTCGGGGAGACCAAGATGATCATTCTCAAGCTCTGCACACCGGCGTCGAAGGCGGCTGGGAGTGTTTCAGGATCAAATAGGAAAACTTGCTCGTCTTCGACCGTAACTTCCGACATCGCGATCGGCTCAGATTCTGAGAAAGTCATGTCTAGGTAGCTCGGTCGGTAGTGGGTGCCCGGCGCGTCAGACCAGGGCTACCGGCCACGAGCGACGAGCTGCGACGCAGGTTGAATGAGACTCATTCTGCCACGGAGCGATCGGACCTCAGAGAGAGTCTCCGATCAGCGCAAAACCTTGCGTCTTTGCAACGGCCGGTTGCATGAGGCTGATTTCAAAACCCTCCCCGCGTTCATATTGGATCTCCAAAAGGTGCCGTTCTACCAGGGAGAACTGAGCAGCCAGGCTCCCCGGTGGCTGAGGTCTATCCGCAGAGGATCGCGAGGCATACAGGCCATTTCGCGGTTTCGCTCCGATGACCGCGATGGAACACTTTTCCAGAAGTTAATGGCGGCTCTCAGCGAAAGTCCGATTACCTCGCGCCGTCGCGCCCGCGTCGTCTGCGTTAGCTAAATGACGCCCTTCATGACGGTTGCAACGACCTTGTGCAGGGTCTCGGTATCCGGTATGTCGCTTTCTGTGTCGGTGAAGAGCAGGTGTACGGCACCGATAAGCATGTGCGAGTACGTCGGAATGTCGACAACGGTGGCGACTCGACCAAGTGCCTTCTCCGCGGTCAGGTACGCGGCGACCATCGCGGACCCTTCTGCGATCAGCGGGAAGCGCGCGGCTCCGACTTCGCGCAAGCGCGCGCGCAGACCGTCGCGGGTGATGACCAGAGCGACCATCGCCACCGCGAGGGGACTGAACACCGCGATTAGCGCGTCGACAAGATTGTCGACAACAGTTCCCGTGCCAGCGGCGTCACACAGTGCCCTCGATGCACCGTCGAGTTGGGTGACGCGATTGAGCGTGAGTTCGGCGAGGAAGGAATCGAAGTCGGCGAAATGGCTATGCATCACGCCCTTGGCAACGCCCGCCTCTGTGGTGACGGCTCGGCTCGTCAGACCGCTCGCACCGTCCCGGCCCAACACGTGCTCGGCGGCGTCGAACAAAAGCTCTCGGGCATTAGGGATGTGGACTCCGGTCGGCAGAGCGACTCCTTTCCTCCCGGCGTTAAATGGGCGCTAGCCCACTATAGTGGGCACGTGACCGCTATACCGCCAGACCACCATCAGCTTTCGTCGCGCGAATCGCACCATGCCCGCCAGATAGCGGAGTCGTTCGGGAACGAAGCGGAACGCTACGAACGAACGCGCCCGACTTATCCCAAAGCAATGGTCGACGCTATCCTCGCCGCAAGCCCAGGTCGCGACCTCCTTGACGTCGGGATCGGCACTGGCATCTCCGCGCGACCCTTCCAGCAGGAAGGGTGCCAGGTGCTCGGCGTCGATCCGGACGAACAGATGGCCGAGTTCGCTCGCCGGAGCGGTTTCGAAGTCGAGATAGCGAAGTTCGAGCAGTGGGACCCCACAGGGCGAAGCTTCGATGCGGTAGTCGCTGGACAGAGTTGGCACTGGGTGGACCCCGTCCTCGGCGCATCCAAGGCGGCCGACGTCCTTCGACCCGGCGGTCGCATCGCGGTGTTTTGGAACATCATGTCGTTTCCGCCGGACGTCGCAAAAGGTTTCTCTGCCGTCTACCAGCGCGTCTTACCCGAGTTCCCGTTTTTCCAGAGCGGCGCAACCGGTGGCTCAGGGTCGTACGGGCCGCTTTCCGACAAGGCGGTTGTCGGCATCCGACACTCTGGAGGCTTCGATGAGCCGGAGCAGTGGCACTTCGACTGGGAACGGTCCTACACGAGGGAAGAGTGGCTCGACACCGTTCCAACCTTCGGGGGGCACAACCAGATACCGCCAGGGAAGCTCGCTCAGCTGCTTTTGGGGATCGGAGATGTTATCGACGCGGCGGGCGGTGAACTCACCGTCACCTATAGCGCGTTGGTGGTAACGGCGACACGAGTAGGCGCCGAGTGACTCCAGCACACTGAGTCCAGTCCGATTTCGGTTAGTCCTAGTGCCGCTCAAGTCGGAGTGCCCATCGGTTTAGTGCGTGGAGGCCTCCTCGCGGCAGAAACGGAAGGGTAGCTGATCACTGATCGCGGCCTGCACCAGTTCGCTGGCAGCAAACGCTGTGGCTCGTGTAGATCGAACATGGATAGCTTCGTCGAAGGGCGATGTCGATCACGGGGAATTCGCAGACGTCGGCCAGGGTCGTTAGATGTGCGTTCTCAGCCAACGATCTGGGTCATTCGGCCCGAGATTCTGGGTTGACCGGGCGAGTCCTAGTAACGACTGGTCGGCCAGAGTCGATCCCGGTGACACGGACCGAAGTCATCCTCCAGGCTGATGCGCACGAGGCACTCATTCGCTACGGTCCGACCAGTGTCCGGTGATCCCTCGTTCGGTGGCCCTCCCAAGCGGATGGTGGTGGCCTTCACTGAACGCCACTGGCTTGCCATCGTCGTCCTTGCCGCCTTGGTAGGCCTAGCCACGATCGTCCTCGCGCTCGAGCCGCGTCCCAGGGATGGAGGGGCGCGGCTAACGCTCGCCTTGTTGGCCTGCGGCCCGATGGTCCTCCTGCGCCGGTGGCCCCTGCCGGTGCTGATCGCAGCGGTCGCCGCGGCAGGCGTGGTCATCGCCTCGGGGACTGCCCCCCTACCGGTCGCCGTCCTCCTCGGACTGGCCACCTACCTCGTCTCGTCGCGTGTGAAAAGACGGATCTCGATCGCCGCCACCGCGGCCGCGGCAGTCACAGTTGGCGGCGCGCTCTTGTATGCGGCCCTGAATGAACGGTCCGCGCCACTGGCAGTGCTGTCGGTCGAAGGCTTCATGCCACTGGGAGCTGCCTGGTTCGTGGGGGATGCGGTGGCGGCTCGGCGCCGATACCAGGCTGGTCTTGCAGAGCAGGCGAAGCGTGAGCAAGCCACCGAGGCAGAGCGCGCCCGCCAACAGATCCGAGAGGAGCGGGTACGCATCGCCCGAGAGCTCCATGACGTCGTCGCGCACACGCTTGCGGTTATCACCATACAGGCCGGCGTCGCGAGGCGCCTCATGACCAAGCACCCCGAGAAGACCGCCGGGGCCCTTGAGTTGATCGAGGAGATCGGCCGCACCGCTCAAGACGAGTTGCGCGTGGTGCTGGGACTGCTCCGTGACGAGGCGGTCGAGCCGATCTCGCGTACCCCAGCTCCGCGACTCGCCGATCTGAAGGAACTCGTCGAAACGGTCCGGGCCTCAGGCATCCAGGTAGAGCTGCGAACGACGGGAGCGGGTCGCTTCCTCTCGCCAGCAATCGAGCTGTCGATCTACCGCGTCGTCCAGGAGGCACTTACCAACGTGGTAAGGCACGCACCGGGAGCCCAGGCCGTGGTCGCTCTCAGCGTCACTGGTAACAATGTCTGCGTCGAGATCGCCGACAATGGTGGCCCTTCGCGCGCAACTGGAGAGGAAAGGCCACTTTCCATTGCCATTACTGGCCATGGAATTGTTGGGATGCGCGAACGCGTCGAAGCCTTCGGTGGCTCGCTCTTGACCGAACACCTCGCCAATGGTGGGTTCCACGTGTCGGCTCGCATCCCCGTGGAGAACCTGCAATGACCGTCCGCGTCCTTGTTGTCGACGATCAGGAGTTGCTCCGTACCGCAATCTCCTCGCTTGTCGATGAGGAAGACGACTTCGAGGTCGTGGGCGAAGCAGCCGACGGTCAACAAGCCGTTGACCTTGCCTCGCGCCTATCACCGGATGTCGTCGTGATGGACATCCGCATGCCAGGAATGGACGGGATCGAGGCGACTCGCCACATCACCTCGAGCCATGGTGCGAATGCTCCGCGGGTGCTCATTCTCACGACGTTCGACTTCGACGAATACGTCTTTGAAGCTTTGCGCGCCGGCGCGAGCGGCTTTACCTTGAAGAACAGGCCTCTCGAGGAGCTGTTGAGTGCAATCCGCGTCGTGGCCCGCGGTGAAGCGCTCCTCGCTCCGAACGTCACGCGCCGACTCATCGCACATTTCACCGACAGAGCTCAAGCTCCCGCGAAGGAACCGAATGGTCTCAATCTGCTGACTCGACGCGAGCGCCAGGTGCTGTGCTTGTTAGCGCAAGGCCTTTCGAATTCCGAACTCGGAGAGACACTTCACGTCAGCTTGCCGACAGTGAAGACTCACGTGAGCCGGATTCTCACCAAACTCGGAGCACGCGACCGGACCCAGCTCGTCGTCATTGCCTACGAATCGGGGCTCGTCACGACAACCTGACGGCGCGTCCCCGCAGGGGTCATTCCAGCGGATGATGTCCGCTGAAGCGAATTCATCCTTGTGCCTGACGACAGGAAAGCTTCGGTGGCGCACGATGGCTTCCGTGCCTGACTACCTTCTTTCCGACTCGTGGCCGCCGCTCGGCTCGCACCACGGCTAAGCGCCCGCGATGCTCGCCGTCAACTCAAACCATCTCGGCCCGTTCCACGGGCCCCTGATCCTCGTCCTCATCCTCCTCGTGGGCGTAGGCGTGTTCTTTGGTCTGCGACGGCGAGCAAAGCCCCGTCCAGACGACGATTGGCATACGAGTTCGGACAAGTCTCACGGAGTGCCAGTAGATGAAGGTGACGTGAGGATGCTCAGACCCACAGCAACCGCGGCTGCAAGCACTTTCACGGCTGAGGTCGTACCGGAGCGCTCGCTTGAACCTGATGGCGCGCTGAGGGGCGCTCCCACACGGCGAACTCGTGCCGTCTCCTTCGGTGACGGTGAGTCCGACCGCTGGGCTGTCGAGACGTACGGCCTCACCAAGCGGTTCGGCACGAACGTCGCCGTCGACGACGTCGAACTGCTGGTGCCGCGCGGCTGCGCGTTCGGCTACCTCGGACCGAACGGCGCCGGTAAAACCACTCTGATCCGCACGCTTCTCGGACTGACCAGACCCGATGGCGGGAAGATGTCGCTGCTTGGCACCCCGGTTCCTTCCGAGCGCCGAGAGGCGCTCGCGCGCGTCGGCGCGATCGTTGACGAACCCCACTTCCACGGTCACCTCACCGGGCGGGAGAATCTTCGACTCCTCGCCGCTGCGCGCGGAGACGAAGCGGAGGCGCGAATCGTCCCGTCGTTGCAGCGCGTCGGGCTTGCCGAGATGGCGGACGACAAGGTGGCGTCGTATTCGATGGGCATGCGTCAGCGTCTCGGCGTCGCCGCCTGTCTGCTCGGCGACCCGAAGCTGCTGATCCTCGATGAACCCATGAACGGCCTCGACCCGGCCGGCATGTACGAGATGCGCGAGATGATCGAGAGCTTCGTCGAGGAGGGACGGACCGTGATGCTCTCCTCCCATCTCCTCGACGAGGTGGAACGGACCTGCGACGCGGTCGCCATCGTCGATCACGGCCGCGTCATCCGACAAGGGACGATCGACGATCTTGTCCACGGTGCAGGTGCGCTGGTCGTGAGCGTCGACTGTTCTGATCCCACAGCTTCCCTGCGGATCATCGAGGGTTCTGACCTCGCGGCAGGCGTCTCACTTACAGAGTCCGGCGTGACGGTCACGCTGCGAGCCGGGAGTTCCCGTGCGGAGATCGAGGAACTCACGCGACGGCTCGTGCAGGGCGGTATCGGCGTCTCCGGCATTCAGCAGGTGAAGACGAGCTTGGAGGACTGGTTCTTGACGGTCACGAGCCGACTGGGAGGACAAGAGTGAGCAGCATCGCAGTCGCTGTCGGGCGTCCACCAGGGTCGCCGTCAACCCGGGCCTCGGCACTGAGACGAATGGTGTTGGCCATCCCGACCTGGGGGCTCATCACGACGAAGAACCTCGAGCTGCGACGGCGGCGTGGGCTCATCATCGCGGTGTTCGTGCTGGTCCTCGCTCCCCCGGTCCTGGAGTACGGAATCCGACTCCTCTACCACCTCCTCGACCCGTCGCACTCCGGACCGGCGGGAACACCGAGCGTGTTTCAGTCCCTCATGAATCCGATGGCAGAGCTCGGCTTCATTATCGCCGCCACGGTTGGTGCCGCGGCTGGAACCACGGATCTGACCGACGGCATGTTCCGACACCTGGTGATCACGGGACGGTCACGAGTCGCACTCTTTCTCGCAAGAATCCCCGCAGGGCTTGCGATCCTCCTCCCGGTTGTTGCATTGGCCTTCACCATTTGCTGCCTCGTCACGAGCTTCGAGGGGGTCCCGAACCCGACTGCCCTAAGCGTCAATAACGGTGTTTCGATTCCCGTCAACTTGAGCGAGTCGCAGTTCCAACACTGGATCGAGGAACACCCTCGACAGGCACTCGAGGCTTTCCCGACCGGTCCGGGCAACTTCGTCGACGGCGTCTCGGTCGCGAGTGGTTCCACCGCCTCGCGCTACGACGCCTACAACGAACTCGAAGGGACCCTCAACCCATCGACCAACGAGATGGTGAAGATCGGGCTGTGGCTCGAGCTCGTGATCGGCGTGGGCTTCGTCGCAGGACTCGGCTTCGGCGCCCTCATCGGTCAGCGGACGGTCGCGACGATCGTGCTCATCGCCCTTCAGGTCATCGTGACCCCGATCTTCGACAAGGCCCGCATCCCCTTTTTCATCAACGGGCAGCGTCTTCTCGTAGGGGTCGCCCTCGACCAGTTACGACCCGCGGGCCTTGCCTCGGGCACCGCTGGCGGCGCAGGGGGTCTGTTGCGTTTCGGGGGCAGCGGCGGGGCGCTCGGGATAGCGCCGATGCCGACTTGGGGGATGATCCTTGTCATCGTGGGGTGGATCGTCGGTTGGTCCGTGGTCGGCGCCTGGAGGATGGCCACTCGGGACGCGTGATACCCGATCGCCGCCAGAACAGTCGTCGAGAACATCGCCCTAGTGGGAACTCGACCACGGACAAACGAGATGGTAACTCGCACGTGGGCACGCTTCCACCGCGCTCGCGACCCGGCTCAGAATTGCGCCTGCGCATCAGCAGACTTTGTCCGCTCGCCGGTCGCGCGGCCAACGAGACGATCGGTTGGCTCGCACAGAGTTGTGACACTGTCACATCACTTTCGCCCAGAAAGTATCGAACAGTTATCGATGACCGATCGCCGTCCTCGCGGCAAGCAATAGGTGACTGCCTGGCCATGGTCCACGCGAGGTACTGCCAGCGAACGCTCTCACTCGTCTGGATCGATGTCGGCTTTTTTGTCAAAGCGTCTGACCATCATTGATCCAACATTCGCACCATGACAGCCAAGATCTTCCGCGGTTTCTCAATCCTCTTGCGGATCAATGGGGACCGGCAGTCCGGAGAGACGGTATCCAACGCCGGGGATTGTCTCGACAACTGGAGGCGGTCCGAGCTTGTGGCGAAGCCTGCTGATTGTGACGAGCACAGTCTTCGTGAACGGGTCCGCGTGTTCGTCCCAGATCTGTTCGAGCAGGTCTTCGCCTCTCAGGACGGCGCGCGTGCCCATCAAGGCCTCGAGCAAAGCGAATTCCTTTGCGGAAAGCTTGAGCAATCGACCGCCTCGGCAGGCCTCGTGCCGCAACGGATCGAGTTCGATGTCAACACGTCGTAGTACGTGACCTCGAACCTCAGGTTGGCGGCGGGCGAGAGCCCGAACCCGAAGCAACAGCTCCCGAAAGTGAAAGGGCTTGCCCAGGTAGTCGTCGGCACCGAGCTCCAGGCCCGAGACGCGATCGTCTGGCGTGACGGCGCCGCTCAGCATGAGGACCATCGCTCGGCTGTCTCCCTTTGCGATCTGCTTACACAGTTGGTCGCCCGCGAGCCCCGGCAAGGAACGGTCGAGCACAACAACTTGATACTTCGTCAGTGCGAGCTTCAGCGCTGCCGCGATGCCATCGTAGGCGACGTCGACGGCCATTCCCTGCGCTCGCAACCCGTCCGCCACGACGTCAGCGAGCGAGATCGAGTCTTCTACGACGAGCACGCGCATTCAGTGCCTCGTATGGTCGGGAAGGATTCCGGTTCGCGTCGAGATCTGAGGGCACGTCGGCATCGTCAGGCCATGGCGAGACACGAGTGGGGCACCTCTTGTCGAGTTGCCCGCGTCGAGTGCGCGCTTTTCCATCAGTGGTTGGTGAGCTTGAACCCGCACGCGGCCGCCGCCTTCATGAACTGTGGCGACTGCTCGTCGAATCCCCGCGGAAAGACCAGGATCACCCCGTCGCGATCGGCTATGTCGATGCCCCCGGAGATGGGTGGGACCGAGGTTCGCGGGTCAGGAAAGCGGAAATGCCGTGGCGACGCATGCACTGCGAGACTTTCAACATGTGTGCCAGTGCTTGCGTGGTGGGCGGCGCGCCGGAACCGGGGCCAGCGGGCAGGAACTTCTGACACTTCGCCTGCGCCAGCTTGAACGCGGGCGATGAGGGACCCGATCCCGGGGTCAGCTCAAAGCCTCCGCTGGTGCTCGGGTCGGGAAAGCTGGGCACACCGTTGGAGCGCATGCACTGTGCGAACTCCAACTCGAGCGGCAAGGGACTGCCTGACGAGCCGGACGAGCCCTGCGAGGATTTCGGCTGGGTCGTAGTCGTCGAGCCTGATGAACCCAGCGAGCTCGACGAAGATTTCGACTGAGTCGTAGTAGTCGAGCTCGACCCAACGTACGCGACGCCGGAGGAAGAGCGCCCAGGCTCGCAGGCTGACAAACTCAACGCCAGCGCGACTAGGACCGCTATCAGCCGTACAGCCGCTCGCGGTCGGACTGGCTGCATTCGATGCGCCGTCCAGGCGGGGCCGTTGTCAGAACCTTTGTCATCGCCTTTCATTCATTGCGTCTCCACCCTCGAAGCAATGTTGAGGGCAGTTGTACGAGACGGAGGGTCACAACACAGTCACAGACGTGACCTGACTGTGACCTGCGACCGCGGCGTGGCGTCTTAGCTGCCGCCCGGACGTGCTGTCGTGCGCCGCTGGTGTGCGCCACCGCCACCGCGTTCGGGACCACCACGACCGAGGTGCCGGCGACGGCTGCGCCGGCACAAACCTGTCTGGCGAAAGGCTCAGGCATTGGCGCCTCGCCCCGCCGTCAACCGGCGTAGCCGTCCCAAAACAAGAGCTGTGATCCGGATATCTCCTGCTGGGGGGCGCTCTCAAAGCCCGGCGCGCGCATGTGGGCCAACGAGTTCCCGGATTTCCCGGACGTACCAGCAGTGGTCTGTCGCTCAGTGTCGGCGACCTTGAGCTGGACTCGAACGACACGAAGTTCGAGAGCACCTCCAAACTGGACGCTCGGATAACTGGCGTCGGAGAAGCTTCAACACCTTTACCTTGTCCAGCTTCTCCGGTGCTCTACGCCCTGCAATGCGACCTTGGCGGCGAACCTGTAGTGGGCGTACGCCATAGGCGATCCTCGTCCCCTTTCGTCTCCTCTGTCTCTGCGGTCAAAGTGGACCTGGGACCAGTTGTGCGAGCGCGCAGGTCACA